>NZ_JBEXXC010000004.1:0-650596 GCF_040630175.1 Nocardia sp. NPDC005825
CCGGGCAGGTCGTCCAGTCCCGGCACCGGCACGAAATACGGTGCGACGGGCCGCTTCAGGAACTCCATGTCGCCGTCGGCGCCGGCGCGTCTGCGCCGGTGGACTTCCGGTCCCCTCTTCCGAGGTCAGTTGGCGGTGAGCACCAGGCCCGAGGTCGGGACGCCGGTGCCGGCGGTCACCACGATGTTCTCCAGGCCCTGGACCTGGTTGACCGAGGTGCCGCGGATCTGGCGCACGCCCTCGGCGATGCCGTTCATGCCGTGGATGTAGGCCTCACCGAGCTGGCCGCCGTGCGTGTTCAGCGGCAGCCGGCCGCCGATCTCGATGGCGCCGTCGGCGATGAAGTCCTTGGCCTCACCGCGACCACAGAAGCCCAGCTCCTCGAGCTGCATCAGCACGAACGGGGTGAAGTGGTCGTAGAGGATGCCCGCCTGCATGTCCTCCGGACGCAGACCGGACTGCGCCCACAGCTGGTCGCCGACCAGGCCCATCTCCGGCAGACCCGTCATGCCGTCGCGGTAGTAGCTGGTCATGACGTACTGGTCGGCACCCGAACCCTGGGCGGCGCCCGCGATCAGCGCGGGCTTGTTGGGCAGATCCTTGGCCCGCTCCGCGGAGGTGATGACGATGGCGACGCCGCCGTCGGTCTCCTGGCAGCAGTCCAGCAGGTGCAGCGGCTCGGCGATGTAGCGCGAGGCCTGGTGCTCCTCGAGGGTGATCGGCTTGCCGTAGAAGTGGGCCGCCGGGTTCACCGCCGCGTGTTTGCGGTCGGCCACCGCGATACGGCCGAAATCCTCACTGCGCGCGCCGTACACGTGCATGTAGCGGCGGGCCACCATGGCCACCTGCGCGGCCGGGGTGCCCAGGCCGTGGGTGTAGGAGAAGCCGTTGTCCACGCCCGAGGAGCTCGGGTTGCCGGTCGCCAGGTGAGTGGCGAACTGGCCGAAGCGGTTTCCGGAGCGCTCGTTGAACGCGCGGTACGCCACGACGACATCCGCGATCCCGGTCGCCACCGCCATGGCGGCGTGCTGCACGGTCGCGGCGGCCGCGCCACCGCCGAACGGGATGTTGGAGAAGAACTTCAGGGACGGGATACCGGTGGCACGCGCGACGGCGGCCTGGGTATTGGTGTCCATGGTGAAGGTCGTCAGGCCGTCCACGTCGGCGGGGGTCAGGCCCGCGTCGGCGAGGGCGGCGGTGACCGCCTCGGCGGCCAGACGCAGTTCACTGCGGCCGGAGTCCTTGGAGAAGTCGGTCGCGCCGATGCCGACGATCGCGGCCGCGCGGCTCAGCCCGGTCACTGTGCCTCCTGCAGGGAGATAACGGCTTTCGCCGTGATGTGGTCGCCGAGCGAATCCTTGCCGACCACGTCGATGGTGACGGTCGAGCCCTCGACGGCCGAGACGGTGCCGGACAGGGTGAGGGTGTCACCCGCGTACAGCGGCACGCCCAGGCGCAGCGACAGCGACTTGACCAGGGCCGTCGGGCCCGCCCAGTCGGTCACGAACCGCTGCACCAGACCGGTGTCGGTGAGGATGTTGACGAAGATGTCCTTCGAGCCGCGCGCCAGCGCCTTGTCGCGGTCGTGGTGCACGTCCTGGAAGTCGCGGGTGGCCAGCGCCGTCGACACGATGAACGTGGTGTCGGCGTGGATCACCAACTCCGGCAACGTGGTTCCGACCTGGACGGCCGACAGTTCGACAGTCGTCATTTCACGGCCTTCCAGTAGGGCACGGTGTTGTCGTCGTCGAGCTTCAGGAACGCCGCCTCGACCGGCATGCCGACCTCGACGTCGGCCGGGTCGACCCCGGTCAGCTCGCCGAGCATGCGCACGCCCTCCTCCAGCTCGACCAGGGCGACGATGTACGGCAGCTGCCGTCCCGGCACCCGGGGCGCGTGGTGCACCACGAAGCTGAAGACGGTGCCGCGGCCCGAGGTCACCACGTAGTCGGTGGGCTCCGAGTGGTGCTTCCACAGCGCGGGCACCGGCGGGTGCTGCAGGGTGCCGTCGGGCCGCTGCTGGATGCGCAGCTCCCCGGCCTTGACGCCCTCCCAGTAGAACTCGGTGTCCTTGGAGACGGTCGGCCGCACCCGCTTGGCGAGATCCTCGGCCGAGACATCACCGGAAGCCTCGGGGGCCTCGGTCTTTCCGGTTCCGGGCGCGAACTTCAGCATCCGGAACTTCATCTCGGTGACCAGTTCGTCGCCCACGTACCAGTTGGTGAGGTAGGTGGTGAACCAGCCGTCGCCGAGCCCGGTCTTCTTGGGGCCCACGATGTCGCCGATGCTGGAACGCACCGTCACCTGCTCGCCGAGCTGCAGGTAGCGGTGGTAGACCTGCTCGCAGTTGGTGGCGACCACCGAGGTGAAGCCGGCCGCGTCGAACAGCTCGTTGGTGCGGGTCATCGGGTCGTCGTCGGCGCGGACGCCGCCCAGGCCCAGCATGGTCCACACCTGCGCCATGGCCGGCGGGGCCACGATGCCGGGGTGCCCGGCCGCCTGCGCGGCGGCCTCGTCCACATAGATCGGGTTGGCGTCGCCGAGGGCCTCGACCCAGTTGTTGATCATCGGCTGGTTGATCGGGTCGCGGCCCGCGCGGGGCGCGGACTCGCCGTCGGCCTTGATCTTCTCCAGGCCGTCGCGGATCTCGTCGGCCGTGAAACTCTTCGTCACGCTCTGCTCCTCTGCGATCTAGCGCGGCACCCGCGGCAGCCGCAGGCCCATCTGGGCGATCAGCTCGCGCATGACCTCGTTGACACCGCCACCGAAGGTCACCACCAGGTTCTGCTTGGTGCGGCGGTCCAGCCAGACCAGCAGCTCGGCGGTGGCCGGGTCGGCGGGATCACCGAAGCGGCCCACGATCTCCTCGGCCAGGCGGCCGGCTTCCTGCAGCGCCTCGGTGGAGAACACCTTGGTCGCCGAGGCGTCGGCGATCACGTCGCGCGGATCGGCGTCGGGGCGTTCCATATTGGAGGCCACCTGCCAGTTCAGCAGTTCGTTGAGCCGGGTCATGGCATGCAGGCGGCCCAGCGAGCGGCGCACCTCGGCCTGACCGAGCACGCCCTGCTTCTGCGCCCACTCGCGCACCCGCTCGTAGAGCTGCTCGATCTTGCCGGACGGGCCCAGGCTGACCCGCTCGTGGTTGAGCTGGGTGGTGATCAGCTTCCAGCCGCCGTCGACCTCGCCGACGACCATGTTCGCGGGGACGCGGACATTGTCGAAGTAGGTGGCGTTGGTGTGGTGCGCGCCGTCGGCGGTGATGATCGGCGTCCAGGAGTAGCCCGGGTCCTTGGTGTCCACGATCAGGATCGTGATGCCCTTGTGCCGGGACTCCACGGTGCCGGTGCGGACGGCCAGCCAGACGTAGTCGGCCTCGTGCGCGCCGGTGGTGAAGATCTTCTGGCCGTTGACGATCCAGTCGCCGTTGGCATCGCGCACCGCGGAGGTGCGCAGCGCCGCCAGGTCGGTGCCGGCGTCCGGCTCGGAGTAGCCGATGGCGAAATGCACGTCACCGGTGAGGATTCCGGGCAGGAACTTCTGCTTCTGCTCCTCGGTGCCGTACGACTGCAGCGCCGGGCCGACGGTCAGCAGCGTCACCAGGGGCACGGGCACGTCCGCCCGGACCGCCTCGTTGTAGAAGATCTGCTGTTCCAGCGGACCGAAGCCCTGGCCGCCGTACTCCTTGGGCCAGCCGACGCCGAGCTTGCCGTCGCGGCCCATGCGCTTGACCACCGCGCGGTAGGCGTCACCGTGCCGGTTCACCAGCATCTCGGCCTCCTCTTCGGGAGTCACGAGACCGGTGAAGTACGAGCGCAATTCGTCGCGCAGTTGCCGCTGTTCCGCGGTCAGTTCGATGAACATCTGGCTCCCAAACGGTCCAGCCGGAACGATTCGCCGCCGAGCCAGCGGGCGATGTCCTTGGCCTGTGAGTAGTAGCGGTGCAGCGGGTGGGTGATGTCGACGCCCAGGCCGCCGTGCAGGTGGTGACACTGCTGCATGGCCGCGGGCAGTTCCGAGGCCACCGTGTACGCCAGCACGTCGAGATCGTCGTCGATCCGCTCCAGGTGCTCCGTGCCGGAGTCTTCCTGGGCCAGCGCCCACGCCACGGACAGCGCGGCCACGGACAGCGTCCGCGAGACCACGTACACGTCCGCGATCTGCTGGGCCACCGCCTGGAATTCGGCCAGCGCGCGGCCGAACTGCCGACGGGTCCGCAGGTGCTCGGCGGTCAGCGAGACGACGCCCTTGAGCAGGCCGTCGGCCACCGCGCCCAGGCCCGCCAGCGCGTACCGGTGCAGCTCGGTCAGCCCGCCGGGCAGGAGCTGCTCGGCCGGGATCGCGACACCGTCGAAGCGGACCGAGAACTCCGGCACGCCATCGGACGTGGGGCTCGCGACGCGGGTGATGCCGGGGGCGTCACCGTCGACCACGGCGATGCCGTTGTCGGTCGGCACCAGGATCCAGCGGGCGGTGTCGGCGTAGGGCACCGCCACCTTCTGCCCGGTGACGCGCACGGTCGCGCCGTCGCTCACCGCGGTGGTCTCGGGCTTCACCGTGAACGGCGCGCCGGTCTCGTGCAGGGCCGCGGTCAGCACCGCGCCCTCGGCCACGGCCGGGAAGACCTTCCCCGCCAAGGCATCCGGCACGCCGATCGCCTTCAGCGGGAGCACGCCGAACGCGAGCGTGGCCAGGGCGGGCACCTGCGCGGCGTCGGTGGCCAGCTCGGTGAGCATGGCCGAGACCTCGAGCAGACCCATATCGTCGCCGCCGAAGCGTTCGGGCAGCGGCACGGCCAGCAGACCGCTCTCCGCGATGATGGGCCAGAGCGCGATATCGCGTGCGCTTTCACGCTCCAGCAAACTTACGACAACCTCGGCGACAGCGTCCTGGCTCTCGTCCCTGGTGAAGTCCAATTCAATGCTCCCGGTTAAGTGTGGGCTAGCTGCTCGACTCGCGAGGCAGCCCGAGAATCCGTTCACCGGCGACGGTCAACAGAATCTGTTCGGTACCGCCAGCAATCGACAAACAGCGTGTGAGCAGGAATTCCTTCACCACAGGGGTTTCCAGAGCGCCCGCGACACCGGACAATTCGACGGCGAACTCGGCCACCGCCTGCCGGTGCCTGACACCGACCAGTTTGCGCACACTGCTCTCGGCGGCGGGGTCCCCGCCGGTCAGCAGCTTCCGGGCCGCACGGGCCTCCAACAATGTTCCCGCAACCGACTCCGCGACGAGTCCGCCGAGCCGATCCGCGACCAGTTCGGCGCCCGGGCCCGACACGGGCGCGGCGGCGATCAACGCCTCCAGCTCGTCGCCGATTCCCTTGCCGCCCATGGCCACCCGCTCCGCCGACAGCGTCGACCGCGCGATCTTCCAGCCATTGCCGAGCTCGCCGACCAGGCAGTCGTCCGGCACGAAGACGTCGTCGAGGAACACCTCGTTGAAGCGCGCCTCACCGGTGATCTCCACCAGCGGCCGGATGTCCAGCCCCGCGCTCTTCATGTCGACCAGGAAGTAGCTGATGCCCTTGTGCTTCGGCGCGGACGCGTCGGTGCGGGCCAGGCAGATACCCCAGGTGGCGCGATCGGCCAGCGAGGTCCACACCTTCTGGCCGCGCAGCTTCCAGCCGCCCTCGACCCGCTCGGCCACCGTGCGCAGCGCCGCCAGGTCCGAACCGGCGCCCGGCTCGGAGAAGAGCTGGCACCAGATGACCTCGCCGGTCAGCGTCGGCAGGGCGTAGCGCTCGATCTGCTCGGGGGTGCCCCACTGCAGCAGGGTCGGGATCGCCCAGTTGGCGATCGCGATGTCCGGCAGCGTGATCCCGGCCTTGCGGACCTGGTCGTCGAGGCGGGTGCGCAGCAGCGGGCCGGCGCCGCGACCGTAGGGCGCGGGCCAGTGCGACGCGATCAGTCCGGCCTCGGCCAGCGCCAGGCGCTGCTCGGTCTCGGGCAGCGCCGCGATCTTGGCCAGGTCGGCTTCCAGCACGGCCGCCTCGGCGGCGTCCAAACCGCCCGTCTCCCACTCCGATTCGGCCTCGCCGCCGAGGTCGATGCCGACGGTGCGGCGCACGCCCGCCAGGGTGAGCTCGGTGACCCGGCCCCGCCAGCGCGCGGTGCCGCCCAGCAGCTGCCGCAGCGCAGTGGCGCGGCGCAGGTACAGGTGGGCGTCGTGTTCCCAGGTGAAGCCGATGCCGCCCAGGACCTGGATGCAGTCCTTGGCGTTCTCGACCGCGGCGTCAAGGGACATCGACAGCGCGACGGCGGCGGCCAGCGGGAGCTCGGCGCTCCCGGCGTCCGCGGCGGCGGCGGCATCGGCGGCCACCGCGCGAATCTGCTCGACCCGGCACAGCATCCAGGCGCAGATGTGCTTGACGGCCTGGAACTCGCCGATCCGGCGGCCGAACTGCTCGCGCACCTTCGCGTACTCGGTGGCGGTCTCCAGGGCCCAGCCCGCGATGCCCGCCAGTTCGGCGGCGACCAGGGTGGCGGCCAGGTCCAGCACCGAGAAGCCGGGCTCGAACAGCCGGTCTGCGGCCACGGTGACCTCGGCGCAGACCACGCGGGACAGCGGCACGCTCTGGTCGATCGCGTCCAGCGGCTCGACGGTCAGTCCGGTGGCGCCGGCGTCGATCAGCGCCCACAGGTGGCGGTCGCCGTCACGGACCGGAACCAGCACGGCGGTTCCCGGCGCGGCGCCGGGAACCGAGTCCCACTCACCGGACACCACGGCGCCCGAGGCGCTCGCCGAGATCGCGATTTCGCCCTCGAGCGCGACGCCGCATGGCGTAGTCTCGTCGAGCGCCTCGCCGACGACGAGACCTGCCAGCGCCGTCGCGAGAACCGGTCCGCCGACGAGGTCGTGCGCCGCCTGTTCGATCAGGACGGCCAGGTCCCCGACGGTACCGCCCGCACCCCCGGCCTCTTCCGGAACCGCGACCCGGAAAACCCCGAGATCGGCCAGGCGCGGCCAGTATTCGTGCCAGAAATCTGGTGCGCCGGAGCGCATTGTTGCAATTGGTCGCACTGCCGACGCCCATCCGCGCATCGACTCCTGGACGGCTTTATGCTCGTCAGTGGTGGCTATGGTCACAACCCCTACCTTCTTCCCGGCGTGACTTCCACTCCTAGAACATGTTCTAATGTTCGAGCCGGGCGGAAGTCAAGCGCCGTCCCGACGACGCGGTACGAACTCGTGCCCGGCGCGTGTCTGCCGGGTGAGATGAACCGAACGATTCGTGCGAAAGGACTTTCAACCGATGGCCAGTCCCTCCCGATCGCAGGCCGCCGACGGGGCGCCCGGTGGACGCACCGCGCCCGTCACCACCCTCAGCGAGGAGGATCTGAGCTCGGCGGCCCAGCGCGACCGGCGTAAACGCATCCTCGACGCGACCCTCGCCCTCGCCTCCAAGGGCGGCTACGACGCGGTCCAGATGCGGGCCGTCGCCGAACGCGCGGACGTCGCCGTCGGCACGCTCTACCGGTACTTCCCGTCCAAGGTGCACCTGCTGGTGTCCGCCCTGGCCCGGGAGTTCGAGTCCTTCGAGGGCCGCCGCAAGCCGCTGGCCGGGGCCACCCCGCAGGAGCGCATGCACCTGCTGCTCACCCAGGTCACCCGGGCCATGCAGCGCGACCCGCTGCTCACCGAGGCCATGACCCGCGCCTTCATGTTCGCCGACGCGTCCGCGGCCGCCGAGGTCGACCGGGTCGGCAAGGTGATGGACCGGTTCTTCGCCCGCGCCCTGTCCGACGAGATCCCCAGCGACCGCCAGCTCGCCATCGCCCGCGTCATCTCCGATGTGTGGCTGTCGAATCTGGTCGCCTGGCTGACCCGTCGCGCGTCCGCCACGGACGTCACCGAGCGCCTGGAGCTGACCGTCGATCTGCTCATCGGCGGCGACAAGGAGTAGCGAACGCACTACTGCGTTCGCGAAGCGAGACGGGCTGCCCGGTCCGGAGAGCCGGGCAGCCCGTTGGCATTTCCGGGGTCCGGGTTTGCTGGAACAGCGCTGGTCAGCCAGGGTGAACAGCGGGCAATCCGGGTGTGTCTCACACACGGCGTGATCGACGCGAAAGTGTCTTGTAAACGCTATGTATCACCGCACACACGAGCGGGCAATCAAGACCCAGTAGCATCACTCGCGCCCTGAAAAATCTCCTCCGATCACTAGGTTGGATGCGTGAGCGCACAGGATTTGTCACTCGAACTTCGCCGTGCCCTGTCGGCCATCGCCCGCGTGCCACGGTTGCTGGTCGCTTCGGACTACGACGGGACCATCGCGCCCATCGTCTCCGACCCGGCCAAGGCCTATCCCCATCGAGAATCGGTGAACGCCTTACGCGCTCTCGCCGGACTCAGCGGCACCACGGCTGCCGTCATCTCCGGCCGGGCGCTGCGAGATCTCGCGGCGTTGTCCCGGCTTCCCGTCGAGGTACAGCTGATCGGTAGTCACGGTTCGGAATTCGATGTCGGCTTCGTGCACGCCATCGACAACGACGCGAAACAGCTACTGCAAGAGGTCACTTCGACCCTGACGCAGATCGCTCAGGACAACCCGGGCGCCTCGGTCGAGATCAAACCCGCCAGCGTGGCCCTGCACGTCCGCAATGCCAGCCCCGAAATCGGCCGTCGCGCACTGGTTCAGGTGCGTCAGGGTCCGGCCAGCTGGGTCGGCGTGCAGACCACCGAGGGCAAGGAAGTCATCGAGCTCGCGGTCGTCGAGACCGACAAGGGCGCGGCCCTCGACATCGTCCGGCACCAGCAGGGCGCCTCCGCGGCACTGTTCATCGGCGACGACGTGACCGACGAGAAGGCGTTCAAGCGCCTCTCCGGACCCGACGTCGGCATCAAGGTCGGTGACGGCGAGTCCCTCGCGAAATACCATGTGGCCAGCACCGAGGAGGTGTCGAAGGCGCTGGCGTTCCTACTCGAGGAGCGCCGCACATGGTTGGCAGGTGCCTCGGCCCCTCGAATCGAGCGGCTGACCATGCTGGCCAGCCCTCGCTCCAAAGCCCTTGTCACACCGGACGGCACCGTCACCTGGCTGTGCCACCCCGAACCCGACTCCGCCGCCGTCTTCGCCCACCTGCTGGGCGGACCGGGCGCGGGGCACTTCACCATTCAGCCCGAGCGCGCGGGGCTGCCGCTGTCGCAGCGGTACGTCGACGGCACCATGACCGTCGAAACCCGTTGGTCCAGTTTGCAGGTCGTGGACTACCTGCCGCACGACGTGGTCCCCGAGCGCACCGACCTCACCCGCGTGATCACCGGTGACGCCAAGGCGGTCATCACCTTCGCGCCCCGGCCCGAATTCGGGCAGGTGCCGGTGCGGCTGGTGCACGCCACTGGCGGGCTCAAGCTCGAGGGCACCAACGATCCGATGGTGCTGCGCTCCCCCGGCGTCGAGTGGGAGATCATCGACGAGGGCAACCACCACACCGCTCGCGCGGTGGTGGACCCCTCCGAGGGTCCGGTCGTGCTCGAACTGCGCTGCGGCACCTCCGATCTCGCGCCCGCCATGCGGCCCGAGGCGGACCGCCGCCGCGAGGCCGAGCGCCACTGGGCGGATTGGGTCGGCACCCTCGAACTGCCGCCGCTCAAGCCCGACCTGATGAAGCGCTCCGCGCTCACCCTGCGCGGACTGGTGCACGCGCCGTCCGGGTCCATCCTGGCCGCGGCCACCACCTCGCTGCCCGAGGACATCGGCGGCGTGCGCAACTGGGACTACCGCTACTGCTGGCTGCGCGACGCCTCGCTGACCGCGTCCGCACTGGTCTCGCTGGGCTCCACCGGCGAGGCCGAGGAACTGCTGGCCTGGGTGCACCGGGTGCTCGAGACGCTGCCCGGACCCGAGCGGCTGCACCCGCTGTACACCCTCTACGGCGAGACCCTGCCGCCCGAGGCCGTCATCGACCAGCTGCCCGGCTACGCCGGCTCGCGGCCGGTGCGCGTCGGCAACGCGGCGAACATGCAGGTCCAGCTGGACGTGTTCGGGCCCATCGTGGACCTCATCTCACAGCTCGCGCACACCCGGGAACGCCAGGGCATCAACGATCCCGCCAAGGCGCTGCCGGACGCGGACTGGGAGTTGGTGCACGCCATGGTGTCCGCGGTGCAGCGGCGCTGGCGCGAGGCCGACCACGGCATCTGGGAGATCCGCGGCAATCCGCGCCACCACGTGTACTCGAAGGTCATGGGCTGGCTGACGGTGGACCGGGCGCTCACCCTGGCCAAGCAGTTCGGCCGCCCGGCCGATCCGGAGTGGGCGCCGCTGCGCGACACCATCGCCGACGAGGTCAAGGCCGAGGGCTGGAACGACGAAGTCCAGTCCTACACAGCGGCTTACGACGGCACCGACCTGGACGCCGCCACCCTGCACATCGGGTTGAGCGGGCTGATCGAGCCCTCCGACCCGCGCTTCGCGGCGACCGTGGTGGCCACCGAGGCGGAGCTGCGCAGCGGGTCGACGGTGTACCGGTACCACCACGACGACGGGCTGCCCGGCGGCGAGGGCGGGTTCCACCTGTGCGCCGCGTGGCTGGTCGAGGCGTATCTGCTGATCGGCAAGCGGGAGGACGCGGAGGCGTTGTTCGCGCAGCTGGTGGATGTGGCGGGACCGACCGGTCTGCTCTCCGAGGAGTACGACCCGGTCGCCGAACGCTCGCTCGGCAACCACCCGCAGGCCTACAGCCACCTCGGTCTGCTGCGCTGCGCGCAGTTGCTGAGCCAGCCGGTCGCGGCCTTCACCAGTCACTGACCTGAGGATTCGATAGTTCCGAAAGACCCGGAGAGCAGGTTGCTCTCCGGGTCTTTCGTGTCGCGGACCACATCCGCGGATCGGGGCTAGGGACTCGCCCGGGGCGTGCGCTACATTCAAATGGCAATCGTTTTCGTTATTGATAAGCCGTAGTGCCAGGAGTGCCCCGCGTGACCAGAAGCTCTGCCCGAGGATTCGCCGTGTTCGCCGCAGGACTCGCGACCGTCGCCACCCTGACCGCCTGCGGCAGCACCAAGACCTCGGACCAGCTCACCGTCATCGCGTCCACCAATGTCTGGGGCGACATCACCCGGGCCGTCGCCGGACCCGACGTGAAGGTCGAATCGATCATCGACGACCCCGCGGTGGACCCGCACTCGTTCGAGGTCACCCCCGCCGACGCCGCCCGGATCACCGACGCCGCGCTCGTCGTCTACAACGGCGGCCACTACGACGAATTCATCGACAAGGCCATCGCGGGCCGGAACAAGAAGACCGTCAACGCCTTCGACATCGCCACCGAGAGCGACCACGCCCACGAGAGCGCTTCCGGCGCACCGACATCCGACAAGACCGAGGCCGCCGGTCACGACCACGAGGCCAACGAGCACGTCTGGTACGACGTGCACCAGGTCAGCCACGTCGCCGCGCACATCGCCGCGGCCCTCGGCGCCGTCGACCCCGCCCACCAGCAGGACTACACCGACCGCGCCGCCGCGTTCACCGCGAAACTCGCGCCCGTCGAGGCCATCGCCGCCAAGATCGCCGCCGAGCACCCGAACCAGCCGGTCCTGCAGACCGAACCGCTGGCCGCGTACCTGCTCACCGCCGCCAAGGCCGATGACAAGACCCCGCGCGCCTTCCAGGAGGCCATCGAACAGGGCACCGACCCGTCCCCCGCCGACGTGGCCGCCGTCCGGGACCTGGTGAACGCCAAGCGGGTTCGCGCCCTCGTCTACAACATCCAGACCGAGGACAAGCTCACCAAGGACCTCCGCGCCGCCGCCGACAAGTCCGGCGTCGCCGTCGTCGAGGTCACCGAAACCCTCCCCCAGGGCCTGGACTACGTCACCTGGATGACGAACAACGCCCAGTCCCTCGCCAAGGCTCTCGCATAAACACCCGCAGCACCGCCGGATCCGGGAGGACCACCATGACCGCGAAGCCCGCGACCAACCCCGGGGTCACCACCCCCAAGGCCGGTTGCGCCCTCACCGGAGCCCGCCCCCGCACCCCCGGGCGCTCCGGTCGCGCGGAACCGACCCGGGCCGTGGCCGCACCCCAGCCGGAAACCGTGCGGCGCCAAGGCGTCCCCGCGGTACGACTATCGGGCGCACGGCTGGCGTTCGGCGAACGGACGCTGTGGGACGGACTGGACCTCGAGGTCCAGCCGGGCGAATTCATCGCGGTGCTCGGCCCCAACGGGTCCGGGAAGACCTCCCTCATGCGCATGCTGCTGGGGCAGCTGGGGTTGACCGCCGGAACCGCCGAGATCGCGGGATCGCCGGTGCGCGTGGGCAACCCGGATATCGGCTACGTGCCGCAGCAGAAGACCATCGAAGGCGGCGGGCAGCTGCGCGGCGTGGATCTGGTCGGCCTCGGCGTCGACGGGCACCGGTGGGGACTCGGGCTGCGCGGGCGCAAGGAACGCAAACGGAAAGTGGCCGAGGCGATCTCGGCGGTCGGGGCGGAACACTTCGCGCACGCGCCGCTGGACGCGCTGTCCGGCGGCGAACAGCAGCGGCTGCGGGTCGCGCAGGCGCTCGCGGGTGACCCCAAGGTGCTGTTGTGCGACGAGCCGCTGCTGTCGCTGGATCTGGCGAATCAGCGACTGGTGTCGGAGCTCATCGATCGGCGGCGGCGCAGCCACGAGACCGCCGTGCTGTTCGTGACCCACGAGATCAATCCCATTCTGCCGCTGGTGGATCGGGTGCTGTACCTGGTGGACGGGAAGTTCCGGATCGGGACGCCCGACGAGGTGATGACCTCCGAGACGCTCTCCGAGCTCTACGGCACCGAGGTCGACGTGCTGCGGGTGCGCGGCCGCCTGGTCGTGGTCGGCACCGGCGACGCCATGGACGCGCTCGGCGAATCCGGCGCGGCCCACTGCCAGCCGGAGGTGCGGGCCTGATGGAGAAGCTGTCCAAGCTGTTCTCACAGCTGTTCGACGTGTCCACCACCACGCATCTGCTGGGCTACGACTTCGTGCAGCAGGCGGTGATCGCCGCCGCGCTGCTGGGCCTGCTGGCCGGGGCCATCGGACCGCTCATCATCAGCCGCCAGATGTCGTTCGCCGTGCACGGCACCAGCGAGCTGTCGCTGACCGGCGCGGCCGCCGCGCTGCTCGCCGGGATCGGGGTGGGCGTCGGCGCGATCATCGGGTCGGTGGTGGCGGCCGTGCTGTTCGGCGTGCTCGGATCCCGGGCCCGCGAACGGGATTCGGTGATCGCGGTGGTGCTGTCCTTCGGCCTCGGTCTGTCGGTGCTGTTCCTGTGGCTCGGCCCCGAACGCGCGGGCTCCAAGTTCTCGCTGCTCACCGGCCAGGTGGTGAGCGTCGGCAACTCCGGTCTCGGGCTGCTGGCCACCTGCACGGCCGCGGTACTGGTGGTGCTGGCCGCCGTCTACCGGCCGTTGCTGTTCGCCAGCGCCGACCCGGAAGTCGCTGTCGCGCGCGGGGTTCCGGTGCGGGCGCTGTCGATCGTGTTCGCGGTGCTGCTCGGTGTGACGGCCGCCTTCGGCGTGCAGATCGTGGGCGCGCTGCTGGTGCTGTCGCTGCTCATCACGCCCGCCGCGGCGGCCGCGCAGCTCACCGCGAGCCCGGCCCGGGTGGCGGTGCTGTCGATCGTGTTCGCCGAGATCGCCGCGGTCGGAGGCATTCTGCTGTCGCTGGCCCCCGGCGTCCCGATCTCGACCTTCGTCACCACCATCTCGTTCACCATCTACCTGATCTGCCGGGTGGTCGGGTCCCGCACCCGCAATCGGCGCACGGCCCTGGTCGCCGCCTGAGTTTCGCGGCGATCCCGCGAAACCGGCCACACCCCACCCGATCTGCCGCATGAGGGGCGGCAGATCGTGCCCGCTCGCCCGTCCCGGTTCGTCACGCATCGGCCCGGGACGGGCGGCGCGGGGTCAGCTCCCCTCGCCCGCCAGCGCGAACAAGCCGTCGGGAGTCTGCTCGATGAGACCGTCGACCAGCAGCGAATCCAGCGCCCGGTCCCGCTGGCCCGGATCGCGAGTCCAGGCCAGGTCCAGGCGAACCCGCTCCACCGGCCCCGACGAATCCCGCAGCACATCGAGCAGCCGTCCGCGCGCCTGACGGTCGGTGCCCTCGTACTTCTGCACCTTGCGCACCACCTCCGAGGCCGGACGGCCCGCCGACACCCACGCGCACGCGGGCAGCGGGCAGCGCTCGCAGTCCGGGGTCCGGGCGGTGCAGACCAGCGCGCCCAGCTCCATCAGGGCCGCCGACATGACCGCGGCCCGATCGACCCGCGCGGGCAACAGTTCCTCGGTCTCGGCCAGATCGCGGGCCGCCGGATTGCCGGCCTCGGCCCGCCCGTGCACGGCTCGCGCCACCACCCGGCGAACATTGGTGTCCACCACCGGAACTCGCTGCCCGTACGCGAAACACGCGACCGCGCGGGCGGTGTACGCCCCGATGCCCGGCAGGCCCAGCAGCACATCCACATCGGCGGGCACCTCGTCACCGTGCTCGGCGGCCAGCACCTGCGCGCACTCGTGCAGCCGCAGCGCCCGCCGCGGATACCCGAGCTTGCCCCAGGCGCGCAGCACCTCACCCTGCGGCGCGGCCGCCATCGCCGACGGCACCGGCCAGCGCGCCACCCACTCCCGCCAGATCGGCTCCACCCGAACCACGGGCGTCTGCTGCAACATGATCTCGCTCATCAGGATCTGCCACGCGGTGACACCCGGCCGCCGCCACGGCAGGTCCCGAGCAGTCTCCTCGTACCAGTCGATCAGCACATCGCTGTCCACATCCGCCTCCTCCCGCATGGCGTGCAGGCTGTTTCGACCGATGAGAAACGCCCGCGCGCCGTCACGCGCGATGGTATCCATGTCGAGGAGGCCGGGCTCCCCCCACCCGGCGTGCCCCTCGCGGCACCGAGCCCGGCGCGTCGGGCAGCTCACCGAGGCCGCCCCGACATGGTCGGCCCGTCTTTGCCGGACCGTAACGCCATGGACTCGCCGGTAACCGAGGGGCTATGGAAAATAGGTCACATGCCGCATAACAACCCGATCAGTGCGTGGAAAGCCCTGCGCGAAGGCAATGAACGCTTCGTCAACGGCCAGTTGCGGCACCCTAGCCAAGGCGCGATCGACCGGGCCAAGCTCGTCGACGGACAGCAGCCCGGCGCGGTGTTGTTCGGCTGCGGCGACTCTCGCGTCGCCGCCGAGATCATCTTCGATCAGGGCCTCGGCGACATGTTCGTGGTGCGCACCGCCGGCCATGTCATCGACGCCTCCGTGCTGGGCTCCATCGAATACGGCGTGCAGGTCCTGAACGTGCCGCTCATCGTGGTTCTCGGCCACGACAGCTGCGGCGCGGTCCGGGCCACCATCGACGCCCTCGACCACGGCAATGTGCCCGGCGGCTTCATCCGCTCGGTCGTCGAACGCGTCACCCCGTCCATCCTGATCGGCCGCCGCGAGGGCCTGGAGGGCGTCGACGAACTCGAGGCCCGGCACGTCGAGGAGACCGCCCGCCTGCTCATGCAGCGGTCGATGATCATCTCCCAGCGGGTCGCCACCGGCGAGTGCGCCATCGCCTGCGTCACCTACAACCTCGGCGAAGGCCAGATCAAGCTGCACCGCGTCATCGGCAATATCGGCGAAGTGGTCTGACCCGCCGCGGGGGCCGGAATTTACCGGCCCCGTAGCCGCTTTCGCGACCGACACGCCGAGACCCTGCTCGGGGTGACCAGGACGGTGCGCTTACCGTTGTCACCGTGCTGGAACCGAACGGACCACTCCCACCGGAAATCTACTGGCGTCGACGCGCGGTCGCGATCGGCGCGATGGTGATCGGGCTCGCCCTGGTGCTCTGGGTGGGCTTCGCGCTGCTGAAGGGCGACGGCGACCACAAGTCCGACACCAAGGCCGCCGCGAGCTCCAGTGCGGCGACCAGCGGTAAGACCTCGGGCAGCGCCACGGGCACTCCGGACCCGAGCTCGGCCAAGCCGTCCGCCGCGTCGTCGAGCGGCGCGGCCCCGGCGGCGCAGGCCCAGTGCACCGATCAGTCGCTGGCCGTGAAGGTCACCGTCGGGCAGGCCAGCTACAAGGTCGGTGAGCAGCCGCAGTTCGGCATCGTCATCACCAATATCTCCAGCGGCGTCTGCGAACGCGACATGGGCTCCGGACTCCAGCTGGTCCAGGTGCAGTCCCTCGACGGCCAGCGCAAGCTGTGGTCCAGCACCGACTGTTACCCGGACGGCACCCCCGACATGCGCACCCTGGCCCCCGGCCAGCAGGCCGCCTTCACCGTCACCTGGTCGGGCGCCAGCTCACAGCCCGGCTGCGCGGGCGAGCGCCTGCAGGTTCCGGCCGGGCCGTACACCGTTGTGGCCCAGCTCGGTTCGGTCCGCAGTCAGCCGGAACCGTTCAATATCGCCTGACGCCCGCAGCACACCGAAGGCCGGGATCCGATCGACGGATCCCGGCCTTCGTCGTTTCCGGGGAATTCCGGTATTCACGAATCGAATTCCGCCCCCATTTCGAATTCGCGCTCCCGCTATTCGATTCCGGCGTTCACTCCGCCATTTCCATCGGCTCCTCCTGATCGCGCCGCCGCCGGCGCAGGCCGGTAACCGACAGTGCCGCACGGATATCGGCCACCTCGCGCAAGGTCATGGTGCGGCCGGTGCGGTCCACGCCCGGCGGGACCAGGGCCTCGGTGAAGCCCAGCCGCTCCGCCTCCGCCAGCCGACGGGTCAGCCCGGTCACCTGGCGCACCTCACCCGCCAGCCCGACCTCGCCCAAGACCACCATGCCGGTCGGCAGCGCCAGATCCTGGCTGGCGCTCGCGATGGCAAGCGCGACAGCCAGATCCGCCGCGGGCTCGGTGAGCCGCATACCGCCCACGGTGGCCGCGTAGACGTCCTGCTTGCCCACGTACACGCCCCCACGGCTCTGCAGGACCGCCAGGACCATGGAAACGCGGTTGTAGTCCAGCCCGCTCACCGCGCGCCGCGGAGCGGGCGCCTGGGTGTCCACGGTGAGGCCCTGCACCTCACCCAGCATGGGGCGCTTGCCGTCCATGGCGACCGTGACCGCGGTCCCGGGCACCGAATCGGTGCGGTGGTGCAGGAACAGCCCGGAAGGGTCGTCCACGCAACGGATTCCCGCTTCCACCATCTCGAAGCAGCCGACCTCGTCGGTGCTGCCGAAACGGTTCTTGATGCCGCGCACCATGCGCAGCGACGAATGCTTGTCCCCCTCGAACTGCAGCACCACGTCCACCAGGTGCTCCAGCGTGCGCGGACCGGCCACCGCGCCGTCCTTGGTGACATGCCCGACCAGCAGCACCGCGATCCCGGTCGCCTTGGCCAGCGAGGTGAGCGCCGCCGTCACCGACCGCACCTGGGTGACACCGCCGATCACGCCGTCCGCGTCGGCGGCCAGCATGGTCTGCACCGAGTCCACCACCAGCAGGCTGGGTTTCACCTGCTCCACGTGGCCCAGGATGGTCGCCAGATCGGATTCCGCGGCCAGGTACACCTTTTCGTGCACCGCGTCGGTCCGGTCCGCCCGCAGCCGGACCTGACCCGCCGACTCCTCGGCGGTCACGTACAGCGCGATCTCGTCACGCGCCCGCGCCCACCGGTGCGCCACCTCGAGCAGCAGCGTCGACTTGCCGACGCCCGGCTCCCCCGACAGCAGCACCACCGAACCGGGGATGATCCCGCCGCCCAGCACCCGGTCCAGCTCGGACACGCCCGTCGACCGCGACTGCGTCTTGTTCGAGTCGATGCTCGAGATCGGCGTGGCCGCCGTGCTCGGCAGCATGGCCCGCCGCCCCACCGCCATCGCGCCCGAGGACGCGGCCACCTCCTCGATGCTCCCCCACGCCCCGCAATCCGGGCAGCGCCCAACCCATTTGGCGACCTCGCACGTGCACTCCGCACACCGATACACCGATTTCACCTTGGCCACGCGGGCAGCCTAGCCAGGGCCCCCGACACACTCCGGCAACCACGCGCGCCGAAGTCCCCGCCGGGCCCGGACACGACGGTGCCCGCCCCGGAATCCGGGACGGGCACCGTCGGAGGTTCAGCGCGAGCTCAGTGCTCGCCGCCCTTCTTCTCCGCCTTGGCGGGCTCGGGGCGCGGGTTGTTCGGACCGGCGTCGACCGGGGTGTTGACGACGACGGTGCCACCCTCCTTGAAGTTGAAGGTGAGCGGGTAGGTCAGGCCCGGGTTGACGTCCTTGGCGAGACCGGTGACCTCGATCAGGATCGGCTTGGCGTTCGGGTCCGCGACCTTGTCGGAGGCGGGCTGGCCGGCGTTGTGCTCGTGCACGTCGGCCGCCTGGGCGGCGTCCTTGGCGGTCGGCTTGTCGGCGACCACGGCGCTGGACGGCTTGATCTCGATCTTGCCGTCGAGCTTGACCGTGCCCAGGCCCTCGGCGGTGATGCTGACCAGCTCGTCGGTCTTGCTGTCGCTCATGTTCACGGCGGTGAAGGCCAGCACGGCCTTGCCACCCTTGGTGTTGCCGGACTCCTCGCCCTGCGGCAGCAGGAAGCGCACGTCGCGCAGCGCGATGGACCCGACATTGGCGGTGCTGCCGTTGACGGCGGCGACCTGGGTGGCGGTCTGCGAGATCTGACCGGCGCCGCAACCCGACAGCGCGAGCACCGCACCCGCAGCGAGTGCAGCAACTGTCACGGCACGCCGCCGCGACTTCGACGCAGTGGTGGCTTTCAGGGCAGTCACGGTGTCCTCCATGTCGACCGGGCTCACTCCACTATGGAGAGTAGTAGTCAATGAGAGTAGTGCGTCGCTTCCCCCGTGCTACACGCGGGCGGTGTCGTGCGCGCGTCACGCGGTATCGGTTGCGAGCGTCGTGCGATATCGGTTCGAACGTCGGGCGGTATCGGGCGGACGCGTCACAGATCACACGGAGCGACCGGGTGGGATGTGTCAGGGGGCATGACAGAGATTCCGAGACGAGTTCTCGTGAGAGGCATTGCCGTTTATGCGAGGGTGCCCGGTCGCGTATGCGAACTACGCACTCGCATATGCGCGCGAACAGCGCGATGCGCTATCCCCTTATGCCACAACGGGATGCACACGATTCGTCATCTGTCAACCCCCGCCGCCGCTCCGTTGTGGCCCTGACCTGCGCCGTTGATCGCGCCGTTACCGAGTCGCATGTTAAACTGTGAACATCGAAAGGGGCACGGGACACATGATTTTTAAGGTCGGAGACACCGTCGTTTACCCCCACCACGGAGCGGCGCTGATCGAAGCTATCGAAACCCGCACCATCAAGGGTGTACAAAAGGAGTATCTGGTCCTGAAGGTCGCACAGGGCGACCTGACCGTTCGGGTTCCCGCAGAGAATGCGGAGTATGTCGGCGTCCGCGACGTCGTCGGCCAGGAGGGCTTGGACAAGGTCTTCCAGGTCCTGCGGGCTCCGCACACCGAAGAGCCGACCAACTGGTCCCGCCGCTACAAGGCCAACCTCGAGAAGCTCGCCTCCGGCGATGTGAACAAGGTGGCCGAGGTCGTTCGCGACCTGTGGCGTCGTGAGCAGGACCGCGGCCTGTCCGCCGGCGAGAAGCGGATGCTGGCCAAGGCCCGTCAGATCCTCGTCGGCGAGCTCGCGCTCGCGGAAGGCACCGACGACGTCAAGGCGGAGACCCTGCTCGACGAGGTTCTCGCAGCGGCCTCCTGACCGTGAAAACAACACCCGGCGACGACGTTCGCGTCGTCGCCCTGGTTCCTGCCGCCGGCATGGGCGTGCGTCTCGGTGAGAACAAGCCGAAGGCCTTCGTCCACGTCGGCGGCAGTCCCATGCTCACTCTCGCGGTCCAGGGGCTGATCGATTCCGGGTCGGTCGACGACGTTGTGGTTATGGTGCCCGCCGAACTCGTCGCACAGACCCGAGCCCTGCTGCCCGACTCCGGCGTCCCCGTGCACGTGGTCGCCGGTGGCGCCGAGCGGACCGATTCGGTGCGGGCCGGCCTCGCGGCCGCCCCCGATGCCACCCTGGTGCTGGTGCACGACGCTGCCCGGGCCCTGACTCCCCCGGCCCTGATCACCCGGGTCGTGGACGCGCTGCGCGCGGGTGCGCGGGCCGTGGTGCCCGCCCTGCCGGTGGCCGACACCATCAAATCCGTGGACGCCTCGGGCGCGGTGACCGGCACGCCGGACCGCTCCGAGCTGCGCGCCATCCAGACTCCGCAGGGCTTCGACGCCGAGCTGCTGCGCTCCGCCTACGCTGTGGGTACACAGGCGACCGATGACGCGGGGTTGGTGGAGATGCTGGGTGCGACCGTCGAGACGGTGCTCGGTGACGCCCTGGCCTTCAAGATCACTTCGCCCTTGGACCTGGTCCTGGCCAATACCCTGGCCGCCCGCCGTGATTCGCCCGACACCGCAGGTGGGCTGGACACGACACGCGCGGCGGTGATCGCGCCGTGACGGATCCGATGAGCCTGCGCACCGGCATCGGCAGCGATGTCCACCCCATCGAACCCGGCCGCCCCTGCTGGATGGCGGGCCTGCTGTTCGAGGGTGACAGCGGCTGCGAGGGTCACTCCGACGGCGATGTCGCCGCACACGCGCTCTGCGACGCCCTGCTCTCGGCCGCCGGACTCGGCGATGTCGGCGCGGTCTTCGGCACCGGCCGTCCCGAATGGGAGGGCGTGTCCGGCGCGGCCATGCTGAACGAAGTCCGGCGACTGCTCGACGAGGCCGGATTCTCGATTGTCAATGCGGCTGTACAGGTCATCGGAAATCGGCCCAAAATCGGTCCCCGGCGGGCCGAGGCGCAACAGGTGCTGGGTGAGATCCTGGGTGCGCCGATCTCGGTGTCGGGCACCACGACCGACGGTCTGGGCCTCACCGGCCGCGGCGAGGGCGTGGCCGCGGTGGCCACCGCCCTGCTGTGTTGCCGCGCCTGACGCACCCGTAATCCGCCCATTTCCCAACAGCTAGGATGCTCTGTCGTGACTCTGCGCCTTTTCGACACCGAGACGCGGACCCTGCGTGATTTCACGCCGCTGGTCCCCGGCAAAGCCTCGGTGTACCTGTGCGGCGCGACCGTTCAGGGGGAACCCCACATCGGGCACGTGCGCAGCGGCGTCGCCTTCGACGTGCTGCGACGGTGGCTGGCCGCCAACGGTTTCGACGTGGCCTTCATCCGCAATGTCACCGATATCGACGACAAGATCCTGACCAAGGCCGCCGAGCACGGCCGTCCCTGGTGGGAGTGGGCCGCCACCCACGAGCGCGCCTTCGACCGCGCCTACGAGACGCTCGGCGTGCTGCCGCCGTCCGCGGAGCCACGCGCGACCGGGCACATCACCCAGATGGTCGGGATGATGGAACGGCTCATCGAGCGCGGCCACGCCTATGCCTCCGACGGCAATGTCTATTTCGATGTGCTGAGCTTCCCGGATTACGGAAAGTTGTCCGGGCACAAGCTCGATGACGTGCATCAGGGTGAGAGCGCGGGCACCGGCAAGAAGGATCCGCGCGATTTCACGCTGTGGAAGGCCGCGAAACCCGGTGAGCCGAATTGGCCGTCGCCGTGGGGTCCCGGCCGGCCGGGCTGGCATTTGGAATGCTCCGCCATGGCCGAGTTCTATCTCGGTCCGGAATTCGATATTCATTGCGGTGGAATGGATCTGGTTTTCCCGCACCACGAGAACGAGATCGCGCAGTCACGCGCGGCCGGGGACGGATTCGCGCGCTACTGGCTGCACAACGGCTGGGTGACCATGGGCGGCGAGAAGATGTCCAAGTCGCTGGGCAATGTGCTGTCCATTCCGAATGTGCTGGAACGGGTCGGGGTGCGCGCGGTCGAATTGCGCTACTACCTCGGCAGCGTGGGCTACCGCTCGATGGTCGAATATTCCGATCAGGCGCTGACCGAGGCCGCCGCCGGATACCAGCGCCTGGAGGCGTTCGTGCTGCGGGTCGCCGAGCGCACCGGTGACGTGCCGGTCGGCACCTGGACCCCGGCCTTCGCCGAGGCGCTCGACGACGATCTCGGTGTTCCGCAGGCACTGGCCGCGATTCACGGCGTGGTGAGCGAGGGCAACAAGGCGCTCGACGCCGGCGACCTCTCGGGCGCGCGCATGCTCGCCGGTCAGGTCCGGGCCATGCTGGACATTCTCGGCGTGGACCCGCTGGACGCGCACTGGGCCGCGCCCGCCGACAACTCGAACGCCATCGCCGCGCTGGACGTGCTGATCGGCGCGGAACTGGACCGGCGGCAGCAGGCCCGCGCCGACAAGGATTGGGCCACCGCCGACGCGGTCCGCGACCGGCTACAGGCCGCGGGCGTCGAGGTCACCGACACGCCGCAGGGCGCGGAGTGGGCCTTGTCCAAGGACAAGAAGTAGCGGTTCCGAGCGGGAGCGGCGGTTCCCGGACGGTGTGGCGGAGCGCACCGAATTCGGGGCCGCTGCCCAGCGTAGGGCACAATTCTTAGCGACCCTCCGGCAATGCCAGTGCCCGGAGGAGGTTCGATATGGGCGCAGCCGCACGCTGCGCCGACCGGAGGCAGGTTTCCCGCAGGATCGAGAGTGAGCGGGTTCGTCCCGCGCCCGGCTCGAGGCGGTTTACCGCGTAATACGGAAGGCGAAGTGATGGCAGGCAATTCCCAGCGACGCGGGGCGACCCGGAAGACCGGAAGCAAGAAGGGGCAGACCGTCGGTTCCGGCGGGCAGCGCCGACGGGGGCTCGAGGGCAAGGGGGCGACACCCAAGGCCGAGGATCGGGTCTATCACGTCGCCGCCAAGCGGGCCAAGGCGAAGGCCAAGGCCGAGGCGACGGCCGCCACCACCCGGTCGCGCAATGCCTCCCGGCCGATCGCGGGTCGCAAGGACAATGAGGGTCCCGAGCTGGTGCTCGGCCGGAACCCGGTCGTGGAGTGCCTGCGCGCCGGCGTGCCCGCCACCGCCCTGTACGTCGCCAATGGCACCGAGAACGACGACCGGCTCTCCGAGGCGGTGAAGACGGCCGCCGAGATCGGCATCTCGATCCTGGAGGTGCCGCGCACCGACCTGGACAAGATGAGCCACAACGGCATGCACCAGGGCATGGCGCTGCAGGTGCCGCCGTACAAGTACGCGCACCCCGACGATCTGGTGGACCGGGTGCACAGCTCGGGCGAGCCGGCGCTGATCGTGGCGCTGGACAACATCACCGATCCGCGCAACCTGGGCGCGGTCATCCGGTCCGTGGCGGCGTTCGGCGGGCAGGGCGTGGTCATCCCGCAGCGGCGCAGCGCCAGCGTCACCGCGGTGGCGTGGCGCACGAGCGCCGGTGCGGCGGCGCGGCTTCCGGTCGCGCGGGCCACGAATCTGACTCGCACGCTGAAGGATTGGGCCAACAAGGGCTATCAGATCGTCGGGCTCGACGCGGGCGGCGACACCACCCTCGACGAATTCGACGGCAGCGCACCGACGGTCGTCGTGGTCGGCTCCGAGGGCAAGGGGCTCTCGCGGCTGGTGCGCGAGAACTGCGACTCGATCCTGAGCATTCCGATGGCGGGGCCGGTGGAGTCGCTGAACGCGTCGGTCGCGGCGGGTGTGGTGCTGGCCGAAGTGGCTCGCCAGCGCCGCTCCTGAAACCAAATCGGTCGCTCGACCATCACTGTCGGGCGTCCAGTTTCGCCTCGATAATCAAGTGGCCCAAGCGAACACCGCGCGTCCACCTGCCGCGCGGTGCCTTCCGCCCGTAAACTTTGGCGGGTGGTCTTCGATCAGCCGCCCCTCGGGTCCCCCGTCGAGCACGAGCACGCAACCGCCGTCCTGCTACTGGGCGCGCTCAGCGTGTTCTGCTGTGGCGCGCTGGGACCGATCGCGTGGGCCCTCGGCCGCCGCGCGCTCAACGACATCGAGGAGGGTGGGGGCCGCTTCGGCGGCCGGGTGCAGGTCCTGGTCGGCTACGTCCTCGGCGTCATCGGGACGTTCATGATGGTCGTGTTCGGCAGCATCTTCCTGATGATGGTGATCAGCGGACGGGCCTGATCATCAGTCCAGGCCCGGGCGCTGCTCGCCGCCGGTGATGCCGTCCCACGCGGGCCATTCCCCCGCGACGCTGCCGGTCCACTTCGGCGGGCGGCGGTCCTTCAGTGCCGCGACGCCTTCGCCGCCGTCCGTGCTCTTGGCGACGTAGTCGTTGAGCTCGGTTTCCAAGCGGCCCACGGTGTCCGGATCCATGGTGGGGGCCTCCCAGAGCAGGCGCTTGGACAGCGCCACCGGGAGCGGGGCCGAACCGTGGGCGATGTCGTGGGCCACCTCGAGGGCGGTGGGCAGGACCTCGGCGGCGTGCAGGCAGGAGTTGGCGATGCCGAGCGAGTACGCCTCGTCACCGTCGAAGGTGCGGCCGGTGAGCAGCAGGTCGGCGGCGCGGGCGCTGCCGATCAGGCGGGGCAGGGTCCAGTGCGCGAAGCCGTCGGCGAGCGCGCCGCGGCGGACCTGGTTGAGGGCGTACACGGCGTCGCGGGCCATGTAGCGCAGGTCGCACTGCAGCGCGATCTCCAGGCCGATGCCGACGGCGTGCCCGTTGACGGCGGCGATGACCGGTTTTCGGATCCGGAACGGCGCCGGGTCGATGAGGCCGTTGACCTCGCCGACCTTGAGTGACAGGTCCGCGCCCGCGCAGAACGCGGGCGCGGTGCCGGTGATGACGACCGCGCCGATGGCGTCGTCGTTGTCGCAGCGGCGCAGGGACGCACCGAGTTCCGACGCCATGGCCGGAGTCAGCGCGTTCTGCTGGGCGGGCCGGTTGAGCGTCAGGACCGCGACGCCCCCGGAGACGTCCACAAGCAATTCCGAACTCATGCGCTGCATATTAGGCCCTGCACCCGACTCCGGGCGGGTTCCCACAGTTCAGGCGCGGAGGATCTGCCGGCCGATGGCGTACTTGTGCACCTCGGTCGGGCCGTCGTAGAGGCGGAAGGCGCGCATGTCGCGGAAGATCATCTCGACCACGGTCTCGTCGGAGATGCCGATGCCGCCGAGCACCTGGACGCAGCGGTCGGCGACCTTGAACAGTTCCTCGGAGACGGAGGACTTGGCGATCGAGGACTCGTGGCGGGCCTTGTGGCCCTGATCCATCAGCCAGCAGACGTGCCAGATGGTGAGGCGGCACTGGTGCAGCGCGATCTCGTTGTCCGCCAGCATGAACGACACGCCTTGGTGCTCGCCGATCGGCTTGCCGAAGGCGGTGCGGGTCTTGGCGTAGTCGACCGCGATGGCCTGGGCGCGTTCGGCCGCGCCGAGCCAGCGCATGCAGTGGGTGAGGCGGGCGGGGGCCAGCCGCAGCTGGGCGTAGCGCAGCGCCTGGCCGGTCTCGCCGAGCACGGATTCCTTGGGCAGGACCAGGTTTTCGAAGTTCACCACCGCGTGGCCGCCGACGTAGTTGCGGTCCATGGTGTTCATGATCCGCTCGATCACGATGCCCTCGGTGTCACCGTCGCAGAGGAACAGGGTGGGGCCCTCGGGCAGGTGCGGGTTGGCGGCCAGGCGCGCCATGATGATCCAGGTCTTGGCGCCGTCGGCGCCGGTGATCAGCCATTTGCGGCCGTTGATGGTGAAGTTCTCGCCGTCGAAGACGGCCTCGGTGGCGAGCTGGTTGGGGTCGGAGCCCGCGCCGCCCGGCTCGGTCATGGCGAAGACGGAGCGCTGGTGGCCGTCGATCACCGGCTGCAGGAAGCGTTGCGTCTGTTCCGGATTCGCGATCTTGGACAGCATGAACATGTTGCCCTCGTCGGGAGCGGCGCAGTTCATGGCGACCGGGCCGAGGGTGGACCAGCCGGCGGCCTCGTACAGCACGGCCTGTTCGACGTGGGTCAGGCCGCGCCCGCCCAGCTCGACGGGGGCCTGGATGGTGAGCAGCTTCTCGGCGCGGGCCAGCTCCACCATTTCCTGGCGCAGTTCGTCGTTGGGGCCGTGCGCGGTCAGGCGCGGGTCGCGTTCGAAGGGCACGATCTTGTCGATGACGAACCGGCGAACGCGGTCGCGTTCGGCAGCGAGGTCGGCGGGAATCGAGAAGTCGATCATCGTGGTCACCATCCGTCAGGAGTCGCGGTCGAGCCGAGCATACGACGACCACCCCACCCGACTGAAGGCACCCGCCCTCAAACGAGGACGCGGCGCAGGAAATCCTCGACTTCGGCCCGGTAGGCGGCCGGTTGATCGTCGTGCACCAGGTGCCCGGCGTCCGCGATGACCACGTGCCGGGCGTCCGGATGCAGCGCGGCCATCTCCCGCATCTGCCCCGGCGGCGTGATGGTGTACTCGCCCTCGATCAGCAGCGCGGGCACCGTCACCGACTTCCACTGCGCCCAGAAGTCGCGAGTGCCCCACTCCTCGGAGATGTCCCGGAAGGTCGGCACCTCGCCGTGCAGGTGGTAGCCGTCGGGCTCGTGGCGGAACGAGTCCAGGAAATAGCGTCCGGCCACCGGCCCGAAGAACTCCAGCACCGCCGCCTCGGTCGCGAACGGGACCGGCCAGGCCTCGACCATGGCCGCCCAATCGGCCGCGGTGCGCCCCTGGAAGTCGGGGGCCATGTCCTCGACCACCAGCGCCCGGACCCGGTCCGGGTGGGCCGCGGTGAACATCCAGCCGTGCAGGCCGCCCATGGAGTGCCCGATCACGACCATCGGCTCGGTGATGCCCGCGGTGGCCGCCGCGAGATCGGCCACGAAGGCCTCGGTGGTGAGCTGCGCGGGCGGGGTCCGGCCGTGCCCGGCCGCGTCGAAGGTGTAGACGTGCCCGAACGCGCGCAACCAGTCGAGCTGCCGGTTCCAGGTGTACGCACTGCCCATCAGCCCGTGCAGCAACAGGATTGGGACCCCGGTCCCGCCCTCGTCGTGCAGTGGGCTCGCTTCGTCTTCCAACACGCCACCAATCTAGGGCGCGGGCGGCGTGGGCCGTTGCCGCCCCCGCCCGGCGGCGGCGTAGCCTCGGGCCCATGGCAGTCGTCAAGATCAACGCAATCGAGGTCCCCGAGGGCGCCGGCCCCGAGCTGGAGAAGCGTTTCGCGCACCGCGCGCACGCGGTCGAGAACTCGCCCGGGTTCCTGGGCTTCCAGCTGCTCCGCCCGGTCGCCGGCGACAACCGCTACTTCGTTGTCACGCAGTGGGATTCGGAGGAGTCCTTCGCGGCGTGGCGGGACGGCCCGGCGCGCGAGGCGCACGCGGGCGAGGCGCGCAAGCCCGTCTCGACCGGCGCGTCGCTGCTGGAGTTCGAGGTCGTCCTGGATGTGGCGGGCAAGAACGCCTGATCAGGCCCGGTAGGTGAGCCTGTGGAGCAGCCATTCCGCCGGACCGCGGCGGAAGCGGTAGCGCCACAGGGTCGCCACCACCAGTGAGCCGAGCGCCAGCAGGGCCAGCAGTTCCCAGCCCGGTCCGTGCACGCCGCCGGGCAGCGAGGTCGCGTCCCGATCCGGGACCGGCACCAGCACGCTGACCGAGACCACCTGCAGGATGTAGAGGCTCAGCGCGCAGGAGCCCGCGGCGATCAAGGGCCGCAACAGGATTCCGGTCCGCGGGACCAGCGCCATGAGCGCGCCGATCACCAGGATGGCGACGCCGGTCGCGCCGAACACCTCGAACGGGGTGCCGCTGTGCGGGGTCGCGACGGTCAGCCACCACGGGCTGGTCGTGGACACCGTGCCGAATCCGGCCGCGTCGATGACCTGGCCCGGATCGAAGTCGGTGATGCCCGCCTCCGACATGGTCCGGGTGAGCAGCTCGGCGAGATGCGCACGGCCACCGAACGGCTGCTGCGCCAGCCAGGAACCGCCGTAGCCGAGCAGGGTGAGCGCCGCGCCGACACCGATCACCGGTAGCGGACGCAGCGAGCGAATCCCCCAGCGGCCCAGGGCCATCCCGGCGAAGAGGAACGGCATCCAGATCAGGGCCGGGTAGGTGCCGGTGAGCGTCAGCATCTGGAACACCTGCCGCACCCCGGACCAGGAGGTCAGCATGCCGAAATCGGGATGGCCGCCGAAAGCGCTCTGCTCCAGCTGGTTTCGGATCGCGTACGACTCGAGCGGTCCCGCGATCGCCCAGATCGCCGCCAGCAGGGCCAGTCCCCGCGCGCTCAGCCACAGCGCGGGCAGCGCCAGCAGGAAGAACAGGCCGTAATAGGTCAGGATGAGCGCGATTCCGATGCCGGAATGCAGTTGTGCCAGTACCAGGCCCAGCAGCGCCACCAGGATCGCCCGGGCGGCGATGCGGACCACAGCGCGGCGCCCGGCCGGCCCGGAGGCGGGTTGCGCCCCGCCGGACATGAGGGCGAGGGACACGCCCGCGAGCACCGCGAACAGGGCCGCCGAACGCCCCTCGAAGACCGTCAGCCAGCCCGCGCCGGGACTCTCCCGCCGTGGTCCGACGTGGACCGCGAACATGCCGAGCACCGCGATCCCGCGGGCGGCGTCCAGCGCGAGTACGCGCGGCAGCGAATCGGCCGCATTCGATTCCCGCGCCGCGTCGACCGCGACCGGTGACTCCATCACCACTGCTCACCTCCAGATTTCGACCGGCAGTGAGGGCGAGGCTAATGGTGCGGCAACGCGAATTTCGAGCCCATTGCCCGTTTCCGGGCGAACTCTGACCGAAAGAACTAGTCCCGGCCGACAAGAGTGTCAGCCGGGACTTCGCGCACTGCGCCTCGAGGACTACGCCTCGAAGGTGGCGTCCAGCTCGATGGTGTCGACGCCGGTCAGCGCCTTGGACACCGGGCAGCCCGCCTTGGCGGCCGCGGCGGCGGCCAGGAACCCGGCCTCGTCGATGCCGGAGGCCTTGCCGACCAGGGTCAGCTTGATCTTGGAGATGCGGAAGCCGCCGGCCGGGTCCGGGCCCAGGGTGACGTCGGCGGTGATGTCGAGGCTCTGCGCGGTGCCGCCCGCATTGCCGATCTCGGCGGACAGAGCCATGGCGTAGCAGGAGGAGTGCGCGGCCGCGATGAGCTCTTCGGGGCTGGTGGTGCCGTCGGCCGCGTCGGCGGCGCGCTTGGGGAACGAGACGTCGTACTTGCCGACGCCCGAGCTGACCAGCTCGACCTGACCGGAACCGTCCTGCAGACCACCGGACCAGCTGGTACGCGCGGAACGTGTAGGCATCGTTACGTCCTTTCGTATGGGGGAACTCGACTCCCGCTCGAACCTACCCGGTGGCGGCCGCGCTGTGGTCCCAGTGTTCGAGGATGCGCGGCCAGGACTGCCGATGCCGGTCGCGGGCGGGCTCGTCGGGGAATCCGGCATGGGTGAGCAGCAGGGCGGTGCCCGCGCCGTGTGCCGAGAGCTCCACCGTGAGTACGGTTTCCGCGCCCGCCGTGCCGTCGGTGATCCAGGTGAGCTCCACCAGATTGTCCGGGACCAGGCGCAGGAAACGCCCGTAGTGCGGGTGGCCGCCGCCCGCGGTGAAGTAGAACGGCTCGTTCACCTCGGGCCGCATGCGCACCGAACCCGGGTCCGCGAACCAGGTCCCGAACTGTCTGGTGGCCATGCGGTAGAGCTCGGCCGGGGAGGCGGCCATGATGCGTTCGGCGACCAGCGAGAACGGTCGCGCGGCGAGGTCGGGTGGCCGCGGGGGCGCAGCGTTCATGGGCGGCGACGATACCGCCCCGAACCGCGCTCACCCGGGATTGGTGACCCGGGCGAGCACGATGCCGCCGATGATCATGGACAGCGCCAGCATCCGGCCCACACTCAGCGGGTCCTTCTGCACCAGCACGCCCAGCGCGATCGCGCCGACCGCCCCGATGCCGGTGAAGATCGCGTACGCGGTGCCCACCGGCAGCGACTGCATGGCGTAGGACAGCAGGTACACCGCGACCGCCGCGAGCAGGAAGCACACCAGGGTCGGGAGCGGCTTGGTGAAATTCTGGGTCGGTTTGATGGACTGCGACCAGGCGATCTCCACCAGACCGGCCAAACCCAGGACGAGCCAGTTCATGTCAGTACTCCTTACCGAGCGCGCGGACGGCGTCGAGGGCGGCCGCGTAGGAGGCGTCGTGCTTGTCGCGCAGCTGAGCCAGCGCCGGATCGTGGCGGGCGTTCACCAGTTCGGCATTGACGAAAACCGTGTCCTCGACGGCGAAGTGGCCGGCGAAGAAGTCACGCAGGTAGCGCTCCTGGTAGTCGTAGATCGCCTTCGGCGCGCCCGGGGAGTACGCGCCGCCGCGCGCGGTCACCACCACGAATCGGGTGGGGGCCAGCGACATTCGCGGGAAGGTGATCTGGTCCAGCCAGGCCTTGAGGCTCGCCGGGATCGAGTAGTTGTACATCGGCGTGCCGATCAGCACGACATCGGCGGCGCGGACCTCGGCGAGCAGGGGTTCGACGATATCCCAGGCCCGCTGCTGGGCGGCTGATTCCACCAGGTCGGCCAGGCGGTCCAGGTCGGTGCTGCCGTGTGCGAGGAGGCGGTCGCACAGTTCGGTCCAGCCCTCGCCGATGAACGGGATGGGGTCGGCGGCCAGGTCGCGGTGGACGTAGGCGCCGTCGGGGTGTTCGGCCCGCCAGGCGTCGGCGAAGGTCGCGCCGAGCAGGCGGCTGACGGAGTTGCGGCGGGCGCTGGCGTCGAGGTGCAGCAGGGCGGTCATGAGCGGGTCTCCCATCAAGTGGACATGATGTCCGGTTACTTCTCCGACGGTAGACCTCAACCGGACATGTTGTCCACTTATTCCTCGACGGCTACAGTGAGCTGCATGAACACCCCCGGCCTACCGCTCATCGACGACCAGGCCGCGCCCGTCGAACGCGCCGACGCGGCCCGCAACCGGGCCAAGGTGCTGGCCGCCGCCGCGCGCCTGTTCGCCGACCGCGACCCGCGCACCGTCACCATGGACGACATCGCCAAGGCCGCCGGGGTCGGCCGCGGGACGCTGTACCGGCGCTACCCGGACGTGGGCTCGATCGCGGTGGCCCTGCTCGACGAACACGAGAAGGCGCTCCAGGAACAGCTCTTACGCGGGGAACCGCCGCTCGGGCCGGGCGCACCGCCCGCCGAACGGCTCGCCGCGTTCTACGCCGCGATGCTCGAATTGCTCGACACCCACGCCAATTTGGTGCTCGGCGCGGAGACTGGGGGCGCGCGCTTCCGCACCGGGGCCTACCAGTTCTGGGCGGTGCACGTCCGGACGCTGCTCGTCGAAGCCGGTGTGGCCGAACCGGATACGCTGGTAGACGCACTCCTCGCCCCGCTCGCCGCCGAGGTGTACCGGCAGCAGCGCGACCGCGGGCTCGGCACCGATCGGATCGCCGCCGGACTCGCGCGGATCGCGCACGGCGTCCTGGACTCGCCCCGGCCGTGACACGGCGCTGCGACCGCCCTCCGGCTGGAGGGACGGCCGCACACGGTATCCGCTTGCGCCTCAGGCCATGTCGCGACGATGGACCAGCCAGATCGTGCCGCCCGCGAACAAGATCACGTAGACGGCCAGGACGATCAGCGACTCGCCGCGCGAGAGCACACTCAGGACGCCCGGCGTCGCCGGGCCGCTCACCGTGCGCATCGAACCCGCGAGCGAACCGGCGGCCGTACCGGGCAGGTGATCGGTCACCGCCTCGATCGGCGAGAAGATCGCGCCCACGCCACGGAGCAGATTCTCCACCACCAGCACCCACACCAGGCCCAGACCGACCGCCAGCGCGGGCCCCCGGGCCGCGGTCCCGACCAAGGCGCCCGCCAGCGTCCACATGGTCAGAATCGCCGCGCCCGAACCGATTCCGAACAGGATCCGGCCCGCGGACGGCAGCGCCAGGGACTGCCCCTGGCTGCCCGCGATGAGCATCGCCACCCCGGTGTCGACAGCGAAGGCGACCAGCACCAGCGCGACCACCGTCAGCGCCAGGCTCAGCACCACCGCGCCGATCACGTTCGCCCGCGAAGGCCCCTGTGTCAGTGCGGTTTTCCAGCTGCCCCAGCCGTATCCGCTGCCCGTCGCCAACGCGCCCAGCACCAGCAGCAGGGCGCCCCCGAACAGCGCCATGCCCTGCGTGAACACCTCCGGTACCGCGGCGGGCAGCATCTGCTGCAGGAGCGCATCGCGGGGCAGCCCGTTGGACATGCGCGTACTGCCGCCGGTCGTGTAGGCGAGGTAGTTGAACAGGTAGGCGAAGGTGAGGTTCAGCAGGATCCAGGTGCCGAGCACGATCCAGAACGCGGGCCACTTGCGCAGCCGTAGCAGTTCGGCCCGGACGCTGGCCACCAGCGCCGGGAGCGGGCGGTGGTCGTCGAGTACGCCGCGGTCTGTCATTTCGCCGTCTCCGTCATCTCGAAAAACACTTCTTCCAAAGACTTTTCGTCGCTGCGCAGTTCGAGCAGGTCCGCGCCCGCCGCGACGACCGCGCGCGCCACCGCCGGTGCGGCGGCGGCTCCGGCGTCCACCCGGATCCCGGCGGCGGTGAGCAACGCGGACCGTTCCCCCGCCACCGCTCGCACCGCCGGGAACGCCAGGTCCAGGGGTTCGGCCCGGACCAGCAGCGAGGCGGTGCCACGCAGGTCCCGCACCGTCGATTCGGTGAGCAGGCGGCCGTCGGAGATGACGCCGACGCGATCGCAGATCTCCTGCACTTCGCTGAGCAGGTGACTGGACAGCACGACGGTGTGCCCGTCGGCGGCGAGTCCGGTGATGAGTTCCCGCATGTCGGCCATGCCCGCGGGATCCAGGCCATTGGTGGGTTCGTCGAGGATCAGCAGGTCGGGGCGGCCGAGCAGGGCGGCCGCGACGCCGAGACGCTGCTTCATGCCGAGGGAGTAGGCGCGGAACCTGTCCTTGCCGCGGGCGGACAGGTCCACCCGGGCCAGGGCGTCGGCGACCGCGTCGTCGCCGACACCCCGATATCGGGCCAGGACGCGCAGGTTGTCACGGCCCGACAGATAGGGGTAGAAGCCGGGGCCCTCGATGAGAACGCCCATGCGGCGCAGCGCATCCGGGTCGCCGGGCGCGCGGCCGAGCACGGTCGCGGCGCCCGAGTCAGGGCGGATGAGACCGGCCAGCATGCGCAGCGTGGTGGTCTTGCCCGCGCCGTTGGGGCCCAGGAAGCCGTAGATCTCGCCGCGGCGCACGCTCATGCTGACCGCGTCCACGGCGGTGTGGTGGCCGTAGCGCTTGGTCAGCCGGTCGGTGACGGCGATCGCTTCGTTCATGGCTTCCACGATCCGATTCCGGGGACGGAAAGTAATCCGTCCCGGCGCGTGATCGGGTGTACGTATCGAGACGTATTCGGGGGCCGTATCCGGACGTATTTCGGTGCGACACGGTGCCGCTGCCCGACGACGGCGCTACGGTGCTGCTATGGACACACGCGGGGGAAGGCTGGGTCGGCGCGACGTGCTCCCGGCTCTGGCGGTGGGGGCGATACAACTCGGCGCGGGCACGCTGGCCAATCACCATCAGAACGTGCCGCGCGCCCTCGACCTGCTCGGATACATGCTGCTCACGGTGGGTCCGGTGCTGCTTCTGCTGCGCCGGCGGTACCCGCTGGGGGTGTTCTACGGGACGATGGCCGTCACGGTCGCGTACCTACTGTTCGGTTATGGATACGGGCCGATCTTCGTCTCGCTCGTCGTCGCCTTCATGACCGCCGCCGTACGCGGATCCCGTTGGCACACCTACCCGTTCGTCGCCGTCGGGTATCTGCTCATGGTGTGGCCGGTCCCCGGCTGGTGCGGGTACCGGACCAGCGTCTGGCAGGAATTCGGTTTGCTCGCTTGGCTTTTCCTGCTGGCGGCCGCCGCCGAAGGGCTGCGGCAGCGACGCGTCGCCCTGATCGCGCGACAGCAACGCGCCGAAGCCGCGGCACGCGAGGAACAAGCCGAACGGCAGCGCGCTCGCGCCCAGCACGCCCTGGAATCGGCCGAACGGGAACAGCGGGTCACCGAGGAGCGCCTGGCCATCGCGCGCGAACTGCACGATGTGCTGGCGCACAGCCTCTCGCTGATCAATGTGCAGTCCTCGGTCGCGCTGGAGCTGTTCGAGCGCAAGCCCGAACAGGCCGCCACCGCGCTGGCCGCCATCAAGACCGCCAGCAAGGACGCGCTCGGCGAGGTCAACGCGCTGCTGCGGTCCATCCGCGGCGGCACCGCCACCGTCGCCGCGCCCACCACGCCCACCATCGGCATCACCGACCTCGACAAACTCACCGGACCGGCCCGCGCCGCCGGACTCGAGGTGCACACCATGGTCACCGGCGGGCCGCGCCGGCTGCCCGCCGTGGTCGACGTGGCCGCCGCCCGCATCGTGCAGGAGTCGCTCACCAATGTGGTGCGGCACGCGCCCGGCGCGAGCGTGCTCGTCACCGTGCACTACGCGGCCGAACGGCTGCAGCTCACCATCGACAACACCCGGCCCACCCGGCAGCCCGCACCCCAGTCGCCGTCCGGCGGGCACGGCATCACCGGCATGACCGAACGGGCCCACGCGCTGGGCGGGCAACTGTCCGCCGAACCCAAGGCCGACGGCGGATTCCGGGTCAGGGCGCGCCTGCCCACCCACCTGGCTCACCCCGAACCGGCTGCGTAACCTGGGAATTCGAGGAGGACCGATGCCGATCCGAGTGGTGATCGCCGACGATCAAGCGCTGGTGCGCGCGGGCTTCGTCGCGCTGCTCGGCGCCCAGGACGACATCGAGGTGGTGGGCGAGGCCGACCACGGCGGCCAGGCCGTCGACCTGGCCCGGGCGCTGATCCCCGACATCGTGCTCATGGACATCCGCATGCCGGTCCTGGACGGGCTGGCCGCCACCCGCGCCATCGCCGCCGACCCGGCCCTCGCCGCGGTGAAGGTCATCGTGCTCACCACCTTCGACCTCGACGAATACGTCTTCGAGGCGATGCGCGCCGGAGCCACCGGCTTCCTGGTCAAACACACCGAACCCGCCGACCTGGTCAAGGCCGTCCGGGTGGTCGCGGGCGGCGACGCCCTGCTCTCCCCCAGCGTCACCAAACGCCTGGTCGAGGAATTCGCCACCCACGCCAAACCCGCCCCCGCCGCCGCCTTCTCCGAACTCACCGACCGCGAACGCGAGGTCATGACGCTCGTCGCCGAGGGCCTCACCAACGCCGAGATCGCCGAACGCCTCTACCTCAGCCCCGCCACCGCCCGCACCCACGTCAGCCGCATCCTGGTCAAACTCGGCGCCCGCGACCGCACCCAACTGGTGGTGCTGGCTTACGAATCCGGCCTGGTGCGGCCCGGCTGGCAGTGATCAGAAGCTGCTCCAGTACTCGCCCACCTCGAAGCTCTGCACCACACCGCGTTTCATCTGCGGATCATCGGCGACGGTGACCATCTGACGCGACAGGTCCAGCTTCATGCCGTCCGAGGCGAGGAACTGCTGACTGTTCGAGGTGAACGTGAAGAACTTCGCCTCGAACGGCTGCGGGCGCAGCTGCGGAACATCGGCGCGCAGCACCCGCGGACCACCCGGCTCCTCGCACACCGCCAACCGCTGCATCGTCTCGAGCCGGGACCCGATCAGCAGCACCGGTCGTTCACCGTCACCGCAGCGCGCGAAGGAATCCCGCCAGCCCTGCGCGTCGGCGGCGGGCGGCAGTGCACCGGACGTGGTGGGAATCGACGGTGTCGACGTGGGTGCCGGCGTTCCGGCCGACGGCACCGACGCCGTCGACGGCGCGGTCTCTTTCCCCGAGCACGCCGCCGTCGACGCCAGTAATGCGAGCCCGGCCAGCACCGGAAGACAGGAGCGAACCGTGATCACCCCGGGAGGCTAGCAATCCGGCCACGGTCGTGAATCGGTCGGCGATTCGGTCGTGCGGCACTCACGGCCCCAGACGGCGGCTACGCCTGCCGACGTAGCCGAGGTGACGTCTCGAAACGGATTCCCCGCCAAACGAAGCCGCGCATGCTCGAGGGCATGAGCATGAACTTCGGCATCGTCATCGCGCCCCGGTCGGGGGCCACGTGGATCGAGGCGGTTCAGACCGCCGAACGGCAGGGCTACGGCACCGTGCTGCTGCCCGACACGCTCTACACCCCCTCACCGTTCCCGGCGCTCGCCGCCGCGGCCGCCGTCACGACCACCCTGCGGCTACGGCCCAATGTGCTGGCCGCGCCGATGCGGTCGGCGGCCGCCACCGTGCGCGAAACGGCTGCGCTGCAATTGCTTTCCGACGGCCGATTCGAGCTCGGGCTCGGGACCGGACGACCGGATGCGGCCGCCGAGGCCGAAAAGCTCGGCGTCGCTTTCGGTTCCGCGGCGCAGCGGCGGGCGCAGCTGGTGGAGGTCGCGCGGGCGGTACGGGCGGAGGTGACGCCCGCACCGCCCATCGTCATCGCGGCCTCCGGGGCGCGGATGCTCGCCGCCTGCGCCGAGACCGCGGACCGCGTTCATCTCGCCGTCGCGCCGACCGCCGGTGAACAAGACCTGGCCGACATCGTGGCCCGGGTCCGGGATCTCACCGAACGGCCGATCGCGTTCAGCCTGCAACTGGTGGCGATCGGGGACGCGCTGCCGCCGTTCATGAGCAAGTTCATGGGCGTCACCCTCGAGCAGCTACGCGACGCGAACGCGGCCGCCCTGCTGCCGGCCGACCCGGCCGCGGCGGCCGAACTGCTCGAGCACCGTCGCGAGAAGCTCGGAATCGACGAAATCCTGGTCCCCGGCGACCTTTCCGAGGCGTTCGCCCCGGTGCTCGAGCAGTTCCGCTGAACCGTCAGCGCACCGGCTCGCCCAGGCCCTGCCGAATGGCCTGCTCCACAGGGGAATACGCGCCGTCAGGCCGATCCAGGTCGCACGGCTCCCGCAGCAGCAGCGGCGGCTGGGCCATGAACTTCGGCCGCCCGGTGCGATTGGGCTGGGCAGCGTGGATGAGGAAGGGGTGGCACAGGAACACGTCACCCGCCTTGCCGGTGGCGGCGACCTCGGGCAGATCGGCGCAGTCGGCGTAGAACTCGTGCAGATCGAACATCGTGGTGCCCGCCTCGCCGAACGGACGCAGGACCTGGGCGAGGCGCTGATGCGAGCCGACCCGAATCCGGGTGGGGGCGTCGTCGGGGCCGACATCGGAGAAGAGGAACAGCATGAGCAGGGCACGGCCCTTGGAGTAGACGTTCACCCGCCAGCTCAGGTAGTCGTCGCGGTCGGCGTCGCCCGGGAAACTGACATCGACATGCCAGCCGGCATCGCCGGGCGACTCCGGACTCGGGAAGCGAATCGGCCAGCTGCCCAGGCTCTTCCGCGGCAGCCAGCGGCCCGGGCCCACCAGCTGGTCGAAGGCCTCCAGCAGAGCGGGAGCGGTGACCGCGTGCTGGAAGGGCTCCTCGGCGTGATCCCAGAGCCGGATGACCGGCTCGGTCCAGGTGGCGGGATCGTCCGGATCGCATCCGGTCTCGCGCCAGAGGATCTCGCGGCCCGCCGCGGCGGTCGCCGCCGAGAAGACCCCGTCGACCTTCACGAAGCCATCGGTGACGAAAGCGGCGATCTGAGCGTCGGTGAGCATTGCTCGAGCATCCGCGATACCCGGGTCGCTCCGCCACCGAATTTCGTTCCCGGACACAGCAGCAGCCCCGCCCTCCCGGAGGAGAACGGGGCTGCTGTCGTCTTGCCGAGACCTACTCGCCGGAGGCGGCGGCCGGTGCCTCACCCGCGAGGGCGGCGACCGGCTTGTCCTCGGCGGCCGAGTCGGCCTTCTTGGTCAGCTTGGCCTTGGCGGCGAAGGTGAACTTCGCGTTCTCACCCTGGCCTTCGCCGTCCCAGCCCTCGACGTCCACCACGACGACCTGACCGGCGCCCAGTTCGCCGAAGAGGATCTTCTCCGACAGCTGGTCCTCGATCTCGCGCTGAATGGTGCGACGCAGCGGGCGGGCGCCCAGGACCGGGTCGAAACCGCGCTTGGCGAGCAGGCTCTTGGCCTTCTCGGACAGCTCGATCTCCATGTCCTTGTTCTTCAGCTGGTTCGCGACGCGGCCGATCATCAGGTCGACCATCTGGATGATCTGGTCCTGAGTCAGCTGGTGGAACACGATCACGTCGTCGATACGGTTCAGGAACTCCGGGCGGAAGTGCTTCTTCAGCTCGTCGTTGACCTTCAGCTTCATCCGCTCGTAGTTCGAGCCCTCCGCGTTGGACTGGGCGAAGCCCAGGCCCACGGCCTTGGAGATGTCCGAGGTACCGAGGTTCGAGGTGAAGATCAGCACGGTGTTCTTGAAGTCGACCGTACGACCCTGACCGTCGGTCAGGCGACCGTCCTCCAGGACCTGCAACAGGGTGTTGTAGATCTCCTGGTGCGCCTTCTCGATCTCGTCGAACAGCACCACCGAGAACGGCTTGCGGCGCACCTTCTCGGTGAGCTGGCCGCCCTCCTCGTAACCGACGTAGCCCGGAGGGGCACCGAACAGACGCGAGGCGGTGAAGCGGTCGTGGAACTCGCCCATATCGATCTGGATGAGCGCGTCGTCCTCGCCGAACAGGAAGTTGGCCAGCGCCTTCGACAGCTCGGTCTTACCGACACCGGACGGGCCGGCGAAGATGAACGAGCCCGACGGACGCTTCGGGTCCTTCAGACCGGCGCGGGTGCGGCGGATGGCCTTGGACACGGCCTTGACCGCGTCCTCCTGGCCGATGATCCGCTTGTGCAGCTCGTCCTCCATACGGAGCAGACGGGTGGTCTCCTCCTCGGTGAGCTTGAACACCGGGATACCGGTCCAGTTGGCCAGGACCTCGGCGATCTGCTCGTCGTCGACCTCGGCCACGACGTCCAGATCACCGGAGCGCCACTGCTTTTCGCGCTCGGCCCGCTTGGCGACGAGCTGCTTCTCCTTGTCGCGCAGACGCGCGGCCTTCTCGAAGTCCTGCGCGTCGATCGCGGACTCCTTCTCCCGGCGCGCCTCGGCGATCTTGTCGTCGAATTCGCGCAGGTCCGGCGGCGCGGTCATCCGGCGGATGCGCATGCGCGCGCCCGCCTCGTCGATGAGGTCGATCGCCTTGTCCGGCAGGAAGCGGTCGTTGATGTAGCGGTCCGCGAGGGTGGCCGCGGCGACGAGAGCGCCATCGGTGATGGAGACCCGGTGGTGCGCCTCGTAGCGGTCGCGCAGACCCTTGAGGATGTTGATGGTGTGCTCGACCGTCGGCTCGCCCACCTGGACCGGCTGGAACCGGCGCTCCAGGGCGGCGTCCTTCTCGATGTACTTGCGGTACTCGTCGAGGGTGGTGGCGCCGATGGTCTGCAGCTCACCGCGAGCCAGCTTGGGCTTCAGGATCGAGGCCGCGTCGATGGCGCCCTCGGCCGCGCCCGCACCCACCAGGGTGTGCAGCTCGTCGATGAACAGGATGATGTCGCCGCGGGTGTTGATCTCCTTGAGCACCTTCTTCAGGCGCTCCTCGAAATCACCGCGGTAGCGGCTGCCCGCGACCAGGGAACCCAGGTCGAGGGTGTACAGCTGCTTGTCCTTCAGCGTCTCCGGCACCTCGCCGTTGACGATGGCCTGGGCGAGACCCTCCACGACGGCGGTCTTACCGACGCCGGGCTCACCGATCAGGACCGGGTTGTTCTTGGTACGGCGGCTCAGCACCTGCATGACGCGCTCGATTTCCTTCGAGCGGCCGATGACCGGGTCGAGCTTGCCCTCGAGGGCGGCCTGGGTCAGGTTGCGGCCGAACTGGTCCAGCACCAGCGAGGTGGACGGGGTGCCCTGCTCGCCGCGCGAACCGGAACCCTCGACCGGCTCCTTGCCCTGGTACCCGGACAGCAGCTGGATGACCTGCTGACGGACGCGGTTGAGATCCGCGCCCAACTTCACCAGCACCTGCGCCGCGACGCCCTCACCCTCGCGGATCAGGCCGAGCAGGATGTGCTCGGTGCCGATGTAGTTGTGACCGAGCTGCAGCGCCTCACGCAGCGACAGCTCGAGCACCTTCTTGGCACGCGGGGTGAAGGGAATGTGGCCGGACGGCGCCTGCTGGCCCTGTCCGATGATCTCCTCGACCTGCGAACGCACACCCTCCAGCGAGATACCAAGGGACTCCAGCGACTTCGCCGCGACGCCCTCGCCCTCGTGGATCAGGCCCAGCAGGATGTGCTCGGTGCCGATGTAGTTGTGGTTGAGCATCCGGGCCTCTTCTTGGGCCAGGACAACGACCCGCCGCGCGCGGTCGGTGAACCTCTCGAACATCGCTCCCTCACTCTCCTGCTCCGCCATCACTGGCATCCGGCGCTTCAGACCCTGTGCTGCCCTTCTGGTCGCCAGCCTGCCATGAAGCCCTGGGGTTGCATCCCCCGACTCCACTCTAGTTGCCAGGGGTCACGCACGTCGTCCGTCCACCCTATTGCGAACCGGCGACAGTACGACTCATTCAGTCATAACGGGGCAGTTGCGCGGTACGTTTCCGAACCCGCTACGCCCACAGCGAACAAGCCGGTCAGTCCCGGAAATCGAGTGCGTCGGCTATCCGGTGAGCGGCGGAACGAACTCGCACGGGACCGGACGCGGATGCTCGGGATCGAGAGCGTTGAGCGCGATCATCGCCGCGCGATGGCTGCCCGCGATCGCCAGGTGGTCGGAGTAGTCGACCGGGCAACCGTCCTGCATGAAGAAGTTGGTGACGTTCGGACCGGGCACCAGGCCGATCGTGTACGGCACGATCAGCTCGTCGTAGCGGGTGTCCAGGTTGGTGTACGCCACGGTCGGGTCGTAGACGCCGTCGGCGTTCAGGGCCGTCATGAACGGATCCCCGCCCAGCATCTCCGAACAGGCCGGGCACACGCCCAGGCTGACCGCCGCGTCCACGGTCGCGGCATCGGCCCCCAGCCGCGCGGCGAAGGCCCGGACCATGGCCATATTGTCGCCGTAGGTGCCGAGCCACGGCGCGGCGATGGCCACGAACTTGTCCACCTGACCCGAACCGCCGAGCCGCTTGATGAAGTACTGGCCGACGATATTGCCCTGCGAATGGGCGATCAGGTCCACCTTCAGGGCGCCCGTCGCGACCCGCACCCGGGCCACGAAGGCGGCCAGCTGCGCCGAACTGTCCTCGATGGTCCGGAGGCCGCCCATGGCCGACAACGGCCACGGCACGTCCAGCGCACCGTAGGTGAGCGCGAAGACGCAGTAGCCCTCATTGGCCAGCAGCGGCGCGTAGGCGCCCCAGTTGGTCTGCGCCCCACCGGCGGTGCCGTGCACCAGCACCACCGGATCCGGATGCGCCGCGGACGGCTTGCAGTTCCAGTCGTTGGAACCCGGCAGCGAGCCACCGGGATCGGCGAGCTCGTACGGAATACCCGCGAAGAAGTTGAAGCTCACCGGATACTCCGCGTGAGCCGCACCGCTCGCGGTGATTCCCAGCATGGCCAGCACCGCCAGGATCAACAGCGAACCCGATGTTCCCCGCACCCTTGTCATCATCCCTCCCGATGCCCCGAATCCCATGGTGAACCCGGCCGGTCAGGCGCCCGTGAAGGGCGGGACGAACTCGCACGGGACCGGACGGGGGTGCGCCGGGTCCAGGGCGTTGAGCGTCATCATGGCCGCGCGGCGACTGCCCGCGATGGCCATGTGATCGGAGAAGTCGAGCGCGCAGCCTTCCTGCATCAGGTCGTTGGTGACGTTCGCGCCGGGGACCAGGGCGATCGACGGCCACACCGCCTCGTCGAAATTGGAGGCCAGGTTGGTGTAAGTGACCGACGGGTCGAACACGCCGTCGGCGTTCAGGGCGTTCATGAAGGAGGAGTCGCCGAGCATCTCCGGGCAGGCCTGACAGATGACGCCGATGGTGGCCAGATTGTCGATCTGGTCCGCGGTCGCGCCCAGCTGCTCGCCGAAGGCGCGGATCACGTTCATCTGGTCGCCGAAGATGCCCAGCCACGGGGGCGCGATGGCCGCGAAGTGGTTGACCTTGCCGGCGCCGCCGAGCCGCTTGATGAAGTAGTTGCCGACGGTGTTGCCCTGCGAGTGGGCGACGAAGTCGACCTGCGCGGCGCCGGTCGCCGACAGCACCCGGTTCACGAATGCGGCCAGCTGAGCGGCACTTTCGGGGATCGGCTTCATCCCGCCCAGCGCGTTCAACGGCCACGGGACGTCGAGGGCGCCGTAGGTCAGGGCGAACACGCAGTAGCCCTCGTTGGCGAGCAGCGGCGCGTAGGCGCCCCAGTTGGTCTGCGCGCCGCCCGCGGTGCCGTGGATCAGCACCACCGGATCGGGGTGGGCGGCCGTGGGCTTGCAGGACCAGTCATTGGCGCCGGGCAGCGAGCCGCCCGGATTGAGCAGCTCGTTCGGGATACCCGCGAAGAAGCTGAATGTGACCGGGTATTCCGCGCGAGCCGTACCGCTCGCGGTAATGCCTAATATCGCCAGCACCGCCATGATCAGCAGTGATCCTGGCGTTCCACGCATGGGCATCCTCTGCATGTTCCCTCCCAAATTAGAACGCGTTCCGACAACCTAGCCAGGAAACAAGCACGGAGGATGGATTACTGACGAGTAAGTTCTGAAACCGGTTTCACTACAGGAAAACGGCGGCGGCCGGGACCCGCAGGCGGCTTGTGTTGCCGCACATCGGGTCCCGGCCACCGCCGGAAAAGCGTGCCGAATTACTGCCGGGCGGAAGGGAATCCGGGCTGCGGGGCGTATTGCGGGTACATCGGAGCCGAGGCCGCGACCGGAGCCGACACCGACTTCTGATCCGCCTTGGCGTGCTGCATGCCCGCCACGAACAGCGCACCCGTCAGCACCAGGAAGGCGAGGGTGTGGATCACCGCGCGCACGACGTTCCAAGCCACCCAGGAGCTTTCGAACTGGGATCGCACCGCCGCCAGATCCGGGATCTGCGCGACATCACCGGCATTGGCCAGCTGGTTGTTGAGCGGCACGTTCAGGCCGGAGGTCACCACGAAGGCGATCACATTGAGCGCCAGCGCGACGCCGGCCCAGATCAGCGTGGTGCGGGCGTCCTTACCCAGGTGCAGGGCCGCGGCCAGCACGGTGAAGCCGACCGAACCCATGAAGGCGAGCATGAACGGCGGGTTGATGATGACCACGTTGATCTTCTGCATGATGTCGACGAAGGTGCGGTCGTCGGACTGGCCCAGAGCCGTCATCACCGAGGTCGCGTAGGCGAAGAAGATGCCGGCGGTGAGGCCGGTGGTCAGCGTCGCCGCCACCAGCGCGGCCGTGCGAAGTGCGAACATCGATCTCTCCTGACTGGATCCGCCACCCGAACTCCCGGGCGATCAACTACATCCAGTCAACAGTCCGCGGCCCCGGAAACCCATGGCTCAGAAGCTCACCCCCATGCGCGCGGATCCAGGGTCAGAGATCGCGCTCCGAGATGACGCCGGACTGCATGGCCAGGTTGGCGAGGCGGACGCGCTTCTGGTTCTGCGGCAGGTCCTCGACGCCGAACTTGGCGAACAAGGCGCGCAGGTGGGTCTTGATGGCGTCGACGCTGAGGAAGAGTTCGGCCGCGATCTGCTGGTTCGAGGCAGGCGAGGCGAAGCCGTCATTGCCGCGCAGGGGGCGGCAGAGCGCGATCAGCACCGACCGCTGGGTCTCGGTGAGCGAGCGGAGCGTGGGCAGCCCGCCGGTCGAGGTCTGCGTGACATCGCCTGCGGCGCCGCTGAAGTCGTGGAAGGTGACCCGCGAGGTGCCCATCCGGATGACATCCCCCGGCTGCAATCGATGCCGCCCCACCAGGCGGTCACCGTTGACGAAAGTGCCGTTGCGGGACAGGCCGTCGTCCACGATGGTCCAGTGCGCGCCCAGGTATTCCGCGGTCGCGTGCAGGCGCGACACCTCGGCGTCCCAGAACAGCGACAGATCGGCCTGCGGGGAGCGGCCGATGGTGATCCGGGGCTGGTCGGAGGACAGCATCAACTCGTGCTGGCGTCCCTCTTGGTCCTTGACCCGGAGGAAGGAACCGTGGAAAGCGGTCACTGTGCCGATACCTCTTCTCTACACCCAGCCAGTGACGTCGTCTGCACGTTTCAATGGTGCCTGGCCACCCCGGGCGGTAGCAAGATCGCAGTTGATCCTCTGGTTATACGCAAAGCGTATGAATAAACCACTGCCGCCCGGGTCGCACGAACACCCGGACGGCAGTCGAATCGGCGACTAGCGGACACTAGTTCTTAGCAGCGGCCTTGTTGTAGGCCTCGGTGATGTCAGCGGAGATACGACCACGGGCGGACACCTTGTGTCCATTCCGGCGAGCCCATTCGCGAATGGCCGCGCTTTGTTCACGGTCGATCGAGACCCGGTTCTTCGGTCCCGCGGCCGGAGCGCCGGCCACCTTGGTGCGACGCCGTCCGCTCGTGCGCCGAGCGGCCGAAACCCAAGTCTCCAGACCCTCCCGAAGCTTGGCCGCATTCGCCGTCGACAAGTCGATCTCGTACGAGACGCCATCGATAGCGAACTCGATGGTCTCGTCCGCGATGGACTCACCGTCGACATCGTCGATCAAGCTAACGGTGACCTTCTTTGCCATGAGATGAACGTCCTCTCGAAATCGTGCGACCCACATAGTCAGGCCGATTACCCGACGCCAGAATACCGCTAATTCCGATAGTCCCAGAACAGGCCCCGGAAATGCAATCCGGAGAACTAACGGGCGGCCGGCCGCACAATTGGAAAGAGTATCGTTTCCCGGATTCCGTGGCCAGTCAGGGCCATCAGCAAACGATCGATACCCATACCCGTTCCCGTTGTGGGGGGCATACCGTGCTCCATCGCGGCGAGGAAGTCCTCGTCCAGGCGCATGGCCTCGTCGTCACCGGCCGCCGCCAAACGCGCCTGATCCATGAAACGTTCCCGCTGGATCACCGGATCCACCAGTTCCGAATAGCCGGTGGCCAGTTCGAAGCCGCGCACGTACAGGTCCCACTTCTCGGTAACCCCGGGCTTGCTCCGATGCTGACGGGTCAGCGGCGATGTCTCCACCGGGAAGTCGCGGACGAAAGTCGGGGCGTAGAGCTTGTCACCGTAGACGTGCTCCCACAGTTCCTCGACCAGTTTGCCGTGACCGTAGCCCTTACCCTGCGGAATTTCCAGACCGACCCGATCCGCGAGCGCCAGCAATTCCTCGACGGAAGTTTCCGGGGTGACCTCGGTACCGATCTGCTCGGACAGCGACGGGTACATCTCGACGGTCGCCCACTCGCCGGACAGATCGTATTCGGTGCCGTCGGCCAGCGTCACGACCTGCGTGCCGTAGACCTCCTGCGCGACTTCCTGGATCAATTCGCGCATCATCACGGCGGAATCATCGTAGGTGCCGTACGCCTCGTAGGTTTCCAGCATTGCGAACTCGGGCGAATGGGTGGAGTCCGCGCCCTCGTTGCGGAAGTTCCGGTTGATCTCGAAGACCTGCTCGATGCCGCCCACCACGCAACGCTTCAGGAACAGCTCCGGCGCGATGCGCAGGAACAGCTCCATGTCGAGCGCGTTCGAGTGGGTGGCGAACGGACGGGCCGCCGCGCCGCCGTGGATGGTCTGCAGCATCGGGGTCTCGACCTCGAGGAATCCCCTGCGCTCCAACGCGTTTCGCAGCGCGCGCACCGCGGCGACGCGGGTGCGGGCCATCTCGCGCGCCTCCGGGCGCACGATCAGGTCGACATAGCGCTGCCGGACCCGGGACTCCTCGTTCATCTCCTTGTGCGCCACCGGCAGCGGGCGCAGCGACTTCGCCGCCATCTCCCACGAGTCGGCCATGACGCTCAATTCGCCACTGCGCGAGGCGATCACCTCACCGTGCACGAACACGAAGTCACCCAGATCGACATCGGCCTTCCAGGCCGCCAGCGACTCCGCGCCGACCCCGTTCAGGCTGATCATCGCCTGCAGCTTGGTGCCGTCGCCCTCCTGCAGAGTGGCGAAACACAACTTGCCGGTATTACGGACGAAAATGACGCGACCCGCGATCCCGACCGTCTGACCGGTCTGGGTATCGGGCGCCAGCTCCGGGTACGCCGCCCGAATTTCGGCGAGGGTGTGGGTGCGATCCACCACCACCGGATAAGCCTCGCGACCCTCCCCCAGCAACCGTTCCCGCTTCTCCTGGCGAATCCGCATCTGCTCGGGGACGTCATGCTCCACCGCGGGCGCCGCGGCACGCTTTTGCCCAGCGGAAACGGTGGTGCTTGCAGAAGAAGAAGAGGGAGGGGTGCTCACGGGTACCCAGCCTATCCTGCGGCGGAAACCTTTTTCACTCCCCCGCCTCCCCGCGACTTCGGCGCCCGACCCGGGCAGCGTCGACCGTCTCGCACGCGTCCCGGCGGTCGAGTGCCGAAACAATTTCGGCCGTGCCCGACGAGTTACCCCGGGCGGCACGAAATCGGTCGGCAACTCCGCGATCGAAAGCTACAGCCATGCCAGGGTGGCGACCTCACGTTCGAAGTGGGGGGCCGAGGCGGCGACGGTCAGCAGACCGGCGGCCTTCAGCGCCTGATATCCGCCTTCGAGGTCGGTGGCGCGGCGCAGGCCCAGCTGTTGCAGAGAGGCGGCAGCCAGGCTGGAGGTGTAGCCCTCCGAGCAAACGACGATCCATTCCACGTCGTGGTGCTCGGCCATTGCCAAACGCGCGGAACTGGACGGATCCAAACGCCATTCCAGCACATTCCGCTCGATGACCAGCGCGCCCGGCAGGGTGCCCTCGCGCAGGCGCTGCGCCTGCGGGCGAATATCCACCAGAATCGCGCCGCGGGCGATGGCCTGCGGCAATTCGATCGGGAGCAGGCGACGCAGCTGCTGGCGCGCCTGGGCGAGCATGCCGTCGATCGTCATGTGGGTCATTCGAGTTCGCCTTCGGGCTGGTCGGTGAGGACGGAACGGGTGCGCCGCAGGGTGCCGTGGCCGGTGACCTCGTAATAGGACATGGCCGTCAGCGGCGGGGAATAGGCGTGCACGCTCAGGGTCGGATTCAGCGGGCCGGTGATGCCCGCCTCGGATTCCGGGGCCCGCACCACGTCGTGCACCCAGCCGAGCGGGAAGGAAGCCTGGTCGCCGGCGGTGAGGGTGCGGCGGCGCAGGTCCCGGCCGTTCCAGCGGTATTCCGAGAGCGCGCCGGACAGCACGGTCAGCGCGCCCAGCGAGCCCGCGTGGTCGTGCAGTTCGGTGTACTTGCCCTCCACCCAGCTGATCAGCCAGACGTCGACCTCGTCGTCCGCGACAAGCCTTGCGGCCCAGCGGTTCTCGGTGGGCCACAGGCCGCCGTCGGGCAGCAGGTGATCGTAGCGGCCCTCCAGCACGTCCTGGGCGCCCTCATCGGTCAGGCGCAGCAGGTCGGCCGGACGCAGCCGGGTGGGCAGAGCGGAGGCGGTGGCGCGCTCGGTCACCTCGGGCAGCAGGCCCGACGTGGCGGCGGCACGCGAATCGACAGGTAAGGAAAGAACAGAGGAACGCATGAGCGCATCTCCAAGAAGTGTGAAAGTGGTCGGGGGCTATACGAAGCCTCGACGACCGTCGAGGCGAATCAGCCTCGACAACACTCCTGGGTGCTCACACGGAAAGACACGAGGGCGAGTTTAACAGCGGATCGCCGGGAACCACCAGGCCCCCCGGCGACGACTGCGTCACTTTTATTCCGCCCGGTCGGTTCAGGGCCGGGTGCGGCGCGCCTGATTGCGCTCGTACACCAGCCGCAGGCCGTCCAGGGTCAGGTTCGGCTCGTGATGCTCGATGGTCTCCGACTCCGGCACGATCAGCGGCGCCGTCGCACCCGTCGCCACCACCGCCACATCGTCGCCGGAGAAGGCGTCGATATCCCGGATCCGGTCGATCAGGCCGTCCACCAGGCCCGCGAAACCGAAGATGGCGCCCGACTGCAGGCACTCCATGCTGTTCTTGCCCACCACCGACCGCGGCCGGGTCAACTCCGCACGCCGCAGCGCGCTGCGGGAGATCAGCGCCTCGGTGGAAATCTCCACACCCGGCGCGATACTGCCGCCCAGGAATTCACCCTTCGCCGATACCAGGTCCACACAGATGGCGGTCCCGAAATCCACCACGATGGCCGGGGATTGGAAACGGTGATATGCCGCAAGACAATTCACGATCCGGTCCGCGCCGACCTCTTTGGGATTGTCCACCAGCAACGGAATACCCGTGCGCACACCGGGTTCCACGAGTACATGCGGCACGTGACCCCAATAGCGCGAGAGCATCTCGCGTAGCTCACGCAGCACCGGCGGCACCGTGGACAGCGCCGCGACACCCACCACCTGATCGGCGTCTGCGCCGATCAGACCGCGCACCTGCAGCGCGAACTCGTCCGCGGTCAACAGCGGATTGGTGTGCATCCGCCAGTGCCGGGCCAGCTTGGCGTGCTCCCCGCTGCCGGAGAACAGGCCCAGCTCGATACTGGTATTGCGGACGTCGATACAGAGCAGCATGCCCGCCCCGCCGCTCAGGCCATCGTGAGCGAACGCGGCGAGATCAGGTCCGAGCCCTCCGGGGCGTGCGCCGGATCGGTGCCCAGCTCGATCGGGCGATTGCGTTCGTCGACGAAAACCACGTGCGGAGCGTAGTTCTCGAGCTCCTTCGCGTCCATCATGCCGTAGGCGATGAGGATCACCAGGTCGCCCGGGTGCACGAGATGCGCTGCCGCGCCGTTGATTCCGATCACGCCGGAACCGCGCTCACCGGCGATCACATAGGTCTCGAGGCGGGCCCCGTTGGTGATGTCGACAATGCTGACCTTCTCGCCCTCGAGCAGGTCTGCCGCATCGAGCAGGTCCTGGTCCACGGTCACCGAACCCACATAGTGCAGATCGGCGTGAGTCACCGTGGCGCGGTGGATCTTCGACGTCATCATGGTGCGCAACATCGTCGTCGCCTTCCTAGAGAGATGCCTGGGCAGGCTGGTCGGGAACCGAGGGCAGGCCGTCGAGCCGCTTGCCCACCGGGACATGCATGTTGTCGATCAGACGGGTGCTGCCGATCCGGGCCGCGATCAGCAGCCGGGCATTGCCGGTCGGCCACTGCTCGGAGAAATCGGACCCGCGCAGGGCCAGGTAGTCGACATCGATCGCGGGCGCGGTGTCCAGCACCGACCGGGCGGCGGCCAGCACGGCCTCCGGACCCTTGCCCGCCGCGTGCCGACCAGCGAGCAGCGCGGCCGACAGGGTGGTGGCCAGCTCGCGCTCCTCCGGGTCCAGGTAGCGGTTGCGCGAGGACAGCGCCAGACCGTCGGCCTCCCGAATCGTGGCCGCGGGCACCACCTTCACGTCCATGTTCAGATCCACCACCATCTGGCGGATCAGGGACAGCTGCTGGTAGTCCTTCTCACCGAAGAACGCCTCGTGCGGCTGACAGATATTGATCAGCTTCGACACCACGGTCAGCACACCGGAGAAGTGGCCCGGCCGGGTCGAGCCCTCGAGGATGTCGCCGTACGGACCGGCCTGCACGGTGGTGCGGGGACCGAACGGGTACATGTCCTGCGCGCTCGGCGCGAAGACCAGCTCCACACCCTCACCACGCAGCAGCTCCACATCCGCGTCCAGGGTGCGCGGGTATTTGTCGAGATCCTCGTTCGCGCCGAACTGCAGCGGATTCACGAAGATCGACACGATCACGGTGGTGTTGGTGACCCTCGCCAGCCGCACCAGCTCCAGATGGCCCTCGTGCAGCGCGCCCATGGTCGGCACCAGCGCGACCCGACGGCCCACCGAACGCAACGCCTTCACGACCTTGGTCATCACGGCCGGATCGTGGTGCACGGTCAGCTCGCCGCGCTTGTACGTTCCGATCAGCTTGGGGTCCATCAGTGTCCTTCCAACAGATCGATGAGAGCGGGATTGGTGCGGGCGCGCTCGGCCGCACGCAGCGACTGGGCCCGGTAGCCGGCGGCCAGGCGCGGATCCAGCGCCTCGAAAGCCTCCAGGTGCGCGGCCACCGCGGCCACGTCACCGCGGGCGACAGGACCGGTCAACGCGGCCGGGCCGCGCCGCAGGGCATTGTCGAGAGCCGCCGAGGCCAGCGGCGCGAGCACGCGCTCGGCCAGGCCGTTCGGCTGATCGTCCACGATCTGCTGACCCAGCAGACCCGGACCGGACAGGGCCGCGCGCAGCGCCTCCACCGCATCCACGATCAGGGTCACCAGATGGTTGCTGCCATGCGCGAGAGCCGCGTGGTAGAGGGTGCGGTTCTCCTCCGCCACCCGCACCGGCTCGCCGCCCATCTCGATCACCAGCGACTGCGCGATGGCGTAGCCGATGTCGTCCGCGGCGGTCACGCCGAAGCAGGCGTTCGCCAGCCGGGCCACATCCTCGTCGTGCCCCGTGAAGGTCATGGCCGGGTGGATCGCCAACGGCAACGCGCCCAGCTCGGTCAGCGGCGCGAGCAGTCCGACACCGTTCGCACCCGAGGTGTGCACCACGATCGTGCCTGGACGCACCGCGTGCGCGGCCGCCAAACCCGCGACCAGACCGGGCAACTCGCTGTCCGGAACGGCGAGAACCAGCAGTTCACTGCGGGCCGCCACCTCCTCGGCCGGCAGGATGCGGGAATCCGGCAGGCGCGTGGTGGCACGCCGCACCGAGGCGTCCGAAATCGCGGACACCCCGAAAACGACATGGCCGGCACGCTCCAGTGCCACACCCAGTGCTGAGCCGACGCGTCCCGCCGAGACGATTCCCACCGTCAACCGTGCAGGCGCAGGATCGGTCCCGCAGACATCCTTGTCCGAGGTCACTTCGTCCTCTCGAAAGTCGTTCCAGTCCCGCCATGCGGGTACCGGACGTTACGAGAGCGAGAATATCGCCGCCGATTCGCCAGAGCTACCCAGTGTGGGATAGGCAACTCTCGCGACGGCTAGTTGCTGCTCTCCGACTTCAGGTTCGCCATGATCTCGGCGACCGAGAGGCGCTGGGTGCCTTCGGGGTCGGCGCTGTCGTCGCGGCGCCGGCGGCGGGAGGTGGCGCGGCCGACGGGGACCGCGGCGGCGGGCTCGGGGACCAGGCGCGGGACCGGGGCGGCGGCGCCGCCGTTGCCGTTCTCGGTGGCATGGCCGTTGGTGGCGGGTTCGGGCTCCGGAGTCTCGACGGTGGCGGCCGGGGCCTCCGGCTCGGCGGCCGGGGGTTCGGGGGTCGGGTCGGCGGCGCGTTCGGCCTCGTAGTCCTGACGCATGGCGTCGGTGATGATCGAGGTTTCGGCGGTGACCGGGTCGTCGAAGGGGGTGGCGAAGGCCGGGGGCTCGGGGTGGGAGGGGTCGAATTTGGGGGCGATGCGGGCGCGCGGGTCGTCCTCGTCCTCGGCCTGATCGGGGGACGACCACGGGTCCCAGGGGTCCGCGTTCGGCCAGTTATCGTTCGCCGCTTCCGGAGCCGTCACCGTGTCGCCACCCGGAAGTTCTTGGACCCGAACGGCATCGGCGCGCAGGGCGGGGCGCTCGGAGGGCAGATCGCCGTCGAAGAGGCGCTGCAGGCTCTCGCGCAGGACCGTCAGTTCGGCGCGCAGCGCGGCCATTTCCGCGGCGTCCGCGCCGACCTCGTGGCGGACCCGGGTCTCCACGCCCAGCTCGTATTCGCGGCGGGCAGCAACCTCGCGTTCCAGCTGCAGTTGGTAGACCTTCTGGAGGTCGCCCACTTTCGCCTTGTCGACGGCCGCCTCCCTGCGATAACGGGTGGCCGCCAGGGCGCCGATGGCGGCGGCCCAGAGCGCCGCGACCAGGCCCACCCGGATCAGGTGGAGGTTGTCACTGAAGACCAGGAAAACGCTGGCAACCAGTCCGAGGAGAAGCAGAAAGCCGGTGAAGAACTTTCCCGCATCCTCCCGGCGGCGACGGGAAGCACTGCTACGGGAGGGTGAAACCATGTCAGCCAGCGTAGCGTGATCTTCCGGGCACGTCCCCAACCTTGACGATGATCAGCATCATTACGTTAGCTACGAAGTAGCTGCCTCATCGGGCGGCTCGATGGGCGCGCGACAGCAATACTCCAGCCACAACGCCGCCGCGACCAGCGCGATACCGCTGACCAGACCCACCACCGTGCCCGGCGTATCCGCGGTCGCCGCACGCAGATCCGAATGCATGGCCAGCCACACCAGGAAACCGAGCCAGATCCCGCCCACCAGCGAGCCCACCTGCGCCGACGCCTTGGCCAGCGCCACCGCCCGGGCCGCCGTGATCGGATGCAGCTGCCCCGAACCGGGACCGATCCCGTGATTGTCCTTGCGCTGCCGAATCACGAACGCCAGCACCACCTCCAGCAGCGCCACCGGCAGCAGCGACGCGCCCGAGAACACCGAGATCGGCGGGAAGCTGGAGTACGCCACATTGGTGGCGATCCACGCCACCACCGCGGCCAGCAGGACATTCGCGCACAGATCGAGAATGCGAGTCGGCTTCACCGCGGCGCCCAGCCCAACGTCAACTCGGTGCGGCGCACGCCCAGCACCTCGGCGCCGTCCAAGGCGGACAGCCACTCGCGCAGCGAGCGCAGCGCCCCGGCCGCCTCCAGCTCCGCGTCCGGCTCCACCTCGAGCCACGGCACCAGCACGAACGCGCGGTGATGCGCCTGCGGGTGCGGCAGCGTCAGCACCGGATCCAGACTGCGCACCACGGTCCGGCCGTCGCGGCGGCGCTGCTCGGCGGACACCACGTCCACGTCGAGAGTGCGCGCGCCCCAGCGGACTTCCCGGACCCGGCCCGCCGCCTGCTCCAGCTCCTGCCCGAGGCGTAGCCAGTCCGAGGGCTCCAACGCCGGATCGTCGGCCACCAGAACGGCATTCAGGTAGTCCTGCTGCGGCACCCCGCCCCAGGGCGGCGTCGAGTACACCGACGAGACCGCCACCAGGCGCGGGCCCAGCGCCTCCACGACACTGCGCAGATGCGCCAGCCGGTCGCCGAGATTGGATCCGATGGACAGGACTACGCGGGTCACCGCTACTCCTCCGCTCCCTCAGGGTCTGCTGCGCGTCGGCGGGACGTGACTACACGGACGTCTTCGAAGGTATGCGGAATCGGCGCGAAAGGCTTGTGCAGCACCACTTCCAGCGCCTGGATGCGGGAATCGGCCATCACCTCGTCGGCGATGTTCGAGACCACCGTCTCGATCAGATCCTTCGGCTCGCCCGCCACGATGGCCACCACCTGCTCGGCGAGCTCGCCGTAGTGGATGGTGTCGGCGATGTCGTCGGATTTCGCGGCGGCCGAGAAGTCGGTCCACAGCGTGAGATCGACGACGAACTCCTGGCCGTCGCGCTTCTCGAAATCGAACACCCCGTGGTGGCCGAAGACGCGCAGGCCGCGCAATTCGATCCGGTCCCCGCTCACTGCCGCTGCCCCGCTTCCCGCCGATACCGCTCCCGCAGCCGCCGCGCGGCCCGGGTGGTGGCGTCCACCACCGAGATCGCGTCGAGCGACGACCGCACGTCGTGCACCCGCACGCCCCACGCCCCGTGCTCGGCGGCCAGCGCCGAGATCGTGGCCGTGGCCACCTCGCGGCCGTCGGGCGGACGCGGGGTCTCGCCCTCGGCCAGCAGCGCGCCGAGGAAACGCTTGCGGGAGGCCCCGATCAGGATCGGGATCCCGGCGTCCATCATCTCGGTCATGCGATAGAACAAGCCGCCCAGCAACTCCCAGTTGTGGTCGGCGTTCTTGGCGAAGCCCAGGCCCGGATCCAGCACCAGCTGCTCCCGGCCGACGCCGCCGGCGAGCGCGAACTCGACCTGCGCGTTGAGCTCCTCCCACACCTTCGACACCACGTCGTCGTATTGCTCGGCGGGCCCGGCGTGCCGGTAGTCCGCCTCGGCGCGCCAGTGCATGAGGATCCACGGAATCCCGGACTCCGCGACCACTTTCACCATGTTCGGGTCGGCGCGACCGCCGGAGACGTCGTTGACCATGGTCACGCCCGCCGCGATCGCGGCGGCGGCCACATCGGCCCGCATGGTGTCCACGCTGGTCGGCACCCCGGCCGCGGCCAGCTCCCGGATCACCGGAACCACCCGCGCCGCTTCGGTTTCCGGATCGACCCGGATCGCGCCCGGCCGCGTCGACTCACCGCCGACATCGACGATGTCCGCGCCCATCTCGTACAGCTCGAGCCCGTGCGCGACCGCCAACCCCGGATCCAGATAGCGACCGCCGTCGGAGAACGAATCGCTGGTGACGTTCACGACGCCCATGACCACGCACGAGCGGCCCCCACGAGGAACAACCAGTCCGGCCCCCCGCGTACCGCTCTCGGCCATGGTCAGCACCCTCACTTTCGGAGAATGAGGTCCAGGGCCTCGGCGCGCGAGGAGGCATTGCTCTGCAGCATGCCGCGCACGGCCGAGGTGGTGGTGGACGCGCCCGGCTTGCGGATGCCGCGCATCGCCATGCACAGGTGCTCGGCCTCGATCACCACGATCGCGCCGCGCGGATCCAGCTTCTCCATCACCGCGTCGGCGATCTGGGAGGTGAGCCGCTCCTGCACCTGCGGGCGCTTGGCGTAGAGGTCGACCAGGCGGGCCAGCTTGGACAGACCGGTCACCCGGCCGTGCGGGCCGGGGATGTAGCCGACGTGTGCGACGCCGTGGAACGCCACCAGGTGGTGTTCACAGGTCGAGTACATGGGGATGTCGCGCACCAGCACCAGTTCCTGGTGCCCTTCCTCGAACGTCGTGTTGAGGACGTCGGACGGATCGGTGAACAAGCCCGCGAACATCTCGCGGTAGGCCCGGGCCACCCGGGCCGGGGTATCGGCGAGACCGGGACGGTCCGGGTCCTCGCCGACCGCGATCAGCAGTTCGCGGACAGCGGCCTCGGCACGCTCCTGATCGAACGGCCGACCGGTGTCGAGCGCGATCGGGCCGGATACGACACGATTGTTGGTGGCCGACAATCGACACCTCCTGTGTTGACTTGCCGCACATACAGACGCGGCCTGGACGCGGTCGCCGTGCCACTCGGGCGAGTTCCTTCGCGTGGGCAATCGCCCCGCGAACGAACTCGCCCGAGCCGGGCCGCGAACCCCTAGAGCGTATCGGGACCGCGGTCAGCGACGACCGTTCGGTCCGTCCCAACCGTTCTTCTCGTCCTCGTCATTCCCGGCGGCGGGCGGCGCGGCCGGGGCCTCCGGCTGCTGATAGCCCGGCTGGTACTGACCGCCCGGCTGATACCGCTGGTTACCCGCGGGCGCCCAGCCGCCGTACGCGCCGCGCGGCTGCGGGGACTGACTCTCGTCCTCCTGCGGCGGCCAGCCCGGCGCGGACCAGCCGGCCGGAGCGCCGTAGTCCGGACGCGAACCGTGCGTGGGCGTGCCGTGCCGCGGGTAGGCCGGAGCCTGCGGCGCCGCCGGGTAGCCCTGCGGCGCGGGAGCCGGATAGCCACCGCCGTACTGCGGCTGCGCCCCGGCGTAGGCCGGATCCGGGTACCCGTTGGCGGGCTGCGCCGCCGGGCGCGACTCCTCCTCCGGGAACGGCTCACCGCGTTCGGCGGCCAGCTCGCGCGGCGTCTTCACCGGCGGGCGGTCGGACGGCTTGCGCTCGCCGAAATCGTTGAAAGCCGTGATGCGCGGCCGCTTCTCGACGGTGGCGAGAATGGTCTCGAGGTCCTTGCGGTGCAGGGTCTCGCGTTCCAGCAGCGCGGTGGCCAGCGAGTCCAGCTCGTCGCGGTAGTCGTTGAGCACCGACCAGGCCTCGGTGTGCGCGGCCTCGATGAGGTTGCGCACCTCCTCGTCGATCTCGCGAGCCACCTCGTGCGAGTAGTCCGAATTCGTGCCCATGGACCGGCCCAGGAACGGGTCACCCTGGTCCTGGCCGTAGCGGACCGCGCCCAGGCGGGCGCTCATGCCGTACTCGGTGACCATGGCCTTCGCGGTCTTGGTGGCCTGGTCGATATCGGACGAGGCGCCCGTGGTCGGCTCGTGGAACACCAGTTCCTCGGCCGCGCGACCGCCCATGGCGAACACCAGGCGGGCGATCATCTCCGAGCGGGTCATCAGGCCCTTGTCGTCCTCGGGCACGGTCATGGCGTGGCCGCCGGTGCGGCCGCGGGCCAGGATGGTGACCTTGTAGACGGGCTCGATGTCGGGCATCGCCCAGGCGGCCAGGGTGTGACCGGCCTCGTGGTAGGCGGTGATCTTCTTCTCGTGCTCGCTGATCACCCGCGACTTGCGGCGGGGACCGCCGATGACGCGGTCGACCGACTCCTCCAGTGCCGCACCGGTGATCACGGTGCCGTGCACGCGCGCGGTGAGCAGCGCGGCCTCGTTGATGACGTTCGCCAGATCCGCGCCCGACATGCCGACCGTGCGCTTGGCCAGACCGTCCAGGTCGGCTTCCGGCGAGATCGGCTTGCCCTTGGAGTGCACGGCCAGGATCGCGCGCCGGCCCTTCAGGTCCGGGTTGCCGACCGGGATCTGCCGGTCGAAACGGCCCGGGCGCAGCAGCGCCGGGTCCAGGATGTCGGGCCGGTTGGTGGCCGCCATGATGATGACGCCGGTGCGCTCACCGAAGCCGTCCATCTCGACCAGCAACTGGTTCAGGGTCTGCTCGCGCTCGTCGTGACCGCCGCCCAGGCCCGCGCCGCGCTGGCGGCCGACCGCGTCGATCTCGTCGACGAAGATGATGCAGGGGCTGTTCTGCTTGGCCTGATCGAACAGGTCGCGCACGCGGGAGGCGCCGACACCGACGAACATCTCGACGAAGTCCGAACCGGAGATGGTGAAGAACGGGACGCCCGCCTCACCGGCAACGGCCTTGGCCAGCAACGTCTTTCCGGTGCCGGGCGGGCCGTAGAGCAGCACGCCCTTGGGGATCTTCGCGCCCAGCGCCTGGTACCGCGCCGGGTTCTGCAGGAAGTCCTTGATCTCCTCGAGCTCTTCGATGGCCTCGTCGGCGCCCGCCACATCCTGGAACGTGGTCTTGGGCATGTCCTTCGACAGCAGCTTGGCCTTCGACTTGCCGAAGCCCATCATGCCGCCGCGGCCGCCGCCCTGCATGCGCGACATCACGAAGATGAACAGGCCAAGCAGGATCACCATGGGCAGCATGAAGAGCAGGATCTGGCTCAGCCACGAGTCCTGCTTGACCGAGGTGTTCACCTTGGCGCCGGAATCCTGCGCGGCCTTGAACATCTGCGCGGACACCTCACCGCCGCCCGGATACTTGGCGAGCAGCTTGGTCTCGCCCTTGGTCGCGTCGGTGGGATTCTTCAGCGTGATGCGCAGCTGCTGTTCTTTGTCGTCGATCTGAACCGATTCGACATTCTGCTTGTCCTGCAGCTGGGACAGCGCCACCGAAGTATCGACGCTATGCCAGCCGCGCGTGTCGTTGCTGAAATAGCTGACCAACCAGATCACGAGCAGAAAGCCCGCGACTATGGCCAGGTTGCGGAACACATTCTTGCGGGTCATAGAGCGTCGGCCGGAGGCCAGTCCTTTCCGGGGGGTGTATCCGGTTGCCTGCTGTGCTTTCGGGGCACGCCCGTTCCGGCGAACGGATGCGGACATGCCACGGTACCGCGTACGGTCTAGTCGTTACATCGCGCAGTTCGGCAGCTAGTGCAGTTCAACAGGTAAACGGCTGGAGAACGCGGGTGGTTCCCCGACCACTTGCGGCAACACGTCGGTTCGATCACCCCCTGGTGTCGGACCTCGTGGTCACAATCATGGCATGGTCGTTACATCGTGAGTGGCGACACAACAGAGCGCAGGGGGTATGGACATAGTCGAGCTACGGACACCCACGGCGATTGTGCGTCATGGCAACGGGCGGTTGACGGTGCTGCGACCTGGAACGGACGGCGAGCGCGTGCTCGACGTGCCGGTGAGCGACCTGCTGAAGGTGCGTTTGAACCGGCGCGCCGATGACGCCGTCGTCATCGAGATCTATCTCCGCTACCCCACCCCGGTCCTGACCGGAGTCCCCGCCGACCGGACCCCGCTGCCGGTGCTCATCGCCGAACACGATGTGCCCGCCGCGACCGTCATCGTCGAGCGGATCAACAACCAGATCCTGGCCACCCAGCGGCTGGACGTGGCCGCCCCCGATCTGACCCCGCCCGCGCCCTCCTGGGGTCGCGGTGGGCCCGCCCGCGCCGACGTGGATCGCGCGGTGCGGCGCATGGCCCCCAAGCGGGACGCCAAGCCCGCGATCGCGGCCTTGCAGCGCTTCGTCACGCCCGGCGAGTACGTGCTGGAGACCGCCCTGGTCACCGCGCAGGCGCCCGCGCCCAAGGCCACCGGCCTGCTCGCGGTCACCACCACGCGGCTGATCTTCGTGGCGCTCGGCTCGGGCAAGCGTTTCGCCCACGAACTGCCGATCGCGACCCTGTTGTGGGCTCGCACCACCGACGACGAGGACGCGGCGGACTCGGCGCCGGGCGAATACGGTTTCGAGGTCAGTGACGGCAATCTGATCTGGAATTTCCTCGGCACCGATCGCGCCGACACCGATCGGGTCGCGGGCGCGTTGAATTTCGCCATTCAGCGCGAGGTCGCCGACGGTGCGGCCGGGCCGGCCGATCCCGGCGTGGCGAAGCTGTACTCGGAGTGGGAATTGCTGGTCGAGCGGCATTCGCTCGGCATGGTCGACGACGCGCAGTTCCAGCGCTACGGCCGCGGAATTCTGCGGTCCCTGCCGGACTGATCGACACGGCCGGAACCGGGACGCGGGTTTGGGGGCGAATGGCCCCCGAACCGGGGAGTTATTCGTCCGGCTGCAATGTGATGCGCCGCCACGGGCTGGTCGGCCGCATCCACAGGCGTAGCAATTCCATGCGCCGGTCCACGCCGCCGGATTTCAGTTCCGCGAGGTCCTCGCAGGCCTGCCAGTAGGTCCACCCGGCCAGGTAGGCGTCGCCGAATTGCCGCCAGTTGCGGTATTTGCGCTGGGCCGGGGGCAGGGCCCGCATGAGGTAATCCCAGGCGACGTCGGCGTCGAGGTAGCCGGCGGTGTAGGCCATGCGAGCGACAGCCACCACGCGGGCCAGATCCCAGGCCTGGATATCGGTGGGCAGCGGGCGGACCAGGTGATCGGTGAGACCGAGTTTGATGGCCTGCGACCAGATGTCGTAATCACGGACCAGGGCTTCGGGATTCTCCATGCCGCGGAAGGATCCGACCTGGCGTAGGAAGGCGCGATGACGATCCGCGCGTTCGCCGAAGCGGTCCCGTTCAGGGGAGTTGATGGCCGCCATGACGAGTGGATGCACGAGCGCGTAGAGCGGGCCGTGCATGCCGTCGAGCAGTTGTTCCATCGAGGCCATGGCCTCGGTGCCGTCGGTGATGCCCCAGGCGCCGGTGAGGGTGTCGATGGCAAGTTCGCGGCGATCACCCAGGGGGTGGTCGCGTTCGGGTCCGAGCAGCAGCGCGTCGTGGAAGGCGTCCCAGCGCGCCGAATAGAAGCCGCCGAGCGCGAGTGCGCGCAGTTCGTCGTCCGAGACCTGCGCACCGGACCAATGATCGTCTTCGCGCTGGTCCAGCTCCGGATAGGGAAATGTGGTCAGCGTGGGTACGTCGCGGGCGGGCATAACCCGATTGTTCCCCATCGATCTTGGAGTGGCCGCCTATTCGCCGATCGCGTCTGCCACACCCGTCGCGGCGGGTGCGAATAATCGGCAAACCATTCGGTCCGTAATTTCGGCGGACCCGGCACGACACAGTCACGCAATTGTCTGAATCTTGCCCTGTCACAGCGGGTAATCCGCCGCTAACCTCTGGGGGCATGAGTGGGAACATCACCCTGCTGCGCGGGCTCACACCGGCCGCCACCGAGCAGGAAATCTATGCCGCCGCACAGGAATACGTGCGGAAAGTCGGCGGGGTGTCGGGATTGACAACGACTACCAAGACCGCGGTGGACAAGGCGGTCGCCGCGATCGCCGCCGCCACCACCCAATTGCTGGCCGAATTACCGGAACGCCGGGCCTCGGAGGGCGAACCGCCCACCCGTCGCCGGGCCGCCCGGGAGGCCGTCGCGGAGGAGGCGAGCTGAGGCTCGCCGATTCACACGCCGTACACCGCCACGCAGTCGAGCGCGATCTCCAGCCGAGGTCCGCGCTGGTCGAGTGAGTGACCGAGTAGTTCTTCTATGCGCTGAATGCGGTATCGCACCGTGTTCTTGTGCACGCCGAGCGTTTTCGCGGCCGCGTCGGGGCTGCGCCGGGCTCGGAGATAGGCATGCAAGGTTTCGCGCAATCGCGCCGACTGCGGGTCGGGCGCGGCGAGTGCGCCCAGTTCCCGTTCGATGAGCGACCGCATCGCGGCCTCGTCGGTTCCCGCCAGATAGGCGACCTCCACCTCCGAGTAGTGCAGCACCCGCGGCGTACCCGGCCGGGCCCGTTCGGCGACCTGCCGGGCCGCGACCGCCTCGCGGTGGCTGGCCCGGAATCCGGCGGTGTGCGCGGCGGGCACGCCGACCGCCACGCGCACGGGGGCGTCCACCGACCACACCGGATCGTCCGGCCCGGGAATCGCCGGGCCGGACACCCCGTCGCCGTCCACGCCGATCCAGGCCCACAGCGCGGTAGCGCCGGAGGGCACGGTGAGCAGGCTGCCGTTGCCGAGCGTGCCCGCGAATCGGGCCACGATCCGGTCGAGCCGGCCCACCGCCTCGCCGCTGCCGTCGGACGGCAACGGCGCGGCATCCTCGTCGGTCCACACCACCAGCGCCAGATGCCGTTGGCCGAGCCGGTATCCGAGCCGGGCGGACGCGCTCTCGGTGTCCACGTCGGCCCCGTCGAGCAGGCTGCGCACGATCTCGGCGCGCTGGGTGAGGGCGGCGCGCAGACCGCGTTCGCGTTCGGCCATGTAGGTGTCGGTGAGGGTTTCGACCGAGGTGCTGACCCAGCGCGTGGTGCGATCGAAAAGCCGTAGCAGCAGCGATCTTTCGATATCGCGCGGCAGCTGCCGCTGTTCGAGCACCTCGGTCATGTAGTCGATGCAGGCTTCCTGGCCGAGGTGGTAGACGCGCAGCAACAGGCGCACGTCGTAGCCGCGGCGGGCGACGGTCCGGGCGAAGGCGTGGGCTTCCTCGGGGACCGGGTAGTCGAAGCGGTCCTGGGTGAGGCCGCTGAGCACGGCGACGGCGTGGGCGCGGCTGCTGGCGGCCAGGTCGCGGCGCATATCGCGGTCACGCAGTTCGGGGATGCGGGCGATGATCGCGTTGTCGAGGCGGGTGACGACCTGTTCGAGGGTTTCGGCGGGCAGGGTCTCGGCGACGAAATCGGCGATCCATTGCCGGATCTCGGCGCTGTTCAGCGTCGTCGTCACGGGGCACCTCCGGGGTTTGTACTCCGAGCACAAAACCGACCGGAACTATTGACCCGATTGGCCAAGCATGGGCTCGCGAAATTGTGTCACGATCATAGTCCGGTGAGCTGGCACACAGTTCGCCATCGCAACGTAGCGCATGGGGAGAGGCACATCGTGACCAATACCGAACCCGCCGCGGGCACCGCTCGCAAGACCGGGACCCGCAAGGCAGCCGCGACCGCGACCAAGGCCGCCCCGCGGCCCGAGACCCCGAAGCCGGCCACCGAGCTCGAGGTCCGCAACCCCGCGACCGGGGCGCTCGCCGGGACGGTCCCGATCGACTCGGCCGACACCGTCGCGGCCAAGGTCCGCGAACTGCGCGCCCACCAGCCCGCCTGGGAGGCCCTCGGCCCCGACGGCCGCAAGGAGTGGCTGCTAAAGCTCCAGGACTGGCTGGTCGACAACACCGACCATCTGGCCGACGTGCTGCAGTCCGAGACCGGCAAGGCCCGCGTGGACTCGCTCATCGACCCGGCCTTCTCGGTCGACCTCACCGGCTACTACGCCCGCCGCGCCGCGAAATTCCTGGCCGACGAACACCCGTCGCCGCACAGCCCGCTGGCCCGGGTCAAGCAGCTGACCACCGTCTTCCGCCCGTACCCGGTGGTCGGCGTGATCACCCCGTGGAACTTCCCGCTGGCCATGCCGGTCATCGATGTCATCCCGGCGCTGGCCGCCGGCGCGGCGGTCATCCTCAAGCCCTCCGAGGTGACCCCGCTCTCGGCCGTCGAACTGGCGCGCGGCTGGCGTGAGATCGGCGCGCCCCCGGTGTTCGAGGTCGTCACCGGCGCGGGCGAGACCGGCGCGGCCGTGGTCGGCACTGCCGACTACATCCAGTTCACCGGTTCCACCGCCACCGGCCGCAAGATCGCCGCGGCCTGCACCGAGCGGATGATCCCGTTCAGCCTGGAGCTCGGCGGCAAGGACCCGGCCATCGTGCTGGCCGACGCCGACCTGGACCGGGCGGCGCACGGCATCGCCTTCGGCGGGCTGTTCAACGCCGGGCAGGTGTGCATCTCGGTGGAGCGCGTGTACGTGGAAGCCGCTGTGTACGACGAGTTCCTGGCGAAGCTGACCGCCGCGGTCAAGGAGGTCCGCCAGGGCGTGGACGGCCGCAAGCCGCAGTACGACATGGGCGCGCTGGCCAACGAGAACCAGGCCCAGATCGTGCAGCGGCACGTCGAGGAAGCCGTCAAGGCGGGTGCGCGAATCACCACCGGCGGCAAGCGGACCGGCGTCGGCACCCTGTTCGAGCCGACCGTTCTCGCCGACGTGGACCACACCATGACCTGTATGACCGAGGAGACCTTCGGCCCCACCCTGCCGGTCATGAAGGTCGCCAACGAGGCGGAAGCCATTCGGCTGGCCAATGATTCGATCTACGGCCTGTCCGCGTCGGTGTGGTCGGGCGACAACGATCGCGCGGAACGCGTTGCGCGCCAGCTGAACGCGGGCGCGGTCAATATCAACGACGTGTTCGCCAATATGTTCAGCTTCGCGCTGCCCATGGGCGGCTGGGGCCTGTCCGGCACCGGCGCGCGCTGGGGCGGCCCCAACGGCGTGCGCAAGTACTGCCGCCAGCAGGCCATCACCAAGCCGATCCTGCCCACCATGACCAAGGAACCGCTGTGGTTCCCGTACTCGCCGCCCAAGCTGATGTTCGCCATGAGCGCCATGCGCGCCGCGGGCACCCGCGGGCTGCGGCGCCTGAACGTGCCCGCCATCGTCAAGACCGTGCGGGGGCTGTGATGACCGACTTCGGAACCATCGCCGGCAAGGTCGTGGTGATCACCGGCGGCGCGCGCGGCATCGGCCTGGCCACCGCCACCGCCCTGCAGGCCCTCGGCGCGAAGATCGCCATCGGCGACATCGACGAGACCACCGTCAAGGAGTCCGGCGCGGCACGGGATTTCGACGTCTACGACAAACTGGACGTCACCGACCAGCAGTCCTTCGAGGGCTTCCTCGACGAGGTGGAACGCCGGCTCGGCCCGATCGACGTGCTGATCAACAATGCCGGGATCATGCCCACCGGACGCGTGGTGGACGAACCGGACCAGATCACCCGCCGCATCCTCGACATCAATGTGTACGGCGTGATCCTCGGCTCCAAGCTGGGCATCGCCCGCATGCTGCCGCGCGGGCGCGGGCACGTCATCAATATCGCGTCGCTGGCGGGCGAGAGCCACATTCCCGGACTGGCCACCTACAACGCCAGCAAGCACGCGGTGCTCGGCTTCACCGACACCCTGCGCGAGGAGTACCGGGGCACCGGGCTCGAGTTCTCCTCGGTGCTGCCCACGCTCACCAAAACCGAACTGGGCTCCGGGGTTTCACTGCCCAAGCTGATGCGCGCCGCCGAACCGGAGGAGATCGCGGACGCCATCGCCAAGCTGATCGTGGCGCCCAAGGCGAAGGCGCGGGTCACCGCGGTGGCGGGGATCATCGCACAGGCCGTGGGGCTACTGCCGCAGTTCGTGGGTGACGCCATCGGGCGGGCGCTGGGCTCGCAGACCGCCTTCCTCGACGACGTGGACGGCGACGCGCGCAAGGCCTACGAGCATCGGGTGCGCGACTAGCTCGCCGTAGGGTCGGCGGCATGGGAAGCAGGAGTGCGGTTTTCGCCGGATTGTCGACATTGGATCTCGCCTATGCCGTCGACCGGTATCCCGCCGAGGACTCCAAGACCCAGGCCGCCGACCTGTTCCTGGGCGCGGGCGGACCCGCCGCCAATGCGGCGGTCGCCTACGCGTTCCTGTCCGGCGCACACCCCACGCTGGTCACCGCGCTGGGGAAACACCCACTGGCGGAACTGATCCGGGGTGAGCTGCGGCAGCACGGCGTCACCACCGTGGACCTCACCCCGGACGGCGATCAGCAACCGCCGGTGTCCTCGATCATCGTCGCCACGGCGGCGGCCACCCGGACCATCGTGTCGCTGGACGGCTCGCGGATCCATCCGGGACTCGACGACTCGACCGCGGAGACGGTCGCGGACGCATCGCTGCTGCTGGTGGACGGCCACTACCCCGACCATGCCGTGCGACTCGCGACCGCGGCTCGGGCGGCGGGGGTGCCCGTGGTCCTCGATGCCGGACGCTGGCGGCCGGTGCATGCCGAACTGCTGCCGATCGTGGATATCGCGATCTGCTCGAGTGCCTTCACTCCGCCTGGAGTAGCGGCGGATTCGGCGGATGAGGTGTTCGACCACCTGCACGCGGTGGGCCCGGCGCTGGTGGCGGTCACCGGGGGCGGCGGCCCGATCCGCTATTCGACGCCGGGCGGCCGCGGCGAGATCCGGGTTCCCGTCGAACCCGCGATCGACACGCTCGGGGCGGGCGACATCCTGCACGGCGCGTTCTGCCACTTCCACGAACGCGGCGCCGACTTCCCGGCCGCACTGCGCGAGGCTGCCGTCGTGGCCGGCGCCTCCTGCCGCTACGTCGGCACCCGGGAATGGATGCGGCACTTCGATACTCGACCGGCGCGGTGACCGCTCAGTCGATGCGGTAGCCGCGTCCCGCTTTCCGGAGCACCAGATCGGCTCGGCCGCGGGTGGATTCGACCAGGACGGCATTGCGCAGGTCGCTGTTCATCACCTTGTCGCGGGCGGCCGCGGGGGTGCGGCCGCCGCGAATATGTCGGCGCAGCAGGCGTTGTTCGATGATCGGGCGCGGCACGTCCAGGTACCAGGCCTCGTCGAGCTGCGGGCGGACGGCGGCCCAGCCCGGGTGGGAACGGTCGTCGAGGAGCAGGTAGTTGCCCTCGGTGACGACGATCGTGTGGTGGTCGAAGACGACGCCGCCGGGCACCGGTTCGTGCAGGTCGCGGTCGTAGGTGGGCCAGGGCACCGGGGTGCCGGGCGTGGCGTCGCGGAGCGTTCGGAGCAGCGCCGCATAGCCTTCGGCGTCGAAGGTCTCCGGTTCGCCCTTGCGGTCCAGGATTCCGGCGGCGCGCAGCCGGTCGTTGGTGAGGTGGAAGCCGTCCATGGGCGCGACTTCGGCGACGGCGGTCCCGGCGGCCAGGTTCAGTTCGTCGCGGATGCCGCGGGCGAGGGTGGATTTGCCCGCCCCGGGCGGGCCCGCGATACCCAGCAGAAACCGACCGGAATGACCTTCAGCACGCCGGCGGACACGCGCCGCCAACTCCGCCAAGGAGGTTTCGACACTGCCACGTATCGCCACCCCACGAGCCTACGGGGAATCAGTGCCCGCCTTCGGGAATGGCGCGAACCAGCGCCCCCAGATCGGCTTCCAGCATTCGCGACAACCGGTAGATCACCACGAACGCCAGCACGCCGCCCACACTGAGAATGCGCAGCGGCACGATCACCAACCCCAGATCGTCGGTCGACACGAACGTCACCGACGCGACCCCGAGCAGCGGCACCGACGCCGCCGCGGCCAGATAGAAATTGCTGCGCCGCGCCAGCGCCGCCAGCTGCCGCCGATCCTCGTGCCCCACCGAACCGCGCGCCAATAACTGCGGATACAGCGACCGCACCGAATACACCATGATCAGGAAGAACGGATAGGCCAGCGCGATGGTCGCGCACACCACCTGCGCCGTGAAGAAATGCACGAAAGCCATGTGCGGCAGGCGCGCTCCCGCACCGGCCAGCGCCAGCGGCCACGCGATTCCGGCTATCAGCCACAAGGCGAACGGCACCCACACCACCCGCTCCCCGAGCAGCAGCGTGTCCGCCCGGGCGCGGGCCAGCTGGTCCGGGGTGTACTCGTGGCCGCGGCCCAGCCGGTACGAAACCGTGAGCGGTCGCCGCGCCAGCCACAACAGCAGCAGCGCGGCCACCGGGAAGGCGGCCAGATTGTTGATCAACGCCACCTGCTCGAACCGGTACTGATCCGACGCCGACAGCTCATCCACGATGAGGCTCTTGTTGATCCGAATGTTGTACCAACTGGCCAGTGCGTTCGGCAGACCCACGCACAGCACCGCGATCGGCACCGGCCAGCTCCGCAACCGCGCCCACAGACTGTGCGCGGGCGGGTCGATCAGATCCCGGGCGTCGGGGTCCAGGCACAGGTCCAGCTGCCCGGCCAGCTGACCGCCGCTCTGCCAACGCCGGGACGCGTCGGGGCGCAGGCATTCCAGCAGCACGCGCCGCAGGGTGGCGGGAGTGTCCGGGGGCAGGTTGTCCATGGCCGCCGCGGGCACCCCGGCCATACGGCGGGCCAGCATCGCCGGCACGGCCTCGGTCCCGGTCTCGGGATCGTCGAACGGCAGTGTGCCGGTGAGCATTTCCCACAGCACCACGCCGAGCGAGTAGATGTCGCTGGCGGGTCCGGGCGACGGCGCGGCCGAATCCAGCACGGCCCGCAGCGCTTCCGGCGACCGATACCGCAGCGCCCCCGCACCATTCGCGCTCGCGCTCCTGGCACCGAGGAACCCGGTGCTCCAATACATCGGCCCCAGTGCGAAATCCGCGAGTTTCGGCACCCCTTCGGCCGTGAACAGCACATTGGCGGGCCGGATGTCGTGGTGCAGCACCCCTTGCCGTTCCCCGTATTCGAGTGCCTCGGCGAGCCGTCGCCCCACCCAGGCCACGGTTTCGGGCCAGCTCAGGGCGGCGATATCGGTCCGCACCGGTGATCCGGACGGGCGGCTCTCGCCCTTGGCCTCCATGGCGGAATCGATGGCGCGCAGCAGTAGTCCGCCGTCGGGCAGTCCGTTCGTGGCGGGGGCGGTGCGGTGGATCATGCGACCGCCGGATTTGCCGCCGTTGCCCGCCGGCTGGGCTTCGCGGCGCAGCTGGGCGAGCACGCCCTCGGCGGTGCCGCCGGGCACGTACTGCATGTACAGCAGTCGCAGTGGTTTCCCGGTGCTGCCGTCCGCGATCAGCCGCTGGTCGAAGACGCGCACGATGTACTGGTGGTCGAGCTGGGCGACGGTGTCGGTGTCGCTGTCCGCGCCCGCCTCCACCCGGACCGCGACCAGTCGCTGCATGGAGCGCTGCCGGGCCAGGAACATGCGGCTGTAGTCGGCGCCGCCGAGGTCGGTGAGCAGGTCGAAATCGTCGAGGCGGCGACCGGTTTCGATGCCCTCGGGCAGCACCGGCGGCGGGGGCGGCGGGGTCTCCCCGGTGAAGCGGCGACGGATCTCGGTGGCGACCTCGGGGTACTCGGCGGTGAAGCTGTCCACGTCGAGGGGCCGGAAGCGGCTGCGGGCCACGTACTCCTCGCACACCAGGTCCGCGAAGGCCGGGCTGGTTCCCATCTCCGGGAATTCCTTGCGGTACTCCGCGATCCGCTTCTCCAGTCCGGCGCGCCGCCAGCGCTGCCGCATGTCGACGCGGACCAGGTCGGTGAGCACCTCGAGCCGGACCGCGCGCCCGTCGGGCAGGTACCCGGCCAGGGGCGGCGGTTCCTGGCGGTCGCCGCGCAGGGTTGATTCCCAGTCGGCGGAGAAGCGGGCGAGAGCTCGGGCGGAGAGCTCGCTCACGGAGCGGCACCCGGGTCGCCATCGGTGCCGGACGCCGCGGTCGTGCCGTCGCCGGCCGGGCGGACCGAGCGGGCCGGGGCGACCACGCGTTCCAGCGCCGCGAGGTCCGCTTCGAGGGCCCGGAAGATGGCGTAGATCAGCACGAACGCGGCGATCCCGCCGACGCTGAGCACCCGCACCGCCACGATCACCTTGGGAATGTCCTCCGGCGGCAGGAACGTCACGCCCGCGACCGCGAGCAGCGGCACCGACGCCGCCACCGCCAGATAGGTGGTGCAGCGGCGGCCCAGCCGGTGCAGCCACACCGCGTCCTCGCTGCTGATGTCGCCGTGTCGCAGGAACATCGGATAGATGCACCGCACCAGATAGAAGGCGACCAGGAAGAACGGGTACGCCACCGCGATCGCCCCGCACACCACCAGCGACACCAGGAAGTGCACGACACCGCGCACCGGGAGATCGGTGGCGGTCATGCGCAGCACCAGCGGGAAGGTGAAGCCCGCGACCACCCACAGCCCGAACACCACCAAGGAGATGCGTTCCCCGGCGAGCAGCACATCCGCCCGGGCTCTGCGCAGCGTCTCGGCGTCGTATACCCGGCCCTTGCGCAGCCCGCGCGGCACCACGACCACCGACCAGCACAGGTAGGCGATGACGGCCGTGCCGAGCGGGAAGAACACCAGGTTCACCGTGGTGGTGGTGAGGTAGAAGGTGCGCATGGCGGACTCGGACAGGTGGCTGATGATGAAGGCCCGGTTGTGCGCGATGTTGTACAGCGAGGCCAGCGTGTTCGGTATCGCGACGGCCAGCGTGACGAGCGGAATCAGCCACGGCCGCAACCGCCTCCGCCAGCTGTGCGGGGGCGGGTCGACCAGGTCGCGGGCGCGTTCGTCCAAGCACATCTCGAGCTGGCCGGCCAGGACGGCGCCGCTGCTCCAGCGTTGGTCGCGGTCGGGCGCCAGACAGGTGAGCAGGACCCGGCGCAGCGCGGCCGGGCAGTCGGGCGGCACCCGGTCCAGGGCCACGGTGTCGACGCCGCTGCGGCGGCGGGCGAGCATGGCCTCGAGGGTGGTCCGGTCGCCGTGGTCGCCGGGTCCGGCGGTGGAGTCGTCGAACGGTTTGGCCCCGGTGAGCAGCTCCCACAGCACCACCCCGAGGGAGAAGATGTCCGCGCGGGTGTCCAGGTCGGCGGCACTGGTCGCGGCCGCCGGATGGCAGGCTTCCAGCTGTTCCGGAGACATGTAGGACAGCGAACCACCGAAGTAGGAGACCGGGCTGGAACTGTCCAGATTGCGGCTGAAACTGATATTGAAGTCGGCCAGTTTCGGCACGGCCTCGGCCGTGAGCAGCACGTTCGCGGGTTTCACGTCGCGGTGCAGCACCCCGTGTGAGTCCGCGTAGTCCAGCGCCTCGGCCAGTCTGCGGCCCAGCCACGCGACGGTTTCCGGCCAGCTCAGCCCGGCCAGTTCGGCGCGCACGCTGGAGTCGGTGGGCCGGATCTCGCCCTTCTCCTCCATGGCGGCGTCCACCGCGTCCAGCAGCAGCTGCCCGCTGCGTTCGGCGGGCGGGGTGGCGCGCACCCAGCGCAGCACGCCGAGCAGGGTGCCGCCGGGCAGGAACTGCATGTAGAGCAGCCGCAGCCGCCGCCCGGATTCGGTGCGCACGTCCGAGAGCAGGCGCTGGTCGAACACGCGCACGATGTAGTCGTGGTCGAGCTGGGCCAGGGTCTGCGGCTCGGTGCCGTGGTCGGCGGAGATCTTCACCGCGACCAGGCGCTGCAGGGAGCGCTGCCGGGCCAGGAAGACGCGGGCGAACGCGCCGGAACCGAGGCTGGTCAGCAGGTCGAAATCATCGATGCGCTGGCCGATCTCGATGCGGTCGAGCAACGCGCCGGTGTCGGGCGTGGTGGCGACCCCGCCGGTGGCGCGGGTCGGATCGGCCGGGTCGCCGACCAACTGCGAGGGGTCCTCGTACTGGGTCAGTTCGCTCGCGTCGGGCACCCGGGTGGTGTCGCCGTCGACCGGCGGCCCGGTGCGGGTGGTGGCCTCGATCGGGAGCCGGGTGGACTCGTCGAGCCAGGCGCCGCGGGTGGACGCGTCCAGCTCGAAATCGCCGCGGGTGGATTCGCCGGGCCCGGCGCGGCGGGTGCTCTGGTCCTCGTCGTCGGCATTGAGCAGCTGCCGCAGCTCGCCCGCCTGATCCGGGTACTCGCGCAGGCAGTCGCGCGGATCCACGCGCTCGCCGCTGTGGCGGCGGATGACGAACTCCTCGTACACCAGCCCGGCGGGCAGGTCGGCCAGTGTGAGCTCGGGGAATTCGGCGCTGTAGTCGCGCAGTCGTTTGGGCGGGGTGGCCGGTTCCCCGGTGGTGCGCCGCAGCCAGCGGTGGCGCATGTCGACGCGGATCAGTTCCAGCAGGGCGTCCCGGCGCAGCGTGCTGGCGTCGGGCAGATAGTCGGCGATGCTGGGCGGGGCCGCAGCGGTGTCCCAGGCCGCCGCGAAGGCGACGACCGCGCTCGATTCGATTCCGGCCGAGTACGCGCCGGAACGGTGGTCGGAACCAGAAGCCATGTCCGCACCCATCTGGCTCGGCACGGATGTCGTCAATCCGCACTGTCGATCCGGGGATGTCAAGGATTCTGAGATTGGGACAAAGAACCCGCCACACCCCACACCATCATCCCCGACCAATAGCCGGAATGATAACTTGCGGGCCACGAGCGGATCACCCGATTTCGACACGATGCGACGGGGGAAGACCAGCATGTACGACGAGGGCACGGCATTAGCGGCGGAGATCGCCGCGGCCGACGCCGCCGAGGAGGAAGCGGTGGCACGAAACGCGCGAGACGGGGGAGCCGACACGCCCGATTCCGACACCCCGTCCGACCGTCCCCCGATGGACCCGACCACCGCGATCGGCGTCGCCACCGCGGTCCAGAACGGCACCCTGTCCCCCGAGGACGCCGTCGAGGCCGCGCTGACCCGGATCCGCGCCCGCGATCGGAAGCTGAACGCCTTCTGCCTGGTCCGTGAGGAAGCCGCGCGCGCCGAGGCCCGCGCCGTCGCCGAACGGGCCGATCTGGACATGCTGCCGCTGGCGGGGGTGCCGGTCGCGGTCAAGAACAATATCGACGTCGCGGGCGAGGTGACCCGGGGCGGGTCGCTGTCCGGGGCCGATCTGGCGGCCACCGGCGATCACGCCGTGGTGCGGCGGCTGCGAGCGGCGGGCGCGGTGGTCGTCGGGATCACCCACATGCCCGAGTTCGGGCTGTGGGGCGTCACCGACGGTCCGGGCAGCATCACCCGCAGCCCCTGGAACACCCGCTACTCGGCGGGCGGGTCGTCGGGCGGTTCCGGCGCGGCGGTCGGCTCCGGCATGGTGCCGATCGCGCACGGCAATGACGGACTCGGCTCGGTGCGCATCCCGGCGGCCTGCTCCGGCGTGGTCGGCATGAAGCCGGGCCGCGGCCTGGTGCCCGCGGACGTGGGCATCGACTCGTGGGGCGGAATGACCGAGAACGGCGTTCTCGCAACGACTGTCGCCGATACCGCACTCATGCTGTCGGTGCTGGCGGACCGCCCCGACCTGGCCGACCTGGACACCCCGCAGACCCTGCGCATCGGCCTCGCGACCGGGGCCCCGACGCCGCTCACCCACGTCGACCTGGCCTGGACCGCGGCCGCCGACAAGGCCGCGGCGGCCGCCTCGCTGGCCGGGCACATCATCGGCGTGGCCGAACTCCCTTACCAGGGCGTGACTTTCGCGCTGCTGCTGCGCTGGCTGGCCAATGCCGCCCGCGAGGCCGCGACCGTGCCGCACCCGGACCGGCTGCAGCGCCGCACCCGCACCCACGTGGCGCTGGGCCGGACGGTGCTGAAGTCGGGTCTGCTGCGGGCCGCGCAGGTCGACCGGGTGGAGTCGCGGCTGCTGGACTACTTCGAGCGCTACGACGTGGTCATCACGCCCACGCTGGCCACCCCCGCGCCGCGCGCCCGCCGCTGGCATTCGCGGCCGTGGCTGGCGAATGTGCTTGCCAACGTGAAGTTCTCGCCGTTCACGCCGCTGTGGAATCTGGTCGGCTGGCCCGCCATCTCCGTTCCGATGGGCCTGCACCCGCGCTCCGGCACCCCGGTGGCGGCGCAGATCGCGGGCCCGCCCGGCAGCGAGGCCACCATCCTGCGGCTGGCCGCCCAGATCGAGGCCGCCCACCCCTGGCAGCGCACGGTCTCCTGACGTCCTGACCGTCCCCCGGACACACGACAGCGCCGCGTCACCGAAGTGACGCGGCGCTGTCGTCGTGTCGATCCCGCACGCCGTTGTGCCGGTCCCACACTGTCCGTACGGACCGCGGCAACCTCCGACCCTCTGCCGCCGCCCGTCCCGGACGGTCCTTCCCTCGGGCCTAGACGGCCGCGAGCGGTTCCTGTTCGGCGAAGCCGCCGTCGAGCACGCGGGCCGCGAACTCGAGGATGGTCGGGCGGTCGTCGTCGGCGCGCCAGGCGACCGCGAGTTCGCACGGGGCCAGGCCGGCCACCGGGCGGGCGGTCAGGCCCGGCCAGCGGTACATGGGGACGTTGTTCTCGGCCAGCAGGCAGACGCCCAGGCCGAGGCTGACCGCCTCGAGGCGTTCCTCGGCGGTGGCGGCTTCCGCGCCGATCTTGGCCTGGCGGCCGCCGCGGGAGTCGGCGCCGAGCCAGAAGTCGCGGGCCGCGCCGGCTTCGGCGGGCATGGCGACGAAGGGCTCGTCGATCAGGTCGGCGAAGTCGATGCTCTCCTGGCCGGCGAGGGCGTGGTTCTCGGGCAGCAGCACCCAGCGCGGCTCGGTGCGCAGCACCTGCCAGCGGTAGCGGCTGGTGTCGGGCACGGGCAGCCACATGAGCGCCAGGTCCGCCTGGCGGCCGGCGAGGCCGCTGGACGGGTCGGTCCAGGACGCGGAGTGCAGGGCGAGCCGATGGCCGCTGGCGCTCTCCAGATCCGTGATCAGGCCGCGGCCGATGGAGGACTGGATGCCGACGCGCAGCACCTCACCGGCCTCCTGCAGGGCGACATTGGTGACTTCCCAGAGTTCGAGGATCTTCCGGGCGCCTTCGAGCAGTTCCTTGCCGGCGACGGTCAGGGCCACGCTGCGCTGGTTGCGGTCGAACAGCACGACGTCCAGCTGGCGTTCCAACTGCCGGATCTGTCGTGACAGGGTGGGTTGAGCGATGTGCAGGCGTTGCGCCGCGTTGGTGAAATGAAGTTCCTCAGCGACGGCGACGAAATACCGCAGGTCGCGCAAATGCGGGTCCATAGCCCCTTGCTATCAGAATCGGTCTTGATTTTCCAGCCGTATCCGACCCAAAAGTTTGCAACAGGATCAGAAAACAGCCGTCAGGTTTGTTACGGACAGCATATGACGCCAGTTCAACATTCCGTTAACCGGAGTCGCGAATTCCTGGCCATTTGCCAGCACTTCCCCATGCGCCCCGGAACGGACACTTGACCAGCATCGATTCGCGATCTTGGTCGATCCGCGATCGGAAAGCGATCCGATCGCTGACCTTCAGCAACAACGCTCCGCCCCGGCCCGCACCCCAAACCAGCCGATCGAGTGAGTTTGGTCACATAACGACAAAAAGCCGCCTCCCACAGTGGAAGGCGGCCTGTTTTTCGAGCCGGTGAGGCGGCGGTTACTCCCCGCCGTAGACCTTCGGATCCAGGGTGCCGATGTAAGGCAGATCGCGGTATCGCTCGGCGTAGTCGAGGCCGTAGCCGACCACGAACTCGTTCGGGATGTCGAAGCCGACGGCCATCACGTCCACCTGGGTGCGCAGCGCGTCGGGCTTGCGCAGCAGCGTCACCACCTCGAGCGAGGCCGGATTGCGGCTGGACAGATTGCGCAGCAGCCACGACAGCGTCAGGCCGGAGTCGATGATGTCCTCGACGATCAGCACATTGCGCCCGGCGATGTCCTTGTCCAGGTCCTTCATGATGCGCACCACGCCCGAGGACGAGGTGGAGGAGCCGTAGGACGAGACGGCCATGAACTCCATCTGCGTCGGCACGGTGAGCTTCTTGGCCAGGTCGGTCATGAAGAAGATCGCGCCCTTGAGCACGCCCACCAGCAGCAGGTCGCCCTCGGGGGCATCGGCGGGATACCGCTTGGCGACCAGTTCGGCCAGTTCCTCGACCTTGGCGGCGATCTCTTCCTCGCTGATCAGCACCGACGCGATGTCGTCCCCGTACACGTCCGCTGGTTTCCCTTCAGTCGACCCGGAATCGGGTTGTCTCCGACCCGAGTATGAGCCTGCCATGTTCACGCGCGGCAACCAACCTGGTCCCACTGGGCGAACGGCCCACCGCGACCGCACCCTGCCCACGCCACCGCGTGACCAGCGCGTCCACCGCTCGTAAATTGCTGTCCGTCAATGATTTTGCGCCACCCTCGAGCAGCCAGACGCGAATGACGCGGCGGCGGATCGCGGTCGTGGCAGTGGCGAGCGTCTCGATTCCCAGTCCGTCACCGGAACGCGCGGCCGCCAGCAACTCCGCGGCGAGCGCGTCCAGCACGGCCGAGTCCTCCCGCAGCTGCGCCGCCGTGCGGGCCAGCGCCTCGGCCACCCCGCCCCCGAGCACCTCCTCCAGCAGCGGCAACACCTCGCCGCGCAGCCGTACCCGGGTGAACTCCGGGGCACTGTTGTGCGGGTCCTCCCAGGCCTCGAGCCCCAGATCCGCGCACAGCTCCCGGGTCACGCTCCGCCGCACCCCCAGCAGCGGCCGCCCCCACGGCTCGTCGAATTCCGTCATCCCCTGGATCGACCGCGCCCCGGACCCCCGCCCGAGCCCGAGCAACACGGTCTCGGCCTGGTCATCGAGGGTGTGCCCGAGCAGCACCGGTTTGCCTTCGTGAGCGTTCCGCAGGGCCGTGTAGCGGGCCCGCCGCGCGGCCGCCTCGGGCCCGCCCGGGAACCTGTCGCCCGCCGGACCGCTGCCCGCCGGTCCGTCGCCGGTAGCCCACTCCGCCACGGGCTCGAGACCGCCCTCGGAGGTCGCCCCGTTCGGCGCGCTGCGCTCGACGTGGACGCGCAAGACCCGCGCGGACCGGCAGCCCAGGTCCAGCGCGGCGGCCGCGGCGCGATCCGCCACGTCGGCGGAGCCGTCCTGCAGGCCGTGGTCCACGATCAGCGCGTCCACCACGTCGGCCTCGGCGCAGGCGGCGGCGGTGAGCGCCAGGGAGTCCGCACCGCCGGAGAGGGCGACGCGGACCACGCCGTCGGGTGCGTAGCGGCCCAGCCATTCCCGCACGGCGCGGCGCAGTTCGAGCGCGGCGCGCGTCTCGGGTAGCCGGGGCCGATCGTTCACGTCCCGATCGTCGCATGCGCGGCGGGGGCGGGACCGGGCGGCGAGCATTCCTGCCGGGTACGTCCCGAATTCCGGCTCGGCGCAAGCGCTCCGGAGCGACCGGGCCCAGGATGGTGGGCGGCTCAGCCCAGGACGCGGGTGACCCACCGTTGCGGTTCGCCGATCTCGTCGGTGCGGGGCAGGGTTTCCGGTTCGGTCCAGATGGTGTTGAAGCGGGCCATGCCGACGGTGTCGACCACCTCGTCGACGAAGGCCTTGCCGCGCACGTACTGGGCGACCTTGGCGTCCATGCCGAGCAGAGCGCGCAGCAGGCGCTGGATCGGGTTGGCGGGCCGCTTGCGGCGCTGATCGAAGGCGGCGCGAATCCGGGTGACGGAGGGGACCACGGCCGGGCCGACGGCGTCCATCACGTGGTCGGCGTGGCCTTCGAGCAGGGTGCCGAGCATGAGTAGTCGGTCCAGGGCCAGGCGCTGGGGTTCGGCCTGGGTGGCGCGCAGCAGCCCGATGACGCCACCCGCGGGGTCCTCGACGCCGCGGCGGCGTTCCTTCACGGCGTCGGCGAGCCGGGCCAGAATGTCGGCGAGCGGTTCGTCGCCCGCCTCGCCCAGGGTCTCGACATTGCGGCGCATGTAGCCGGCGATCCAAGGGGCGGAAGAGAATTGGACCCGGTGGGTGACCTCGTGCAGGCACACCCAGAGCCGGAAGTCGCTGGGCGGCACGCCGAGTGCGCGTTCCACCGCCATGATGTTGGGCGCCACCAGCAGCAGCGTGCCGTCCGGCCCGGTGAACGGGTCGTACTGGCCGAGGATGGCGGTGGACAGGAAGGCCAGCATGGCCCCGGCCTGTAGTCCGGCCGGTTTGCCGACCAGCTTGCCCTTCTCGCCGGGTTCGATGCCGCTGCCGGTGAGCTGGGCCATGGAGTCGGCGGCGGCCCGGATCCAGCCCGGCCGGTCCACGATCAGCGCGTCGGGCACCACCGAGCCGTCGTCGAGCCCGCTGACCTCACGCACCGGCGCCTCGGCGCGGACCGAGGCGGCGGCGAGTTCGGCGACCGCGTGCTCGGCCGAGTACCGGGAGGTGCGCGGCCCGGCCGGGACCAGGGCCGCGCCGGTGCGGGCGGCCACGTTCCAGTCGACCGATCCGGTCAGCGTGGTCCGGGTACGGGCGGGGGCGGCGGGGTTGTCGGATCCGGTCATGTTCATCCACCCGTCAGGAGCAGCCACAGTTGCGCAGTGCGTTGGCGACGGCGTCCAGCGCGGGTCGGCTCACCTCCGGCGGCCGATCGTTCGACATGAGTGCGAACGTCAGGACGCGTCCGTCGCGGTCCAGCACATAACCGACCAACGCACTCGATACGGACAGAGTTCCGGTTTTGGCCCGGATCCAACCCGCGCCCTCGCGATCGCGGTCCACATAACGGCTCGCCAGCGAGCCGGTGCCGCCCGCGACCGGCAGGTAGTCCAGCAGCGGCGCGAGCGGGGAGCCGGGGGTGGTGACCGCGGCCGGGTCGACGGTCGAATTGCCTTGCGGAGCAGCGCCGTTGGGCAGCGCGGCCACCGTCAGCACCCGGTTGAGCAGGCGCGGCGGGATCCGGTCGTCGGTCGAGAGTCCGCTGTTGTCGGCCATTTTCAGGCCGGCGAGGTCGAATCCGGCGGCCTGCAGCACGGTGTTCAGGGCGGTGACCGCGCCGGTGAAGGAGGCCTCCTGTCCGCCGGCCACCGCGACCTCGCGGCCGATGGCCTCGGCCAGCACGTTGTCGGAGTGCACCATGGCCTGCAGCAGGCGGTCCCGCAGCGGCGCGGACTCCACCGCGGCCAGCTGGGTGGCGGTCGCGGGCGCATTGCCCGCCTTCACCTTCGCACCGTCCACGCCCAGTTCGGCGGCCATCCTGCGGCCCGCGTCGAGGGCGGGAGTGGCGGTGCGGGGCGAGTATTCGACCAGCGGGTCCAGGCGGCCGCCGTCGATCATCACCGCGTCCATGGGCGCGATGGAGCCGCCCCCGATGTCGGCGGCGTCCCAGCCGGGCGCGAAGTTCGGACCCGGGTAGGCGGAGGTGTCGACGGTGATCGAGTCCACCCGCTGTCCGGTGGCCTTGATCTGCGCGACCAGGTCCTGCAGGCGCGGCGCGCCCGGGTAGTAGCCCTTGCCGTCGGGCTGCGCGGTGATGGTGGGGTCGCCGCCGCCGACCAGCACGATCTCGCCGGGGGCCGCGCCGGTCACCACCTTGGTGGTGACCCGGTGATCGGCGGGCAGCGCCAGCAGGGCGGCCGCGACGGTGAGGATCTTGGCGGTGGAGGACGGGATCATGGCCTTGTCCGGGTCCAGCGTCCACAGCACCTTGCCGGTGTCCCCGTCGGACACCGAGGCGGCGAACGCGCCCAGGTCCGGGTTGCCGACGACGGGCGCGAGCGCGGCCGCCAGACCGGCGGTGCTCGCCGCGGGCGCGGTCTCGGGGGCGGGCGCGACCTGGGGGATGGGTTTCACCGGCGCGGGCGGGTCGGCGATCGTCAACCCCCCGTGCTGGAACTCCTCGGTCCAGGGCTTCAGGATCAGCACCACGGCCGTGGCGGCCACCAGCATGACGACCAGCACCGACGACACCACGATCCAGGTTCTGCGTCGCCGCTTGGCCTCCAGACCACCGATGTTCTGCTTGTTCCGACCAAACACCTGCCGCTGTCTCCCTGATACCTGTGGTGGGGCTGATGGCTCTACCGCGGTCCACACTATCCTCGTTGCGCAGTCGTTCCCCCGAACGTGCTGGCGAGTCGGCAGCCTTACCGCCCACCGAAGAAGGAGATGACGTGGAGTTCGACGTCACCATCGAGATCCCCCGGGGTCAGCGCAACAAGTACGAGGTTGATCACGAAACCGGACGCGTGCGGCTGGACCGCTACCTGTACACCCCGATGATGTACCCGGCCGACTACGGCTACATCGAGAACACCCTGGGCGGCGACGGCGACCCGCTGGACTGCATGGTCCTGCTGCCCGAGCCCGTGTTCCCGGGTGTGCTGGTCGAGGCCCGCCCGGTCGGCGTGCTCATCATGAGCGACGAGGCCGGCACCGACGAGAAGCTGGTCGCCGTCCCCAACAAGGACAAGCGCTGGGACCACATCCAGGACGTCGAGGACATCCCGGAGTTCCAGCGCAAGGAGATCGCGCACTTCTTCGAGCGCTACAAGGACCTGGAGCCCGGCAAGTGGGTCAAGGTCGAGGGCTGGGAGGGCCGCGAGAAGGCCGAGAAGCTCGTCGACGAGGCCTACGCCCGTCTGAAGGAGCAGGGCGGCCACTAGGTCACGCCGAGTGCGGGGCGGCACGGATTTCCGTGCCGCCCTTCGCTTTACTCGGGAACGGAATCCACTCCCGCGGTGGTGCGGAGCGGGACTTCCTTCCAGAACAGCACCAGCACGAACGCGACCAGGGCGACCGCGGAGGTCGTCAGGAAAACCGTGGACAGCGAATCCGCGAATCCGACCTTGAACGGATGCGCCAGTACGGGATTCAGCTTCTGAATGATCGAACTGTCCTTCAGCACGCCCTGCGCCGCCGAGGTGTCGTGATTCAGGAATCCCTGCGCCAGCCGCATATCCGCCGGATTTCCGTCGTGCGCGGCGTTCACCACGGCTTTCTGGAAGGCCGGATCGGTACTGGACGCCTCCAGCTGAGCGCGAATATCGGGGCCCAGCCGGTCGAAGAGGATGGACAGGAATACGGCCGCGCCGAGGGTGCCGCCGATCTGCCGGAAGAATGTCGCCGACGCGGTGGAAACACCCATGTCCTTGGGCGGCAACGCATTCTGCAGCGCCACGATGAGCGGCTGCATGAGATTGCCGAGCCCGAATCCCACGCACAGCATGAACAGCACCACGATCCAGAATGCGGTGTCGGCCTCCAGATAGTGCAGCAGGAAAAGCCCCAGGGTGATCATGGCAGCGCCGAGCAGCGTGTAGATCCGGTAATGGCCGGTGCGCGAGATCAATTGGCCCGACAGAATCGACCCGATCATCATGCCCAGCACCATCGGGATCATCTGCAGGCCGCCCAGCATCGGGCCGGCGCCCCGGTCGGCCTGCAAGTACTGGGGCAGCAGCAGGATCCCGCCGAACATGCCCGCACCGACCACGAACGAGATGACCACGCCGAGCGCGAAGGTGCGGTTGGCGAAGATGCGCAGCGGGATCAGCGCCGCGTCCCCCAGCGCGCGCTCGATCAGCACGAACGCGGCGACGCCGAGCGCCCCGATGAGGTAGCAGGCAACGGATCTCCCGCTGCTCCACCCCCATTCGCGCCCCTGCTGGGCCACGATCAACAGCGGGCTCATGGCGACGATCAACGCCAGCGCGCCCCAATAGTCCACGCGGTCACGCGATTTCTCGCGCGGGGGCAGCCGCAGCACACGCGTCACCACGACCAGCGTGAACAATCCGATGGGCACGTTCACCAGGAACACCCACCGCCAGCCCGCGATCCCCAGAATGCTGTGCTGCCCCGCGAACAGCCCGCCCAGCACCGGCCCGATCACGCTGGAGGTGCCGAACACGGCCAGGAAATATCCTTGGTACCGGGACCTTTCACGCGGGCTCACGATATCGCCGACGATGGTCAGCGCCAGCGACATCAACCCGCCCGCACCCAGCCCCTGCAATGCCCGGAACACCGCCAGCTCGTACATGGACTGCGCGAACGTGCACAGCAGCGAACCGGTCACGAAGATGGTGATCGAGGCCAGGTAGAAGGGCTTGCGCCCGTACATGTCCGACAGCTTGCCGTAGAGCGGCGTGGCCAGCGTCGCGGTGATCAGGTAGGCGGTGGTCGCCCAGGCCTGTAGCGAATACCCGTTCAGGTCATCGGCGATGGTGCGGATCGCGGTGGACACGATCGTCTGATCGAGCGCCGCGAGCAGAATGCCCAGCAGCAGCCCGGAGAGGATCACCAATATCTGCCGATGCGTGAAGCCGCCCTCGCCGGTCGCTTCGCCCACTTCGGATGTCGCCATGCCACACCTCCAGCCCCGACCAAAACGATAGGCCGGGAACCGGAGGCATGGGGTCCTTTTATGGGCGGTAACCCGAAGGGGTTACTTGCCTTTGAACTGCGGGTCGCGCTTCTCGAAGACGGCCTGGATGGCCTCGGTCAGGTCCTCCGAGGGCAGGAACGCCGAGTTCCAGGCGGAGACGTAGCGCAGGCCGTCGGCGATCTTGCCGCGCTTGGGCTGGTCCAGGACGTCCTTGATGCCCTGCACCACCAGCGGCGGGTTGGCCGCGATCTCGCGCGCCATGGCGTAGGCGGCGTCGAGCACGGCTTCCTGGTCGGCGTACACGTCGTTGACCAGCCCGATCTTCTCGGCACGGGCGGCGTCGATGTCCTTGCCGGTGTAGGCGAGTTCGCGCACGTGCCCCTCGCCGATGATGCCCGGCAGCCGGTGCAGTGAGCCGATGTCGGCCACGATGGCGACCTTGGCCTCGCGCAGGCTGAATTTGGCGTCGGCGCTGGCCAGCCGGACGTCGGCGGCGGCGATGAGGTCCAGTCCGCCGCCGATGCACCAGCCGGAGACGGCCGCGATGACCGGCTTCACGCAGTCGGCGACCGCGGTCACCGAGTCCTGCATGCTGCGCACGTGCTTGAGGAAGTCGGTGCGGGGCCCGGCGAGCGCCTTGTCGGCCAGCAGCGGCCCGAACAGCGGGCTCATGGCCGGGAGGTCCAGTCCGTAGGAGAAGTGCTTCCCGGAGCCGGTGAGCACGATGGCCCGGATGTCGGGGTTCGCGTCGAGCTCGCCGAAGATGATCGGCAGCTCGCGCCAGAAGTCGGGGCCCATGGCATTGCCCTTGCCGGGACCGGTGAGCGTCACCTGGGCGATGTGGTCCTTGCTTTCGACCTCGAAAGCCTTCCATTCGGTCATCGGTCCAGCGTATAGGGGTTACTCGCGAGTAGGTAGGCCGGTGTAAACCCTGTGCTAAATCTGCTGCGTCCCAGCGTTTTCACCACACCGGGAGGCGGACGATTATCGCGTCCGCACAAACTGCTCCTCCTGTGTGTGAGGTCACGATGATGCATCACGGAATCGGCCTCGACCGCTTCAACGCGCTCCCCCGCCGTCGCGCGATTCATGCCCTGTACGAATGCTGCTGCAATGTCACCTGGGCGCAGAAGATCGCCGACGGCCGCCCCTACCCCGGCCACGCCGCGCTGCAGACCGCGGCGGCGGCGGAACTGCGCGCCATGTCCGCCGTCGATCTGGAACGGGTCTTCGATTCCTGTGCGCACCAGCCGGTTTCGGAGCGCACCGTCGACGAGCTGGCCCCGATCGTGCACAACCGCCTGACCACGATGCTCGGCCCCGAGGAGGGCTACCCCGACTACTGATCCCCCCGCACATCCACCGCAATCGCTCTACCCTGGTTGCCATGCGCAGGTCCCTGCCACCGGTCGCGTCGAAGGTTTCCGACACCTTGATCGCGCGCGGCCATCACGGGGTGATCATCACCCAGCCCACACCCACCCCCACCGCGCGCGATGCGGCCGACGCGGTCGGCGTCACCGTCGGGGCCATCACCAAATCCCTGGTGTTCCTGCTCGACGACGACCCCGTGCTGCTGCTCGTCTCCGGTGCCCACCAGGTGCATCTGGCGCGCACCGGGCAACGCCTGGAGGGCACGCTCAGCCGGGCGCCCGCGGCCATGGTTCAGGAGGTGACCGGGCAGCCCATCGGCGGCGTCGCGCCGCTCGGGCACCCCACCAATCTGCCCACCTTCGTCGACAACGCGCTGGCCCAGTACCGGGAGCTGTGGGCGGCGGGCGGGCATCCGAACACCCTGTTCCGCACCACCTTCGGCGAGCTGGTCCGGATCACCGCGGGCCTGGCCATCGACGTGGACTGACCGCCGTCGACGCGGGTTTTCCCACAGCGCGGAATACCTGGGCCCGCGACCACGTAGGTTCTTGACGTGACCGATTCTCCGACGCCCGGCGCCGAGCTACACGTGCCCGACGACCTGAGCGGCATCACCGCGCAGCAGTTCCGTGCCGCCATGCGGCACTATCCGGCGGGCGTCACCATCGTCACGCTGAACTCCGCGCAAGGGCCGGTCGGTTTCACCGCGACCTCGTTCGCCTCGCTGTCGGCGCAGCCGCCGCTCATCTCGTTCAATATCGCCGAGACCTCCTCCAGCATCGAGGCCATGCTCGGGGCCGAATCGGTGGTGGTGCACTTCCTGGGCGAGCATCAGAAGCATCTGGCGCAGCGGTTCAGCCGGTCCGCCGAGGAGCGTTTCACCGACAGGTCCTTGTGGGCCACGCTCGGCTCCGGCGAACCGGTCCTGCACGGCTCCCCGATCTGGGTGCGCGCGACCGTGCACCAGCTGATCCCGATCGGCGATCACACGCTGGTGATCGGACTGGTCACGCAGGTGCACGACAACACCGAGAGCTCGCCCGCGGCCGGCCCGCTGGTGTACTACAACGGCGCCTATCACCGCGCCGAGATCGCCGACTGACCTCAGGCCGCCGAGGCCGCGGTGCCGATGCCCAGCGCCGCCAGGATCGCCGCGCTCGCCTGCTCCAGCCGGGCCCGGACCCGCGGCCGCTTCAACAGCGTGACCGCGCGGGCGGCGGCCACCGCGAGCAGGATCATCTCGATCGCCGCGATGCTGGATTCGATGGCGCCGAGGGTGAGCGTGTTCAGGAAGGTCACCTCGGTCAGGAACTGCGGCAGCACCGCGAGGTAGAACAACCCCACCTTCGGATTGAAAACACAGGACAGCAATCCGGCAGCGAACGCCGAGCGCATCGACGCGGGCGCGCCCTGCGCGACCGTCGTCTCCGGCTCGGCCTCCACGTTCCGTGCGCGCCGATGCTCGACCAGCGCCCGAATCCCCAAGTACAGCAGGTAGATTCCGCCGATCACCTTCAACGTGCGATACGCGGTCGCCGACTGTTCCAGCAGCGCCGCCACTCCGGCCGCCACCACCGTCGCCCAGACGATCCCACCGAACGCCGAACCCACCGCCGCCGCGATCCCGGGTCGCGGTCCGGCCATCGAGAATCGCAGCACCAGAAAGGTATCGGGACCCGGCGTGAGCGCCAGCAGCACGCACAATCCCGCGAAACTCAACAGCAGCGGAAGACTCATGCCCTCCATGGCAACCCATCGCGGCTGCGGGACGCAAGGGTGATATCGCTGACCCTGCCCCCGACGAGCAGGGCCAACGGCGCACCCCCGAGCACGGCGAAGGCCGCCGCCCCCGTCTGATGAACGGAGCGCGACGGCCTCTGGTGACGGTGTTCTAGTTCCGCGCGCCGAACTCCGCACCGAGTTCACGGAACAGATCGGTGTTCATCGTGAACGCCAGTCGCGCTTCGTCGAGCACGCGATCGACTTCGGGACCTTCGAGGGGAAGCTGGTCCAGGGCCTCGCGGTACTCGCGCTTGAACGCGGCCGGATTGGTGATCTCGTCGAAGACGTAGAAGCGGACGCCGTCGCCCTTCTTGGGCAGGTCCCACAACTTCTCGGCGGTGCCGCGGATGACCTGACCGCCGGAGAGATCACCCAGGTAACGGGTGTAGTGGTGGACGACGTACCCGGCAGGCCAGTCCTGCGCGCACTCCTCGATGCGGGCGGCGTAGGCGGCGGTGGCGGGCAGCGGCTGCAGCTCATCGCGCCAGTTCGCGCCGCCCAGGTGGGCCAGGTCGGTCTCGAGCGCGGCCAGGCGCGCCAGTTCCGGCTTCACGAAGGGACCCGCGACGGAGTCGGACGCCAGTGTGGCGGAATGCTTTTCGAGGGCCTCGTAGACGAACCAGAGCTGGCTGGTGTAGCGGAGAAAGGCCTCGACGCCGAGCTGGCCGGTGAGCAGGTCACGCATGAACGTGGAGTGCTCGGCCTCGTTGTGCTGCTGCTCGGTCGCGGTGCGAATGAGCGTCGAGAACGGGGCGGCGGCGGTGTCCGTGTCCAACATGGTCGGGCTCCTCGTGGTCAACTCCGGGGGCACCCCACTTTGGCTACCCTAACTTCCTCATCGACCCTACGCCCCAGCAACGATCGCGCGATTCGAACTTTGCGGCCCACCCACTCCAACTTTCGGATGATTTTTCCGATTCGCCGGTGCCGTTGGTCACAGGCCGCCGCCGCCCAGACGCGCTTGACAAGCCCGCGACGCGTCTGCCAATCTCGCACTCAGGTCATGAGTACCAGCGCTAAGCCCCGGCTAGCTGGTCGGCAACCCTCCACCGCGGCGGGGTGCTCCGGGTGACGACCGGGCCGTTGCCCGACCGGGCACGGCAAGCGCGGACTCACGATCGATTCCTGTTTTCCGATCGCGCGTCCCCTGAATCCGATGGGATTTTTGTGATGACCGCTTTCGCCGACCAGACCTGTGCTCCCCTCGCCACCGTGTCCGGCTGTGACCTCCGGGTTCCGCTGGTCCAGGGCGGGACCACCGGCTACGCCAACTTCGACTACGCCGCCAGCGCACCCGCGTTGCGGCAGGTCACCGACCGGGTCGCCGACCTGCTGCCGTTCTACGCCAGCGTGCACCGCGGCGCCGGATACGCCTCCCGCGTCTCCACCGACTGCTACGAGTCGGCCCGCGGCTCCGTCGCCCGCTTCCTCAACGCCGCCGACGACCAGGTGGTGGTCTTCACCCGCAACACCACCGACTCGCTGAACCTGCTGGCCGCGTGTGTGCCCGGCGACACCGTGGTGCTGGATGTCGAACACCACGCCAACTTCCTGCCCTGGACCCGGCACGGCCGCCGCGTGGTGCCGGTCGCCGACACCATCGAGGAGACCATCCAGCGGCTGGTCGCCGAACTGTGCTCGAAACCCGCTGCGCTGCTGGCGGTTACCGGCGCCTCCAATGTGACCGGCGAACTGCTGCCGCTGGAACGGCTGGCCTGGATCGCGCACCAGTGCGGCGCCCGCATCCTGGTCGACGCCGCCCAGCTGGCCCCGCACCGACGGATCGACCTGCGCACCACCGGCATCGACTACCTGGCCTTCTCCGGGCACAAGGCGTACGCGCCGTTCGGCGCGGGCGTCCTGGTCGGCCGCCGGGACTGGCTCGACGCGGCGGAGCCGTACCTGGCGGGCGGCGGCGCGGTGCGCTCGGTCGCCGCCGACCGCGTGGAGTGGGCGCCCGCGCCGCAGCGGCACGAGGCCGGCTCCCCGAACGTGCTCGGGGTGGCTGCCCTGGCCGCCGCCTGCGACGCGCTCGCCGACCTGGACGAGACCACCGTCGTCGAGCACGAGCAGTACCTCACCCACCGGCTGCGCTACGGGCTGAAAACCGTTCCGGGCGTGAACTTCCTGCGTGTGTGGCGCGACAGCACCGACGCCGTCGGCATCGTCGCGTTCACGGTCGACGGTTTCGAGCCCGGCCAGGTGGCCGCCTATCTCTCCGCCGAACACGGGATCGGCGTGCGCGACGGACGGTTCTGCGCGCACCCGCTGTTGTCGCGGCTCGGGGTCGACGCGGCGCTGCGCGCCAGCATCGGACTCGGCACCACCGCCGCCGACGTGGACCGTCTCATCGACGCCGTCGCCACCCTGGTCGAGCATGGTCCGAGCTGGGATTACGCCCGCACCGACGGCCACTGGAACCCGGTCCCCGAGACCCGGCCCTTCGGCGGTTCGGCGGACGGCGGAGCGCCCTGCGGGTTCTGAATCGCGCGGAGCGGGTCAGGGCACCATGTAGCGAGCCGCGAGCTCCTCGACGAACGGGTCGTCCTCGCTGACGGCTTCGAGCCGGTCCAGATCGAACTGGACCGATACCTGCCGGGTGTCCTGCCGCTCCGGATCGGGCGGCCCGTCCTCGTCGAGCTGGCGGATCAGCTTGTTCCGCACCCGCTCCTTCAGCGATTCGCTCATATCAAGAGCATCCTCCGACCTAGACGGGTGCGATCCAGGTACCCCATGGCGTGTTCCGGACGACCGTGAACACGACGAGGAAGGCCACCGCGATCCACATCGCCGACCTGGGCAGAATCCGCGGTAGTCGCGGCGGCGTCGCCCGGCCCCGCCAGGCGCGCACCAGCCAGGTGCCCCACCAGGCGAGGAAGCCGAGCGTGAGCGGCAGCAGCAGCACATTGCTGTGGATGGCGTCGAGGAACCGGCCATCGGTCAGATTGTGCAGGCCGCGCAGGCCACCGCAGCCGGGACACCAGTACCCGGTCAGCTCGTAGAACGGGCAGAACCCGTAGGCCCCCTGCACGTGCGGGTCCCGGAAGTGCAGCAGCGCCAGGCCGCCGGCGACGGCCGCGCCGCTCAGCAGCGGGAGTCCGACGCCGAGCCGTCGCGGGCGCGTAGGCCCTGGTTCGGCTCCCGCCGTCGGTACTGCTGCCGTGGTGTCCACGAGAATCAACGGTAGCCGGGCCGCCGCCCACCTGCCAGGTCGCGCCGAACTTCGCACCCCGGTCGCGCCGATTCACCTCCGATTGCGTTGCGGCCTCAGCGGATCGGGGCGCGTTCCACGACCGGGGCGGTGAGCACGCCCGCGAGCATGTCCACGATTTCTCCCCAGGCATCCACATCCCCCGCGGCGACCTTGCCCGCCTCGACCGCGCGTTCGTGATCGGCGAGCAGCGCGAACAGCACGGTCGGCAGCGCGCGCAACCGCCGCAGCCGCAAGCGTTTCGGCAGGTCGGCGAGCTCCCGGTCGAGCTGCTGCATGATCACGCGGACCGAGGTGCGCTGGGCGGAGGCCAGATTCGCGGCATCGGTGACGGCTCGATGGGTGTGGATTTGTTCGAGGAAGCGCGCGTAATGGTGGATCCCGTGCCGGTCCCCCAGTTCGAGCATGGGGATGACCAGCGCTTCGAGCAGGTCGTGGACGCTGGTCACGCCGGTCCCGGCCTGTTCGGCCAGCAATTCGAGGCGCCGGATCTCCAGGGTGGCGAGCCGGTGTTCGACCACCGCCTCGATGAGCCCGTCGCGGGAGCCGAAGTGGTACTGGACCGCGGAGTTGTTGCGCTGTTCGGCGGCCGCGGCGATATCGCGCAGCGGTACCGCCGGTCCGCGCTCGGCGATCAGCTGTTCCGCCGCCAGGATGATGCGCTCACGCGCCCCCGTGACTGCCATTCGAGTACCGCCACCCGCCTTGTCCACAGTCTGCACTGTAGCCGTTCACCTGGGGATAAAGAACTTGTCCTTGACGGTTAAGAACTAATGCTTAAAAGTGTCGAGTGACTGTCGTCACCATCGAAGGACTGAATTAGCGATGATCCTGGACACCTTCCGACTGGACGGCCGCGTCGCCGTCGTGACCGGCGCGGGCCGCGGCATCGGCGCCGCCACCGCGCTAGCGCTCGCCGAAGCCGGTGCGGACGTGGCTATTTCGGCCCGCACCGCCGCCCAGCTCGACGAGGTCGCCGGCAAGATCCGCGAGCTGGGCCGCCGTTGCGTCACCGTCCCCGCGGACCTGTCGGACCTCTCGGCCGTCACCGCGCTGGCCGAGACCGCCGCCGCCGAGCTGGGCGGCATCGACATCGTGGTCAACAATGTCGGCGGCACCATGCCCAACACCTTCCTCACCAGCACCCCCGAGTTCCTGGAGGAGGCGTTCCGGTTCAACGTGTCGACCGCGCACGCCCTCACCCAGGCCGCGGTGCCGTACATGCTGAAGAGCGGCGGCGGCTCGGTCGTGAACATCTCCTCGCGCATGGGCATCAGCGCGGGCCGCGGCTTCCTGGCCTACGGCACCGCCAAGGCCGCGCTCGCACACTGGACCAAGCTGGCCGCCGCCGACCTGTCGCCGCGTATCCGGGTGAACGCCATCGCGGTCGGCTCGGTGCTCACCTCGGCGCTGGAAGTCGTTGCGCAGCAGCCGGAGATCAAGCAGCAGATGGAGGACGCCACCCCGCTGCACCGCCTCGGCGAGCCGTGGGAGATCGCCGCCGCCATCGTCTACCTGAGCTCCCGCGCGGGCGGCTACATCACCGGCAAGGTGCTCGAGGTGGACGGCGGCATCGACGCGCCCAACCTGTCCCTCCCCATCCCCGACCTGCAGTGATCGATTGCGTCCCAGGAGTTTTCCATGACCTACCGCGTAGTCCAGTGGAGCACAGGCAATGTCGGCCGCCGCGCCCTGCGCTCCATCATCAACCGCCCCGAACTCGAACTGGTCGGCGTCTGGGTGTCCAGCGCCGAGAAAGCCGGCAAGGATGCCGGTGAACTGGCCGGTCTCGACCGCGAGACCGGTGTCCTGGCCACCCGGGACGCCGAGGCCCTGCTGGCCCTGAAGCCCGACTGCATCGTCCACACCGCCATGGCCGACGATCGCCTGATGGAGGCCGTCGAGGACCTGAAGACCTTCCTCCGCGCCGGCATCAATGTCGTCTCCAGCAGCCCCGTCTTCCTCCAATTCCCTTACGGCACACTCCCCGACGAGGCCATCGCCCCCATCGTCGAGGCCGCCGAGGAGGGCGGCGCGTCGCTCTGGGTCAACGGCATCGACCCCGGCTGGGCCAACGACTGGCTGCCGCTGCTCCTGTCCAGTGGCTCCGAACGCATCGACCGGGTCATCTGCTCGGAGATCATGGACTATTCGACCTACGACAACCCGAAGGTCGTCTTCGACATCATGGGCTTCGGCAGCAAGCTCGACGACCTGCCCCTGCTCCTGCAGCCCGGCATCCTCACCCTCGCCTGGGGCAGCGTCATCCGCCAGCTCGCCGCCGCCCTCGACATCGAACTCGACTCGGTCACACAGCATTTCGAACGCCTCCCCGCGACCGAACCGATCCGCATCGGCGCCCACACCGTCGAGGAAGGCACCGCCGCCGCCCTCCGCTTCCAGATCCACGGCATCCGCGACGGCCGCGAAATCCTCACCCTCGAACACGTCACCCGCCTCCACCCCGATCTGGCCCCCGACTGGCCCCAACCGGCCGGATCCGGTTGCTACCGAGTGGAAATCAAGGGCGAACCCGACTACCTCCTCGACCTCCAGCTCTACAGCAACGGCGACCACGCCGAAGCCGGAGTGGTCGGCACCGCCGCCCGCCTGGTCAGTGCCATCCCCGCCGTAGTCCAAGCCCGCCCCGGCCTGCTGACCGCGATGGACCTCCCCCTGACCACCGGCCGCGGCCTCGTCTCCTGACCCCACCAACGACAAAGGTGAGGACCACAACGGTCCTCACCTTTGTTTTGAGCCACCCGGGGGAATCGAACCCCCGACCGTTCCATAACGGCAGGTCACGACTGCGCCACATGGTTCAGCGCTGTTGATCACCTGAGTAAAATTCTGATCAGGTCGATCGCAGATGGGGGTATCTCCGCCGGAAAGGCAATGATGATGACCAACGAGACCTATCGAAATGTCATGCGTCAGCTGTTCACCACGTTCGTGCTGGCAGGGGTGGTGATGGCGGTTCCCGCGACGGCGGCAGGTCCGGCCGTGGCCGCGGCCAGCGCGGCGTCCGGCGTCGTGCAGGTCGCCGAGCCGATTGCGCCGCCTCCGCCGGTCCCGCCCCACGGCTGCGACAACGAGAACTGCGGGGAGAGCGGTGGGGGCGAGAAGACCTGCACCGATCCCAGCCAGACCGGGGACGGCTGCACCGACAACGGCGAACACGGCGGGACCGGAGGTGGACCAGGGGTCGCCGAAGCCCGCGGAATCCACGACACCACGGGCACGACCCCAGCGATCTGGTAGCGGTGGATGATCCGGAACAAGTGGGATTCGGACCCCGAAACGACAACAGGTGGAGAGCGACAATCGCTCTCCACCTGTTTGTTTGGAGCCGCCTGGGGGAATCGAACCCCCGACCTTTTCATTACGAGGGGCAGGCTACTGCGGTTGTACAGCACGATCACGCAGAAGTGAGCACCGAATAGTCAGGCGTCGAAGTCGCGCTGGTCGTGCTGGTTGTCGTCAACGCTGTCGTCCTATCACGCCACCTCATACATCAGAGGTAGTGCATTGTCAATCTTCAGTGATCGATACGAGGTGAGCTTTGCCATCGCAAAATCGTGGCGTCGCTCACCGCCTTCGCACGGTTTGCGTGCTATATCGAATCCTAAGCGTCAAAAGTGGACCAATTGACCTCTGACCCGCCAAAACGGCAGCTCCCGCGCCAAATAGCCGCCTGCGTTATCAATGCAGGTCACGCCATATGACTAAGATCACATTAGTGACTTCAGCAACTCCCCTAGCTGCGGTTTTGCTGGAAAAGTCCCGATCGGGAACTACACATATGTAAGCCACAAGCGCTTGTGGCCGGAAACGTGTCGGCCACTAGGTGTAGTGTTGGCCTCGGCCAGAAGAGGTCGAGAAACACGACCAGCCTCAACACCAGATGAGGCATCCGGCGTGAGGCTGGTTCGTTCGCATACTTCCGAGGGCATGCAAGCCGAACCATACCCTTTCGTGGCCGATCCCGTCATATATGGGATCGGTTTGCTGGATGTTCTGGCTCTACGAAGGGAGCCACTGTGGCAACCACGACGAGCATCCGCACGACTCGCACGACCCGCACGGTTCGAACCGTTCGCGTCCCGGTTCGGATTACTCGCGTCGTCCGTACGATCACCGTCAAGCCGGCGCGGTAAGGGGGTCGATGATGTCCAAGCACCAGCCTCCGCAGGTCCCGAAGCAGGGCGGCGGGACGAAGGATCGCGATCGCAATAACGACGGTCGCTGGCGCGAGAAGCGCAGTGACGCCGGCAAGAAGCGCAAGTAGCTCTAGCCGGTAGCGTGTCTGCCATAGAGGCCCTCAGTGCTGTTACGCGCTGAGGGCCTCTTTATTGGTCGGCACCGTTGCTTTGCCACAGCTCGCCTAGTCCTCTCCCTGCTTCCTCGTACAGGCCGCCCTCTGTGGAAGGAAGTCGGGTCAAGGGTGGGCGAATGCCCATCGGCGTAGCCGACGCGAAGCGCCCTTGATGCGGCTTCCTGGAGCGAGACAATTGGGCCGATGAGGAGGCGGGGAAACCCTCCACCAGCAGCCGAAAGGGGCTGGGAGCCGACGTCGTTGTCGGCCCGCTCCCGAGCGCCGTTGCCCGGTGCCCCTCCGAGCGGGTCAGTAGACGTACCAGCCGCAGGCGTGGCAGATGTGGTCGGCGCACCAGTCGCACTCGCCGATCAGGTACAGGGCCTGGCAGCCGTCGCCGTTGCAGACGGGGCAGTCCTCGGGGGTCCAGGGCCAGGGGCGGCGGGGAACGATGGCACGGGCCCAGGTACCGCCGAAGCTGGAGTCGGGGACCAGTTCCCAGCGGGCGTTGCGGTGGGAGATGTCGGGCAGCTCACTGAGGGCGATGGAAACCATGGGAGGGGTCCTTTCCTGCGGTGCGGAATCTGGGCTTGCCCAGATCAGGAGCTCTCCCCGGCGTCCAGGCTCACACCGTGACCCGAAGGGCTTGGCCTGGACGCCGGGGAGAGCTCCTGATATGCCTCCGGCAGATTCCTCGCCGCAGGAAAGGACCCCGGTGGCGATCCGCCCTCGGTGAGCTGCCCGACATCGGACGCAACGGCCACCGGGAACTGGTCCCCGGCGGGCGGTACCGATCCGAGCCAGCGGTCCCCGCCACCCCTGGCCCTGGACCCCGGGTGCCCCGTCTGCAACGACCCCGGTGACAGCCCGTGCCCGATCGGCGAGTGCGACTGGTGCGCCGACCACATCTGCCACGCCTGGTACGTCTACTGACCTGCCCGGGACTGCGCTCGGCAAGCGGGCCGACAACGACGTCGGCTCCCAGGTTCATGAAGTCCGGCAGAGGGGTCCTCGTGGCAAGCGGCGAAGCCGTGCGGCAGCTCGTTTGGCGGTGACTGCGGTCAATGTCAGCGATTCCGGCTCCGCGGTGGGACGCCGGCCGATTCGGTTCCGGCTGAGGGACATCCGACCATGCTCGGCTCCCAGCTCGCCCAGCTGTTCATCCTGCCCGTTGCCTGAAGCGGCCCAATGGGTTTCGGGGCGCTGCCTTCCGGGCTTCGGCGCATGCGTGCTGCCGACGCGCCCGACGCACCGCGGGCGACGCACTATCAGCCCGCGTTGTGCGTCGTCGCGTGGCGGCGGCGCGCATGCGCCGTCGCCCGTGTGCGACGCCTTGAGACCATAGAGGCAAATTCGGCAACGAGGCACGATGGCATGGCTGCTGGTTGACCGAGAAGCCGAGCCAGTTCGCTGTCCGTCAGCTGGAACCGGGTCGTCCGACGCCTCGCTGGGCGTAGATCGGAATCGATCTCAAGACAGCAGATTCCGGGCATGCGAAACTCCGAACATGGCGAACAAGCTGCGACCGGGCTACTACTCCCTCGCCCCGAACGGAACCAGTCGGGACTACATGCTGGTGCGTGTCGACGGCACTGAGGCGCTACTACGTTGTCTAGCCGGTTACGCCGTCCATCAGGTCGATACAGGCGAAATTCTATGCCTGCCCTCGAAGCCATCGCCGGGGTCAGGACGCGAGAAGGGCTGAGACCCAATCGGATTCGATGGAACGAACCGGAATCTCAGCCCTTCGGAAGTGCGGGAACGCTACGGGATGTAGCGGTCGCCTCCTGGTCGATCACCGGGCTGCCACTTGGGAACCGGCCGAACAAGAAGTTCGCCTATGGCTCGAACCCGCTCCGCAATGATGTTCAACCGCTCGGGCCTGGTCTCCCTCTTCAGCGATCGGGTGATCTGGTCATCGTGCTTTCGATAGTGCAGACCGACTTCTCGGATATAGAGACCTGGCACCGCCGCCTGGACCGCCAGAAGCAGTCCTGCGTCTTCCGCATGCGGCATCGCCATCCAGCCACCCATGGCCATCAACCACTCCCGGCGGATGCAGAGCGTCGCTGGGTGGACGGGCAAGTCGTAGTCGTTTTCGACCCAGTAGTCGAAAATCCAGCCTCGGGGAATGAACGGGGTCAGGTTCGTGGGCTCGATCTGAGCGCGGACGAGGCTGCCATCAGGTAGGAGGTCCAGCGCGCGGCTGACAGCCCATCCACAAGCCGGGCGATCGACAAGAGCATCGATGCTGCGGGCGAGTGCTCCTGGGGTGAGGATGTCGTCAGCGTCGAGTACGGCTATCAGCTCCCCTCCGGCTCGGGCCAGAGCAAGGTTTCGCGCAACGGCTGGACCGCCAGAAGGACCGCTGGCAGCTTTGACCCGCGGGTCAGCCAGCGCAGCGTCAGGTAGGGGAAGCGGTTCGCCTTCACCATCGGCTTGGACAAGCCATTCCCAACCCCAGCCAGTTGGAAGCTGTTGCGCCAGAAGGGATTCGTAGGCTTCGGCCAGGAAGTCTTCGCGCGTCCGATAGCAGGGGGTGATTACCGATATCAGCATCAGAACGCTCTCCGATTCACTCCGCGGGGTTGGAAGACTCATTTCTGCCACCTTGCTAGTTGCGTGGTGAAGACCAGCTGACTCCTGTCGCCGGGAAGGATGACATCCACAACCTCCACTACGCGACCGGTCACGTCTACCACTCGTTTCCGAATATCGAAGACCGCAGTCCCTTCACGCGCCATACCCAATTCGTCAGCTTCTTGTGCTGTCGGTGGCCGTGCCTCGATCTCCTCGGTGATGTGATCGACTTCGATCCCCAGGGTGAACAGTTGATGCTGCGTGCCACCTGGCCACGGCTCGTTGTCCACTTCGAGCAAATCCGGATTGATCGAAACCGTGTCGTAGAGCAGGTAGGAGCGACTCAGATTGAGCGGGGCGTCCTCGACATGCGGGCGGGTGCGGTAGTCCCGCTGCAGAATCTTCGTGCCGGCCGGAACCTCGAACGCATCCGCGAGTCCATCGTCGGCGTAGATGACCTCGTAGTGGGCAGTGAACGCGAGACCCGGCATCGCGAGACCGGAATCCTGTTCGGTTGCACCACTGGCGCGCCTGACCGACTCCGGTTCGCGTACTCGGTTCTTCTCCCACTGGTACCGCTCATCGGTGCGGCGGACCTTGACGCGTGGCGCTCGGACAAACGTCCCGACACCGTGTTTGGCTTCGATCAATCCTTCGGTACGGAGGACCGCGAGAGCTTGGCGAACGGTCGGGATACTGACCCTGTACTGGTCGATCAAGGCAGTTTCGCCCGGAACCCGATCGCCAGGATGTAGCTCGCCAGCCTTGATGCGCTGCCGAAGCTCATCGGCTATTAGCTCGTACTTTGCGGGCATGATCGGTCCCTTCTCGCTCTGTGAACTCATCATCTCATGTCCTCTGTAGGTCTTGACCAGAGGGCCTGACTTCTGCTGTCCTATATAGGAGTTGTCCTACAGAGGACAGCATAACTAGAGGAGTTCGATAATGGCGATTACCAGGGGTTTCCAGTTTTCGGTCCAGCACGATGCGACTTTCCCGCAGCAGCTGATGGCGTCGGGCCAGATCTTGCCGGTCATCAAGTACAACCCGGACCGCAACGCCGTCCCGGAGCAGGCGATCGACTACGACACCAAGACCGGTGAGGGCACGATGAAGCGGCTGTGGAAGCTCGCCGTCACCGACCCGCACGAGCCGAACGACAAGCGCAAGTCCTTCACGGTCACCTTCATCGCCGACGTGCAGCCGGTCTTCTCGACCGAGGAAGTCGCGCCCGGTACCGGGATGCGCTGGGTGGAGCTGGAGGGTCTGACCGCTGAGCCGCGGATCATGGGTCAGGGCGAGTACAAGTACCTCGGCTTCGTCTACCGCGCGACCGGCATCAAGGGCGACAACTCCGGCGCGAAGGTCCCGCCCGCCGATGTTCCTGCCTCTCGTCCGTCCCGCAATGACAAGGCGGTGGCGTGATGACCACCTCCGAACAGCGGGTACGTGCCCGCAAGACTCGCCGCTACGACGACCTGATTCCTGAGCGACCGGCGAAGTCCAACCGTGGTCGCCGCGATGCGAAGACCAGCCCGGAGGCGTTGCTGCGTGACTGGGTGTGCGAAGGCCAGCTGGACCTGTTCGGGGTCCCCGGAGGGCAGCAGGAATGACCGGCAAGACCTTCGCCCGCATCATGTCCGATCCGCGTCACTCGCAGCTGCGAGCGTGCGCGGGCATGGACACCGAGATCTTCTTCCCGGACGCCCTCGACGGTGCCCGTGAGGCGCAGCAGGTGTGCGAGCTGTGCCCGGTCCTGACCCGCTGCGCCGAATGGGCTCTGCGGGAGGGCTTCTCCGATGGCGTGGTGGCCTCGGTGTGGATGCCCTCGGGTCTCGCGGATCAGCGGCTCGCCCGTCGTCGCCTGGAGCAGGTGGCCACAACCGGCCAGCCGGCGACCTATCCCCGGAAGGCGGTGGCGTGATGATCCTCGCTCCTCCTCCCACGAATCCGCGTCCGGCGCTCGTCCGCGGCGGGGTCGGGATCGGAATCGCCCTCCTGGCCCCCTTCACGGTCATCCCGGCGGTGGCTGCCCTGCTGGTGTTCGGCCACCGCTCCGACCCCGCTGAGCCGGCTCCGACTGCGGTGCTGGTGTCGGACACCGGTGGCGTGCCGTGCGTGATGTTCTGCGACGAACCGCCCCGGACCTCCGATGCGCCGATGCCGACCGCCGCGCCGGCAACCCTGTGCCCGCCGTTCTGCGAGTTCGAGCGGTGGTGATCGATGATGATGCACAAGGTCACGGCCATGCTCGTGGTTCGCGGGCTGGCCGTGGCCGCCATCCTCTCCGTGGGGCTGGCGGCCTTCCGTCTCTCCTTCGTCACCCTTCGTGAACTCGCGGTGATGGCCGGTATCGGTCCGGCCGATGCGTGGCTGTTCCCCGTCGTCATCGACGTCACGACCGGAACTGCGGCCATGCTCGCCCTGCTCACCTCCGATCCGACAGTGCGCCAGTGGTTCTCCTGGGTGGTGGGCATCGGGACCGTGGTCTCCATCGCGGGCAACTCCGTCCACGCGGTCACCCACGGGGAACGCCTGCCGACCTGGGCCTGTGTCGCGGTGGCTGCTGTCGCGCCGGTCGCGGTGCTCGTCAATGTCCACGGCGTGATCCTGCTGCTTCGCTCGGCCACCACCGCGGTACCGGCCATGGACGTCGCGCTGGCCGAATCCGCTCCGGCGCCTGCGATGACGCCCGCGCCGCTGGAGGTCGAAGAGCCCCGCGTGCTGGAGCCGATGCCTGACCCGCCGATGGTGGCGGTGTCGGTGGCCGTGACTCCACAACCGCGACCGCTGCCCATCGCCCGACCGTTCGTCCCGGTCGTGCCTTCGTAATCGCCTCTACTGCTTCATCTTTCAAGTCTTCATTCCCCAGGGGGTTGTCATGCTGTTGTCCTCGTTGATCCAAGTCACCGTTCCCGTCGCCAGCGCTCTCGCGTTCGGCGCGTACATCACGCCCGGTCCCTGGCACGGCAAACCCGTTGTGCGCCTGTCGGAGCTGGAGCAGACCCTCGCCGCCACGCCCCCGGAACTGGGCTTGGCGGTGCTGACCCTGGCGGACGGGGATCAGCGGCTGTCCATGCTGGAAGCGGCCGGACTCGGCTCCTGGGAGGGCGGGTTCCCGGTCCTGGACTGGTGGGACTACACCCTCTACGGCCTGGAAGCACAGTTCATGATGCTGGCCGGCCAGAAGCGCAAGGACTGGGTCAATGAAGACACCCTCGACACCTTGAGCCAGATGCTCGGCGCGAAAGTCACTGCCTCCCAACCCCATCCGGGGTGGATGCGGCTGGAGGTGAGGGCGTTTGACACCCTCGCTGCCTCGGCAACGATGCCGTTGGCGGTCCCCGATGACGTGGACCTCACAGCCGTCCCGGTCGGCGTGTTCGAAGACCTGACTCCGTGGCCGGTGCCCGTGCAGGGCCGACACATCCTCGCCGGTGGCGGGACCGGTTCAGGCAAGTCCGGATTCCTCGGCGCGCTCGTGAACGGCATGGGTCCGGCCATCGAATCCGGGCGCGTGGAGCTCCGCGTGCTCGATCCCAAGGGCGGCATGGAACTGGGATGGCTGGAGCCGTTGTGCACCCGGTTCGAATGCACCAGCCCCGAAGGGATGATCGGCATGCTGGAGGAGACCGCCCGCGAGATGCAGGAAGCCGCCCAGGGGTACCGCGCTGCCCGCAGCCGCAAGCCGGTCCCGACCGCGGACAACCCGCTCGTGGTGGTCGTCATCGACGAAGCCGCGACCCTGTCGGCGTTCACCGAATCGAAGTGGCGCGACCGCTTCCAGATGGCCCACGGCCTGCTGCTGTCGCAGGGCCGCGCCCCGTTGTTCTCCGTCGTCGAAACCGTCATCGATCCGTCGAAAGAGAATGTGCCGCAGCGGCAACTGCTTCCCTATCGGGTCGGGTTCCGCATGGAGGAGCCGACTCAGGTCGCCATGATCCACGGCCAGGGTGCCCGCGACCGCGGCTCGTACTGCGACGAGATCCCGTTCACCACCCCCGGCGTCTGCTACGTGCAGGAGGACGGCCGGCCCGGTTTCCGTCGCGCCCGCGTCTTCGAGGTCACCGATGCCGACTGCGAGTGGATCGCCCAGCGCTACCGCCCGCGCCCGCGCCCGATCGATCTCTCGGCCTTCGAGCACCGAGATGACTTCGGCGGAGAGGCGGCGGCATGAATGGCGTTGTGCGGCTGCGCCTTTCCGGCACTCGCGCCGACATCACTCGCGTGCTGGCGGACCTGATCGCCTCGCACGCCTTCCGGATCAACGTGGACGAACGCACCTACCTCGATCGAACCGGCGGCGTTCGTGTCTACGCCGAACTCGCCATTCCCGAACAGGAGACCTGGAGATGACCACAACCAGACCGCGACTGCTCGACCTGTGCTGCTGCGCCGGCGGGGCTGCTGTCGGCTACGACCGTGCCGGCTTCGAAGTGGTGGGCGTGGACATCGCGCCCCAGCCCGACTACCCGTTCGAGTTCCACCAGGGCGACGCGATCGAGTTCCTGACCGCCCACGCCCACGACTTCGATGCCGTGCACGCTTCCCCTCCCTGTCAGGCGTCCTCGGCCCTGACCGCCGGGACGAATCAGGCCATGGCGCACAAGTACCCCCAGCTCATTCCCGCAGTGCGAGAGGCGCTCACCGCGACCGGGCTGCCGTGGGTACTGGAGAACGTGCAGGGCGCGAAACTGCGCCGCGACGTGGTGCTGTGCGGAGAGATGTTCGGGCTCAAGGTGATCCGCCACCGAATCTTCGAGCTCGGCGGCTGGGTCGCCCCGACTCCCACTCACCTGCCCCACCGCGGACGGGTCGCCGGCTACCGCCACGGCAAGAACTACGACGGCCCCTACGTCGCTGTCTACGGCTGCGGCGGCGGCAAGGGCTCGGTCTCGCAGTGGCAGGAAGCGATGGGTATCGACTGGACCGCCGACCGCAAGAGCCTGGCCGAAGCGATCCCGCCGGCCTACACCGCCTGGCTCGGTGGACATCTGCTCACCGCCCTCGCAATCGGTCAGGCGGTGGCGGCATGACCACACGGGCCCGTCACGCCCGCCACTCCGGCGACACCGACGTCGCCGACGCCGTTCTCACCGCCCTCGGCCACCTGATCATCGGCGTGCTGGCCGCCGTGCTCGTCACCGCCTGGTGGGCGCTGCTGTTCCCGATGGTCTCCGCCCCGATCGCCCTGGCCATCGCCGCCACGATCCTGCTCGGCTGGCCCGCGGGCTGCATCGCCGCTGCAACGGGTCTCGCACTCCTCACTGCGTGGAAACTGCTGTGGCCCCTGTCCTTCCGGCGTTTCGTCACCGCTCGTGCCCGGACGCGGTTCCTGCGGTGGTTCCGCTACCGCCGCCGCTGGGCACGGTTGATGATCGCCTGCAAGCTCGCCGAAGGAGACGCGGGAGCCCTGTATCTGCCTCGCCTGCGCGGGATCGACATCGGTGAGCACATCGACCGCGTACGGGTGCGGATGCTGCCCGGACAGTCCCCTGAGGACTACCACCTGCGGGCGGTGCGCCTGGCCCACGCCTTCGGCGCGCTGGAATGCCGTCCCATCGACGTGGGCCCGGGGGTCGTGGAACTGGTCTTCCGCCACCGCGATTCGCTCGCCGCCCCGATCCCGCTGCCCTCCGACCGCACCGCCCTCGGCTGGAAGGACGTGGCCTGATGACCACTACCGAACAGCCGACCACCGCGCCGGCCGAATCCGCCCCCGCCCGCCAGACAGCCGCCGAACGCCGCGCCCTGCCCAACATGATGGACATCGCCCAGGCCGCTGCGGAGAAGTACGGCGTGTGCAAGCGACCGATCCCCATGCGCGCCTTCGACCCCGACACCGGGCAATCCACCTACGTTGGCGGAGCCTGCAAATCGACCCGCGCCTCCGACTGCCCCAGCTGCGCCGCGAAGGCCCGCGCCCTGCGTTTCACCCAGTGCCGCGAAGGCTGGCATCTCCCCGAGGAACCGGTCCGCCAGCGCAACGCCCCTAGCAAGCATCAGCAGGAGTTGCTGACCGCTCGCGCCGACTTCCTCAGCTACTACAAGGAAGCACGCGAGAACGGTAACGAGGAGGATGCTCAGGGCTTCCGCGAGGTGATCGCCGATCTGGACCGCGAACTCAGAGCCTCGGGTCTGTCCGGCCGGATCAAGGGCATCGACGCCTTGCCCAAGCCGCGCCGGACCCGCTCGACCCGACGTCGTCAGGACGTTCCGAACCTGCCCCGCAAGAAGGTCGAGAAGACCACCCTCGGCCGCAAGTTCGCGGACAAGCATCAGCCGTCGATGTTCGTCACGGGCACCCTGGACTCCTACGGCCGCTGCCATCGTGACGGTGCGATCGACAAGAACGGCGAGGTGGTGGGAGATGGTTCTCCGGTGGACCCGGAGACCTACGACTACCGCCGTGCCGCGCGGGACGCGATGTTCTTCCCTCAGCTGTTCGACCGGACCATTCAGAACTGGCGTCGTGCCGCGGGCAGAGATGTCCAGTACTTCGCTGCCGTGGAGCCTCAGCGTCGCGGAGCACCGCATGTGCACATCGCGATCCGTGGCACGGACCCGCATGCGCTGATCTCCCAGATCTTCGCCGCGACCTATCAGAGCGTGTGGTGGCCGCACTTCGACCACGAGCAGTACACCGACGACAGGATGCCGGTCTGGGATCCCACCGCTGGCGCGTTCGTCGACCCGGACAGCGGGTACGTGTTGCCCACCTTCGACGACGCGCAAGCGCTCATGGATGAGATGGACGACGTGGAACCCGCGCACGTCGTCCGATGGGGCGTCCAGGTGGACCGCAAGGACATCGGCGAGACCGACCCGGACGGCGAACAGGGTCCGGTCCGTCCCGGCAAGGCCAAAGGCGTGATCGGCGGTGACGACGCGAACAAACTCATCGGCTACCTGACCAAGTACCTGACCAAATCCATCGCCGAAGTCCTCGAACCCCCGAACGAACGCACCCGACGCCACTACGAACGCCTACACGCGGAAATGCAGCGCACCCCCTGCTCCGAGAAGTGCGGCGTGTGGCTGCGCTACGGCATCGCTCCCCGCGGCGCCAGCGCCAAGACCCAGCCCGGACGCTGCAAGGGCAAGGCCCACCGCCGAGACACCCTCGGCCTGCGCGGTCGCCGGGTGCTGGTCTCGCGCTACTGGTCGAACAAGACCCTCCCGGATCACAAGGCCGACCGGATCGAATTCGTTCGGCAACTCCTCGCCGCGGTCGGCATCGCCAAGGCCGAACGCTCCAAGAACTGGGTGGTCCGGCTGACCGAACCTGATGACCCAGACGTCCCACCGCGAGAGCACCTCATCATGGGCGAGATCTCTCGCCGCTCGGCCTGGGAGAAGGAATACCTGGAGGCGAAGCTGTTGCTCGCGGAATCGCCTGGACCGCAACCTATCTCGGTTGTCGGAGAAGCGGCGTAGCAGGAGAGGGGATTGCTATGGGCAAGTTCATGACCGTGCAGGAGGCCGCGGCGGAGTTGAAGGTCAGCCGGTGGATGATCTACCAGTTGATCTGGGCCAACGAGGTGCAGTCGGTGACCGTGGGTCGCTGCCGCCGGATCGTCCGGCAGTCCTTCGATGCCTACGTGTCCGGTCTGATCGATCAGGCCGCGTGATGACTGAGGGGAAGAAGGGTCGCAAGAAGTCCCCGAACGGCTCGGGCACGATCGGCGCGCGCAAGGACGGCCGCTACGAGCTGAAGCTGTTTGTGGATACTCCGGATGGTCGCCGGAAGCGGGTCAGCGTGTACGGGGCCACCTGGGAGGAGGCAGACCGCGAACGCACGCGCCTGAAGGAATTGCAGCGCAGGGGAATTCCCGTTGATGTGACCACGATGAGTGTTCGGCAATACCTGGAACGGTGGTTGCAGGAGGAGGCCAAACCGAGAATCCGGCCGACCACCTACGCCGCCTGGGAGTCGCTGACCCGCCTCTACATGGTTCCAGGGCTGGGCCGCTACAAGCTGAAAGCATTGCAGGGCAGGCACATTCGAGAATGGCTGGTGAAACTGGCCGATCAGTGCCAATGCTGCGCCCAGGGCAAGGATGCCAAGCGGAAGCAGGCCCGGTGCTGTGCGCGGACTCCGAAGCAATGCTGCGGCCAGTTCCCGAGTGTCGGTACTCGGCGGACACTGCTGCGGATCGTGCGGTCAGCACTCCAGGATGCCGTGAACGATGAGGTTCTGTCGCGCAATGTCGCTCGGCAAGTGAAGATGCCGGTGGGCCGCGTCCGGAAGGAGAAGCCGTGGACCGACGCGGAGGCGAAGGAGTTCCTGACCGCCGCGCGGGATCATCGGCTCTACGCCCTGTGGTCGGTCGCGCTGTCGATCGGACTTCGCCGCGGTGAGGCGCTGGGGCTTCGATGGACGGATGTCGATCTGGCCGGCGGTTCGGTGGACATCGCACAGGCGCTCTATCGGGTCGGTGGCGCGCTCGATCTGCACGACGTGAAGACCGAGGACTCTGAGGCTACGATTCCGCTGCCGCCCAAGCTCGTTGCGATCCTTCGGCAACATCGGCGGGACCAGCTCGCGGACCCTGTGGTGTCGCAGGCGAACCGGCTCGGCCTGGTGTTCACCTCGGCCCGTGGGACTCCGCTGGAGCCGCGCAACGTCAATCGGGCCTTCGCTGCGCTGGTGAAGCAAGCGGGTGTGCGTCCGATCCGCCTGCATGATCTGCGGCACTCATGCGCGACGCTGCTGTTCGCTCAGGGAGTGGATGCGGCGGTGGTGCAGCGGATTCTGCGGCACGCGTCGATCACCACGACGACAGGCATCTACATGAAGGTCATCGAACGGGTGCAGCGCGATGCGGTCGCTGGAATGGATGGGCTGTTCGATGCCTGACTGTCGTCAAGCGCTGTCGTCAAGCCCACACGGGAATCCCCGAGGGAGTGGAGCCGCCTGGGGGAATCGAACCCCCGACCTTTTCATTACGAGTGAAGCGCTCTACCGACTGAGCTAAGGCGGCGTGCCTTCCGGCGGTGCGAGTCTATCGTCTCGGGGCCGGATCGCGAAAACGGGTGGTCGGGTGACCGGGAACACTCTCGTTCAAGCGGAACGGGCCGCCATCAGGGCGGCGACCATGGCGGCGAGGGCGAAGCGGGGCTTCACGTTCGTCTCGAGGGCCTCGCGGCAGTCGAGGACCGCCTGGATGGAGAGGAGCAGGCCCTCGGGGCGGACGTCGGTGGCGAGTTCGCGGATCTGGTCGGCCATATCCGGGTGGGTGAGGGTGACGCCGGAGGAGGAATCGGCGGCGGCCGCACCGAAGCGGACAGCGAGGGCGTCGCGGTAGAGGCCCGCGACATCGATGAGGGAACGGTCCAGGGCGTCGCGGCCGGTGCGGGTGGCGCGAGACTTCTGGCGTTTCTCCAGATCCTTGAGGGCGCCGGCGGAACCGCGGGTGGCGGAGGCGGTGCCCTTGCCGGTGCCGCCGGCGCCGAGGGCGGTGGCCAGGGCGTCGCGTTCCTTCTCGTCGCGTTCGGCGCTGACCAGTTTGGCCTCGTCGTCGGCGGACTTCACCAGTTCGTCGGCGGCGGCGTAGGCCTGCGCCGGGCGGGCGGTCGCCGCGACCAAGGCCAGCGCCCGGCGGCGGCGGGCGCGGGCGTCGTCATCGGTGGCCAACCGGCGGGCGCGGCCGACGTGGCCGCCGCTCACCGAGGCCGCCCAACCGGCGACCTTGGCGTCCAGGCCGTCCCGGTCACGCAGCACCTGGGCGATCGAATCCACCGACGGCGACGCCAAATGCACGTGGCGGCAGCGGGATCGCAGGGTCACCGAGATGTCCTCCGGATCCACCGAAGGCGCGCAGAGCAGGAACACGGTGCGCGCCGGCGGCTCCTCGACCACCTTGAGCAGCACATTGCCGGCGGCCTCGGTCAACCGGTCGGCGTCCTCGACCACGACGATCTGCCAGCGGCCGGTACTCGGCCGCCGCGACGCCACCTGCACGATCTCGCGCATCTCCTTGGTGCCGATACTCAAACCCTCCGGCACCACCCGGCGCACATCGCCGTGGGTACCGGCCATGGTGGTGGTGCAGGCGTGGCAACGGCCGCAGCCGGGCGTCCCCTCATCCGTGCACTGCAGAGCGGCCGCGAAACACAACGCCGCCACCGATCGCCCCGAACCGGGCGGACCGGTGAACAACCAGGAATGCGTCATGGCCGACGACGATCCGGCCCCACCCCGCGCCGCCACCGCCGCAGCCGTCAACTCGGACTCGACCGCACCCTGGCCGACCAGCCGATCGAAGACACCCGCCACGCCGACCACCTTAGCGGCCACCCCCGACAGCGCCGCCGAGTGTCAGTTCGCGCGCTGATATGTCGTGTTCGCGCCGTCCAGCGACTCACGGAGAATGTCCGCGTGGCCGGAATGGTGCGCGATCTCCCGCAGGATGTGCAGCAGGATGTAGCGCACGGTCAACCACTCCCGCTCCGGCGCCCACGGGGCGGTCGGCGTCGGCACCGAATCCTCGAGATTCGGCAGTTCGCGGATCAGCTTCGCGGTGTGCTCGGCCACCGCCTCCCACTCGGTGAGCAGCCCCGCGACCGTCTGGTCCGCGTCCATCCGATACTCGGAATCCATTCGGGAGACGTCGAATTCGGAATTCGGGTCCCGCTCGACCAGGATGGTGGTCCAGTGCCGCTCGACATTCACGCAATGACTGAGCAGGCCGCCGAGGGTGAGTTCACTGATCGTGGTGCGCTGGCGCGCCTGTTCGTCGTCGATGCCCCGGACCGTGATCCGGAACAGGTCCCGCTGGCTCGCGAGAACCTTGATCAGCTCTTCCCGCTCGTGGTCGACCGTCATCGAATGCCCTTCCGCTGGTGCGCGTTCCGAACAGCACGCTACGGCAGGGCACCGACAATCGTCAGGATTGCGCCGACGCGGCGCTCTTCGTCGCGGCCTTCTTGGCCGGGGCCTTCTTCGCCGCCGCGGCCTTCTTGGTGGTGACGCCGTCGGCCGTCTTGGCCGCCGCCTTCTTCGCCGCCGCCTTCTTGACCACGGTCTTGGCCACCGCCGTCTTCTTGGCCGGAGTCTTCTTCGCCGCCGCCTTCTTGGCCGTCTTCTTCGCGGCCTTCTTCACCGGTCCGCGCGCCCGCCGGTCCGCCAGCAGCTCCGAAGCCCGGGCATCGGTGATGGACTCGACCTCGTCGCCCTTACGCAGGCTGGCATTGGTCTCGCCGTCAGTGACATACGGGCCGAAGCGCCCGTCCTTGATCACCATCGGCTTCTCCGACACCGGGTCGACACCCAGCTCACGCAGCGGCGGCGCGCTGGCCGCCTGCCCGCCGCGCCGCTTGGGCTCGGCGTAGATCTTGAGCGCGTCCTCCAGGGTCACCGTGAAGATCTGATCCTCGCCGGTGAGCGAGCGCGAATCCGTGCCCTTCTTCAGATACGGCCCGTAGCGCCCGTTCTGCGCGGTGATCTCGTCGCCCGAGGTCGGGTCGACGCCGACCACGCGCGGCAGCGACAGCAGCCGCAACGCTTCCTCGAGCGTCACCGTCTCGACGCTCATGGACTTGAACAGCGATCCGGTGCGCGGCTTGGGTTTGTCGGCCGCCTTCTTGGTCTTCTTCGCGGCCGCGTCCGCCGGCTCCTCGGCCGGCTCGGGCAGCACCTCGGTGACGTACGGGCCGAAACGTCCTTCCTTGGCGACGATTTCGTGCCCGGACACCGGGTCCGTGCCCAGCGAACGACCTTCCTGCGGGGTCGCGAACAGCTTCTCCGCGACCTCCGGAGTCAGCTCGTCCGGCGGCAGATCGTCGGGCAGGTTGGCGCGCTGCGAGACCGGATCCCCGTCCGGGTCATCGGGATTGACGACCATGCGCTCCAGGTACGGCCCGAACTTGCCGACCCGGACCACCACATCGCGGCCCTCGTCATCGGCAAAAAGCTTGATGGAGTTGACTTCTCGGGCGTCGATGCCGTCGAGTCGTTCTCCCACCATCTTTTTCAGGCCGCCCTCGCGCGCCACCGAACCCTGCGCGCCGTGATCGCCACCGAAATAGAAGGAGGACAACCAATTTCCGCGCTGCTCGCGACCGCCGGCGATAGCGTCGAGGTCGTCCTCCATGGCCGCGGTGAAGTCGAAGTCCACCAGCCGCCCGAAGTGCACCTCCAGCAGCCCGATCACCGCGAACGCCACCCACGACGGCACCAGCGCACTACCGCGCTTGTACACGTATCCGCGATCCAGGATCGTCTTGATGATCGAGGAGTAGGTCGACGGACGGCCGATACCGAGGTCTTCCAGCGCCTTGATCAGCGAGGCTTCGGTGAAACGCGCGGGCGGATTGGTGGTGTGCCCGTCCGGCAGCAACTCGATGGCGGTGACGCCCTGGCCCTCGGTCAGCGCCGGCAGCCGCGATTCGGCGTCATCGGACTGGCCGCCCGCCTCCTCGTCGACACTCTCCACGTACGCCTTGAGGAAGCCCGCGAAGGTGATGGTCCGGCCCGACGCCGAGAACACGCACTCCTCACCGGAATTCGCGACACCGGTGATGCGGACGGTCAGCGTGGTGCCGCGCGCGTCCTGCATCTGCGAGGCCACGGTGCGCTGCCAGATCAGCTCGTACAAACGGAATTCGTCGGTGTCGAGCTTGGTGTGCAGCTGGCCCGGGGTGGCGAAGGTGTCACCGGCGGGACGGATCGCCTCGTGTGCTTCCTGCGCGTTCTTGACCTTGCGGGTGTACTGCCGCGGCGTGGGACTCACGAACTCCGCGCCGTACAACTGCGTGGCCTGCGCCCGCGCCGCCTGGATCGCCGACTCCGACAGGGTCGTCGAGTCGGTACGCATATAAGTGATGTAGCCGTTCTCGTACAACCGCTGCGCCACCCTCATGGTGCGCTCGGAGGTGAAACGCAGCTTGCGTCCCGCCTCCTGCTGCAGGGTCGAGGTCATGAACGGCGCGTACGGCTTTCGCGTGTACGGCTTCGACTCCACCGAGGTGACGGAGAGATTCACGCCGTGCAGCGACTCGGCCAGATGCTGGGCATCGGCGGCGCGCAGGACACGAACGGTCGGCGCGGCGGACTCGGCGGACTGCGACTTCAGCTGCCCGTCGGCGCCGAAATCACGACCGGTCGCGACCCGCAGACCGTCGACGCTGACCAGGCGCGCGCCGAAGACCCGCGGATTCCCGCCGTCCTCCTTGCCGCCGGCATCCAGTTTGGCCGCGATGTCCCAGTACTCCGCGGACCGGAACGCCATGCGCTCCCGCTCGCGCTGCACGATGACGCGGGTCGCCACCGACTGCACGCGGCCCGCCGACAAACGCGGCATGACCTTCTTCCACAGCACCGGCGACACTTCGTAGCCGTAGAGCCGGTCCAGGATGCGCCGCGTCTCCTGCGCGTCGACCAGATCCTGGTCCAGTTCCCGGGTGTCGGCGGCGGCCGCGCGGATGGCGGGCTCGGTGATCTCGTGGAACACCATGCGCCGGACCGGCACCTTGGGCTTGAGGGTTTCGAGCAGATGCCAGGCGATGGCCTCGCCCTCGCGGTCGGGGTCGGTGGCGAGGTAGAGCTCGTCGGCGTCGGCCAGCAGGCTCTTCAGCTCGCTGACCTTCCCCTTCTTTTCGGGGCTGACAACATAGATGGGCTCGAAATCATGGTCGACGTCGACGCCGAGCCGGGCCCACTGTTGTCCTTTGTATTTGGCGGGCACGTCCGCCGCACCACGCGGCAGGTCCCGAATGTGGCCGACCGACGCCTCGACCACATAACCGCGGCCCAGATACGGGGCGATCTTCTTGGCCTTCGTCGGCGACTCGACAATCACGAGACGACGCAGGGAACGGCCCTGGTCGGGCGCTGCCTCGGGGTTCGGCGCTGCACCGCGGTCTCGTGTTGCCACCGGCGAACACACCTTTCGTCTCGATCCGCGCCGGAGCTTGGTGAACGCGCTCTACGCGGCTGGGGCAAAGCGGCTGCGATGTCCGATATCGCTGCCAGCAACGTTTATACCGTGTTCAAAGGCCGCGGCTGGTGCGCGGCGACGATGTAGCCCCTGATCGTGATCGAGTGTAATGGGTCAAGATATGGGTCGTCCCCCACCGCCGGGGGCGATGGGGGACGGAACCTTAGGGGTTGGCTCGCTCAGAGCGCGCGAACACCGGTGGCCTGCGGGCCCTTGGTGCCCTGACCAACCTCGAACTCGACCTTCTGGTTCTCCTCGAGGGTGCGGAAGCCCGACCCCTGGATCTCGGAGTAGTGGACGAAGACGTCAGCGGAGCCGTCCTCGGGCGCGATGAAGCCGAACCCCTTCTCCGCGTTGAACCACTTCACAGTTCCCTGTGCCATTCTGTTCCTTCTCTTTCCATACCGGAACGGCGGACAACTGGGTTCATCCACCGGGTCCGTTGAGACCGCTGTACTCTGTTCCCCCTGCAGGAAAGCACCTAGTACACCGTTCGCAACATCGATCCTGCTGATGGTTTGGACTTTAGATCCGTTCCCTCGAACACAGAAGCTTGCGACCAGGGACCAGTGAACCATGTCTTCGGGCAATTCAACAGCGGAGTTACCCACAATTTGCAAAAAAGTTGATCTTGCGAATGCGCAGGTGAGGGGCATAATGCCCAAATCCGTACTTGAAGTTGGTTTGCTTCCGGATAACAGAGCGAGCATCTGGCAAACAGGGTGTGAGGCAGGTCGCTACCCTGTAGTGAAATGGCAGGTAGAGCGGCGGACGCACACACGTTTCGCACCCCTTCGGCGTGTCGCGATGGCGCTTCGATGATTGATCGAGATCCGGCGCCGCGATCCGGAGATGCGAGCGACATCAGCTACGGGAGATCGTTGCTGAATCGTGTCCTAAACGGCCCTGTTTCAGGCGACCCCCGGCTCACTCATGTTCGTGAGCTACCACCGCGCGCGGCGCAGGTCACGAAATGGCCCGAATGGATATCTCCCGACGTCATCGCCGCAGTTCAGGCGGCCGGCGTCGCGGAGCCGTGGAGCCACCAGAGCCGGGCCGCGGACCTCGCCGCGGCGGGCCGGCACGTGGTGGTGTCGACCGGAACGGCGTCTGGAAAGTCGCTGGCGTACCAGCTGCCGGTGCTGACCGCGCTGCAGGAGGATCCGCGGGCCACCGCGCTGTATCTCGCGCCGACCAAAGCGCTGGGAGCCGACCAGCTGCGCATGGTCAACGAGCTGACCAGCGAAGATCCGCTGCGGGGCATCCATCCCGCGCCCTACGACGGCGACACGCCGGCGGAGATCCGGCAATGGGTGCGGGCGCACGCGCGCTGGGTCTTCACGAATCCGGACATGCTGCACGTCGGCATGTTGCGGTCGCATCAGCGGTGGGCTCGGCTGTTTCGGCAGCTGAAGTACATCGTGGTCGACGAATGCCACATCTACCGGGGGGTTTTCGGGTCCCACGTCGCCCTGGTGCTGCGCCGACTCCGGCGACTCGCCGAGCGGTACGGGGCCGATCCGGTCTTCGTGCTGTGCTCGGCGACGGCCGCCGACCCCGCCGCCACCGCCGAGAAGCTCATCGGCGCACCGTGTGTCGCGGTCACCGAGGACGGGTCGCCGCAGGGCGCGCGGACGGTGGCGCTGTGGGAGCCGCCGCTCGTCGGCAGCGGCGTGACCGGGGAAAACGGTGCGGCCCTGCGGCGTTCAGCCGGGGCGGAAGCGGCCACCGTGATGGCCGATCTGGTCGCCGAGGGGGCCCGCACCCTGACCTTCGTGCGGTCCCGGCGCGGCGCGGAACTCATCGCCATGGACACCCGGCGGCTGCTCGCCGACGTGGACGCGGGACTTCCCGGGCGTGTCGCGGCCTATCGGGCCGGATATCTGGCCGAGGACCGGCGCGCCCTGGAAGCCGCCCTGTCGGAGGGCACGCTGCTGGGGGCGGCCACCACGAATGCCCTGGAACTGGGCGTGGACATCGCCGGACTGGACGCCGTCGTGGTGGCCGGATACCCCGGCACGGTCGCCTCGTTCTGGCAGCAGGCCGGGCGTGCCGGACGCCGCACCCAGGGGTCGTTGGTGCTGCTCATCGCCCGTGACGACCCGCTGGACACCTACCTTGTGCACCACCCGGAGGCGCTGCTCGGGCGGCCGCTGGAAGCGACGATCACCGACCCGCACAATCCGTACGTGCTCGGGCCGCACCTGCTGTGCGCGGCGCTGGAACAGCCGCTCAGCGATGCCGAAGTACACGCCTTCGCAGCCTGGGAACTGCTGTCCGACCTGGCCGAACAGGGTCTGATCCGGCGGCGGGCGGGCGTGGCGCGGGACGGGTCGGCCCGCTGGTTCGTGACGGCCGACGCGCACCCACACGACGCGGTGGACGTGCGGGGCGGCATCGGCACCGCGATCGCCGTGGTGGACGTCGAATCGGGGCGCATGCTGGGCACCACCGACGCCGGGCGCGCCCCCGCCACCCTGCACCCGGGCGCGGTGCACCTGCATCAGGGCGAGAGCTATGTGGTCGACGAGCTGGATCTGGAGGAGGGTGTCGCCCTGGTCCGCGCCGACACGCCGGGGTGGAGCACCAGCGCGCGGGCGGTGACCACGCTGGAGATCGAGGCGGTCACCGAGGAACGGCGGTACGGCTCGGTCACCACGGGGTTGGCCCAGGTGCTGGTCACCCGGCAGGTCGTCGCCTACCTGCGCAGACTGCCCAGTGGCGAAGTACTGGACCTGATCCCGCTGGACATGCCCGCGCAGACCCTGCCCACCCGGGCGGTGTACTACACCGTCACGCCCGATCTGCTGGCCCGAGCCGGGATCGACGCGCGACACGCCGCGGGCGCGCTGCACGCGGCCGAACACGCCGCCATCGGCATGCTGCCGCTGGTCGCGACCTGCGATCGGTGGGATATCGGCGGAGTTTCGACGGCTGAACATGCCGACACGGGCCTGCCGACAGTATTCGTCTACGACGGACATCCCGGCGGGGCCGGATTCGCCGAACGCGGGTTCCTGCGATTACGCCACTGGCTGACCGCCACGCTGGGCGTCATCGACTCCTGCGGCTGCGCGGCCGGGTGCCCGTCCTGCGTGCAGTCCCCCAAGTGCGGTAACGGCAACAATCCCCTGGACAAGGCCGGGGCGGCCCGGCTCCTCCGGGCGGTTCTGGCCGATCTGGGCGAAGGTGACGACGACACTCCCGAACCGTGACGCCGCCGTCGCCGCGGTGAGACCGAAGCGCCATCCGACCAACCGGTCGGCGTCGTCAACTGGCAGATATCGGGCCGAATCCGGATGCTGGAGGGTGGCGGCGACACGCCGAGGCGTCAAGTCGATTAAAAAGGGATGTGATCCTGTTAACTGAGGGGTTGCTCCACTCGAATATGTCACTCGCGGATTTACCTGTGCATTCATTCGAATGAGTCTCGGGCGACGAATTGCAATGCAATCGACACCTCTTCAATTCGGCTAAAGCTTTCATCGAATTTCCGTATTGATCGACCACCGATGTGGCCCGCGCCATCACAATTTTAACCAACCGCTCGGTACGAGATATCCCCTCGCAACCCCAGGTCATCCCCCAACCCTGCCCGAGCCGCGGCCCGGACATCCCGCTCCCCGAGCGGCCCGAGCGACACCCGCCCGACGACCGTCACCGTCACGTCCCAGTCCCGCGCCTCACACCCGGCAGACCGGACACCCATGCGGTCCGCGATGTCGGCGGCGCGGCGGCACGCGGCGCCCACGCCACCGTCCAGGGCACCCGCCGCCGCGAGCGCGCCCAGATCCGCGGCGGCCTGCACCCGATGCCGGGCCGTGACCGCCACCCCGACCTGCGCGACCAGGATCGTCACCGCGAACAGGCCGATCAGCGCCAGGCACGCGGTCACCGTCACCCCGCCCGAATCCCGCGCCGCGCGATCCCGCCCCGCGCGGGTCATGGCGACTCCCCTGGTTCCCGAGCCGCGACCGCCGCCGCGTGCAGCGTGACCGGGACCAGCGCGGCGTGGGCGCTCACCTCGGCCACCATGAGCTCCCCCTCGGACCGGACGACGATCCGGGCATCCGCCGGCGCCAGCCGCCGGGCGGTCGCGACGCCTGAGTCGGTCTCGCCGCGGGCCGCGAGCCGGGCCGCCTCACGGGCGGCGTCGACACAGCGCACCTGCGCCGACACCGCCAGCAGGGCGCCCACCCCGAGGATCACGACCGCCACCAGCGCGGCCAGCGCGATTGCCGCCTCAACAGTCGCCATCCCCGCCTCGGCATGATCAGGTGGTGTGGCATACGTCACTTGACGGGAGTCTTCAGGGCGCGGTCGATAATGGCGGTCAGGGCGCTCACGATGCTGTTCCCGGTGACCACGGTGTAGAGCACCGCGCCGAACGCCGCGGCCGCGATGGTGCCGATCGCGTACTCGGCGGTGCTCATGCCGGAGTCGGCGGTCAGAGCGTGCAGCAGTCGGGCGCGCAGTTCCCAGCACAGGTGCCGGATGGTCGTTCCCACGGTCTCTCCCTCCCTCGTCGCGGCGCGGCCGTTCCGCGCCGGCACAGTCGTCTGCGGTCACAGCAGCCCGCCGTCCAGTACCCGGCCCGCCAGACCCAGCACCACCGGGACGATGCCCAGGCATACGAAGGCGGGCAGGAAGCAGAGGCCGAGCGGGCCGCCGATCAGCACCCCGGCCCGTTCGGCGCGGGCGGCGGCGGCATCCTCGAGCTCCCCGCGGCGGCGTTCCGCCAATTCGGTGACGGCGGTGGCCAATCCGGTCCCCGATCGCGCCGACCGGCGGGCCATCCGGGCCAGCGCCGCCACCGCGTCGTCGGCGATGCCCTCGGTGGCCTGCGCCCAGGCGCTCGTCGGATCCGCGCCCAGCACCAGCAGATCCGAGACTCGCGACAGGGCCGAGGCCAGCGGCTCAGGCGATTCGGTGGCCACCGCGGCGGCGGCTCGTGCGGTGGGCAGTCCGGCTCGCAGGCACGCGGCGAGCAGATCGAGCGCCGAGGCGATGCCCAGCACGTCCGGATCTGCCGGAAAGCCAGACGGCACCGGTGGTCCCGCCGACGCGGAGTCGCGCATCGAGCGCAGCCTGCGCAACGCGCCGGCCCGGCCCGGCAGGACCAGCAGGGCGAGAGCCGCCAGCACGACGGCGAAGGGGCTCATCGCAGCACCTTGCCCGCGATGGCGTCGGACCACAGCAGACCGGCACAGGTGAACGCGGAACCCAATGGCAGCAGGGCTGTTCCCGCCGGGGACAGGAACAGCACCCGGAGTGGGGCCGCGCCCATCAGCTGTCCGAGGCCGATACCGAGCACCGGCAGCAGGGCCAGCACCACCGCTGTCGCCCGGGCTCCGGCCAGCGCCGCGGCGGTGCGGTCCCGGAAGCGCTTGCGACCCAGCAGGTCCAGACGTGCGGCCGTCAACAGCTCGGCCAACGCAAGGCCGTGCCGCTCCGCCACCCGCCAGGCGCCGGACACCCGGGACAGTTCTCGTGCCACCACCGAATCGGGGCGGCGCAGGCCCTCCGCCCCTGACCCTCCCAGTCGGCTGCGCGCGGAGCTGACCGCGAAGGCCCTGGCCACCTCACCCTCGGTCTCGACGGCCGCCACCGCGGCCGCCGCGCTCGGGTGCGCGCCGATACGCAGTTCACCGATCACCGCCTCCAACCCCTCCAGGAGCTGCGCGGTGGCGGCGATCCGCGACCGCTCCCGACGGGTCCGCCGAGAGCGGACGACAAGGGTCGCGGACACCAACAGACCCGCCAGCACCGGTCCGGCACCGGCGAACAGAAGCAAGGGCACGGCTGCGAGTGCCATAGCGCGAACGGTCCAGGTGCACTGCGTCTTTCGCGTGAACTCAGGCCGATCGAACAACCTGTTCATCCGTCGCCGGGCGAGGGGCGGCGGCAACACGAACAGCGCGAGCGCGATACACGCCAGCACGGAAGCGGGCTGTCCGATGGCGGTCGGCATCAGTTGTCTTCCCTCATCGATGCTGCCGACTCTTCCTGTGCCCCAGTGGAATCACCGCTCGAACAGCGACCACATCCGCCGGGCCAGGCCAGCCCGAGACCTGGGAACCGCGACCCGTGCACCCCGAATGGATTGCAGCACGGCGCATTACCGACTGGAACCGGACAGGTCTTCTCCAGACGGACGCGTGGAGCCTCCGTGGGCCGCGGGCGCCCGCACGAACCCGAGCAATCGTCACTCGCGGGAATCATCAGGAGTCCTTTCGTCGAGCAGGGTCAGCAGGGCGGACGCCGCCGGGGCCGGACGATCGTCGGCGGTCCACGCGGGGACGAACCGCACCCGGCCGCGGTCGGCCGTGACCAGGCCGATCTCGCGGAGCGTGCGGCGGCCGTCGGGATGGCGGTGAACGTGCAGGATCACCTGGATCGCCGCCGCCAGCTGGCTGTGCAGGGCGGCCGCGGGCAGGCCGCCGAGGGCGGCCAGCGCTTCCAGGCGGGCCGGGACCTCGCCGGGCGAGTTCGCGTGCACCGTGCCCGCCCCGCCGTCGTGCCCGGTGTTCAGGGCCGTCAGGAGGTCCACGACCTCCGCGCCGCGGACCTCCCCGACGACAATGCGGTCGGGCCGCATGCGAAGCGCCTGGCGGACCAGGTCGCGCATCGTGACTTGGCCCGCGCCTTCGACATTGGCGGGCCGGGCCACCAGCCGGACCACGTGCGGATGCGGCGGTGCGAGCTCGGCCGCGTCCTCGACGCAGACGATGCGCTCGGCCGGATCGACCGTGGCCAGCAGGCTCGACAGCAGGGTGGTCTTGCCCGACCCGGTGCCGCCCACCACCAGGAAGGCGAGCCGGGCGCGAATGATGCGCTCCAGCAGCGACTTCGCGTCGGAGTTCACTGCCCCGGCCGCCGCGAGGGCATCCAGGCCCAGGGTGGCGGGCCGCAGCACCCGCAGAGACAGACAGGTGCCGCCGTGTGCGATCGGCGAGAGCACCGCGTGCAGTCGGACGCCGAACGAATGTCCCTGTGCCGCCCCGATTCCCGGCAGTCGACCGTCCACCCACGGCTGCGCGTCGTCCAGCCTGCGCCCCGCCGCCAGGGCGAGCCGCTGGGCCAGCCGCCGTACCGCCGCCTCGTCCGGGAATCGGATCGATGTGCGTCGCAACCCCCGCCCGCGATCCACCCACACCGACTCCGGTCCGGTGACCAGCACATCGGCCACCTCGGGATCGTGCAGCAGCGGTTCCAGCACCCCGGCTCCGGTCATCTCGGTCTGCAGCATTCGCAAGGCGCGCAACAGATCCGTGTCGGCCAGCACCCCGCCCGCCTCGGTCCGGATGGCCGCCGCCACCCGCGCCGGATCCGGGTCGGCGGCCCCGTCGGCCAGCCGCTCCCGCACCCGCTCCAGCAGTTCGGCCGTCACCAGCTCACTCATCGCGCACCTCCACATCGAACGCGAGCCACCGGCAGCCGGGCCCGGACCCGATACGGCAGTAGGCCAATCGACCGGCCGTGGACCGTGCGTGGGACAGCGGACCGCCGCCCGATGCCCGTGAGGTGCCCGCATCCGGCCAGATGCCCACGAGCACCCGCTGCAACCGGCAGCGCCCGCATCCCGGCGTCATCGGCCCACCTGTGCCGACGCCCGCGACTCGGCGTGGGTGCCTCGCGCTCTGGCGAGACTCCACCAGAACGGGCCGGGGTGGCGCGCCACGCGGTCGTGGCCGGGACCACCGGTGAACAAGGCCGTCAGCGCGGATTCGGCGGCGGTGCGGAGCGGACCGCGACGACGTACGGTGAGGCCGCCCCGCTCCAGGCGCTCGATCAGCCCCGGCTGGGAGGGAACGGCCGACAGCAGTGGCAGCGCGAGGGTCTCCGCGATATCCGTGGGTGCGAGGCCGCCGGGGGCGGGTCCGCGGATGATCAAGCGCACATGCGGATTTCGGGCCTTCAGGTAGGCCGCCGCTGATTCCGCCGCCGCGATCGAACGCAGCCGCGCCTGCGTCACCAGCACCACCAGATCCGCCAGATCGAGAACTTGGTCCGTGTGCGGACCATGGTCGCTGGACAGGTCGGCGACCACCAGATCACCGGCCGCGCGGCCACCCTCCAGGACGGCACGCACCGCCGCCGGCGCCAGCGGGGTATCAGCCCCACCGCCATCCGCCCAAACGCCGCTCGACGTCTCCGCTCCGGCGCCGAGTTCGGTTGTCACTCCGGGGATTCCGGAGCACCCGGCCATCACTCCTCGGTCGATCTCACCGCCCTCCGCATCGAGTTCCCCTGCGGGAGCGGCTCTTCCGCAGGAGAGGACAGCCAGCCCCGAGGTGACGGGCAGCGCCTCGTGCAGTGCCGAGGCGGCGATACGGCCGTGTTCGATGGTGAGGTCGGGCCACCGCAGGCCCGCGTGCTTCTCCAGACCGAGCAGCAGATCGAGGCCGCCGCCGTAGGGTGCGCAGTCGACGAGCAGGGTGCGGTCGCGGAAACGCCCTGCGGCGGTGAGGGCTACGGCGGCGGCGAGCACCGAGGCGCCCGCACCGGCGCCCGCACCCGCGACCGCGAGGACCGCGCCGTCGCCGGGGCGGCGGCCGTCGTGGGCGGCGAAAGCGGCGATCAAGGCGTCGGCCGCGGCGGGCAGGGAAAGGACTTGTTCGGCGCCCGCCGCGGTGGCGGCTTGCCAGTCGAGCAAACTCGGCTCGCCGTCGGTCACCAGGAGGATCCCGGGGCGGCGGGGGTGCCCGGCGGATACGCAGCTATGCGCGGCGGCGGTGTCGAGGACGATGACGGACGCGGCTGTCCAGGGGTGTCGACCCGGGGGCGGCACGCGTTCGTCGAGCGGGCGGTCGGCCGCGGCGGCGATGCGGCGGATCTCCTCGCGCAGACGGGGATCGGCGACCAGTGCGAGCGCGGGTGGGGTGGCGGCATCGGAGTTCATGCAGGTCAGCGTCGCTCGATTGGCGAAGCGACGACAGCGGCCCGACGGCGAGTGTGGATAACACGCGGCCTGTGCACAATTCGAGAGGAGTGGGCGGATCCGAAACCGCCTGAAAATAGAGGACGGCCCCAGCCGGGGGGGGAGGAGGCTGGGGCCGTCGGGTTCAGCCCCGGGGGGTCGGGCTGAACGCGCCTGGACCATGTCCAGGTAACTGCGATACTACACCCAAGCCCCGGCCGTATTGCAAGTCCGCCCGGCGAGTCTTTTTCCCGTCCTGACCGCCCGGCTTCCCGCTGGCTAACCCCGACGAACCCCGGTTCAAACGTGACGTCGACCATGGCCGCCGACCGCGTCGTATGAAGGACCCCGGCGTATCGAGGACCCGCGCGGGACGACCCGCGACGCCCGCCGCGCGACGCGGAACCATATCCTGGACCCGTGACAGCCGAACGCGGACGAGTCGCCGCCTTCTTCGATCTCGACAAGACGGTGATCGCCCGGTCGAGCGCCTTCGTCTTCAGCAAGCCGTTCCTGGACCAGGGCCTGCTCAGCCGGCGCGCGGTGCTGGAGAGCAGCTACGCGCACTTCCTGTTCCTGCTGTCCGGCGCCGATCACGACCAGATGGAGCGCATGCGCGAGCACCTCACCAAGATGTGCGCGGGCTGGGATGTCGACCAGGTGCGCTCGATCGTCGCCGAGACCCTGCACGACATCGTGGACCCGCTGATCTACGCCGAGGCCGCGGATCTCATTGCGGACCACCGGATTCGGGGACACGACGTGGTGATCGTCTCCGCCTCCGGCGAGGAGGTGGTGGCCCCGATCGCGGCCGCCCTGGGCGCGGACCATTTCGCCGCCACCCGCATGGTGATCGAGGACGGCCGCTACGCGGGTGAAGTGGAGTTCTACTGCTACGGCCCCGGCAAGGTCGAGGCGATCGAAAAACTTGCCGCGCAATACGATTACGACCTGGACCGCTGCTACGCCTACTCCGACTCGGTGACCGATCTGCCGATGCTGGAGGTGGTCGGTCATCCGACCGCGGTGAACCCGGACCGGGGCCTGCGGCGCGAGGCCGCCGCCCGCGGCTGGCCGGTGCTGGCCTTCTCGAACCCGGTGTCGCTGTGGGCGCGGATCCCGGCGCCGACGACCACCACGGTGGCCGCGACGGTCGCGGTCGGCTTGAGCGCGGTGGCGGCCGGAGCGCTGAGTTACCGGCTGCTGCGCCGGCGTCGCTGACCCGGTCATTCGTCCGAAATACCGGGCATGAAACGAGGCGGACACGCCGGGATTGGAAAGTTTCCGCAGGTCTTGATGTGACGGCGGTCACGGGGTAACAATGGAGGCACGGAAGGACGGAAGGCCAAGATCGGATCGGAAGAGAAGATTCGACCTCCCATCCCACCCTTCCCAGCACGGACACCAGGCACCCACGCGGAGCACGCCGCGACAAGGGCACGGATAGTTGTGGGCCTGCGTTATCCAGGATTTCGAGGGCGAGGGCCTCGCATCCAATGCGGGGATGAACCACCGGATCCCGGAGAGCTCGCCGAGGCCGAATAGAACACAACCCGAAAAGCACGCTTGGTAACCGGGTAGTCCGTGCTAGCGGGCGGTGAGGTCGCAATCGCGACAACGCCGCCCGCTCTTAATGTGTGTGGCACCTCGAATCACGGTGGCGCACAGCACTTTCGATGTCAGGGGTCTTTACCCCGAGGCCGCGTCCGCGATCGAGCGGGCTTCGCGCGCGCCGTCCTCGAGCGCGCCGCAGGTGAAGATCACCCAGCCGCCGACCCCGTCGGCGGTGCCCATGCCGAAGGAGGCCGCCGCGTCCAGGTACGCCTGACGGCGGCGGAGCCAGAAGACCTCGGGGACGCCGAGGCTGTGGGGGTCAAGGCCACTGGACACCGCGACGAGCCGGGAGGCGGCGCGGGCGACGATCCCGTCGGCGGTGCCGAAGGGGCGCAGCGAGAGCAGCTCCCCGTGGACAACAGCCGCGATGACCGGCGCGGGCGCTTTGGTCGTGGTGACGGTCTGGGCGAGCAAGTCCAGGCGCTCGGCGACTCCGGGCACATTGCGCGGACGGCCCAGCTGCTGCTGGTCCTCGACCATGTCGGCCGCCGCGAGCAGGTGGAGTCGGGCCAGGGCCTGGAGGGGTGCGCGCTGCCAGACGCCGACCAGGTTGGTGAGGGCCTCCGCGTCCAGGGCCTGCCCGACGCGCAGCGAGCCCGCGAGGATCGGGTCCTCGACATTGCCGTCGGCGGGCAGGTCGATGGTGCCGCCCTCGATGGCGGCCGAGGAGCGGGCCGCGCGAACGGCGGCCTCGGCGGCGGTGGTGGGCCAGCCGCGGCGGTTCGCCCGGTGGCGGTGCACCTCGGCGAGGGCGTCACGGGCCTTGTCGGCGGCGTCGCGCACGCCGGGCAGGTCGACGAGGGGCTGCAGCGGGTCGGTCACGAGATACGAGGCTACTGGCTGGTCACCAGCGCCCCGGCCACCACCTCGGGCCCCGGCCCGTCAGCTCACGCGCAGATCACGGCCGGGGATGGCTTCGAGCAGGCGCTGGGTATACGGCGACCGCGGGTTCGCGAACAGGTCGGTGGTGGACGCCGTTTCGGCCACCTTTCCGTCCTGCATGACCAGGACCGAATCGGCGATCTGCCGTACCACCGCGAGGTCGTGGGTGATGAACAGGTAGGAGAGCCCGAATTCGGCCTGCAGGGTGTTGAGCAGCTCGAGGATCTGGTCCTGCACCAGGACGTCGAGCGCGGACACGGCTTCGTCGCACACGATCAGCTCGGGTTCCAGTGCCAGCGCGCGGGCGATGGCGACGCGTTGCCTTTGGCCGCCGGACAATTCGCGCGGATAGCGGGCGGCGACGGCGGACGGCAGGGCCACCAGGTCCAGGAGTTCGCGGACGCGCGCGTCGCGCGATTCCCGGGTGCCGATGCGGTGGGTGCGCAGTGGTTCGGCGATGGCTCGATGGATCGAGTAGGTGGGATCCAGTGACCCGTACGGGTTCTGGAAGATCGGCTGGATCCGCCGCCGGAATGCGAGCGGCGTGCGGCGGGCGAGTTCGGCGACGTCCTTGCCGTCGAAGTGCACCGAACCAGCTGTGGGCGTGTCCAATCCGAGTACCAGGGACGCCACCGTGGTCTTGCCGGAGCCCGATTCCCCCACCAGCGCGGTGGTGGTGCCTCGCCGCAGCCGGAACGAGACGTCCTCGGCCGCAGTGAATTCCGTATGCCGCCACGGCACCGACCCGCGCACCCGATACCGCTTGGTGAGCCCCTCGGCGACCACGATGTCGTCGGGCACGTCCGCCGCTTCGGCGTCGGCCACGTCGATGGCGAGGTCGCGGTAGGCGGCGCGTTCGGTGGCGGTGGCGCTGCGCCGCGCGGCCAACGAGGGCGCCGCGGCCACCAGTCGCCGCGTGTATTCGTGGCGCGGATCGCGCAGGATCTCCGCGGCCGGTCCGGATTCCACCACCCGCCCGCGGTACATGACCACCAGGTGTTCGGCGCGTTCGGCGGCGAGACCGAGGTCGTGGGTGATGAGCAGCAGCGCGGTGCCGAGTTCGCGGGTCAGTTCGTCGATGTGGTCGAGGATCTGGCGTTGCACGGTGACGTCGAGCGCGGAGGTCGGTTCGTCGGCGATGAGCAGGGTGGGCCGCGCCGAGAGCCCGATGGCGATGAGCGCGCGCTGCCGCATCCCGCCGGAGTATTCGTGCGGGTACTGGCCGGCCCGCCGTTCGGGTTCCTTGATCCCCGCCTCGGCGAGCAGTTCCACGGCTCGCTGCCGGGCGGCTCGTCCGCGCGCGATGCCGTTGGCGGCCAGGGTTTCCGAGATCTGGAATCCGACCTTCCACACCGGGTCGAGGTTGGACATGGGGTCCTGCGGCACGAATCCGATCCCGTTGCCGCGCACCGCGACCAGCTCCGATTCGGGCGCTGCCGCGAGATCCCGCCCCTGGAACAGGATGCTGCCGGATTCGACGCGCCCGCCGCCGGGCAGCAGTCCGATGACCGCGTGCGCGGTGGTGGATTTCCCGGACCCGGACTCCCCCACGATGGCCACGGTCTGGCCGGGGTACACGGTGAGGTTCACCCCGCGCACCGCCTCGACCCGGGTGTCGCCGGATCCGAAACACACTCGCAGGTCCTGGATGTCGAGCAGGGGCTCGGTCATCGTCGCTCCTTGGGGTCGAGCGCGTCGCGCAGGGCGTCGCCGAGCATGATGAAGCCGAGCACCGTCAATGCCAGCGCGGTGGCCGGGTAGAACAGGATGAGCGATCCGGCGCGCAGTTGCCGCTGTCCGGCCGCGATGTCGGCGCCCCAGGACACTTCGGTGGGCGGCAGTCCGACGCCGAGGAACGACAGGGTGGCCTCGGTGACGATGAAGACGCCCAGCCAGATGGTGGTCACCACGATGACCGGTCCGAGCGCGTTGGGGATGATGTGCCGCACCAGGATCCGGAATCGCGACACCCCGAGCGCCTTGGCCGCGAGCACGTAGTCGCTGCCCTTGGCGGCGAGCACGGAGCCGCGCGCGATGCGCGCCACCTGGGGCCAGGTGAAGGCCGCGAGGATGGCGATCACCACCCAGATGGTGCGGTGCCCGGCCAGCTGCATGAGGACGATGGCGGCCAGCATGAGCGGTATGGCGTACACGATCTCGGCGATCCGGGAGATGATCGAATCCAGCGGTCCCCCATAGAATCCCGCGAGCGCGCCGAGGCTGCCGCCGACGAGCAGGAACAGCAGGGTGGCCCCGACGCCGGTGAGCACGGAGGCCCGCGCGCCGTAGATGGTGCGCGCGTAGATGTCGCAGCCTTGCAGGTCGTAGCCGAACCAGTGGTCCCGATTCGGCGGCGCGAGACTGAAATCCACCACGCAGTGCCGCGGATCCTGTCCGGTGAACAGGCCCGGGAAGGCGGCGACCAGCAGCACCAGCACGATGATGGCCATCGAGACCAGGAACAGCGGCTTGCGGCGCAGCTGCCGCCAGGCCGAGCCCCAGAATCCGGCGGGCGCGCCGTGCACGTCGACCCGGTCCGTGGCGACCACTTCGACGGCGTCGGGCGGCGCCACCCAGCGTTCCTGGCCGGGCCGCGGATCACGCCGGGGCGGTGAGGTTTCGGGCATGTCGGCGCTCCCGTCAGGCATAGCGGATCCGCGGGTCGAGCACGGCGTAGAGCAGGTCCACGATCAGGTTGGAGAGCAGGAAGATGACGATGAGCGCGGTCACGAAGGACACCACGGTCGGCGCCTCACCGCGCACCACGGCCTGGTAGAGGGTGCCGCCGACGCCGGGGATGTTGAAGATGCCCTCGGTGACGATGGCCCCGCCCATGAGCGCGCCCAGGTCGGCGCCGACGAAGGTGACCACCGGGATCAGCGAGTTGCGCAGGATGTGCACCACGACCACCCGCCGCCGCGGCAGGCCCTTGGCGGTGGCGGTGCGCACGAAATCGGCGTCCTTGTTCTCCGCCACCGAGTTCCGGGTCAGTCGCAGCACATAGGCGAACGACAGCGAGGCGAGGACCAGCGCGGGCAGGACGAGCCGCGGGATGCTCACGTCGGAGCCGACGGTGACGGGCGCGAGATGCCAGGTGACGCCGAACAGGAACTGGGCCAGGAATCCGATCACGAAGATGGGCATGGCGATCACGAGCAGGCTGAGCACCAGCATGGTGGAGTCGAACCAGCCGCCCTTGCGCAGTCCGGCGATCACGCCGAACGCGATGCCGAACACGGCCTCGAAGAACACCGCGAGCAGCGCCAGCCGGAAGGTGATCGGGAAGGCGCGGGCGAGCACTTCGCGCACCGGCCGTCCCGAGTACGAGGTGCCGAAGTCGAGGGTGACGATGCCCTTCAGGTAGTGCAGGTATTGCCACCAGAACGGTTTGTCCAGCCCGTATTGCGCTTTCAACTGCGCTTCCAGTGCCGGTGTCAGCGTGCGCTGCCCGGCCAGCGCCGTAACCGACCCGCCGGTGACCTTCCAGATCAGGAAGTAGATGAGCAGCGTCGCGCCGAAGAACACCGGGATCATCTGCAGCAGCCGCCGCGCTATATACCAGGCCATCAGGTCACCTCAGCTCGATGTTCTCGAAGTCGGCCAGGCCGTTCCAGGTCATGACCACATTGCGGACGCGTTTGGAGTAGCCGGCGGAGTTGATGTAGTCGAAGACCGGGATGGTGGGCAGGTCGTGCAGCAGCACGGATTGGGCCTGCCCCACCAGCTTCCACGATTCCGGTTCGGTGGGCGCGGCTTCGGCGGCGGTGAGCAGCCGGTCGAATTCCGGGTTGCTGTAGTCGACGTCGTTGGTCTCCGAGCCGGTCACGAAGCCGGGTTCCAGGAATTGCAGCATGGTCGGGTAGTCGCCCTGCCAGCCGTAGCGGAAGGCCTTGCCGATGGTGCGGTGCACGACCTGGTCGCGCAGTTGCTTGAAGGTCGGGTAGGGCGCGCCGACCGCGTCGATGTGCAGCGTGTTGCGAATGCTGTTGGCCAGGGCGTCGATCCAGGACTGGTGACCGCCGTCGGCGTTGTAGGCGATCTCGAAGCGCCCGCTCCAGGGGGCGATGGCGTCGGCCTGGCTCCACAGCCGGGCCGCTTCGGCCGGGTTGTAGTCGAGGACGTTCGAACCGGGCAGGTCCGGGTTGTAGCCGGGCAGCACCGCGGAGGTGAAGTCACGGGCGGGAATTCGGGTGCCGTGGAAGATCTTCCGCCCGATCTGCGCGCGGTCGATGGCCATCGAGAGCGCCTGCCGTCGCAGCCGTCCCTCCTCGCCGCCGAAGTGGGCCATGTTGGGCTGGAACCCGAGCCACTGGTTCTGCGCGGTCGGGGCCTCGATCGCGCGGTCGCCGAGATCGCGCTGGTAGACGGCGATGGCGCTGTCGGGGATGGTGTCGAGCACGTCGAGGTTGTCGGCCAGCAGATCCGAGTAGGCGGCGTCGAAGTTGGAGTAGAACACGAAGGTGAGGCCCTTGTTGCGTGGCGGCCGCCCGCCCCGGTAGCTCTCGTTGGGCACCACGGTGAGCTGGACGTCGTGCTGCCAGGCTTTGCCGTCGGCGAATCGGTAGGGGCCGTTACCGATCGGGTGCTCCCCGAAGGCCTTCATGTCCTTGAAGGCGGCGGCGGGCAGCGGATAGAACGGCGCGTAGGCCAGCCGGGTCCGGAAGTCGATGGTGGGCGCGACCAGGTCGACGGTGAAGTGCAGGTCGTCGACCACCTTCAGCCCCGACATGGTCTGCGCGCGTGGCGGATCCGCCTGCACGTCCGCGAATCCGGCGATCGGCCCGTAGGTGTAGCTCTGCAGTTGTGCGTTGGTGACCAGTGCCCCGTAGTTCCACGCGTCCACGAAAGAGTGTGCGGTGACCGGTGTTCCGTCGCTGAAAGTCCAGCCGGGCTTCAGCGTGATCCGGTAGTGCTGCTGGTCGGTGGTGTCGATGGATTCGGCCACCTCGTCGTGCAGCGTGCCGCGCTGGTCGATGTAGCGCAGTCCCGCGAACAGCCGGTCGACGATGCGCCCGCCGCCGTTCTCGTTGGTATTGGACGGGATCAGCGGATTCTGCGGTTCGGTGCCGTTGACGGCGATCATGTCGCCGTAGGCCGGGGTGACGGCGCATCCGGTCAGGCTCGCGCCCGCGATCAGCGCGAGTACGGCGGCCAGCACGGCGATCCCTCTGATTCTCAACGCGTTCTCCCGCCTCGAGCCGCTGTCGGTGACAGGGACAGTAGTGACCGTCACCGCCCTTGTCAGGGGATCGCATCACCGTGTGTCCCCGGGGCTGCCCCACCGATCGAGACAGCGCAGCCCGGCCCAGGTCACAGTCGGTTAGGGTCGGACGTGGCCGTCGTCACCCACGCGGCTTGCACGCGAGAGAAGAAGAGACGAGATGACCGAGACATCCGCAGACCACCTGGATGCCTATCCGCCCAGCGCTGAGTTCGCGGCCGCCGCCAATGGCGACGCCTCTCTTTATGCTCGATCCCAGTCCGACCGGGAGGATTTCTGGGCCGAGCAGGCACGCCGCCTGCACTGGCATCAGCCGTTCACCCAGGTGCTGGACTGGACCGACGCCCCCTTCGCCAAGTGGTTCGCCGACGGCAAGCTTAACGTCGCCTACAACTGTGTGGACCGGCACGTGCTCGACGGGCACGGCGATCAGGTCGCCATCCACTGGGAGGGCGAGCCGGGCGATTCGCGCGACCTCACCTACGCCGACCTGCTGGCCGAGGTGTCGAAGGCCGCCAACTACCTGACCGGCCTGGGCCTGGTCGCCGGTGACCGGGTCGCCATCTACATGCCGATGGTCCCCGAGGCCATCGTGTCGATGCTGGCGTGCGCCCGCCTGGGCCTGACCCATTCGGTGGTGTTCGCGGGCTTCTCGCCCAGCGCCCTGCGCCAGCGCGTCGACGACGCCGCGGCCAAGCTGGTCATCACCACCGACGGCCAGTGGCGGCGCGGCGCCGCGGCCCCGCTCAAGGCGGCCGTGGACGAGGCGCTCGCCGAGGGCGAGTCGACCGTCGAGCACGTGCTCGTGGTGCGCCGCACCGGCCTCGACACCGAGATGACCGAGGGCCGCGACCTGTGGTGGGACGAGACGGTCGCGCTGTCCTCCCCCGAGCACGAGGCGCAGGCCTTCGACGCCGAGCACCCGCTGTTCATCCTCTACACCTCCGGCACCACCGGGAAGCCGAAGGGCATCCTGCACACCTCCGGCGGCTACCTGACCCAGGTGGCGTACACCCACCACCAGGTGTTCGACCACAAGCCGGGCCAGGACGTGTACTGGTGCACCGCCGACATCGGCTGGGTGACCGGGCACAGCTACATCGTGTACGGCCCGCTGGCCAACCGCGCCACCGAGATCGTCTACGAGGGCACCCCGAACTTCCCGGACGAGCACCGGCACTGGCAGATCATCGAGAAGTACGGCGTCAGCATCTATTACACGGCGCCGACGCTGGTCCGCACCTTCATGAAGTGGGGTCGCGAGATCCCCGACGCGCACGACCTGTCGAGCCTGCGGCTGCTGGGCTCGGTCGGCGAGCCGATCAACCCGGAGGCCTGGCGCTGGTACCGGGATGTGGTGGGCGGCAACCGGACTCCCATCGTGGACACCTGGTGGCAGACCGAGACCGGCGCCATCATGATCTCCCCGCTGCCCGGCGTCACCGCGGCCAAGCCGGGCGCGGCCATGACCCCGCTGCCCGGCGTCTCCGCGAAAGTCGTTGACGAGGAGGGCAATCCGGTCCAGCTGGGCGAGACCGAGGCCAACGGGTACCTGGTGCTCGACGAGCCGTGGCCGTCCATGCTGCGCGGCATCTGGGGTGACAACGAGCGCTACGTGGACACCTACTGGTCCCGCTACGCCGAGAAGGGCTGGTACTTCGCCGGCGACGGCGCGAAGCTCGACAAGGACGGGGACCTGTGGGTGCTCGGCCGCGTCGACGACGTGATGAACGTGTCGGGTCACCGCATCTCGACCGCCGAGGTCGAGTCCGCGCTGGTCGGGCACTCGGGCGTGGCCGAGGCGGCGGTGGTCGGCGCGTCCGACGACACCACCGGCCAGGGCATCGTGGCGTTCGTGATCCTGACCGCCGAGGCCAAGGACACCGGCGCGGATCTGATCACCGAGCTCAAGGCCGAGGTCTCCCGCGAGATCTCCCCCATCGCGCGCCCGCGGGAGATCCACGTGGTGCCGGAGCTGCCCAAGACCCGCTCGGGCAAGATCATGCGCCGCCTGCTGCGCGACGTGGCCGAGGGCCGCGAACTGGGCGACACCTCAACCCTGGTGGACCCCAACGTCTTCGAGGCCATCCGGGCCGGCAAGGCGTAACCCGTAGCACCCCGCGCGAGGCCCTCCGATCACTGATCGGAGGGCCTCGCTGTCGTGGGATGGTCAAGAAGTTCCGGGCAAACCGTTAGAATTGCGCAAAAGGTGTGCCGGGAAGTCTGGTCGGCATGCGGTTGTGCCGTTGATCCCGTCAGTGGTGTGCACGCCGCTGTTCTGTCGAACGTACGGCTGAAAGGTGCACCCGGTGATCACTCAGGTCCGATCGGAGCTCACGCGCTATCTGAGAACCGAAACCTTCGGTGGCGCACTCCTTCTCATCGCCGCCGCGGCGGCCCTCATCTGGGTCAACTCCCCGTGGGGCGCGAGCTACACCACCATGACCGAGACGCGGCTCGCGATCGCGCCCTTGCACCTGGATCTCACGCTGGCCGACTGGACCAAGGACGGCTTGCTCGCCATCTTCTTCTTCGTCGCCGGTCTGGAACTCAAACGCGAGCTGGTGGTCGGCGAGCTCGCCGATCGCAAACGCGCCACCCTGCCCATCGTGGCGGCCGTCGGCGGCGTGATCATGCCCGCGATCATCGCCATGGTGGTCGGGCACGGCGTGGAGGGCATGGATCGCGGCTGGGCCATCCCGGTCGCCACCGACATCGCCTTCGCGCTGGCCGTGCTGGCCATGACCGGGTCGCGGATCCCGGCCGGCGCCCGGGTGTTCCTGCTCAGCCTCGCCGTGGTCGACGACCTGATCGCGATCCTGCTCATCGCGATCCTGTTCACGACCACGCTGAAGATGCTGTGGCTGCTGATCGCCTTCCTGTGCTTCACGGGCTGGGCACTGGGCCAGCGGTTCCGGATCGGCACCCCGTTCCTCTACGTGCCGCTGGGCCTGCTCTCCTGGTACGCCCTGCACGAGGCCGGGATTCACGCCACCCTGGCGGGCGTCGCGTGCGGCCTGCTCACCCGGGTGCGCCCGGATCCCGGCGAGGACGAGCACTGCGTGCCCGCCGCCCGGCTCGAGCACTTCTTCCAGCCCATCTCCGCGGCGCTGTGCGTGCCGCTGTTCGCGCTGTTCGCCTCCGGTGTCCCGCTGGATTCGGCGGTGCTGTCGAAGCTGTTCACCAACCGGATGTCGCTGGCCATCATCCTGGGTCTGCTGGTCGGCAAGACAGTCGGTATCTTCGGATTCAGTTGGCTCGCCGTGCGGTTGAGGATCGCCGAACGACCGGGGGATCTCGGGTATCGGGACATGTTCGCCCTGTCGGTACTGGGCGCGATCGGCTTCACCGTTAGCCTCTTGGTGGCAGAACTGGCCTTGGAAGACGTCGGCGACGGGTCGGCGGCAGAACTCGCGAAAGCGGCTGTGTTGCTCACGTCTTTGGCGGCTTCCCTGGCCGGTTCGGCGCTACTGTTGCGTCGTGGCCGTGCTCACCAGGCACGACGTGACGAGCGCGCACTGCAAAGTCAAGAGTGACACCGGAACGTACTACCGGGACATGGAGAAGGGTCGAGCAATTGAGCTTCACACAGGGCGGTAACGGCTACGACGGGAACCGCACCCGCACCGTCACCTCGATTCCGTTGTCCGATATCGATGCCCATCAGTCGGCCACCATCGGCAGTCTGGTCCGCGACGCCACCGAGCAGATGTCGACCCTGGTGCGCGCCGAGGTGGAGCTCGCCAAGACCGAGGTCACCGGCGAGATCAAGAAGGGCCTGCAGGGCAGCGTCTTCTTCATCCTGGCGCTGACCATCCTGCTGTTCAGCTCCTTCTTCTTTTTCTTCTTCCTCGCCGAACTGCTCGACGTGTGGCTGTACCGCTGGGCCGCGTTCCTGGTGGTGTTCCTGCTGATGATCGCGGCGGTCGCGGCCTTCGCGCTGCTCGGCTACCTCAAGGTGCGCAAACTGCGCGCGCCCGAGAAGACCATCGGCTCGCTGAAGGAGACCCAGACGCTGCTGTCGAGCAGCTTCAGCCACTCCGACGAGCACGCGGTGGACGCCACGGCAGTCGGCAAGCCCCGGGCCTAGACCTTCGATTACGCTCCTTCGGCGTGTCGTCGAAATCGCAGCCGGATCCGTCCGCAGTCCGCTATGACGGGCCGTGGACCCATCGCGACGTGCGCGCCAACGGCATTCGCTTCCACGTCGTCGAGGCCACGCCCGAACCCGCCCAGCCGGGCGCCAGCACGCCGTTGGTGCTGCTGCTGCACGGTTTCGGCGATTTCTGGTGGTCGTGGCGGCATCAGCTGACCGGGCTGGCCGCGCGCGGCTACCGCACCGTCGCGGTGGACCTGCGTGGCTACGGCGATACCGACAAACCGCCGCGCGGCTACGACGGCTGGACCCTCGCCGGTGACGTGGCCGGACTGGTCCGGGCCCTCGGGCACACCGAGGCCACCCTGGTCGGGCACGCCGAGGGCGGGCTGGTGTGCTGGGCCACCGCGGTCCTGCACCCCCGGGTGGTGCGGTCCATCGCCCTGATCGGCTCCCCGCACCCGGTGGCGCTGAAAAGAGCCGTGCTGCGCGACGAAGCGCAACGCTCGGCCTGGCTGCCCGGCTTCCTGCGCTACCAGCTGCCACGCCTGCCCGAGCACCGGCTCACCCGCGACGACGGCATCGAGATCGAACTCCAGCTGCGCGACCGGGTCAGCGAACGGTTCTCGGCCACCGAGGAATTCGCCGACACCGCCCGCCGCATGCGCACCGCCATCCGGATCCCCGGCGCCGCGCACTGCGCGCTGGAATACCAGCGCTGGGCCTTCCGCAGCCAATGGCGGCCCGACGGACGGCGATTCATGTCCGCCATGAGCGAGCCCGTGCGGGTGCCGACCCTGGCGATGTACGGCGACCGCGACCCCTACATCCTGCCCGGCACCATCCATCGGGGACGGCGGCTGTCGCCGGAGCGGCGGCTGGTCGAGATTCCCGGCGCGGGTCACTATGCGCACCAGGAGAATCCGGAACCGGTGACCGCGGAGATCGCGAAACTGCTGGCCTGACCGGCCCAGCACCGAAAGCGGCCCCCGGCGAATCCTGTCGCCGGGGGCCGCTTTCGGTCTCGATCAGCTCAGCACGCAGCTGCCGGTGCCGACGGCCGTCGACTGGTTCGACGCCGCATCCAGTTCCGGCTTCACCTCGTCGAGGGTCAGCACGTACCCGGTGTCGTCGTCGGTGACGGCCGCGCCGAACACCACGCCCAGGATCCGGCCGTCGGTGTCCACCAGCGGACCGCCCGAGTTACCGGCCCGGACCTGACCGCGGATGGTGTACACCTCACGCTTGACGTCGGCGTCGCGGTAGATATTGGGGCCCTTGAGGTTCAGCGTCTCGCGCACCCGGGCCGCGCTGGCCGTGTAGCGCCCGCCGCCCGGGTAACCGAGCACGATGGAGCTCTCGCCCGTACTGGCGTCCTTCGGGGCCAGCGCCAGCGGCTGGGCATTGAGGCCCGGCACCGCGAGGATCGCGACGTCCTTCTGCGAATCGAAGAGCACCACGGTCGCCGGGAGCGGGCCGCGTGCAGTGTCCACGCTGACGCTGTTGGTGCCGGCCACCACGTGCGCGTTGGTCATGACCCGCTCCGGGGCCACCACGAAGCCCGAACCCTCCAGCTGCCGTTGGCAACTGGGCGCGATGCCGCGGATGCGCAGCACGCTGCCCTGCAGCTGCTGGGCGATGGGCAGCTGCAGCACGCTGGCGTCGGGCGGCTCCACCGCGGTGATCGGGACGTGCCCGAACGGGCCGATGACGTCCGGCAGCCCGGAGGTGTTGAGCAGGTTGGAGAAGTCGGTCGGCACCCGGCGCAGCCAGTCCGGCGCGACATGGTCGACATTGCGCAGCACCTGGGAGTTGGTGACCGCGGCCGCGATGCCCGGCTGCGAGGAGTTGGTCAGCGGCAGCGCCAGCAGCCACGCGGTGGCCAGCACCGCCACCGCCTGCAGGCCCGCGCCCACCACGCTGTCCACGCTGCGGGTGAACGGATCCCGCATGCCGCCGCGCGCGGCCCGCCCGAGCACCATGCCCGCGACCTCGCCGATGATCACCAGCGCGACGATGAGCAGCACGCCCACCAGCACCCGCGTCCGGCCCTCGCTGAGGTGTTTCAGAATGTGCGGCGCGATCAGGATTCCGGCCACCGCGCCCAGGATGACGCCCAGGAAGGCGAGCGCCGAGGCGACCGCGCCCTGCCGCCACCCGGAGGTGGCCGCGAGCAACGCCAGAATGATGATGCCGAGGTCGAGCCAGCCAGAGGCGCTCATAATGTCATCCCTACCGCGGCCAGCGAGGCCTGCAGATCACGTACATCGTGATGGTCCCATTCGTGTTCCCACCCGGATACCGCCAGCAGTCCGGCGAGCACGCCGGCGGTGAACCCCCACACCAGCATTCCGTCCACGGTGAACGCCGGGCCCATATAGCCCAGCGGATGCCGCACCACGAAACGATTGGCCGGATCGATGAGCTCCGTCACCGGCACCCGCGCCACCCGGGCCGCCTCGGTCTCGCTCACCACGCCGACCGCGCCGGGCGTGCGCCAATAGGCGACCACCGGCGTCACATCGAACCGCGACGGCGGCACGAAGATCTTGGGCAGCACCGCGAGCGGCTCCACGCTCGCCGGATCCAGGCCGGTCTCCTCGTTGGCCTCGCGCAGGGCGGTGCTGATCGGGCCGTCGTCCTGCGGCTCCACCCCGCCGCCGGGGAACGCCACCTGGCCGCTGTGCTGGCGCAGGGTGGCGGCACGCTGGGTGAGCAGCACGTCGGCGTCGGCCGGAAGTCCGCCCGGCGTATCGGGATCCGCCTCCGGGGAACCGCCGAACAGCACCAGCACGGCCGCGTCCCGGGGCCGGGTCGCGGCGGCGGCGAAGCGCCGCATGGCACTGCGGCGCAGAACCGGGTTCACGCCGGTGGGGTCGGCCGGATCGTGCTCGGCCACCCCGCGTAGCCACGCCGGAATCCCATTGCTGGACGCCTCGAGTCTCATCACCACACCCTCACCGAAAACCACCGCGGCCCGGCCGCGCTCACGCCCGGACTCCCAATTCGGCCGCGACGGTATCGGATATGTCCTCGACGCTGCGGAACGGGCGCACCACGACCTTGGCAACGGTGCCGTCCGCGCGCAACAGCACCGAGATCGGCAGCACGGCGGGCGCGCCGACGGCGGCGCGGACCGTGGAGTTCGGATCCACGACACCCGGCAGATGGATGCCCAGCCCGCTCAGCCGCGACAGCGCCTTGCCGGTCCCGGGATCGCTGTGCACGGTCAGCACGGTGAGCGCGGTCCCCGCCTGCTGCGAGAACTGTTGCAGCAGGGGCAGTTCCTCCGCGCACGGGCCGCACCAGTAGGCCCACAGGTTGATCAGGGCGGGCTTGCCCGCCAGCGCCGAGACCAGGTCCACGGGCCTGCCGTCGGCCAAGCAGTCCAGGGTGATGCCGCGCAACGGGGTGGCGCCGACGGGCGCCCCGGTGGGCGGCGGGCAGGACGCCAGCGCGGCCGCGGCCCGATCTGCCTCGGCGACCGCCGGTTCGGCGGGAGCGGTGGTGGACCCGGTGGCGGCGCTCTTGTCATCGGTGCGGGTGAGCTGCGGCCACAGCGCGACGACGGCCGCCACGGCGACGATCACCGCCGCCAGGACCCAGCGCCACCAGGTGCTGCCCCGCGTCGCCTCGGCGCTCACAGGCCGACCAGTTCGAGAAGGTGCTCGGTCTCCGGGCCCTTCACGAGTTTGGCGGCCTCGGTCGGATCGGTCGGCCCGGTCCCGAAGGACGGGCAGTCGTTGGCCAGCAGGCAGGCGCCGCACGCGGGCTTGCGGGCATGGCAGACGCGGCGGCCGTGGAAGATCACCCGGTGCGAGAGCATGGTCCAGTCCCGGCGCTCGATCAGCGCGCCGACGGCGTGCTCGACCTTGACCGGATCCTCCTCGGTGGTCCAGCCCCAGCGCCGCACCAGCCGCCCGAAGTGGGTGTCGACCGTGATGCCGGGGACCCCGAAGGCATTGCCGAGCACGACATTCGCGGTCTTGCGCCCGATCCCGGGCAGGGTGACCAGCTCGTCCAGCGTGCTAGGCAGTTCACCGTCGAATCGCTCGACCAGTTCCTGGCCCAGCCCGATCAGCGAATTGGTCTTGTTCCGATAGAAGCCGGTCGGCCGGATGTACTCCTCCAGCTCGGCGCGATTGGCCTCGGCGTAATCGCGTGCGCTGCGGTACTTCACGAACAATGCCGGTGTGGTCTGGTTCACCCGTACATCGGTGCACTGCGCGGAAAGAATTGTGGCGACCGCCAATTCGAGCGGCGTAGTGAAATCAAGCTCACAGTGCGCGTCCGGGAACTCCCGCGTCATTTCCCGATACATCCGCCGCGCGCGCCTGACCAGGCCGGTCCGAGTCTCTTTGTCGCGCTTGCGCGCTTTGGCCGGGCGCGTGAACGATGGCGCATCCGCGACATCGACCGCGGCCTCGGCAGGAACCGTGGCAGCGTCCGATTTCGCTGTCGCGAGGCCCGAATTATCCGGGTCTGCCCCGCTCAGGGCCGCGTTGGATTCAGTGACACGCACGCGTCCACCTTACGGAACCAGCACTCCGTCACAACCGGCCAGCGGGCCTCCCGTGTTCCATCTGAGACCTTCGGCGTGTTTACTGCTGCCTATGCAAGGACTCGCTGTGGTGCTGTTTCCGATAGCGCTGATGCTGTTCGCGTTGGTGATGGAACGGGTCGAGAATCGACTGCGCAAGTTGCTCGAACCCGACCCGGAGGTTCAGCAGTACCTCGATCGAGCCACGAATGCCGAGGTCAGCGATCTGACCAAGCTGGGATTGCCGGCCGCCGCCGCGCGTCCCCGGCGGGCCCGGCCCGCGGCCAAGGGAATGGACGTCGCGCAGGCCAGCTGACCCGGGCGGGTCGGCGGTCGGGTGGTCCGGTGGCTTCGAGCCCCGGACCACTTTTTACGATCTTCATGACGCCGGTCTCACGGCGTGTCGTAGATTCGTGTGAAGCGTGTCGCAAGTTGCGTTGTGTGTCGCGTACTGGGGCTCCGCGTATCCGAGTATCAGCTCGGCGCGTGGTGTCTATCACTACCCGGCGGTAATGCAAAGTAGACTGCACTGTCGGCCGAGTCGTTTCGGTCCAGGACAGAGCCATTTCCCATAAGGAGCACATTCGTGGACGAGGCCCTCGCCAGAGCAGGCATCTTCCAAGGCGTCGAGCCCACCGCGGTGGCCGCTCTCGCCAAACAACTACAGCCCGTTGATTTTCCGCGCGGCCATGTCATCTTCAACGAGGGTGAGCCCGGCGACCGGCTGTACATCATCACCTCGGGCAAGGTGAAGATCGGCCGCCGTTCCCCCGACGGCCGGGAGAACCTGCTGACGATCATGGGCCCGTCCGACATGTTCGGCGAGCTCTCGATCTTCGACCCGGGCCCGCGGACCTCGACGGCCACCACCGTCACCGAGGTCAGAGCCGTCACCATGGACCGGGACGCGCTCAAGGCGTGGATCGACCAGCGTCCGGAGATCGCCGAGCAGCTGCTGCGGGTGCTCGCCCGCCGCCTGCGGCGCACCAACAACAACCTGGCCGACCTGATCTTCACCGACGTGCCGGGTCGTGTCGCCAAGGCGCTGCTGCAGCTCGCCCAGCGCTTCGGCACTCAGGAAGCGGGCGCCCTGCGCGTGACCCACGACCTGACCCAGGAAGAGATCGCCCAGCTGGTCGGCGCCTCCCGCGAAACCGTGAACAAGGCCCTGGCCGACTTCGCGCACCGCGGCTGGCTGCGGCTCGAGGGCAAGAGCGTGCTGATCTCCGACTCGGAGCGACTGGCGCGCCGCGCTCGCTGACGCGAGACGGACAAACGAATACGTCGAAGGATCGGGCATCACCTCCGTAGCGGTGCCCGATCCTTTCGCGTTTCCGTGCGCCCAGCCCGGTGGGCCGTGTGCCCAGCCCCGCGAGCCGTACGCCTAGCCCTGCGAACGCAGGTAGGCCAGCTGGGCTTTCACCGAACTGTGCGCGGCGGGCCAGAGCCGCTTGTCGACATCGGCGTAGACCTCGGCGACGATCTGCAGGGATTTGGCGTTGGGGCCCAGCTTCTCCAGCGCCGCGCGCACCTGGTTCAGGCGCTCCTCGCGGTGCGCGATGTAGTAGCGGATGACCGGTTCGGCGTCCGGATGGTCCGGGCCGTGCGCCGGGAGCAGGGTGCGGCCGGGGGCGACCGACACCAGGCGATTCAGCGAATCCAGGTAGGCGGCCAGCGCGCCGTCTGAGGATTCGAGGACCGTGGTCCCACTCCCCAGGACGGTGTCACCGGTGAGCAGGACTCGCTCGCCGTCCGGGCCGTCGACCAGAAAACTCAGGGAATCCCCGGTGTGACCGGGGGTGGCGAGCACGGTGATGCGGACGCCGGCCGCCTCGATGACCTCGCCGTCGGCCAGGGCCGTGCCCGAGCCGCGCAGGAAGTCGGAGCCCTTGGCGCGCACCGGGGTTCCGGTGGCCTTCACCAGGTGGTCGATGCCGCCCGTGTGATCCGCGTGCTCATGGGTGATCAGCGTCAGCACGATCTCGCCGCCGGTCGCGCGGACCAGCGCCTCGGTGTGCTTGCGATCCTTCGGACCCGGGTCCACCACAACGTATTCCGTGGCGCCGGGGGCGCGGAGCAGCCAGGTGTTGGTGCCCTGCAATGTCATTCCGCTGGGGTTGTCGGCCAGGACGACGGCGGCGGACGGAGTCACTTGCCGCAGTTGTTCGTACGCGGGGTGGGTGAGCGTCATACTTTTCCGTCCTAATGCACCGCGCGTGATGCGTCCAGTGTTGGACGCATCACGCTTTCGACTGTGCCCCAAGCATTTCGGGGGGTTATCGCACCTCGGCGATGAGTTCCACCTCGACCGGGGTGTTGAGCGGCAGCTCGTTGACGCCGACTGCGGAGCGGGCGTGCACCCCGGCCTCGCCGAGGACCGCGCCCAACAGCTCGGACGCGCCGTTGATGACCAGCGGCTGACTGTTGAAGCCGGCCGCCGAGGCCACGAAGCCGACCACCTTGACGATGCGCACGACATTGTCGAGGCCGACCAGGTCGTGCACCACCGCCAGTGCGTTGAGCGCGGCCAGCTTGGCCAGCTCCGCGCCCTGCTCGATGGTGATCTCGGCGCCGAGCTTGCCGGTCAGCGGCAGTTCGCCGTTGACGAACGGCAGCTGGCCGGAGGTGTAGACGTAGTTGCCGGTCCGGACGCCCGGCACGTACACCGCGACCGGCTTCGGCGCGACCGGCAGTTCGAGTCCGAGCTCCTTCAGGTTCTCGGCCCAGGTCATCAGCTCTTCGCCCGCTTCAGGTAGGCGACGTGCTGTTCACCGGTCGGTCCGGGCAGCACCGTGACGAGTTCCCAGCCGTCGGAACCCCACTGGTCCAGGATGGCCTTGGTGGCATGGGTCAACAGGGGCACGGTCGCGTACTCCCACCGGGTCAGTTCACTCATGGGCTGAGAGTAGCCCCGGCCACGTTCCGCGGGTTCTCCAGACCCTCCGACTACGCTGCGGGATTGGGAAATACGAGTTTCCAGAGTGGTGTATCAGACAGTTGACAAGTCCTGTGGGCAGGAATTCGGAACGAGTTATAGGCTCGCGAGCGTGGGAGTACCGATAGCAGTGCCCGTTTCGGTTGAGCCGGGGGTCGAAGCAGGGTGGCCGGAACGAGCGGACAAGGCCCGCTTGCATTACGTGTCCGGCAAGGGTGGGACCGGTAAGTCGACGGTCGCGGCGGCGCTCGCGCTGGCGCTCGCGGCGGGTGGGCGCCGCGTGCTGTTGGTCGAGGTCGAGGGCCGGCAGTCCATCGCGCAGCTCTTCGATCTGCCGCCGTTGCCGCCCACCGAGACTCGCATCGCCACCGCGGACGGCGGCGGCGAGGTGATGGCGCTGGCCCTCGACGTCGAGCACGCCTTCCTGGAATACCTCGACATGTTCTACAACCTCGGCTTCGCCGGCCGGGCCATGCGCCGGGTCGGGGCCATCGAGTTCGTCACCACCATCGCGCCGGGCCTGCGGGACGTCATCCTCACCGGCAAGATCAAGGAATGCGCGGTGCGGGCCGACAAGTCCGGCAAGCCCGCCTACGACGAGATCGTCATCGACGCGCCCCCGACCGGCCGGATCGCCAGCTTCCTGGACGTCACCCAGGCCATGGCCGACATCGCCGGCGGCGGGCCGATCGCCTCGCAGGCCGAGGGCGTGTCCAAGCTGCTGCGCTCCGAGCAGACCATGATCCACCTGGTCACGCTGCTGGAGGCGCTGCCGGTGCAGGAGACCGCCGACGCGGTCGCCGAACTCACCGCCAACGACCTGAACATCGGCACGGTCATCGTGAACCGGGCCAGCGAGGGCTACCTGCCGCGCACCGTGCGCGAACGGGCCGCCCTCGGCGAGGTCGACGTCGACGCTCTGAAGGCCGGGCTCGCCGAGGCCGGAGTCACCTTGTCCGAGGCCGACTTCCAGGGCCTGGTCACCGAGACCGTCGAGCACTCCGCGCGCCTGGCCGCCCAGGACGAGAGCGCGGCCGAGCTGTCGCAGCTCGACATCTCGCGGCTGTACCTGCCGTCGCTCACCGACGGCATGGATCTGGGCGGGCTCTACGAGCTGGCCGAAGTCTTGAGCGCGCAGGGGGTTCGCTAGTCATGGTCGTTCCGGCAGGCACTGTGCCCCTGGATATCTCGAAGATCATCGCCGACCCGTCGGCGCGGATCGTGGTGTGCTGCGGTTCCGGCGGCGTCGGCAAGACCACCACGGCCGCGGCCATCGCGCTGCGTGCGGCCGAGGCCGGCCGCAAGGTCGTGGTGCTGACGATCGACCCGGCCCGTCGCCTGGCCCAGTCACTGGGCGTCAGCGACCTGGGCAATGTGCCGCAGAAGGTCGAGCTGGGGCCGGAGGCCAAGGGCGAACTGTTCGCCATGATGCTGAACATGCGCCGCACCTTCGACGACATGGTGCTCGAGCACACCACCCCGGACAAGGCCGAGCAGATCTTCGCCAACCCGATCTACCAGACCGTGGCGTCCTCCTTCGGTGGCACGCAGGAGTACATGGCCATGGAGAAGCTAGGGCAGCTCGCCGCCAAGCGGGAGTGGGACCTGATCGTGGTCGACACCCCGCCCTCGCGGAACGCCCTGGACTTCCTGGACGCGCCGAAGCGGCTGGGCAACTTCCTCAACGGCAAGATGATCCGGGTCATCATGGCTCCGGGCCGCGGCGTCGGAAAGTTCGTCGCGGGCGCGATGAGCCTCGCCCTGCGCGGCGTCTCGACCATCGTCGGCGGCCAGCTTCTCAAAGACGCCAGTGTCTTCTTGCAGTCACTGGAATCCATGTTCGGCGGCTTCCAGGATCGGGCCGACCGCACCTACGCGATGCTGTCCCGGCCGGGCACCCACTTCCTGGTGGTGGCCGCGGCCGAACCGGACGCGTTGCGCGAGGCCAGCTTCTTCGTGGACCGGCTCTCGACCGACAAGATGCCGATGGCCGGACTGGTGCTCAACCGCACCCACCCGGCCCTGAGCTCGCTGTCCGCCGAGCAGGCGCAGGTCGCGGCGGATCGCCTGGTCCCGGAATCCGAGAACGGCGTGACGCCGGAACCCGAGGTGGAGACACCGGAGGCGCTCGCGGCCGCGGTGCTGCGCATCCACGCCCATCGGGCCGCCACCGCCAAGCGGGAACAGCATCTGCTGCACCGGTTCACGGGTGCTCACCCGAGCGTGCCCATCGTGGCCGTCACCGCGCTGCCCTTCGAGGTGGCCGATCTGGAGGCGCTGCGCGCCGTCGGTGACCAGCTCGTCGAGGCCGGCGCCAAGCCCGCCTGACGCGGACCCGCCGAGCCCTCGACTCGGTTTCCGGCTTTCGACCCTTTGGTTTGAAATGCCCGATCCGACCCCGGACACGGATCGAGCCCGCTCCCGCGGGCTCGATCCGTTCTGCTTATAGGGGGGATCTAGGTAAGGGATACTCGCTTACATCGCTACCTTCTGTGATCGCTGGACGCGGAAGAAGTCCGCCCAGCTCGTCACCTCCGGGTGCTGCTTCAGCAGCGCACGGCGCTGCCGCTCGGTCATACCGCCCCACACACCGAACTCGACTCGGTTGTCGAGGGCGTCAGCACCGCACTCCATCAGCACCGGGCAGTGCCGGCAGATGGTTGCGGCCTTGCGCTGTGCCGCGCCACGCACGAACAGCTGGTCGGGATCCACTTCCTTGCATCGGGCCTGGGAAACCCAGGCGATTCTCGCTTCGGCCTGCTCCACGTCCAATCGAGCGATCGGGGTAGTCATGTGCATTTGGTGTGCCCCTTTGCAGTCCGAACACCGGGTCACGGCGCTCCAGAATCGCGAGTGCAGCGCGCAGTTACCCAACCCCACTGCGTTCTGCACCACATTCCACTTTGAGTGTTAGCTCTATCACACTGGGTTCTCAATCTAGATAGAGGTGTATGGGCTGCGCAAGACCGTCCCGAGATTTTCTGGTACGTCCGTCCACGCATTCGTTGCCAAGAACCGGGCAGTCCGTACCTTTAGGGACGAAAGGACACCCGTGTGGGGACGGAAGGACACCCGTGGCGGGCGAACACCGAGTGTCCGAAAGGCCAATTAGGCTAGGGCCCGTGCCGATCACACGAACGCTCTGGAGACTGGCAGGCGCGTGCGTCTTGGCAGCCGTGCTGCTGGCCGGATTGCTGTTCCCGTTGGCCGGTGGCTTCGGGTTCATCTCCAACCGGGCCGCCGACGCCGTCGACAACGTCTCCGCCGAACTGGTCGAGGGCAGCGTGCCCGCGGTCTCGACCATGGTGGACACCAATGGGACGCCTTTCGCCTGGCTGTACGAGCAGCGCCGCTTCGAGGTGCCCAGCGACAAGATCTCCAACAACATGAAGCTGGCCCTGGTCTCGGTCGAGGACAAGCGCTTCGCCGACCACCACGGTGTGGACTGGCAGGGCACCTTCCGGGCCTTCCTGACCAACACCTCCGGCGGCCAGGTCTCCCAGGGTGGCTCGACCATCGACCAGCAGTACGTGAAGAACTACCTGCTGCTGGTGGTGGCCAAGACCGACGCCGAGCGCCGGGCCGCCACCGAGACCACCCCGGCCCGCAAGATCCGTGAGATCCGCATGGCGCTGACGCTGGACAAGCGGCTCACCAAGGACGAGATCCTCACCCGGTATCTCAACCTGGTGCCCTTCGGCAACGGCTCCTACGGCATCCAGGACGCCGCGCAGACGTACTTCGGCGTGGACGCCAAGGACCTGACCATGACGCAGTCGGCCATGCTGGCCGGCATGGTGCAGTCCAGCTCCAAGCTGAACCCGTACACCAACCCCACGGGCGTGCTGGAGCGCCGGAACACCGTGCTCGACACCTTGATCCAGAACGTGCCCAGCCGGGCGGAGGAGTTCCGTAAGGCCAAGGACACGGGGCTGGGCGTGCTGCCCGAGCCCAAGGGCCTCTCGCGCGGCTGCATCGCGGCCAACGACCGCGGCTTCTTCTGCGATTACGCGATGCAGTACCTGACCAACGCCGGCATCAGCCGTGATCAGCTGGAAAAGGGCGGCTACCTGATCAAGACCACCCTGGACCCGGCCGTGCAGGACCAGGTGCGGGACTCGCTGGCCGCCAACACCAACCCGAACCTCGACGACATCGCCGAGGTCATGAACATCATCGCCCCCGGCCAGGATTCGCATCCGCTGCTGGCCATGGGCTCGAGCCGCGTCTACGGCCTGGACGCGGGCGCGCATCAGACCGTGCAGCCGCAGCCGTACTCGATGGTCGGCGACGGCGCGGGCTCGATCTTCAAGATCTTCACCACAGCCGCGGCCATGGAGAAGGGCCTGGGCATCAACGCCACCCTCGATGTCCCGGCGTTCTTCTCCGCCAAGGGCATGGGTAACTCCGGCACGCCCGGCTGTCCGCCCGAGACGTACTGCGTGAAGAACGCGGGCGCCTACAAGGGCTCGATGTCGGTGACCGAGGCGCTGGCCACCTCGCCGAACACGGCGTTCGTCAAGCTGATCCAGGCCGTCGGCGTGGCCCCGACCGTGGACATGGCGATCCGGCTCGGCATGCGCTCGTACACCCTGCCCGGCACCTCCGGCCACGGGAACCAGAGCCTCGCGGACATGATCAAGGACCAGAACCTGGGCTCGTTCACCCTGGGACCGGTCGCGATCAACCCGGTGGAGCTGTCGAACGTGGCCGCCACCCTGGCCTCCGGCGGCAAGTGGTGCCCGCCCACCCCGATCCGGGAGGTGATCGACCGCAGCGGCAAGCAGGTTCCGCTGACCCAGCAGGCGTGTGAGCAGGTGGTCGACCCGGGTCTGGCCAATACCCTCGCGGTGGCCCTGGGCCAGGACGTGGTGAGCGGCACCGGTGCCGGTTCCGCGCATTCCGTCGGCTGGAACATTCCGACCTCGGCGAAGACCGGCACCACCGAGAGTCACCGGTCCTCGGCCTTCCTGGCCTTCACCAACGGTTTCGCGGGCGCCTCCTACGTCTACGGCGACAGCCCGACCCCCGGTGAGATCTGCTCGTTCCCGCTGCGCAGCTGTGGCAGCGGAAACCTGTACGGCGGTAACGAGCCGGCCCGCACCTATCTGGGCGCGATGAAGAACGTGCTCGACCGGTTCCCGCCGGCCGCGCTGCCGCCGGTCGACGACAAGTACGTGCGCGGATCGAACAACTCGCAGATCCCGGACGTGATCGGCATGCAGCAGGCCGAGGCCAACGCGGCGCTGGTCGGCGCGGGCTTCCAGGTGTCGGTCGTGACCCAGCCGGGCGCGGGCAAGGGCACGGTCATGAACGTGTCGCCCAATGGCTCGGCGATTCCCGGCTCGGTGATCACCATGTACGTCAGCGACGGCAGTCAGGTGCCGGTGACGGCGCCGCCGAACGCACCGCCGTCGGTGCCGGGGCTGCCCGGCATCACGATCCCGGCGCTGCCGCCGATCCCGATCCCGATCCCCATCCCGCGCTAGCCGCGAACGAAAGGCCCGGAGCGAGTCATTCGCTCCGGGCCTTTCGTATTAATAGCGGTATCGCATGATCCGCCGTGCGGACCGTCTCAGAGGCGGGCCTTCACGGCCGCGGAGATCCGGGTGCCGTCGGCGCGCCCGGCGGCCAGCGCGGTCGCGGCCTTCATGACCTGACCCATCTGCCGCATGCCCGGGCGCTCGCCCAGCTGCTCGGCGACCTGCGCGATGGCGGTGTCGGCGATGTCGCCGACCTCGGCCTCGGTGAGCTGGGTGGGCAGGTACTCGTCGATGATCGATTCCTCGGCGCGCTCGTTGGCGGCGAGCTCGCCACGCCCGGCCTGCTCGTAGACCACGGCGGCCTCGTTGCGCTTCTTCGCCTCCTTCTGCAGGACGGCGATGATCTCGGGGTCGGAAAGCTCACGCGCCTCGGGTCCGGCGACCTCGGCGTTCTGGATCGCCGACAGCAGCATCCGCAGGGTGCCGAGGCGCAGCGCGTCCTTGCTCTTCATCGCGGCGGTCATATCCGTGCGCAGCGTGGTTTTGAGTTCCGACATGAGCGACACGGTACGAGGGACTTCTATCGTGGTCCAGCTCATTTGACTCGATGTTTCTCCGCCGGGTCGCCTATTCTGGGCAAATGCCCGTCTTCTCGACCACCGCCCTCAGCCGTGCCGCCCTGGGAGCCGCCGGGGCCGCGGTCGCCGGAATCGGATACGCGACGCTCATCGAGCGCAACGCCTTCACCCTGCGGGAGGCGACGCTGCCGGTGCTGGAACCGGGCAAGCCGTCGCTGCGCGTGCTGCACATCAGCGACCTGCACATGATGCCCGGGCAGCAGTTGAAACAGGCGTGGCTACGCGAGCTGGACCGGCTGGAACCGGACCTGGTGGTGAACACCGGGGACAACCTCTCGCACCTGAAGTCGGTGCCCGCCGTGGTGCAGTCGCTGGGCGGATTGCTCGGGCGCCCCGGCATCTTCGTGTTCGGCTCGAACGACTACTTCGCGCCGGTGCCGAAGAACCCGCTCAAGTACTTCAAGAAGGACCACAAGCGCGTCTACGGCGAGCCGCTGCCCTGGCAGGACATGCGGGCCGCGTTCACCGAGCGCGGCTGGCTGGACCTGACCCACGTGCGCCGCGATATCGAGGTGGCGGGCGTGAAGATCTCCACCGCCGGTGTGGACGACCCGCACCTGAAGCGGGACCGCTACGAGACCGTCGCGGGCGCGCCGAATCCGCTGGCGGACTTGAGCATCGGGCTCACCCACTCGCCGGAGCCGCGGGTGCTGGACCGTTTCGCGGCTGACGGCTACGACCTGGTGATGGCGGGCCACACCCACGGCGGGCAGCTGTGCGTGCCCGGATTCGGCGCGCTGGTGACCAACTGCGGGATCGACCGGGCCCGGGTGAAGGGCGCGTCGCGTTGGGGCGCGCACACCCGGCTGCACGTGTCGGCCGGGCTGGGCACCTCGCCGTGGGCTCCGTACCGGTTCTGCTGCCGCCCGGAGGCGACGCTGCTGACGCTGGTCGGCGCGCCGCCGAAGAAGCCGGTGGCCGAGTCGGGGCGCGGTCGGGCCGCGTCCTCGGAGGCCGTCGCCCACTGAATCCGCCGCGGCGATATGCCCTGAGCGTCTGCCGCGATATACAGCGCGGTATGTAGTCGTCAGTCAGGGGGCCATCGTGACCAGTGGAGACAACCACCGCGACGAGGCCGGTTCGGAACCCGATCCGAATTGGTGGCAGGGCGCGCCCGCGCAGGAGCCGGGATGGGGACAGCCGGGATATCCGGCGCCCCAGCCGAATCAGCCGCCGGCGTGGCCGCAGCAGGGGTATCAGCCGACCACGCCGATGCCCGCCGGGCAGTACGCTCCGCCGCCGCAGTATCCGCCGACGCAGGCGTTCGCCCAGCCGCCCGGCTACGGCCGGCAGCCGTATCCCCCGCCGCCGGGCGGCGGTAAGAGCAAGGCGTGGTTGTTCGGCGGGCTCGCCGTGCTGCTGGTGGCGATCGTCGCGGTCGTGGCGGTGGTCGCGCTGGTGAACAAGGGCTCGAATTCGCCGTCGGCCAAGTCGAATACGACGCCGTCGCTGATCAGTGCGCTCACCTCGACCACCGCCAAACCACCGTCCCCGGGCAAGCCGACGCCCGGCAAGACCACCGCCCCGAAGGCGACCGGTACGCCCGGCGCGGTGATTCCCGGCTATCAGGTCGTGACGATCCCGAACAACGGTGCGGCCTATGACATTCCGCAGGGCTGGAAGCTGGACCACACCGGTCAGGACTCGTTCAGCAAGGGCACGGACTCCGTTCCGGTGGCGGGGCTGGCGCAGGACGGCGTCGACTACTGCCCGGAGAACGTGCGCACCAACGTCTTCCTGACCCAGTCCGACGAGACCGATCCGGGCAAGGCCGCCGCCGACATCGGAACCCGCCTGGGCCGGATCGGCTGGTCCACCTCCACCGGCACCACGCCCGGCGCGCCGGAGTCGTTCCAGTCCTCGGACGGCCAGTTGCAGGGCGTCTACCTGGAGACCAAGGGGACGGCCATCCCGTCGACCGCGGGTTGCGCATCGACCTACTCGATCTACACCTTCGCGTTTCCCGGCGACAGCGGCGCTTTCGTGTTCACGATCGCCGCGGACACCGGAGTCGCGCAGGCGGTGGACGCGACCTTGGCGAAGAAGATCCTCGCCAGCATCCGCCCGATCCAATAGGCGGCACGACTCGTCGGACAGGGGGCCGCGGTGAGCGGAGAACGCGACGACCGGGGCGACGACCCGGATCGAACGACATCCAGCGGCGACTGGTGGCAGGGCCCGGTCCACGACCGCCCCGCCACCCCGCCGCTGCCGCCGTATCGCCCGACCCCGAATCCCCCTGCCCCCGAACCGAACCCGCACCCGTCCGGACCGAGCCCTCACGTGTCCGGACCGAATCCGTACGTCTCCGGACCGAATCCCCAAGCGTCCTTCCGCAACCCGTACGCTTCCGGCCCCAATCCCTACGCATCGGGACCGAATCCGGTTCCACCAGTCGCGAATTCGTACGGCGCCGGTCCTGCGCCCGTCGCACCCGGCTCGCCGCCGCCCGGCACCTATCCACCCCCGCACGGTGATCGTGGCCGCCTGTGGCTGCTGGCGGCCATCGGCGCGGTCGTGGTGGCGATCGTCGCCATCGCGGCCGTCGTGTTCGTCCTGCGCGATTCCGGTTCCGCCCCGACTCCCACCACTCCACCGTCGTCGGCCGCGCCGACCACCACGGCCCCGCGCACCTCCACCACCGCCCCGGCCTCCACTCTGACCCCACACATCCCCGGCTACCAGGTGGTGGTCCCCAAGGACCTGAAGGCCGCCTGGGACGTCCCTCAGGACTGGACCGTCGACCTCACCACCACCAAATACGGCACCGACGCCGACCACATCCCCGCCGCCGGTTTCGCCCAGGAGGGCGTCGACTACTGCCCGAACAACGTGCGCACCAACATGTTTCTCTCCACCTCCGACCTCTCCGACGCCACCGCCGCCGCCACCGACATCGGCGCCCACGCCGCCCGCATCGGCTGGTCCACCCAAACCTCGTCGAAAGCGGGCACCCCCCAACCCCTCGACGCCGGCGACAACACCCTCCACGGCACCTTCGTCGAGACCACCGGCGCCTTCACCGCCCCCGCCGGCTGCGCCACCACGTTCTCCGTCTTCACCTACGCCGTGAGCGCGGGCCCGACCAGCGGCTCCCTGGTCCTCGTCATCGTCGCCGACACCGGCGTGGACCGCTCCGTCTCCCCCGATCTGGCCCGCCGAATCTTCGCCACTTTCCGCCTCCTTTAACCCCCTGACCAGCCGATTTAACACCTGGACAACGGGTGCGCTAAGCTACTGCAGGTTCACTTCACGGGGTGTGGCGCAGCTTGGTAGCGCGCTTCGTTCGGGACGAAGAGGTCGCAGGTTCAAATCCTGTCACCCCGACTGTGTGGTTGAGACACAACTCGGCCCCCGGCTCTTTCGAGAGCCGGGGGTTTTGTGTTTTCCGAGTTCGGACCGCGGATCCGCGATCGGGTCCGGTCACACCGCGGGTTCCTCGTACCGGATCTGATGCCGGGCGGCGATCGGGTTGATCCGGGCCGGGTCGAGGGCGCCCGCGGTGAACATGGTCGGTCCCGCCTCGATCAGATCCTCGAGATAGCACTCCCAGCCGCCCGGTGACGAGATCTGGATGAGGCGCGGCGGGAGGCTGGAGCCGCGGCGCAGCGCGTGCGGAATGCCATGCGGGAGTAGGACGAACATCCCGGCGGTGGCGTGCTCGACCCGGTCGTCGAATTCCACCTCGAGCGTGCCGTCGAGCACGTAGATGCATTCGTCGGCCACGTGATGGGTGTGGCGGGGGATGTCGTGGGCGAGGGTGACTTCCAGGAGCGAGAAGCGGCCGTCGGTATCGGCGGTGGTGGCCTTCACGGCGAACGCGGGCGGCAGGGGCACACGGCCCGGTCGGGCCGCGACGGCGTCGAGCAGCAGAAATCGATTGTGGGACATGGTGGTACCCTTCGACTGAATAGAAACGGAACCGGAATCCGGATCCGTTTCGAGTGTAGGCCGGAAGGGAACCCAGGTGTCAAGCCCATCAACACCGTCGCGCAAGCCGCGCGCGGATGCCTCCCGCAATCGTGACCGCATCCTGGACGCCGCCCGAAACCTGTTCGCGGAGCGGGGAAGCCAGGTCCAACTCCCGGAGGTGGCGCGGGCCGCGGGGGTCGGGATCGGCACCGTGTACCGGCACTTCCCGACCCAGGCCGACCTGATCGAAGCCGCGGCCGCGCAACGCTTCGCTGAGATCGGGGAGTACGCGCGCACCGAATGCCTGGACCGCTCCGAGCCCGGACGGGCGGTGCTGCATTACCTGACCCATGTCGGCACGATCCTGGCGGCCGACAGCGGACTGTCGGCTGCCATCGAAGCCGCCCGCCGATCGCGCGGCAGTGAACCACGCGGCGCGGCGCTGGAACAGCTCACCGAGATCATCGGCGCCCTCATCGAATCCGATCGGGCCGCCGGAACGGTGCGCCCCGACCTGTCCGTCGCCGACGTCTACATGGTCGTCGGTGCGCTGTCGGCCACCATTCGCTCCGGCAGCGGCGACTGGCGCCGGTTGCTCACCCTGTTGTTCGACGGGCTGCGGGCCTAGCCGGCCCCGTGGTTGCCTCGCGTGGCCGCGTTCGGCATGCGCAGGTGGCGGCTGAGGTCGCCCGTCAAGTGCATCGTGACCTGGCGCTCGGCGAATCGCCACTGCCCGTCGAGGCATTGGAAGCGGTCGCGGTAGCGGCCTGCGGCTATGGCCTGCAAGGGCAGGTCCGGGAGGGCCTGGAAGACCGTGAAGTAGGCGCGCGCCGTGGCGGTGGTCGCCGGGTCGTCGAATTCCAGCGCGATGTTGGTGGTGACGTGGTGGGTGCGTGGCGTGCCGTCCTCGTAGCGGATCACCAGGCCGGTGAACATGCGCTCGATGGCGGCGCGGCCGCGGACCGATCCCCCGTTGCCGATGAATTCGGCGTCCTCGAACAGTGCGCCGACGCCGGCGAAGTCTCCGGTGTCGATCAGTTCGGCGTACTTCGCGATCAGGTTCGTCACGGCGGTGGTGTCGGCGGCGGTGCTCATGGAGCGGACGATACGCGTCGGTCACCCGGCGACGGGGCGAAGTCGGGTGGTGGCCAGGCGGTTTGCGTGGGCGGTGAGGAGGGTGCGCAGGGCGGCGGCGGTGGCGGGGTCCGCCGGGGTGAGGATGGTGAGGGTGTGGTCGGGGTCGTTGGGGCTGGTGAGGCTGTCGTAGGCGACGGTGAGGTCGCCGGCTTCGGGGTGGCGGATGCGTTTGGTGCCGTGACTGCGGTCCTGGACGGTGTGGTCGTCCCACCAGTCGGCGAATTCGGGGCTGTCCGTGCGCAATTCGGCGATGAGGGCGCGTAGACCGGGGTCGGCGGGGTGGCGGGCCTGGTTGCGGCGGAGGATGCCGACGGTTTCGCGGGCGATGCGCGCCCAGTCGAGCTGACTGGCGCGGATGCCGGGGTCGAGCAGAGTCAGGCGGGCGGTATTGGTGCCGGAGTCGAATCCCGGGCCGAAGAGGGCCACGGCCGCGGTGTTGCGGGCCAGGACGTCCAGACGGAAGTCGGTCAGGTAGGCGGGGAGGGCGGGCATGCCGTCGAGGATCGCCAGGAGCGAGGCGGGCGGGGCGGCGACGGGGGTGCGGGCCGGGGGCGTGGCGCCGCGGGCGATGAGGTGGAGGTGGGCGCGTTCGGTGTCGGTGAGGCGCAGGGCCTCGGCGAGGGCGTCGAGGATCGCGGCGCCGGGGGTGCCGACGCGGCCCTGTTCGAGGCGGATGTACCAGTCGATGCTGACGGCGGCGAGCTGCGCGACTTCCTGCCTGCGCAGGCCGGGGGTGCGGCGTCGGCCGACGGCCGGGAGACCCGCTTGCTCGGGCGTCAGGCGCTCACGCATGGCGCGCAGGAATGCGCCGAGCTCCTGGCCGGATGTCGTTGTGTCCACGCTCGCTCCTTCACTCGGGTCCAGGGTAGGAGCGGCCGGGTGGTACGCGGAATACCAGGGTGCGGAGGCTCTCCCTGGGGTTTCCGGATTTCGGGATGCTCGTCGTGTCATTCGACCACGAGGAGAACCGCCATGACTCGCATCGCACGCACCGTTTCCGCGACCTTCGCCGTGGCGGCCCTGCTGTCCGCCGCCGCCTGCGGCGATGACGGGGATTCGGCGCCCGCCGCCACCACGAATCCGGCCGCGTCCGTTCAGGTTCGGCCCGTGGTCCCGGCCTCGGCCGCGCGGTTCACGGTCACCACCCCGGACGGCACCGCCGAGCACGCCTTCCCCGCCGACTTCTACGCGGGAGCGTTCGGCTGCACCGCCGCCAATCACGCCCTGAGTCTGCGATGGTCGGGCGCTCCGGCGGCAGCGAAGAGCTTCGCGGTCACCATGTTCGATCCGGACGCCCCGACCGGCGCGGGCTTCTGGCACTGGCTGAACTGGGATATCCCCGCCACCGCAACCGATTTCACCGCGGGCGCGGCGGGCGTCGCGGGCACCAATGACGCGGGCGCCCCCGGTTACCTGGGCCCGTGCCCGCCCACTGGCGACGGCCCGCACACCTATCAGATCTCGGTCCTGGCTCTGGACACTCCGAGCTTGGGCCTGCCCGCCACCACCACCCCGGCGGTCGCCTCGTTCTCGATGGGCTCGCACATCATCGGCGTCGCCCATCTGTCGCTGACCGCGCAGCGCCCCTGATCCGAAGCAGCGCACAGGGTCCCGGCCAGCTCGGCCGGGACCCTGTGTCGTGGAACGGTTTTACCGTCAGCCCAGGTGCAGGCGGCGCATGAGGCGCAGCGTGACCAGGGTCGACTTGAGCTGCTTCTCGTACGGCATGGAGGAGCGGGAGGCCATGATCTGCTTCTTCTGGACGCCGACGTTGACCGTGTCGGTGTACTTGAGCAGGCCCGCCGCGCCGTGGCGGGTGCCGACGCCGGACTGCTTGACGCCGCCCGACGGGGTGCCCTTGGCGGCGTAGCTGGTGATGAAGCCGTCGTTGATATTGATGGCGCCGGATTCGATGCGCTCGGCGAGTTTCGTTGCGCGATCGATGTTTCCGGTCCAGATGGCGGCGTTCAGACCGTAGGCGGTGTCGTTCGCGAGGGCGACGGCCTCGTCGTCGGTCTTGTACTTGTAGATGCTGACGACCGGACCGAAGGTCTCCATGGTGGACAGGGCCATGTCCTTGGTGACGCCGGTGAGGATGGTCGGTTCGAAGAAGGCGGGGCCGATGTCGGGGCGCGGGTTGCCGCCGGTGACGACGGTCGCGCCCTTCTCGCGGGCCTCGTCGACGTGGGCGGCGACGCGCTTCATGTGGTCGACCGAGACCAGCGAGCCCATCTCGGGTTCGAAGTCGTAGGTGGCGCCGGTCTTGCCGAGCAGTTCCTCGGCGGCGGCGGTGAAGCGGCGCAGGAACTCGTCGTAGATGCGTTCGTGCACGTAGATGCGCTCGATGTGCATGCAGATCTGGCCCGCGTTGCCGAACACGCCGAACAGGATCGAGGGGATGGCCTCGTCGAAATTGATGTCGTCGAGCACGATCATCGGGTTCTTGCCGCCGAGTTCGAGGCTGCAACCGATGAGGTTGCGCCCGGACTGCTCACCGATGGTGCGCCCGGTGGCGGTGGAGCCGGTGAACATGACGAATTCGACATTGTCGATCAGCGTCGGCCCGACGTCGGGGCCGACGCCGCAGACCACCTGCACGAGCCCGCGCGGCAGACCCGCCTTGTGCAGCAGTTCGATGCCGTAGAGGGTGCACAGGGCGGTCTTGTTGTCCGGCTTCATGATGACGCCGTTGCCCGCGATCAGTGCCGGGGTGGAGTCCGACATGGAGATGGCGAAGGGGAAGTTCCAGGGCGCGATGACCGCGATGACGCCCTTGGGCCGGTGCTCCTCGGTGGACGAGGTGATGACCGGCATGGGCCCGGAGCGCTTCTTGGGCTTGAGGACCTTCTCGGCGGTCTTGAGGTAGTGCGCGATCACCAGCGGGGTGTCGCACACCTCTTCGATGGCCATGCGCCGGGACTTGCCGCAGCCGATCTGGATCAGGTCGGCGAGGAGCTCGATTTCCGAGAGCAGCAACTCGTGGGCGCGCTCGAACACGGCGAGCCGGTCCTTGAGCGGGCGGGCGGCCCATTCCTTCTGCGCGGCGCGAGCCATTTCGGCCGCGGCCACCACGTCCTCGGGGGAGGATTGCGGCAGGTAGCCGACGACGTCGCCGGTGTAGACCTCGGTCATCTCGAAGGGCTCGCGGGCCTCGCCGGCCTTGCCCGCGGTCACCATCGCGGTCAGCCGGTCGATGAGGGATTCCGTGACGCGCGGCGGAAGCTTCGCCTTACTCGTTGTGCTCATGGGACTCTCTCCACTACTTGCCGCCCGTGACGGCGGTCACCATGATCCAAACTAGAACACGTTATTGTTTAGGACAACGGCGCGGGGTACTTTCGTGCCGGAATCCTGGTTCGTCCATATCGAAAGAAGGGTCGGCGATGACCGCAGCGACTGCTGAAACCCCCGCCAACACCGAGCCGCACGCGCTGGTCGAGAAGCGTGGCGCGACGCTCATCGTCACCATGAACCGCCCGAAGTCCAAGAACGCGCTGACCGGCGAGATGCTGGCCATCATGACCGAGGCGTGGGACACGGTCGACAACGATCCGGAGATCCGCTCCTGCATCCTCACCGGTGCCGGCGGCGCGTTCTGCGCGGGCGCGGACCTGAAGAACATGAACAAGAACAAGCCCGAGGACGGCATGAAGGAGGGTTCGGCCTTCGACCCGTCCCGCATGCCGGGTCTGCTCAAGGGCCGCCGTCTGACCAAGCCGCTGATCGCTGCGGTCGAGGGCGCGGCCATCGCGGGCGGCACCGAGATCCTGCAGGGCACCGACATCCGCATCGCCGGTGAGAGCGCCAAGTTCGGTGTATCCGAGGCGAAGTGGAGCCTGTTCCCGATGGGCGGCTCGGCGGTGCGCCTGCCGCGTCAGATCCCGTACACCGTGGCCGCGGAGCTGCTGCTGACCGGCCGCCACATCACCGCCGCGGAGGCGCTGAACTTCGGTCTGATCGGCCACGTGGTGCCGGACGGCACCGCGCTGGACAAGGCCCTGGAGATCGCCGAGCTGATCAACAACAACGGCCCGCTGGCCGTGCAGGCGATCCTGAAGGTCATCCGCGACACCGAGGGCCTGCACGAGGAAGAGGCGTTCAAGATCGACGCCAAGGTCGGCCTGCCGGTCTTCCGCAGCAATGACGCCAAGGAAGGCCCGCGCGCGTTCGCCGAGAAGCGCAAGCCGAACTTCCAGGGCAACTGAGGAATTCGAGGTGATGCCGGAACCTCTCCCGGCACCACCTCGAACCATCAGCGGGCGGCCACTTCCTCGGCCAGGAATCCGCCGGACTGGTGCCGCCACAGCTGCGCATAGGTGCCTTCACCGTGCAGCAGCTCTTCGTGGCTGCCCTGTTCGACGATCCGCCCGCGATCGAGCACGATGAGCCGGTCCATCCCGGCCACCGTGCTCAGCCGGTGCGCGACCACCAGCGCCGTACGCCCTTCCATCAACTCCCAGAGCGCCTGTTGCACCAGGAGCTCGCTCTCGGAGTCGAGGGCGCTGGTGGCCTCGTCCAGGAGCAGGATCGGCGCGTCACGCAGGATGGCCCGCGCGAGCGCGACCCGCTGGCGTTGTCCGCCGGACAGTTTCACGCCGCGCTCGCCGATGAGCGTCTCCATGCCGTCGGGCAGCCCGTCCGCGAATTCGGTGACGTGCGCGGCCTTGGCGGCGCGCCGCACCTCTTCGTCGGTGGCCTCGGGCCGGGCGAAGCGGATGTTGTCGCTCAGCGACCGGTGGAACATGGCCGGGTCCTGCGGCACATAGGACAGCAGACTGCGCAGATCGCGCTGGCGGAGTCGCGAGATGTCCTGTCCGCCGATGCGGATCACGCCGCCGTCGATGTCCATCATGCGCAGCAGCAGCTGGGTGAGCGTGCTCTTGCCGCCGCCGGACCGGCCGACCAGGCCGATGCGCGCGCCGCTGGGCACGTCCAGATCCAGGCCGCGGAACAGCGGCTGCGCCCCCGGGTACGCGAAGTTCACCCGCTCGAACCGGATGTCGGACCCCTTGGGCCGCAAGGGTTCCGGTTCGGCGACGTCGAGCACGGTCGGCGATTCCAGCAGCAGTTCGGTGAACTGCGCGGCCTCGGTGGTGGTGCTCTCCAGACGCCGGTAGATCTGGTTGAACCGGAACATGATCCCGGTGGCGTTCCAGTAGTAGGTGAAGGCCACCATGATCACCTCGACCGAGGCGTGCCCGCCGCCCATGCCGAGGGCGATGAGCAGTCCGGCCACGTTCACGATCACCATCAGCGGGGTGATGACGGTGTCGATGTAGAGATTGTTGTAATCCCACGACAGCAACGACTTCCGCCGTTGCACCGCGACCCGCCGCCGGTGTTCGGCGATCTCCTCGGGTTCGGCCGCGAAGGCCCGCACCGCCTGCATGTTCGACAGGGTGTCGGAGACGTGCCCGGACACCAGGGCGATGGCGGCCTCGCGGTCGTCGACCAGGTGCTGGCGCCGCCGGATGAGCGGGGTGACGACCGCGCCGCTGACGGCGATGAGGCCGAGCAGCACGATGACCAGCATCGGGTCGTAGCGCCACAGCACCACCGACGCGAAGGTCAGCGGCACGAAGGCGGCGACGATCTCGAAGGCGAAGGTGTCGGCGAAGTCCTCGAACCGGGTGGCGAAACTCAGCGCGCGCTTGGTCAGCGAGCCCGCGAAGTTGTTGTGGAAGAACGCCGAGTCCTTGGCGAGGAGTTCGTCCATCGCGGTGTTGTAGAGGTTCTCGATTCCGTTGGCGTCCAACCGGTTCAGGAAGTGGATGCCGATACGCCAGCACACCTCGGCGATGAACAGCAGCGCGCCGAACCCCACCACGTAGGGCGCGAGCGCGCCGATGGACGAGTCGCCGGTGGCGGCGACCTTGCCGACGACGATCGCGACCAGCAGCGGCGCGATGTAGAGCTGGCAGATATTGCCGAGGGCGGGCCCCAGCATGGCCGTGATCGTGATGGCTTTGCGCCGGGCCATTTCCCGGCCGTAATAGCGCAGAACCAGCCGTACCGCGGACGTGCGCGTACTCATTCATCCCCTCTCGGCTAGTGCTTGCAGAGAGCCCAGAGTGCCCGGAGGGGAGTGATAGCGCTACTGAATTATCGCTGGATGGTTGCGGGATACGGGTGCTGGGCGGCCGCAGAGCCCGGCCGCCCAGCACCGGAGCGGATGCCGATCGGAGCACGTGCCGGCATCCACGTTCTGGGTTATCCGGTGGGACGGATGGAGCGCCGGACGATGGCCCGCGCCACCCCGGGCAGGAAGCGCCGCATGTAGTAGGCGGGGCGGGCCTGCCCCGGGAACACGTACAGCGGCGACTTCGGTTCGGCGAGCGCCTTTTCCAGGCTGTCGACCACGAATTCCGGGCTCGCGGCGCTCGCATTGCCGACCACGCTGGCGTTCTCCTCGCGGACCGCGTCCAGGAAGGGGGTCTCGACCATGGGCGGGCACAGCACGAGCAGTCGCACGCCGCTGTCCCGCAGTTCGTAGGAGAGGCTGTCGGCGAAGCCGATGACCGCGTGCTTGGAGGCGGAGTATCCGGCCATGCCGGGCGAGGGCAGCCAGCCCACGATCGAGGAGAACAGCACCACCGTGCCCGCGCGCGCCTCCTTCATGGCGGGGATGACGGCCTGGCACAGGTTCACGGTGCCGATGTAGTTGACGTCGATCATCTTCCGGATCTGGGCCACGTCGTGGTCCAGGACAGAGGCGTGCACGTGGCACATGCCCGCGGCGTGCACCAGCCGGTCGATGGTCCCGAGTTCGGCGCGCACCTTGTCGACGACGGCCCGGACCTGCGCCGCGTCGGAGACGTCGCACGCGTAGGTGTGGGTGTTGGGTGAGCGCGCGGCGGTGACGGCCAGACCCTCGGCGTTCAGGTCGACGGCGGCCACCTGCCAGCCCGCGGCGGCGAGCCGTTGCGCGACGATGCGGCCCATGCCGCTGGCCGCGCCGGTGACGAGTGCGGTGCGGCTCATCGGTCCTCCCGGGTCTGCAAGACGGTGGCGGCGTCCTCGAAGGTCATGCGGAGCGCGCCGATCCGGCTGGAGAAGAGGGCGCGCGCGGGCAGTCCCAGGGCGCGCAATTGTCCGGAGACCGCATGGTCTCCCAGTTCCAGCCGGGCGCCGCCCGGCCGTCCCCGGACCTGGCCGGGGTTCATGATCCACGGCGTGCGCCGCAGGATGCCGTTGCGCGAGGTGTAGGCGTCGATGGAGGCCCCGCCCGCGCCGGCGGGCATGGGGAAGCCGTCGGCGATTCGCAGCGCGAGCACGAACTGCCCATCGACCCGGACCTCGCAGCGGTGGCCCCGCCCGTCGGGGGTGATGTCGATGTCGGCCATGAGCTTGGGGAAGCCCCAGATCGACTGTCCCGCTTCGCAGGTGAAGCTCTGATTGACCGGCAGCCAGTGGATGTAGGCGCCGGTGCTGTCCTTGCGCCCGGGCTGTCGGACCATGAGCGAGAAGGCGAATTCGTGGTACGGGCCCAGATCGCCGTCGACGTAGCGTACGAAAGCCAGTGAGAGCACGGCCTTTCCGAACAGCGGGGTGATCGGCTCCAGTCCGGTCCCGGCGAGCAGGTCGGCGGCGGCGCGGGCGTCGACGAGGAACAGCGCCGAGGACGCGTCGGCCTGCCGGATCTGCACCGGCATGCGGACCTGCTCGCCGAGCACGGTGTGGGCCTCTACCATGCTCGAATTAGAACAGGTTTCAATGAAGATCGACGGCGCTTTCGCGCAGTTCGCCCACTCACCGGGTCACCCTCTTTCATGGTCTGGCGCATGGTCGGCCACATATGCTTTGGCCCACCGGTAGTCGGGCTTGCCGCTCGGCGTCCGGGAAACCGTTTCGGTCACCCAGATCCGGCGCGGCAGTTTGTATCCGGCGAGGCGTTCGCGCACGTGCGCCTCCAGCGCCGCGAAGTCGATGGCGCCGTCGGCCGGGGACACCACGGCCGCCACCAGCTGACCCCACCGCTCGTGCGGCATCCCGACCACGACCGCGTCGTACACCGCCGGATGGGCCTTGAGCGTCGCCTCGACCTCCTCGGGAAAGACCTTCTCCCCGCCGGTGTTGACGACCATATTGCCGCGCCCGATCAGCGTGACCGACCCGTCGGCCTCGACCCGCGCCCGGTCGTCGGTGATCACCATCCGCGTCCCGTCGACCGTGCGGAACAGCTTCGCGGTCTTCACCGGATCCTTGTAGTACCCGATCGGCACATTGCCGGTCTTGGCCACCCAGCCCTCCCCGCCGGGCGCGACCGGCTGCCCGTCATCGTCGACCACCAGCGCGCCCCGGCCGGTGTTCACCCGCGGCGCGCGAGCCGGATCGTCGTCCTTCTGCGCGAATCCGATTCCGCCGAAACCGGTTTCGGACGACCCGATGGATTCGGTGACCAGCGTGCTCGGGAACAGTTCCAACAGCGCGTTCTTCACCGGCTGGGTCAGCTGCGCCGCCCCGGATCCGATGGAGACGAGCGAGGAGGCGTCCACGGGCGCGGCCCGATACGAGTCGACCAGCGGCCGCGCGATGGCGTCGCCGGTGACGACCAGGACGTGCGGCCGTTCCCGCGCCACCACCCGCCACACCTCGTCGGGATCGAAGCGCGGCTGGAACACCACCGCGTTGCCCGACCACAGCGCGGTGAAGGTGGGCATCATGGCGGCGGCGTGGATGAGCGGCGGCAGCACGAACCAGGTCATGGGGAACTCGTTCTGCGCCGCCATCCGGGACTGCTGGTACTCGTCGGCGACGGGTTCACCGGTGTAGAAGTCGATGCCGCCGCCGAGCACCCGCCACATGTCCTCCTGCCGCCAGATGACGCCCTTGGGCAGGCCGGTGGTGCCGCCGGTGTACATGATGAAGTGGTCGTCGGCGCTGCGCGGCCCGAAATCCCGGAGGTCGGAGGCGGATTCGAGCGCCTCCTCGTACGGCAGCGATCGGCTCGGCAGTCCCGTTCCCCCTTGGTCGTCCTCCACGACCAGGGTGTGCCGCAGCTTCGGCAGCTGATCCCGGATCTCCTCGATGAGCGGCGCGTAGCAGCGGTGGTGCACCGCCATCTCCAGGTCCGCGTTGTCGTAGACGTAGCGCAGTTCCTCGGCCCGGTACCGGTAGTTGATATTGACCGGCACCGCGCGAATCTTGTAGCAGCCCAGCAGGGTTTCCAGGCTCTCGATGCTGTTGTGCATGTGGAACCCGATGTGGGTGCCGGGCCCGGCGCCGGCCGCCGCCAGGTGGTGGGCGAGCCGGTTGGCGCGGGCGTCGAGCTGGGCGAAGGTGAGCCGTCGTGTCCCCTCGATCACGGCGGTCCGGTCCGGCACCGCGTCGGCCGAATGTTCGTAGAGGTCGGCGAAGTTGCACGCCATGGCCGTTTCTCCTGGTGTGTTCCGGCTACAGGACGGTGAGCGGCAGCGGTGTGCCCCGGTCGGTGAAGGTGAAGGCCGCCCCGGAGCTGAACCGGGTGATGGCGACTTCGTCGGCTTCCCGGAACGGCAGGTCGGCGCAACCGATTTCGAGGGTGAGCCCGCAGTCGGCGGCCTCGCGGACCCGGGCGTGGAAGCGCGGGTTCACCCCGCGCACCAGGGCGTCGAGCGGCTGGAGATGGTCGGGGTCGAGCAGGGCGGGCCAGGCGCCGTCGTCGATCGCGCCGCAGCCGCGGCCGATGCGCAGTTCGACCAGCTGCTCCCCGCCGGTGGTCTCGGCGGTGACGTCGACGTCGACATAGGCGGCCGGGTTCAGCGCCGGGTGCAGGCGCAGCACCTTGGCCAGCGCCGCCATATCGTCGCCGAGCCCGAGCGCGGTGCGGATGCGTTCGGCGGTGAGGCCCGCGATGCCGGTGAACTGCTTGCGCAGGATGTCCAGCGCCACTTCCGGTTTCGCGCGGCTCTCGACCGCGGTCCGATAGCCGAGGGTGAGCAGGTGGTGTTGCAGGCACACCTCGTCGGCGATCCGGATCAGCGCCGAACGCGAGAAGTCCTCGAACCGCAGGTCGCTCAGCAGCGGCCCCGCGTAGTCCGCCTGCCCGGGATCTTCCGGGTCGATGGGGTCGAGCACGGTGGCGGCGGCCTCCGACCCGGCCACCACCTGCGCGTCCTGGTGCGGGGTCGGCGGTTCGTGCGCGGGATCGATGGTGACGGTCCACGCGCACACCGGCTTTCGATTCGCCGGTTCGCGGGGCGGCCGGTGCACCGGCCGCACCTGGGCGTACGGATTGGTGGCGAGCGCGGTCGCGTCGAAGGTGGGGTCCTCGATGTCATGGCACATGGCCACCACGAATTCGGTACCCATCGGCTCGACATCGGCGAGCGCGCCGCAGTGGTCGAGATGGAATTCCCCGTGATCGTGGTCGATCACCTTGTAGCGGAAGTCCATGAACTGCGGTGGCGCGCCGATATCCAGCTGGAAGCCCTTGAAGATGGCGTCCACCCCGTCACTCGTGATGCCGAGCGCCCGCCGCATGCGCCGGGTGTAGACCGGGCTGGCCAGCTGCCATTCGTCGATGGCGACCGCGGTCATGCCCTCCCGGCCCAGCGCGCCGAGCACGTGCGCCATTCCGGACCGGTCGATGAGGTGCCCGCACAGCAGCAGTTCCGGAACCAGCAGGGCCAGTTCGGATCTGGTGAGTGATGCGTATCTGCTGGTCACCACAGGGGCACCGGCCCCGTCCCGACCGGGTACCAGCCGGGCAGCGGTTCGCCCGACATGGACCGTTCCATGCGCTTGCGCATGCCGGACGAGAGCGCGTTGTTCGAGATCATCTCCACGAACAGCGCGGTCACATTGCCGAAGTCGAAGAAGTCGCGCTGCCAGCTCCACTGGTAGTTCCCGGCGTAGCGGAACCAGCTGCCGCCGAGCCCTTCCGGGCTGTAGGGCCGCCCGTCGGCCCGCCGCTGATCGTTGACCTGCTTCCAGAAACCGATCACGCTGCCGGTGCGCTCGTCGACCACGAATTCCTGGTACGGATACGTCCAGCCCTCGAGCCCGAACATCTCCTGGCCGAGCGCGATATCGCGGATCTCGTCGCGCCCGACGGCCATGAATTCCTGCTGCGGACCGTAGTTCCAGCCGTAGGTGGCGTCGTCGGTGTAGAAGTGCTCGAGGGGTTTCCAGTCCCCGGCCGCCTCACACTGCTTGTTCTCGTCCACCCAACGGCGGATCATCTCGTCGAGTTCGTCGCGGGACCAGCTCACGGCTGTCTCCTTCATTCGACAGCGCTGTCGTCTACGAGCGACAGGGCCTGGGTCGGGCAGTAGCGGACGGCGGCGCGCGCCGCGTCCAGGTCGGCGCCGGGGTCGGTGCGCAGGATCCGCACCTGTCCCTGTTTGGGCACCTCGAAGAGGTCGGGGGCCTCGTCCTGGCAGACGGCGTGGCCCTGGCAGAGGTCGAGATCGACGACCAGGCGCATGATCAGGGTCCTTCCGGATTCGGTTCGCGCAGTGGCGCTTCCGGCTGGACCTCCACCAGCACCAGGTGCGCCCCGCGCGGGGTGGACACGACCGCGGACACGGCCGCCGCGAGATCGGCGGGCCGCAGGAACTGCGGGTGCCGGGCGAATCCCCATTTCACCCAGTTCTCCAGCAGCGGACCCACCACTTCCGGGGTGGCCTGCATGCCCATGCCGGTGAGGGTCTGGCCCGGCCGCACGATGGACGAGCGCACGCCGGTGCCCTCCAACTCCATGCGCAGCTGGGTGGCGAAGGCCTCGACGCCGGTCTTGGCGGCGTTGTAGGCGCCCGCGCCGGGCCGGGCCCGCACCGCGCAGTCGGAGCCGATGACCACGAAGTCGCCGCGCTGCCGCTCGATCATGCCGGGCAGCACCCGGTGCGCGAGGCGTTGCGCGCCGACCAGGTGCACCCGCACCTGGGATTCGAACAGGTCGGGATCCATCTCCCAGCCCTGCCCGAATTCGAGATCGCCCGCGCCGGAGACCAGGACCTCGGTGGGCCCGAGCGCCGCTTCGGCGGCGGTGACGAATTCGTGCACCGAGGCGGTGTCGCAGACGTCGAGCCGTCCGGCGAAGGCTTCCCCGCCCTCCGCGCGGATCTTCTCGGCGAGGGTCTCGCAGATCTCCACCCGGCGCGCACCCAGCGCGACCGGGTGTCCCAGCGCGGCAAGGGCTTCCGCGGTGGCGGCCCCGATTCCGGAGGATGCGCCCGCGACGATGGCGGGGCGGCGGGCGGGATGCGGTGCGAAGCGGGCCATTCAGCGAACCTCCACGGAGACGGGCAAGTGGGCGAAGCCGCGCACATTCACCGAATGCACGCGCTGGATACCGGTGTCGGCGATGCCGTACGAACGGACGCGAGCGGCGAACTCGCGCAGGACGATCGAGGCCTCCAGCCGCGCCAGGTGCGCGCCGAGGCAGAAGTGCACGCCGCGGCCGAAGCTGATCAGCCCGCCCTTGTCGCCGCGTTCGAGGTCGTAGCGGTCCGGGTCGTGGAAGACGGCGTCGTCGCGATTGGCGGATCCGATGAGCAGCAGCACCTTCGAGCCCGCGGGAATGGTCTGCCCGTAGTACTCGAGGTCCTCGGCGGCGGTGCGCGCCAGGATCTGGCTGGAGGCGTCGTAGCGCAGGGTCTCCTCGACCCAGTCGTCCACGAGTTCGGGGTGGGCGGCGGCCTTGGCGTACTGCTCGGGATTGCGGCCCGCCCAGTACAGGGCGTTGCCGAGCAGTTTGGTGGTGGTCTCGTTGCCGGCGACCACCATGAGGAACATGAAGCCGAGGATCTCCTCCTCGGTGAGCCGGTCCCCGTCGGCCTCGGCGTCGAGCAGGGCCGAGGTGAGGTCGTCGGCGCGTTTGCGCTTCCGTTCGGCGAGGATCTCGTTGTAGTAGCCCGCGAGTTTCATGGCCGCCTCCATGGCCGCGACCGGCACGTCCAGCACGCCCTCCTCACGATGCACCAGTAGGTCGGCCAGCCGCCGGAGTTCGGCGCGATCGGCCTCGGGCACCCCGAGCAGTTCGGAGATGACGTCCATCGGGACCTGGCCCGCGACCGCGTCGATCCAGTCGAAATCGCCACCGGCCAGCGCGGGTTCCAGGTAGCGCAGCGTGATCTCGCGGATCCGCCGGCCCATCTCGGTCACCCGCCGGGGTGTGAAGCCCTGGTAGACGAGCTTGCGCAGGCGCAGGTGCCGGGGGTCGTCCATGGCCAGGAAGGACATGGTTCGCCAGGCGTGCGGCCCCCAGGCGGCGGGATCGAGCGAGACCCCGTTGGCACTGGACAGGCGCACATTGTCCCGGAAGCCGGCCGCCACGTCCCCGTGCCGCGACAGCGCCCAGAAGTCCAGGTCGGGGTGGTGGTACACCGGGGCCTCGGTGCGCAACCGCTGGTACACGGGGTAGGGGTCCTCGTGGATGCGGTAGTCGTAGGGGTCGAACAGCAGCGGCTCCAGCGAGGCTGCGGTCATGGTGGGTCCACCTCGTATTCGATAACTCGTTCATCGGCTCTGACGAACGTTTTCCAGCAACGGAGACACGTAGCTGGACATGTGTCTGTACGGTACTAGCGACGGGATCACCTCACAACGGAATCCCGCGAAGAAAATCGGCCGGACCGCAGAAACTGAAACCTGTTCTTGCGCGTTTCCGAGCCGCGAACCTATAGTCCGTACACGTGTCCGGACAGCATGGGAGCTACCTATGAGCCCGAGCGATCTCGTCCCCGACGGCGGTTCGCACCTGCTGATCGGCGGCAAGTTGACGCCCGGCGGCGGCGGTGTGTTCACCACCGCCGACCCGGCCACCGGGGAACCCCTCGGCTACGCCGCCAATGCCGACTCCGCCGATATGGACGCGGCCATCGCCGCGGCCCGCACCGCCTTCGATACCACCGACTGGTCCCGCGATCCGGCTTTCCGCGCGGCCTGCCTCCGGCAACTGCGCGACGCCCTGCGCGGGCATATCGAGGAACTGCGCGAGATCACCATCGCCGAGGCGGGCGCGCCCCGCATGCTCACCAGCGGACCGCAGCTGGAGGGACCGGTCGGGGATCTCGGCTACTTCGCCGATCTGGCCGAGAACTACGCGTGGGAAACCGATCTCGGGGTCGCCGCGCCCATGGGGATCAAGAGCTCGCGCCGGCTGCGGCGCGAACCCATCGGCGTGGTCGGGGCCATCACACCCTGGAACTTCCCGCACCAGATCAACTTCGCGAAGCTGGGTCCGGCGCTGGCGGCCGGGAACACCGTGGTCCTCAAGCCCGCGCCCGACACCCCGTGGTGCGCGGCCGCCGTGGGCCGGATCATCGCCGAGGAGACCGACATTCCGGCCGGGGTGGTCAATATCGTCACCTCCGACGATCACGGCCTCGGCACGCAGCTGGTCACCGATCCGCGGGTGGACATGATCTCGTTCACCGGGTCCACCCGGACCGGCAGAGCCGTGATGACCGCCGCGGCGGCGTCGCTGAAGAAAGTGTTCCTGGAGCTGGGCGGCAAGTCGGCGTTCATCGTGCTCGACGACGCCGACATCGCGGCCGCCGCGAGCTATGCCGCGTTCGGCGTGTGCGTGCACGCGGGCCAGGGCTGTGCGATCAGCACCCGCCTGCTGGTGCCGCGCGAACTGCACGATCAGGCCGTCGAAGCGGCCGCACGCACCATGGGGGGTATCAAGCCGGGCGATCCGGCGAAACCCGGAACCGTGTGCGGCCCGGTCATTTCCGAACGGCAGCGAGCGCGGATCGAACGCTACCTCGACATCGCGCGCGCCGAGGGCGGCACCATCGTCACCGGCGGCAAGCGGCCCGACCGCGAGCGCGGCTGGTTCGTCGAGCCGACGCTGATCACCGGCCTGCCCAACAGTTCCACCGTGGCCCAGGAGGAGATCTTCGGGCCCGTTCTCACCGTCATCCCGCACGACGGTGACGCCGATGCCGTCCGCATCGCCAACGACTCCCCCTACGGCCTGTCCGGCACGGTGTGGGGCAGCGATCCCGAGCGGCTGCGCGAGGTCGTGAACGGCGTGCGCACCGGGACGCTCAGCGTCAACGGCGGCATCTGGTATTCGGCCGACGCGCCCTTCGGCGGGTACAAGCAGTCCGGCGTGGGCCGGGAAATGGGCGTCCTCGGATTCGAGGAATACACCGAGACCAAACTCATCGCGACCGGCGTCTGAGGAGTACCGACATGAGCCGATTCACCGACAGGTCGATCATCGTCACCGGCGCCGCGCGCGGCATCGGGGCGGCCTACGCGAAGGCGCTGGCCGCCGAGGGCGCGAAAGTCGTCGTCGCCGACCTGAACAGCGAACTGGGCGAGGCGACCGCCAAGGAGATCACCGCCGACGGCGGCGTCGCGGTCTTCGCGCCGGTCGACGTCGCCGATCCGGAATCCGCCAAGGCCCTGGCCGATTTCACCGTCGCCGAGTTCGGCGGCATCAACCACCTGGTCAACAATGCCGCCATCTACGGCGACATGAAACTGGACCTGCTGGTGTCCGTGCCGTGGGACTACTACAAGAAGTTCATGGCCGTGAACCTCGACGGCGCGTTGAACGTGACGCGCGCGGTCTACAAGCACATCGCCAAGGCGGGCGGCGGGTCCATCGTGAACCAGTCGTCCACCGCCGCCTGGACCTACTCCGGCTTCTACGGGCTGGCCAAGGCCGGGATCAACAGCCTCACCCAGCAGCTGGCACATGAGCTGGGGCACTCCAAGATCCGGGTGAACGCCATCGCGCCGGGACCCACCGACACCGAGGCCACCCGCAGCATCGTGCCCGAGCAGTTCGTGGATCAGCTGGTGAAGCAGATGGCGCTCAAGCGGCTCGGCACCACCGAGGACATGGTCGGGGCCTGCCTGTACCTGCTGTCCGACGACGCGGGCTGGGTCACCGGTCAGGTGCTGAATGTCGATGGCGGGCAGGTGTTCCGGCCATGAGCGAGGACATCTCGGTCGGGTTCATCGGACTCGGCAATATGGGTGCGCCGATGGCGCAACGCCTGGTCGAATGGCCGGGCGGGCTCGTGGTCTGCGATATGCGGGCCGACGCGCTGCAACCCTTCACCGATGCGGGGGCGACCGCCGCCGCGACCGCCGCGGAGGTGGCCGAACGGTGCCGGGTCATCTCGGTCGTCGTCCTCGACGACGCGCAGGTGCGCACCGTGGTGACCGGCCCGGACGGTCTGCTCCAGACCGCGAAGCCCGGCACCGTGATCGCGGTGCACTCCACCATCTCCGACCGGACCGCCGTGGAACTCGGTGCCGAATGCGCCTCGCACGGTGTCGAATTCGTGGACGCGCCGATCAGCGGCGGAGCGCCCGCCGCGCAGCAGGGCGCGCTCGCGGTCATGGTGGGCGGCAGTCCCGCCGCCTTCGAGGCGGTGCGCGAGCCGTTCGGGCGGTTCGGATCGCTGGTCATCCACGCCGGCGAGGTCGGCGCGGGCACGCGAATGAAGCTGGCGCGCAACCTGCTCCACTTCGTCGCCTTCACCGCGGCGGCGGAGTCGCAGCGGCTGGCCGAGGCCGCCGGGCTCGACATCACCGCCCTCGGCAAGGTCGTCCGGCATTCCGACTCGCACACCGGCGGGCCGGGCGCGATCATGCTGCGCAAGACCACCGCGCCGGTCGAGGCGGACGACTTCTGGTTCCCCATCCTCGGCCACGTGCGTGATCTCGGTGAGAAGGATCTGTCCTTGGCGCTGGATCTGGCGGGCCGGTTGGATCTCGACCTACCGCTGGCGCGCAAGGCATTGCACAACCTGGGTGACGGGCTCGGCGTAGGGCCCGGATCGATCGCTAAGGAGCAGTCATGAGTGACGAGCAGCCCTCGGAGCAGCGGCAGCGCGGCCTGAAGAAGATGTCGGAGGTGTACGGCTTCGAGCTGCCGAACTTCACCGGCGACCCGTTCTTCGAGGTCACCGCGGATCACCTGTTCGCCGACATCTGGAACCGGCCCGGCCTGTCCATGCGCGACCGGCGCCTGCTGTTGCTCGGCGCGATCACCGCGCTCGGGCATTCGGACATTCTCGACATCCAGGTGGGCGCGGCCCTGCGCAACGGCGAGCTCGACGCCGAGCAGCTGCGCGAGATCACGGTGTTCCTGGCCCACTACGTGGGCTGGCCCAGCGCCACCAAACTCGACGGCGCCGTTCGCAAGACGCTCGCCAAGGACAAGAAGAAGTAATCCCTACCCGCAGTGAGGAATTCAGAGAACATGGCGGAAATCGCTAGCGTCCGGCCACTCCTGGCCAGCGAGGTCGAGACCTGGGACCACCAGGCCGACGTCGTGGTCGTCGGCTTCGGCATCGCGGGGGTGTGCGCCTCCCTGGAGGCCGCCCGCTCCGGGGCCGACGTGCTGGTGCTGGAACGCACCGGCGGCTGGGGCGGAGCGGCCGCCATGTCCGGCGGCTTCATCTATCTCGGCGGCGGCACGGCGCTCCAGCGGAAGCTGGGCTTCGAGGACACCGCCGAGAACATGGAGGCGTTCCTCACCGCGGCCCTGGGCCCCGGCGTCGACAAGGCCAAGATCCACGACTACTGCCAGGGCAGCGTCGAGCACTTCGATTGGCTTGTCGCGCAGGGTGTCCCGTTCAACGAGGTGTTCTGGGGCGAACCCGGCTACGAACCGCCCGCCGACGAGGGCCTGATGTTCTCCGGCGGCGAGAACGCCGCCCCCTTCAAGGACAAGATCCCGCCCGCCCCGCGCGGTCACCTGGCCTGGACCAAGGACAAGAAGCTGGGTGAGAAGGGCGGCGGCTACATGCTGATGGAGCCGCTCGCCCAGCAGGCCGACGAGCTCGGCGTGCGGCACGAATACGACGTGCGCATGCGGCGGCTCATCGTGGACGAGACCGGCCGCGTGGTCGGCGTGGCCGCCACCCGCTACGGCAAGCCGGTGCACGTGCGCGCCGAGCGCGGCGTGGTGCTGGCCACCGGCAGCTTCGCCTACAACCACGAGATGGTGGAACAGTTCGCGCCCAAGATCGCCGGTCGCCCGGCCGCCACGGTCGAGGAGCACGACGGCATCGGCATCCGGGTCGCGCAGGCGCTCGGCGCGGACCTCGCCCACATGGACGCCACCGAGGTGGCCCTGGTGGTGGACCCGCAGCTGGTGGCGCGCGGCATCCTGGTGAACGGGCACGGGCAGCGGTTCATCACCGAGGACACCTACCCCGGGCGCATGGGTCAGGCCGTGCTGCAGGATCAGGACAACAAGGCGTACCTGGTGATCGACGAGCTCGCGCTGGAGGAGGCCATGGAGACCAAGTCGTCCATGTCGTTCCTGCGCATCGCGCCGACCTGGGTCGCGGAGACCGTGGCGGAGCTGGAAGGCGAGATGGGGCTGCCGGAGCACACCCTCCAGTCGACCATCGACCTCTACAACCACCACGCGGCGCAGGGCAACGACCCGTTCCTGAACAAGAAGACCGAATGGGTCAAGCCCATCCGGACGCCGCTGGGCGCCTACGACCTGCGCGGCTACACCGGCGGTTTCACCCTCGGCGGCCTGCGCACCGATCTGGACTCGCGGGTCCTGCACGTCTCCGGCGAACCGATCCCCGGCCTGTACGCCGCGGGTCGCGTCACCTCCGGCATCTGCGCCGGCGGATACGCCTCCGGTTGTTCCCTCGGCGACGGCAGTTTCTTCGGCCGCCGCGCCGGCGTCTCCGCTGCGAAGCAGCTCTGAAAGGACCTCTCCCCCATGCGTTTCGGCATCGTTCTCTTCACCAGCGACCGCGGCATCACGCCCGCGGCCGCCGCCAAGGCCGCCGAGGACCGCGGCTTCGATTCGTTCTACGTGCCCGAGCACACCCACATCCCGATCCGGCGCGACGCCGCCCACCCGCACACGGGCACCAGCGAACTGCCCGACGACCGCTACACCCGCACCCTCGACCCGTGGGTCGCGCTGGGCACCGCGGCGGCCGTTACCTCCCGCATCGAGTTGTCCACCGCGGTGGCTTTGCCCACCGAGAGCGACCCGATCACCCTCGCCAAGACCATCGCCACCCTGGACCACCTCTCCGGCGGCCGGGTCACCATCGGCGCCGGATTCGGCTGGAACACCGACGAACTCACCGATCACGGCGTCCCCGGCAACAAGCGCCGCACCGTGCTGCGCGAGTACATGGAGGCGATGCGGACGCTCTGGACCGAGGAAGAGGCCTCCTACAGCGGCGATTTCATCTCCTTCGGCCCCAGCTGGGCCTGGCCCAAGCCGGTCCAGTCGCACATTCCGCTGCTGATCGGCGCGGGCGGCACCGAGAAGACCTTCAAGTGGATCGCCCGCTCCGGCGACGGCTGGATCACCACGCCCTACGAGTCCGACATCTCCGCCTCCACCGCCCTGCTGCTGAAGCACTGGCAGGAGGCCGGCCGCGAGGGCGCCCCGCGGGTGGTGGCGCTGGCCGGCAAGCCGAACGCCGAACAGCTCTCGGCCTGGGCCGAGGCCGGGGTCACCGACGCCGTCTACGGTCTGCCCGACAAGTCCGAGGACGAGGTCCTCGCCTACCTGGACCGGCTGGCCGCCAAGCTCGCCCCGCTGGGTCTCGACGCCCCGTCCGCCTGACGGATCGGCCGCCATGGCCGATTCACCTGCGGATTCGCTACGGCGGCAGGAATCGTACGCTCGAGCCGTGTTCGAACCCCTGCCGCCGATGCCCGGCCTGCCCGACCCGACCGCGGTGTTCATCACGCACGAGGACACCGCGCGGGCGCTGGCCGAGTCGGCGCTGGCCTGGGTGCGAGGGCATTCCCGGCGACGACGACGCAATGCGCTGCGCTGGGTGATCACGGCGATCGTGCTGTACTCGCTGTGGTCGCTCGGCGGCCTGCTGATCGGGCTGGCGATCTGCGCGGCGCTGGTCGGGATGTACCGGCGGCGCTGGAATTCCGATCCCACCCGGACAGCGGCCCTGTTCTCGGCCATGGCCGCGCCGGGCACGGTGATGGCGACCCGGTTCGGCCCGGCCGCGTTCGACATCCAGGTGGGCGCGGACACCCACCGCCGGATCCGCTACGACAGCATCCGCGACCTGGAGGTGACGCCCGCGGCGATCGCCTTCGGCGAGGGTCCGCAGTACCACACCTATCCACGAGAACTGTTCCCCGACAGCGCACTCGAACTGATGACGGCGGACACCCCGGCGACCGAACCGCCGAGTCCGATTCCGCCGCTGGCCGATCCGTCGGCCGTGTACGTCGTGCAACCGGGCGCCACGAGCCGGCTGGTTCGGGTTCCGGCGCACCGATTCCGGGTGCGGCGGGCGATCATCTTCGCCCTGCTCTCGTCGATCTACCTGATCACGCTGTATCTGCTCCGCGGGTCGGGACCGGTTACGCTCGCGACCGCGGGCATCCTGCTGCTGGCCGTCGTGTTCTCCCTGACCTACACCGCGGACCGGAATCGGCGGGAAAGGGAAATGGCGCACCAATTCCCGCCGGGCACGGGCTTCGCGGCGCGCTTCGGGCCCGACGCGGCCGATATTCACCTGGGCAGCCGCCGCACCCGCATCCGGTACGAATGGATCAACGAGGTGCGCATCGAGGACGGCGTGATCGAACTGCGGGGCCTGGACGGCGGGGCGTACCCGCGGGAATTGTTCCCCGACTTCGCGATCGCCTACATTCGCGCGCTGAATGCCGAAGTGGCGGCGAGCCGCTAGTTGCAGGCGGCGATGCGCTGCAGGACGCGCAGAGTTCCGGCGGCGGCGAGGGTGCGGAACTTGCCGGTGGCCTCGACACGGCGGTAGAGCTCGTCCGCGGCGCGCAGTGCCAGCAGGCCGCCGCCCGCCACCCAGTGGGACCAGTCGTCGTAGGCGCGGTCGGCGGTGACGGAGTCGGTGATCAGCAGCAGGCGCAGCGGGGTGCGCCATTCCCGGACCGCGGCGGCGTAGGCGTCGGCGGCGGCGGGCGCCGTGGTGATCTCCAGGATCGCGCCCTTGCTCGCATAGGTGCGGGCGGCCTCGGACAATGCCCGGGCTTCGTCCGGGGGCAGCGTGGCGGCTATTTGCTCGATGAGTGCGGGCAATTCACGCGGGGTGGCGGAGAGCGCGGCGGGGAGCATTCGAAAGCCTTTCCGGTGCGGTCTCATTCATACCGATCACGCATACCGCGAGTTGCTCGGCGGGCCGAGTCATAGTAGCATCCGGACACGTGTCTGATCCCCTTTCCGACCGCTCAGCGGTGAGCATGGAGGCCACCCGCCGGCGGCTCACCGAGAAGCAGGCCGACACCGTGGACAAGCTCACCCGGGCGGCCATGGACGTCCTGTCCCGGGAGGGGTTCGCGGGGCTCACCGTGCGCATGGTCGCGGCTCAGGCCGGGGTCGGCACAGCCACCGCGTACACGTATTTCTCGTCGAAGGAACACCTGGTCGCGGAGATGTTCTGGCGGCGACTCGCCGCCACGGACGCACCCGCCGGGGAGGGCATCGACTCCACCACCCGGGTGTTGGCGGTGCTGCGCCAGATCGCCATGCTGATGGCCGACGAGCCCACGCTCGCGGGCGCGGTGACGGCCGCGCTGCTGGGCGTCGATCCGGATGTGGCGCATCTGCGGCTGCGGATCGGCGGTGAGATCCGGCGGCGGTTGATCGACGCGCTGGGCTCCGACTCCGATCCCGAACTCATCGAGACGCTCGAAATGATCTACGCGGGCGCGCTGGTACGCGCGGGCATGGGTTACGCGTCCTACGCCGAAATTGCCGAGCGCATGGAGAAATCCGCGCTGCGCATCCTGCGGCCCTGAAATAACCATTCCGATTTCGTGCGGGAATCCGCGGGATCCCTTGCCGTGCAATCTCTTCCGTAGTACCGTCTGGACAGGTGTCTACCCGGGAGGTCACAGATGACCCTGGTCAAACCGCGCGCGGTATCCGGTGGCGAGCACGAGCACGGCCACTTGGAGGAATTCCGCACCGATCCCATCGCCCTCATGGCTCGGGTTCGGCAGGAATGCGGTGATATCGGCTCGTTCCGATTGGCGGATCGCGATGTCATCCTGCTGACCGGCGCGCAGGCCAACGAGTTCTTCTTCCGCGCCGGCGACGATGAACTCGACCAAGCCGCGGCGTATCCGTTCATGAAGCCGATCTTCGGCGAGGGCGTGGTCTTCGACGCCCCGCCCGAGCGGCGCAAGGAAATGCTGCACAACACCGCCCTGCGCGCCGAGCAGATGCGCGGCCACGCCACCACCATCGCCCGCGAGGTGGAGCGCATGCTGGCCCGCTGGGGCGACGAGGGCGAGATCGACCTGCTCGAATTCTTCGCCGAACTCACCATCTACACGTCCTCGGCCTGCCTGATCGGGACCAAGTTCCGCGAGGAGCTCGACGACCGCTTCGCGCACCTCTACCACGAGCTCGAGCGCGGCACCGACGCCTACTGCTACGTCGACCCGTACGCCGATATCGAGAGCTTCCGCCGCCGCGACGACGCCCGCCACCAGCTCGTGAAGCTGGTGCGCCACATCATGGCCGGGCGGATGGCGAATCCGCCGACCGGCAAGGACGATCGGGACATGCTCGACGTGCTGGTATCGGTGCGCGACGAAAACGGGCAGCCCCGCTTCTCTGCCAGCGAGGTCACCGGCATCTTCATCTCCATGATGTTCGCCGGGCACCACACCACCTCGGGCACGGCCGCCTGGACCATCATCGAACTGCTCCGGCATCCGGAGGTGCTCGGCCAGGTGGTCGCCGAACTGGACACCCTCTACGCCGATGGCGCGGACGTGAGTTTCCATGCGCTGCGCCAGATTCCGAATCTGGAGGCGGTGCTGAAGGAGGCGCTGCGGCTGCACCCGCCGCTCATCATCCTGATGCGGGTGGCGCGCGAGGAGTTCGAGGTGTGCGGCCACCGCATCGATCCCGGCGACCTGGTGGCGGCGAGTCCCGCTGTCTCCAACCGGATTCCGGAGGCGTTCCCGGACCCGGAGCACTTCGATCCGGGCCGCTACCTGGACCCGAATCAGGAGGATCTGGCCAACCGCTGGAACTGGATTCCGTTCGGCGCGGGCCGGCACCGCTGTGTGGGCGCGGCGTTCGCGCTCATGCAGCTGAAGGCGATCTTCTCGATCCTGTTGCGGGACTGGGAGTTCGAACTGGCGCAGCCGTCCGACAGCTACCGCAACGACCACTCCAAGATGGTGGTCCAGCTGGAACAGCCGTGCGCGGTCCGCTACCGCCGCCGCACCCGGCCGTCCCAGGACTGATCAGAGCTCTGCCGCGGAGCGGATCAGAGCGCGGCCTCGATCGCGGCGACGATCGCCGCGTCCTTGGGCTCGGTGCGCGGGCGGAAACGGCCCAGCACCGAGCCGTCCCGGCCGATCAGGAACTTCTCGAAGTTCCACTGGATGTCACCGGCCACGCCCTCGGCGTCGGCGACCTGGGTCAGCTCCTGGTACAGCGGGATGCGGCCGTCGCCGTTCACGTCGCTCTTCTCCAGCAGCGGGAAGTCCACGCCGTAGGTCGCCGAGCAGAACTCGGCGATCTCCTCGGCGGTGCCCGGCTCCTGGCCCATGAACTGGTTGCACGGCACGCCGACCACGGTGAACCCGCGCGACCCGTAGGTCTGCTGGAGTTCGACCAGGCCCGAGTACTGCGGGGTGAGCCCGCACTTGGAGGCGACATTGACCAGCAGCACGATCTGGTCGTCGGCCAGCTCGGCCAGCGAGGTGGGCTTGTCGGTCAGGGTGCGCAGCGGAATCTCGCGAAGATTGGTCACAAGGCCGAATTCTAGAACGGGTTCGACGGGGTCACCGGTTCAGGAGTAGCGAACCTGCCAATGCTTGATGCCATTGATCCAGCCCGAACGCAGCCGCTGCGGCGGTGCTACCTCGCGGATTTCCGGCATGGCGTCGGCGATGGCATTGAACATCAGGTCGATCTCCAGCCGCGCCAGATTCGCGCCGACGCAGAAATGGGTGCCGGTGCCGCCGAACCCGACGTGCGGATTGGGATCGCGCAGCACATCGAATTCGAAGGGGCGGTCGAAGACCTCCTCGTCGAAGTTGGCGGAACTGTAGAACAATCCGACGCGCTGGCCTTCGCGGATCTTCTGCCCGCCGAGTTCGGTGTCCTGGGTGGCGGTCCGCTGGAACGCGGTCACCGGCGTCGCCCAGCGCACGATCTCGTCGGGCGCGGTGTGCGGGCGGCGCTCGCGGTAGAGCTCCCACTGATCGGGGTTGTCGACGAAGGCCTTCATGCCGTGCGCGATGGCATTGCGGGTGGTCTCGTTGCCGGCCACCGACAGCAGGATGACGAAGAATCCGAATTCGTCGGAGCCCAGCGCCTCGCCGTCGACATCGGCGGTCACCAGCTGGCTGACGATATCGCCGACCGGACAGGCCCGGCGCTGTTCGGCCATGTTGTAGGCGTAGCCGAGCAATTCGGCATTGGCGGCCATGTTCTGGCCGGCGAATTCCGGATCGTCGTAGTTCATCAGCTGGTTGGACCAGTGGAACAGCTTGTATCGATCGTCCTGCGGCACCCCGAGCAGTTCGGCGATGGCCTGCAGCGGGAGTTCACACGCCACCTGCTCGATGAAATCGCCGCCGCCGGCCGATTTCGCCTCCCGCACGATCTTTTCCGCGCGTTCGGTGAGCGCGGCCCGCAAGCCCTCCACGGCACGCGGGGTGAAGCCCTTGGACACGATGCGCCGAATCTTGGTGTGTTTCGGCGGATCCATGTTCACCAGCAGTGCTTCGCGGCCGAGTTCGAGCTGTTCGGGCTCGGAGTCGGCGGGCATCCGGATGATCGAGCCCTTGAGGTTGGAGGACCAGAGTTCGGGCCGCCGGGAGATCTCCTTGACGTCCTCGTGGCGGGTGATCACCCAGTACCCGTCGTCGTCCATGGGCGCGGCCTGCGCGGGCGTCTGCGCGTTCCACCAGACGGGTGCGGTGCGCCGCAGCAGAGCGAATTCCTCGACCGGACTACGGTCGGCCCAGAGCGCGGGATCGGTGAAGTCGAAGCCGACGGGCAGTGACGGAACAGACACTGTTCCTCCTCGGGCAAGGTGCCGCTAAGATCACGAAATTGGAACGTGTTTCACAGGAATTCAACCATGCCGACCGGCCAGAAGGCAGCGTTTCCAGCCTCCAAACCGAAGTCGATCTCGAGACTGGACAGCCCATCCGGGGTGTCGGCAGACTAGAACCTGTTCTACAGTGATGCCAGGCACACTCGAAGATGAGGTAACTGATATGACCCCTTCCCCGGGCTCCACGTCCGAAGCCGATTACGTCGTCGTTGGCGCGGGTAGCGCCGGCGCGGTGCTGGCCGGGCGTCTCGCGCAGGCCGGCGCGAGCGTGATCCTGTTGGAGGCCGGGCGCAAGGACAACACCCAGCTGGTCACCCGCCCCGGCATGATCTCGATGGTCCACACGGTCCCGCAGCTGAAGAAGCTGGTGACCTGGAAGCAGTACTCGGTTCCGCAGAAGCACGCCAACGACCGCAAGATCCCGATGACCCGCGGCAAGGTGCTCGGCGGCTCGTCCTCGGTCAACGGCATGCTCTACGTTCGCGGCAACAAGGCCAACTTCGACTCCTGGGCCGCCGAGGGCAACAAGGGCTGGTCCTACGACGAGGTCCTGCCCGCCTACAAGCGCCTGGAGAACTGGGTCGACGGCGCGGACGACTACCGCGCCACCGGCGGCCCGATCGAGGTGACCCGCCCGCGCGAGATCACCCCGATGGCCGAAGAGTTCATGACCGCCGCCTCCCAGACCCTCGGCGCGCCGATCATCAAGGACTACAACGGCGAGTCGCAGGAAGGTCTGTCGATCTTCCAGCAGTCCGTCAAGGACGGCGTCCGCTACAGCTCCTCGCGCGGCTTCATCACGAACATGCCGAACTCGCACATGACCGTGCTCACGCACGTGCACGCCACCCGCGTGGTCATCGAGAACGGCCGTGCCACCGGCGTCGAGATCGCCGAGAAGAACGGCACCCGCCGGATCGTGAAGGCCGCCAAGGAGGTCATCGTCTCCGGTGGTGTGATCGGCTCCCCGCAGCTGCTCATGCTCTCGGGCATCGGCCCGGCCGCGCAGCTGCGCGAGCACGGCATCGAGGTCGTGGCGGACCTGCCGGTCGGCCAGAACCTGCACGACCACCTGTTCGTGCCCATGACCTTCGTGTCCAAGAAGGCCATCCACCGCGGCATCCCGACCTACTTCGCGCGCGGCATCCTCAAGGAGATGCGCAACCCGGGCAGCTCCTTCATGGGCCGCACGGTCTTCGAGGCCGCCGGCTTCGTCAAGACCAAGTTCGCCGAGGGCGACCACCCGGACATGCAGATCCACACCCTGCCGTGGAGCTACCCGACGCCCAACCAGGACGCCGACAAGCTGCACCTGGTGGACCGCCGCCCGGCCTTCACCATCATGCCGTCGCTCATCTACCCGAAGAGCCGTGGCGAGATGAAGCTGGCCTCGGCGGACCCGTTCGCCTCGCCGCTGATCGACCCGGGCTACCTGACCGACCCGTGGGACACCGAGTTCCTGGTCGAGGGCATCAGGATGATCCAGGAGATCATGTCGCACAAGAGCATCGCGGGCGACTGGACCGAGAACTTCTTCCCCGGCAAGCAGTGGGCCGACGAGACCGCGCTGCGCCGCGAGCTGCCCAACCGTGTGCACTCCATCTACCACCCGGTCGGCACCTGCCGCATGGGCGTGGACGAGCGCGCGGTCGTCGACCCGACCCTGAAGGTGCACGGCATCGAGGGCCTGCGCGTCGCCGACGCCTCGATCATGCCCAGCATCACCGGCGGCAACACCAACGCGCCGAGCTACATGATCGGCGAGAAGGCCGCCGAGTTCATCAACGGCGGACAGTAATCCCACCGAGCCGCTCCGGAGACTGCTACTTCCCTGGTAGCTCCGGCGCGCGGGTCAGCGGCCACGACCATCGCTGACCTGCAACAGCCCCGGGCCTCCTACCTCTCGGCCCGGGGCTGTTGTCCTTTCTCCCGAGGAGTCAGCGGTGTCCCTGCCCGTCGATCTGTGGCTCAACGCGCCACTGGCCGAATCCGCTTCGCGCGCCGCGCGATTGCGCGAACTCGGGGTGGACGGCGTGTTCACCTTCGAGGGCGCGCACGACGTGTTCGCGCCGCTCACCCTGGCCGCCACCGCCGGAACCGACATCATGACCAATGTGGCCATGGCGTTCCCGCGCAGCCCGATGCACCTCGCGCACACCGCGTGGGATCTGCAGGCGCTCTCGGGCGGGCGGTTCCGGCTCGGACTCGGCAGCCAGATCCGGCCGCACATCGAGAAGCGGTACGGCAGCGTCTGGTCGGAGCCGGTGGAGCGGATGCGCGACACGGTGCTCGCGGTGCAGGCGATTCTGCGGGCCTGGCAGACCGGGGAGCGCCTCGACTACCGCGGCCGGTTCTGGCAGCACACGCTCATGACGCCGCAATTCGATCCGGGACCGAATCCGTCCGGGCCGCCGCCGGTGCTGGTCGGCGCATTGGGTCCGCGCATGACCGCCATGGCCGCCGAGGTCGCTGACGGGCTGCTGGTCATGCCGTTCACCACCGAGCGCCACTACCGGGAGCGGACCCTCGCCGCGGTGGAGAAAGGCCGCGGCGAATCCACCCGGCCGTTCGAGATCATCGTGGAAGCCATTGTGGCCATGGGTGATACGGACGAGGAGCTGGCCGCGGCGCGCAAGGCGGTGCGAAACCTGCTGGCGTTCTACGGTTCCACGCCCGCCTACCGCCCGGTGCTGGAGGTCGAGGGCTGGGCGGATCTCCAGCCCGAGCTCAATCTGCTGTCCAAGCAGGGTCGCTGGCGGGAGATGGCCGGACTGATCGACGACACCATGGTGGACGCCCTCACCGTCAGCGGCACGCCCGCCGAGTGCGCCGACCTGATCCGGAATCGCTTCGGGGACACCGCCGCTCGCGTCTGCTGCTACTTCCCCGGCTACCAGGTCGGCGACGATGCCATCGCCGACCTGGTGACCGCCCTCCACGCCTGATCAGCCCACGGTGATGGGCTCGGCCAGCTCGTACAGACTCCGACGGCCGGTCATATCGGTGACCACCAGCCGCGGCAGGTTCGGGCCGAGCCCGTTGTAGACGTGCGAGGCCGCCGGATCGGTGGTGGTCTCGTGCGAGCCGTCGCCGAAGTACCAGTCGTAGCGGCGAATGGCGCCGCCCGCCCGCTCGGCGTCGAAACTGACCGCGTTGCCGGACCGGGCGGTCACCTTCGACGCCGTGAACCCGATGCCGAACGGCTCACCGCCACCGAACCATTCGCTGATCCGGGGATTCATCAGGAAGACGTCGGCGTGCTTGCGCGCGACCTCGAGGTCGGGCGGTGACACGGCCGGAATGGCCCGGCACTGCGGCAGGTCGCTGGCCTGCGGGCAGACCAGCAGACGCAGCGACGCCGCCTCGTCGCCGAGCGGGTTCAGGGTCGGCGTGCGCTCGGCCGGCTGCGCGATGTCCCGGGGCGTCTGCGCGGGCTCCGGCACGACCTGCGCCGGATCCCGAACGCCCACCGCATCCTCGGTGAACAGCCCGTCGGCGGCGGTGGCGTACTCCTCGCCGGCGGCGGCATTGGCGTCGGCGACGGCCTGCCGGAACAACTCCGAGGACACCCGCACGAACTCCGACCAGCGCTGGGTCAGCGACTCCGGCACCCGGTCCCCGTCGTAGCCGTGGAAGTAGTTGCCCACCAACACCTTCGGCGTGCCGGGCAGTTGGTGCGCGGCCTGGACCGCCTCCCGCATACCGCGACCGCCGTAGCCGAGGGTCGCCCCGCTGTAATAGGGCACGGCGGCGGCCGGGTTCACCGCGTCCGCGCCCACCCCGCCGCATTCACGGTGCACCGCGGCCGCCAGATCCTGGGTGCCGGGCGTGACGCCCACCGGAATGCCGAAGATCGGGTCCAGATCGTTGAGGCAGCCGTCGATCAGCACCAGATCGACCGGGTAGCCGTTCGCGGTGGCGTCGCCGGTGGCCTTGGCGAGCTGGCAGAACACGTCGAGGGTGGCGTCCCCGCCGGGGCATTTGCCGGTCGGGTGTTCACCGGGCGCGTCCAGGGCGGCGCCCGAAGCGGTGTAGTCGTGCAGGGTGGCGCCGCGGCCGGTCCGGGATCCCAGCGCATCGGCCACCACGGTGGCGAAGCTGTGCTTGCGCGGGGCGCTCACGCCGCCGAGCACCGACTGGCCCCACAACACCGAGTCGCCGACCGAGACCACGTGCAGCGGACGGCAATCCCGGTTCACCCGGAAGTTCCACGGCTTGCCGTAGCCGGTGACGTCGCCGCCCGGGATCCGGGCGCGGGCGTCCACGCGGAGCAGGCCGTCGGCGGGGAGCTCGTCGTGGCGGAGATCGAACCCGACCGTCATCACATCGTTCTGCACCACGGTGATGCCGCTGCGAATCGGCTGCCCGCCACCGAGAATCCGCCACTCCACCTCCGCGTGCGAGTCGACGCCCGACGGGAAGTAGACGGCGGCGGTGCCGTGCAGCGGGCCGGCGCACGGCCCGTCGGGAGGTGCGCTGACGTCGATGACGAGGGGAAGGTCGCTCGCGGGCTCGGCGACCGCGGGTAGCGGCCGACCCGCCTGCGCCACGATTCCGGCCACCGCGATCGCACCCGCCAGGGCCGGCAGCAGGGCCGCACGACACCGGCGAGATCGCCACACTTTCATTGCTCCTCCTGGGAGACGCGCAATCCGACAGCAGACATGGTGCGGACGCGGCGGCACGGCACCCGGAGGCGCGCCGAAATGGCCCAATTTAGCCGGTTCTACCTGCGCATCTGTTAGACAAAAGGGATGAACGCGAGAAATCTGACACTCGCTACAACCGCCTTCGCCCTCACCTTCTGGGCATGGAATCTGATTGGTCCGCTAGCGAGCAGCTATACCGAGCAGCTGGACCTCTCCCCCGGCCGGCAAGCGCTGTTGGTCGCCACCCCGGTCCTGGTCGGATCGCTGGGCCGGATTCCGGTCGGCGTGCTCACCGACAAATTCGGCGGGCGGTTGATGTTCACCGCCGTCTGCTTCATCTCGATCATCCCGGTACTGCTCGTCGGCTGGTCGAATTCGTTTGCGGCACTGATCATCTGGGGATTCTTCCTGGGCATCCCCGGCACCTCGTTCGCGGTCGGCGTGCCCTTCGTCAACGGCTGGTTCGAACCGGCCCGCCGCGGCTTCGCGACCGGCATGTTCGGCCTCGGCATGGGCGGCACCGCGGCCTCGGCGCTGCTCACCCCGCGCCTGGTCGACCACCTCGGCCGCGCCCAGACCCACGTGCTGATGGCCGTCGCGCTGGCCGTCATGGGCGCGATCATGTGGCTGTTCGCCCGCAACGCCCCGCAGTGGCAGCCGGCCACCGAACCGGCGCTGCCGCGGATCACGGACGCGCTGAAGCAGAAGGCCACCTGGCAGGGTTCCATCCTGTACGCCCTCGCGTTCGGCGGATTCGTCGCGTTCTCCACCTACCTGCCGACCGTGCTCAGGAACGTCTACGAGTTCTCGCAGTCCGAGGCCGGCCTGCGCACCGCGGGCTTCTCCCTCGCGGGTGTGCTGGCCCGCCCGCTCGGCGGCACACTGTCCGACAAGATCGGGCCGATCAAGGTGCTGGTCATCTCGTTCGCGGGCGCGGCGACCATGGCGGTCGTGCTGGCCTTCGAGCCGCGGCCCGAGATCCCCGCGGGGCTCGGCCTGATCCTCATGGCCTTCTTCCTCGGCCTCGGCACCGGCGGCGTCTTCGCGCTGATCGCCAAGCTGGTCGAACCCGCGCGCGTCGGCACCGTGACCGGTCTGGTCGGCGCGGCCGGCGGCCTCGGCGGCTACTTCCCGCCGCTGGTGATGGGCGCGGTCTACAGCGCGAACAACGACTACACCCTCGGCTACATCCTGCTGGCCCTCACCGCGGTCGCCGTCCTGCTCTTCACCCTGAGGATCGGCCGCGATCTGCGCCAGACCGCACCGGCCGCCGAAGTCCGCCAACGCGTTTGACCGCTCCACCGGGACGACACCGCGATGAGCCCATCGGGTAGCTCCCCGAAAAGGGGGAATTAGCAGGACTTTTCACTGTTACAAGATCTTGTTAAGGCCGTGCCAAGCACGGCTGGGCATCGTTGTGTCCAACGCCGGAACGCACCGGCGGACCCACCGAGCCACCTTTCCTGGGGCGGGAATGCTGGGGCCGGCCCGTCCACGAGGGGTGACGGGCCGCCCACAGCACACCGATCGACTGGCGTCTCGCTGGGTATCCGGCCTGCCGCGAAGGGGGTGGCAGGCAGGCGCAGAACCCGCGAGTCCGTCCACGAGGGGTGACGGACACGCGGGTTCTCTGTGTCCGACGGCGCTCGCCCGGTGAATGGGGTCGAATGATCTTGTTATCGGCGAATGTGGCCTTGGCGACTCGAGAGACGGCATCATGGAAGGCAAGAGCGCCAAGCAGATTGGGATGGACGATGGAAACCTTGGTCGTACTGGCTCTGGCCTGCCTGATCTACTGGTGGGGTCTACTCTGACCGGGGAGTTTGCGCGACCGCGTAGAGGGCGTCGGCGATCCGGCGGCTGAAGTGGTCGGCATCCTCGGTCCCGTGGGTGAGCGCCCGCATCAGGGTCGCGCCCCGCAGGAATTCGAAGATCGCCTCCGTATCGCAATCCCTGGCCGCCTGGCCGGAGTCGGCCGCCGCCGCCAGCAGTTCGCCCAGCGCCTGAATCGTGGGGCGCTCACCGCCGTCGAGCAGGCGGCGGTAGCTCTCCTGATCGTCGTGATACTCCGACAGCAGGCCGGGGATGGCCGAGCGGGCCGCGGGGTGCGCGGCCGCGTTCAGGAACAGGCGCGTCCAGGCCAGTAGGTCGGCGCGCAGGTCGCCCGAGGGAACCGGATGGTTCTGGTTGTCCAGGGCGAAGATGGCGTCCTCGACCAGGGCGCGTTTACCCGGCCACCGGCGGTAGATCGACGTCGTCACCACACCGGCCCGGCGGGCCACGGCCGCGATGGTGGTGGCCTGATAACCGTCCCGGACCAGAAGTTCCTGGGCCGCGGTCAGCACCATCGCGTCCAGCTGCGGGTCGCGCGGACGGCCGGGTCCGGTGCGGGTGGTCGCGGCACCTGCGGGCACGGCATCTCCCTCGGGTCGTCGAAATTTCTTTCTGGCACAGGTTACATTCTCGCGGCGATGAGAATACGCTACGCCTCGTATTCTAATTCAGTGTGGTCCAGACCACCCTCGTGAGAGGCCCGTCAATGCTGACGCCCCAGGACGAACTCCTCGCCCACCAGCTCCCCACCACCTTCGACCACGTGCAGCAGAGCGACCTGCGCTGGACCGAACGCGTCGTGATGTACGGATTCGACACCACCGGCGAGATCAGCGTCATGACCGGCATGGCGCGCTACCCCAACCGGAACGTGCTCGACGCCTACGCCATGGTCACCATCGGGAACAAGACCGCGCACGTGGTGCGGCTGTCGCGCGAGATCGGCGGCAAGTACGACGGCATCGCCGACTGGACCGTCGGCCCGTTCAAGTACGAGATCGTCGAACCGCTGCGCAAGGTCCGCGCCACCCTCGGCGACAACGAGCACGGCGTGCGACTGCACCTCGACTTCGAGGGCCAGTTCCCCGCCTACGAGCAGGAACCCGCCTTCTTCCGCACCCGCGGCCGGGTCCGCGAGGACGCCCGGCGCTACTACCAGAACGGGCGCATCTCCGGCTGGATCGAGGTCGAGGGCAAGCGCTACGACATCGACCCCGAGACCTGGTGGTTCGGCCGCGACCACTCCTGGGGCACCCGGCACGGCGGTGGCGGCGGCAGCCTCGGCGAGGGTGACGGCCTGCAGCCGTCCGAGATCCCCGATGGCGTCCTCTACTACATGGGCATCTTCCAGTTCGAGGACGAGCTGGTGCATTTCGCGCAGCGCGAGACCGCCGACGGCCAGCGCTGGCATTTCGAGGGCACGGTGCTGCCGCCGCTGGACTCCGGCAAGCAGCCGATCGCCATCGCGACCACCGACCACGCGCTCACCTTCCGCGACGACTTCCGCATCGTGAGCGGCGGCAGCTTCACGGTGTACTCGACCGACGGCCGCAATCGCGAGTTCACCATCACCCCGGTCTCCGACTTCTGGCCCGGCATCGCCGGCTACGACTTCTATCGCGGGTACGCCTCGGGCCTGTGGCGCGGTGAGAACTGGAGCGAGGGCATGACCGTCGACCTCACCGACACCGCGGACCTGAAGCAGGCCAGCATGCTCAGCGAGACCTTCTGCCGCATCGAGACCGAGGGCAAGGTCGGTTACGGCCTCGTCGAGATGGTGTTCATGGGCCGCAACGCGCGGTACGGGTACGAGGGATTCTGACCGTGAACACCACCCGAATTCCCGCCGAGCAGCTGGGCTCGGCACTGGAACCGCTGGTGCGCGAACACTTTCCGAGCACCCAGCGGGCCCGGATCGACGGCTTCACACGCACCGAACGCGGATTCGCCACCGAGACCTACCTCTTCGAGGTCAGTGACGACTACGGCAGCGTTCCGCTGGTGATGCGGAGGCCACCGGACATGTCGCTGTTCCCCGACTACGACCTGCTGCGGCAGGTGCTGGTCATGAAGCGGCTCGCCGGTACCGGCATCCCGGTCCCGACCGTGGCCTGGCTCGAACGCGACGACAACCCGCTCGGCAGCCCGTATTTCGTCATGAACCGCCTCGAAGGGCGGGCGCCGAGCGACTACCCGTCCTATCACGCCGCCGGAACCTACTTCGAGGCCACACCCGAGCAGCGGGCCCGCATGTGGTGGGGCTGCGTGGACACCATCGCCGAAGTCAGCCGAATCGATTGGCGGGCCTCGGGATTGGAGTTCCTGGCCTTCCCGCAGCACGGGAACGGAGTCATCGAGCAGGGGGTGAACTACCTCGACGCGGCCCTGCACTGGGCGTGCGAGGGAAATGTGCCCGACACCTACCGGCGAGCGATCGCGTTCCTGCGCGAGCATCACTACGAACCCGACGAAGCCGTCCTGTGCTGGGGCGACGCCCGGATGTCGAACATCCTCTACGACCAGGACTTCCAGGTCCGCGGCGTGCTCGACTGGGAGATCGCCCACCTGGGCGCCCCCGAATCCGACCTCGCCTGGCTGCTGTTCCTGGACTGGGCGTGCAGCGAATACGAGGGCCACGCTCCCCTGCCGGGCACGCCCTCCCGCGCGGAGACCATCGCCTACTACGAGAAGCGCACCGGCACCCAGGTCCGCAACCTCGAGTACCAGGAGATCTTCTCGGCCGCGCTGCTGTCGATTCCCTTGCTGCGCATGTCCCATCGCGTGCAGCTACCCCCGGAAATGAACATCACCGGCTTCTGCACCGCCCGCATCGAGCAATTACTGAACTGACAGTGTCGCCGTCCACCGATACGCTGTCGCGGCACATTTCATTTCGATCGGGGGGGTTCCCTAATGCTGCGTCTGGGTATCTGGATGGCGATTCTCGGCTTCGGCTCGCTGTTCCTGGAGCAGGCCAATATGCACTTCATCATCCTGGCCTGGGCTGACGATATGCAGCCCGGCTTCGGCATCGTGCTCGGGGCGATCGGGGTACTGGTGGCGCTGGTCTCGTTCGGCATGCAGGCCAAGGACGAGTCGGCCTGAGCCACCAGGAAATAGACGATTCCGCCTCCGGCAGGACGCCGGGGGCGGAATCGTTTTCGCGTATCGACTAGCGGGCCTGAGCCAGCTCCGGCTCGGCCGCCTCCTCCGGAAGTCCTTCCGGCGCTGCCGCCTTCGCGCCCTTCATCAGGAAGAAGGCGATCACCGTGGCGGCCAGCACCGCCGCGCCACCGGCCAGGAAGGTGGTCGACATGGCGTGGGTGAAGGCGTCGCGCGCCGCGCTCAGCAGGGTCGCGTCACCGGTGGCGAAGGCTCCGGCGATGCTGTCGCGGGCCGCCGCCGGGGCGTCGGAAGGCATTCCGTCGGTGTAGGTTCCGGCCAGGATCGCACCCAGCACGGCCACACCCAGCGCGCCACCGGTCTGCTGGATGGTGTCGTTCAGGGCCGAACCGACACCGGCCTGCTCCGGCGGGATGGCCCCCATCAGCGCGCCGATCGCGGCGGGCATGGCCAGACCGGCGCCCGCGCCGACCAGCGCCATGGCCAGGGCCGCGGCCCAGAAGCCCGAGTCGGTGTCGAGCGCGGCCAGGGCGCCCGAACCGGCGGCCAGCACCAGCATGCCGAGCAGGGTCAGCGGGCGGACACCCAGCTTCCGCACCAGACCCGCGCCCACACCCTGCGCCACCAGGGCGGCGAAGGCCAGCGGGGTGAAGGCCAGCGCGGTCTTCATCGGCGTGTAGCCGAGCACGAACTGCAGGTACTGGGTCAGCAGCAGGAGCAGACCGGCATTGGCGAAGGTGACCAGCACCAGCGAGAAGCTGGACCCGGTGAAGACGCGGTTGCGGAACAACTGCAACGGCACCATCGGGTGCTCGGCCTTCAGTTCGCGAATCAGGAAGGCCACCAGGAAGAGCACGGCGACCAGCAGCGAAACCCAGGTTCCGGCAAGGCCCTTGGTCGGGAACTCGATGATGCCCCACACCAGCGCCACGGTGCCGACGATGGACAGCGCCATGCCCGGCAGATCGGTCGGGCGGGCCGGGCCCTTGGACTCCGGCATCAGGGTCATGGCCGCCACGATGGCCACCGCCGCGATCGGCACGTTCAGCAGGAAGACCGCGCCCCACCAGACGTGTTCGAGCATGAGGCCGCCCAGCACCGGGCCGCCGACCATGCCGATCATGGCGACACTGCTCCAGGCGGCGATCGCCTTCGGGCGCTCCTGCTCGTCGAACACGGTGATCAGGATGGACAGGGTGCTCGGCATGATGAGCGCGCCGCCGATGCCCATGATCACCCGGCCGCCGATCAGCATCTCGGGGCTGGTGGCGTAGGCGGCCAGCAGTGAGGCCGCGCCGAAGAGCACCAGGCCCAAGACCATCACCAGCCGGCGACCGAAGCGGTCGGAGAGGCTGCCCGTGGTGAGCAGCAGGCCCGCGAAGACCAGGATGTAGGAGTCGATCACCCACTGCAGCGCCTGCGGGCCGGCGTGCAGGTCGGTGGCGATCTGGGGCAGGGCAACGGTGAGCACCATATTGTCGATCACCAGCACCAGGGAGCTCAGGCAGAGCACCACCAGGATCAGCCAGCGCCGCGGGTCGCGCTGGGCGACCGGCGCGGTCAGCGCCTCGGCCATGTCTTTCGCGGTCATTGTCATGTCCCCTTCGAGAAGCGGTTCCGCACACTGTGCGGCGTTGTCGAACACTGTACGGTCTCCGTACACTGTTCGCAATAGGGAACGGTGTACGGCGGCACGAACGGCGTTCTAGCTGGGGTTATGCTGTTCGGCAGACAAAGGAGGAAGAGCCATGGCGGCCAAGGCACAGGAGTTCTCGTCGGTGTGGACCCGACCGGAACGACAGCGCAAGGATCAGCCCGCACTGAGCCGGGAACAGATCGTCACCGAGGCGCTCGCCCTGCTCGATACCGAGGGCTACGACTCGCTCAGCATGCGCCGCCTCGGCAGCCGACTCAACGCGGGAGCGACCTCGCTCTACACCCACGTCACCAACAAGGACGAGATCCTCGAACTCGCCATCGACGAGGCCTTCGGCGAGGTCCGGATGCCGCCCCTCGCCCCCGAGCGGTGGCGCGCCGATCTCCTGGCGGTCGGCCGCGAACTGCGAGCCACCATTCTGCGACACCCCTGGATCAGCATCGCCATGACCGGCGCCGGACTCGCCTATCTCGGCCCGAACCTGCTGCGCCTGTCCGAGGGCATGCTCGCACTGCTCGAGGCGGCCGGATTCGACGACTACGCCGCCGACCGCGGCTCCAATGCCATCTGGTCCTACGTGATCGGCTCCACTGGCGGCGAGACCGCCATGGTCACCACCGTCGCACGCAGCGGCCAGACCGAACAGGAGTGGTTCGCCAAGATGATGGTGATGGCCGGGCAGGCGACGCAGGGATATCCGCACATCACCAAGCGACATCGCAGCCTGGGGGACATCGACGTCGCCCAGACCCGCGAGGATTTCTTCAACTCCGAACTCAGTCTGATCCTGGACGGCCTGGAACTGCATCGCGACCGCGCGGCCGAGAAATAGCCTGCCGCCTCGGCGGATTCAGCGACCGGTCGCCAGACCGGTCCCCCCGTTGACATCGAGGACGACGCCGGTGGTGAAGCCGTTCACCGCCAGCAGGTGAATGGCGGCCGCGACATCCTCCGGCCGGCCGACCCGGCCCACCGGGGTGGTGGCGACCAGACCGTCGAACAGAGCGGTGCGCTGCGCCTCGGGAACCCGGTCCCACCAAGGCGTATCGATGACACCCGGGGCGACCGCGTTGATCCGCAGCGGGGCGAGCTCGACCGCCAGCGGCGCGACCATGGCATTGAGCGCGCCGTTGATGGCGGCCAGACCCGCCGTGCCAGGGAAGGCCGACCGGGCCGAGGCGGCGGTCACCAAGGTCACCGAACCGTGCGAATCCAGGTGCGGCAGCGCGGCTTTCAGGATGCGGACCTGCGGCCAAAACTTGCCGTCGAAACCGGCGGCCAGCTGATCCAGGCCGAGTTCGGCGAACGGGCCGCTGCCGGCCGAGCCGCTCACCGAGATGACCAGGTGGTCAAGGGTTCCCAGCCCGGCGAAGAAGGCGTCGACCTCGGCCTGGTCGGTGGCGTCCACGGCGTGACCGGTGGTGTCGCCGCCGATGCGGGCCACGGCCGCGTCCAGTTTGCCCCGGTCGCGACCGGTGATGACGACCTCGGCGCCCGCGGCCGCGAAGACGGCGGCGGTCGCCTCGCCGATGCCGGAACTGCCGCCCATGATGACGACGCGCTGTGTTGTGGTCATTGCCGGAACCTCCAGTTTGTTGGAACTGATAGTCTCGACAACAGCGAAACCGAGACTTTTAGTCTCGACAGAACGGTGAGCTGCGCCACAGGAGGGCACCGATGAAAACCCCAGGGCCGCACACCGATCCGCAGCGGCCTCACACCGGCCGCCGCCGCAACGAGGCCACCCACCAGGCCATCCTCGACACGGCGCTGCGACTGCTCGGCGAATCCGGGGGCGCGCCCGTCACCATCGACGCCATCGCGCGAGCGGCCGGAGTCGGGAAGCAGACCGTCTATCGCTGGTGGCCGTCCAAGGGCGTGCTGCTGCTGGACGCGCTCACCGAACGATCGGCCCTGCACGTGCCGACGCCCGACACCGGTTCGGTGCGCGCCGACCTGCTCGCGATCATCGACTCGACCTTCCGCGGCGCGCAGAGCGATTCGACCGCGCCCGCCCTGCGCACCCTGGTGCGCGAGGCAGCGCAGGACCCGCACCTGGCCGAACTGCTGGAAACCTTTACGGCACAACGGCGCCGGGCCGTCCGGGACGTCCTGGAACGGGGGGTCGAACGTGGCGAACTGTCCGATGACGCCGACCTCGATCTCATGGTCGACCAGTTCTACGGCGTGTTCTGGTACCGCTTCGTGCTCGGCCACGCACCCCTCGATACCGCCGTGGCCGAACGGCTCGCCGATTCGATCCTGACCGGGAACACCTGAAGGCCCGCGTCGCCCATGGCGACACGGGCCTCGAGAGTTGGTCAGAGCTGTTCGCGCACAGCCACTTCGATGCGCTTGCCGAGGTCGGCGTCCACGCTCTTCCAGTAGTCGAACACGCGGCTCAGGATCGGCTCGCGCACACCGCCCAGGATGTGGCCGGCCACATTGCTCACCAGGCGATCCCGCTGCGCGTCGTCCATGACCTCACGCACCAGGGTGCCCGCCTGCGCGAAGTCGTTGTCCTCGCGGTGGGTGACGTACCCGGCGCGGATCATGGTCGGGTCGAACGCCCACGCGCCGTCGTCGATGGCGCGGGCCGGGTCGGCGTGCGCGCCGCCGAAGGAGTTGGGCGCATACACCGGAACGGTCGGCGCGTTGTGGCCGGAGCGCATGGCGCCGTCCTGCGAGTAGGAGTTCACCGGGGCGGCCTTGGCGCGGTTCGGCGGCAGCTGCGCGTGGTTGGCGCCGATCCGGTAGCGGTGCGCGTCGGCGTAGGCGAAGACGCGGCCCAGCAGCATCTTGTCGGGCGAGAACGCGATGCCGGGCACCACATTCGAGGGCGCGAAGGCGGCCTGCTCGATGTCCACGAAGTAGTTCGCGGGGTTGCGGTTCAGGGTCCAGCGGCCGACCTCGATGAGCGGGTAGTCCTGCTGCGACCAGACCTTGGTCAGGTCGAACGGGTTGAAGCGGTAGTTCTCCGCCTCGGCGACCGGCATGATCTGGACCTTCAGCGTCCAGCTCGGGTGGTCGCCGCGCTCGATGGCCTCGTACAGATCACGCCGGTGGTAGTCGGCGTCCTTGCCGGCGAGTTCGTCGGCCTCGGCCTGGGTGAGGGTCTTGATGCCCTGATCGGTCTTGAAGTGGTACTTCACCCAGAAGCGTTCGCCCGCTTCGTTGATCCACTGGTAGGTGTGCGAGCCGAAGCCGTCCATGTGGCGCAGGGTGGCGGGGATGCCGCGGTCGCCCATGAGCCAGGTGACCTGGTGGGCGGTCTCGGGACGCAGGGTCCAGAAGTCCCACTGCATGGTGGCGTCGCGCAGGCCCGAGCCGGGCAGGCGCTTCTGCGAGTGGATGAAGTCGGGGAACTTGATCGGGTCCTTGATGAAGAAGACCGGGGTGTTGTTGCCGACGATGTCGTAGTTGCCCTCGGTGGTGTAGAACTTCACCGCGAAACCGCGCGGGTCGCGCCAGGTGTCGGGGCTGCCCTGCTCACCGGCGACGGTGGAGAACCGCACCAGCGATTCGGTGCGGGTGCCCGGCTGGAACAGCGCGGCCTTGGTGTAGCGGCTGACGTCGCCGGTGACCACCAGTTCGCCGAACGCGCCCGCGCCCTTGGCGTGCACCACGCGCTCCGGGACGCGTTCCCGGTTGAAGTGCGCGAGCTTCTCGATCAGGTAGTGATCGTGCAGCAGGATCGGGCCCTGGGCGCCCGCGGTGAGCGATTCGTTGTCGCTGGGCACCGGGGCGCCGGAGTTGGTGGTGGTCGCCTTGGTCATGTCGCCGAGCGTGCTCGCTTTTCTGGAACTAGTCAAGAAAAGCGAGCGTAAACAAAGGTGTATACAGTCCGGGGCTACCGCGGCGGCGGCATCCGATAGGTCGGGAAATCGCCGGGCCAGGTGGGCATCGGCGGCACCGTGAGCGGGTACTGCCGCAGGTAGGACGGGAAGGTCGGCGGCGCGTTGTAGCGCGGCGGCGTGTAGTGGGTCGTGGTCGGCGCGGAGTCATGGCCCGAACCCAGCGCGGCGATCACCACCCGGATCACCAGCAGCACCCCGACCGCCGCCGCCCACCGCCCGAACCGGCTGCCGTCGGACCTCGGCCGCGAAACCGGCGCCTGGACAGCGGCTTTCCGCGTGCCGGCCGGACGACGGGACGCGCCCCCGGCCGCGGCCTCCCGGACCGCCCGCGCCCGCAGCTCGTCCTGCGCGGCCAGCCACGCCAGCTGCTCCCGCACCACATCGCCGTAGGCCGGATCCAGCTGCGCGACCCGCCGCAATTGCTCCGCGCCCGCCTGGTTGTCCCCTCGATCCACCGCGAGCAGCGCGAGCTCGTACAACGCTTCCGCGTGGTCCGGCTCCAGCCGCAGCACCTCCCGGAACGCGGCCTCCGCCTGCGCCTGCGCGTCGGGCCCGTGCACGTTCCGCCGCAGGGTCAGCCCGCGCAGCAGATGCGTGTGCGGGTCATCGGGTTCCAGTTCGAGCGCCAGCTCCAGATTCTCGAGCGCTGCGGCCGGATCGGTATCCCGTTGCGTGGCAGCCAGAATCCGGAAGTTCACCGCCTCGTCCGGCTCGAGCTCGATAGCCCGCCGGGCCGCCGCCTGCGCCCGCTCCCGCCGCTGCGCCCCCTCGTCCCCGGCCGCGCCCCGACTCAACTGCAATTCCGCCAGCGCCCGCACCCGCCACACGAACGGCTCGTCCGGCACCACCCGCATCGCGGTCCCCGCGAACTCCAGCGCCCGCTCGTACTCCCCCGCCCGATAGGCCAGATTGGCCATATCCGCCAACGCCTCGGGATCCTCCGGATCCCCCGCCAGCACCTCCCCCAACATCTCCCGGGCCGCCTCGAACCGCCCGAGATCCGCCAGCACCCTGGCCTTCTCGATCTTCTCGCTCATCCGATCGGCGATCCGGGATCAGCGATTGTTGCGAGTGCGCATGTAGGCGGCGAGCTCGTCGTAGCTGCCGTCGTTGTTGGCGAACTCGACGACGTTGCGGGCGGATTCGAACCAGGCGCCGGTGCTGGGTCGGGTTTGGGTGAGGGCGGTGGCGAGGTCGTCCATGCGGACGGGGCGGACGGTGCCGGTGCGGATGGAGTCGGCCATGGCGAGTTGGGTTGCGGACTTGCAGATTTGGGCCAGGTCGGCGCCGGAGTAGTTCTCCGTGCGGGCGGCGACGGCGTTGAGGTCGATGCCTTCGACGGGGCGATCCTTCAGGTGGTGGCGGAGGATCGAGACCCGGGCCTCCGGATCGGGGAGGGCGACCAGGACCATGCGGTCGAAGCGGCCGGGGCGGCGCAGGGCCACGTCGACGTCCCAGGGGTGGTTGGTGGCGCCGATGATGTAGACGCCCTCGTTGTCGCTGGTCATCGAATCCATCTCGGTGAGCAGCTGATTGACGGTGGAGCGCAGGGAACTGGAGCCGGAGAGGTGGCTGCGCTTGTGGCCGAGGGCGTCGATCTCGTCGAAGAACAGGACACAGGGGGCCTTGCGGCGCGCGGTGCGAAAGACCTGTTTGAGGTTGTACTCGCTGCGGCCGGTGTACCAGTTCAGGATGTCGGCGATCTCGATGGCGTAGAAATTCGCGCCCAGCTCACCCGCCACCGCCGACGCCACGAACGTCTTGCCGCACCCGGGCGGACCGTAGAGCAGCAGGCCGCCGCGGGCGCTGGTGCCGAAGGCCTTGGCCAGTTCCGGGTTTCGGACCGGGCCCAGCAGCGACAACTCCAGCTGCTGCTTGACATGCTCCATGCCACCGACATCGGCGAGGGTCAGCTTGGGGCGCTCGAACAGGCCCACATCGCCCTCGGCGTACGGTTCGGACCGCTCGTTCACGAAGGCGGGCTGGATGATGTCGCCGACCTGCTCCTCGGCGGCGTCCCAGTCGTAGCCGGAATCGGCCGCCTCGGACCCGTGCGCGGGCGAGGTCGTGGAAACCGGTGCGACCGCGGCCGATTCACCGGCCTCGCCGCCCGCCAGCGCCGCGGTGCAGCGTTGCAGCAGCGCCGTCACCTGCGCGTTGACCGGATCCTGGGCCAGCGCCGTGGCGCACTGCGTCAGCGCCTCCGCGTGGCGGCCCCGGGCGGCCAGCAGTTCGATCACGCTGATCCGCACCGGCAGCAGCTCGGGATTGGCGTCGAGCACGGTCAGCAGATTGGCGATCACCGGATCGTCGGTCACAGCTCCCCCAAGAGAAGTACAGATTGTTCTCCGCCGAATGCTAAACGCTCCGGGTGACACCGGTCACCACCGTAGAGACGTCACCCGGATCACACTGCCGGTGCCGGAATAGATCCGGCGGACGCTCGGTTGATCCACACTGCCGGCGTCGGAACAGCCCCGGGCCGCACCCTTCGTCGCTACGAGCGACCACTCGCCGAGAGGCGCTTGTTGGGCGTCGGCTTCAACTTTCCGGGTTAGCCTGACTCCATGCGGCGCATGCGCAGGGGGATGGCCGGCACGTTGGCGACGGTAGTGATGGCGGGCAGCGTGATCCTCGGCGGAGGAGCCGCGACAGCGGCCACCGATCCGGCGTACTGCGCGCAACCCACGGGGCGCGACTTCGTGCGCGCCGCGCCCGAGGACACCGGAGTAGACCCCGGGCAACTGGCCGATGCCCTCGCTTTCGCGGCCACCCGAAACCGATTGAACGTCCAGGTCTTTCGGCACAACTGCCTGATCGGCACCGGCCCCTCGAACGCCGAGACCGACACCGTCCCGTGGAACGTCTGGAGCGTCACCAAGAGCATCGTCTCGTTGCTCGCCGGAATCGCCTGGGACCGAGGGAAACTCGATATCGACGCGACCCTGGACAGCTATCTCCCGCCGGATGTCGGCGATGCCGGGCACCGCGCCATCACCGTGGAGAACCTGCTGCAGGAGACCTCGGGCCTGCGGGTCGGCGCGGCCACCGAAGGCATCACCGGTGTCGTCCCGATCGACCCGTTCAGCGCGGTCCAGGCCCTCGGCGTGCCCTTCGACACCCCGCCGGGCAGCGCCTTCCAATACAGCCAGCGCAATGTGGACCTGCTGTCGTACGTGATCGAACTGGCCACCGGCGAACCGCTCCAGGACTTCGCGCAGCGGGAACTGTTCGGCCCCTTGGGCATCGAGCGCGGCGACTACTACTGGGCGCGGGACCGTTCCGGCCACACCTACGGCTACGCGCACCTGTTCATTCCGCCCGCCGATCTGGCGCGGCTCGGCATGCTGGTCGCCGCGCACGGCCGCTGGAACGGCCGCGCCGTCATCTCCGAGGCCTACCTGGATCGGGCCGTCACGCCGTCGGGCACCAACCGCTGCTACGGCTACCTGTTCTGGCTCGGCCCGGGCTGTGCGGAGAATCCCGAATTCCTGCCCGCCGACACCTATTCCATGTCCGGCCTCGGGCTGCAGAACGTCTTCGTGGTGCCCGACCTGGACCTGATGGTGGTGTGGACCGGCGCGTTCGGCGTGCACAGCGGTCAAGGCCCCGGCGGCCTCCTGCAATACGGCGACGAGCCGTCGCACGAGTTCTTCCGCCGCCTGCTGTCCGGCTTCCGCGACCATCCGATGCCGGATCCGGGCCCGTACGTGGAGACGCCGCTGCGGGTGGACTACCGCGCCTACTTCGACACCGATATCGCGCTGGCGGTCTTCGGCGTCGGCGCGGATGCCTATCCCGGCTGTACCGTGTTGTCCTGCTTGAACCTTCCGCTCGCCCCGCCGTTCAGTGACGCTCCCCCGGGCTGCCTGCTGCTGGCGTGCGTCGGCCCCGACCCGCGCACCCCGGGCGTGCGCTGACTCCGACGACAGCGCCTAGGGCGTGACCGCGGCCCGCCCCGCCAGCTCTCGTAATTCCTCGGCCGGTCGGCGGCCGGCGAACTGCAGCAGATCGCGCACCACCTCGCGGGCGCGATGATCGGTGTGGACCAGTTCGGGCGTTAGTCGCTCGGCATTGAGCAACGCCTCCAACGCTTCCGCCGCCTGCCGCCGCTGCGCGTGCGCGCGAGCCACGTCGACCAGGAAGCGGGCCTGCCGTTCCGGCGACAGGATCGACGCGTCGACGGTGCGCGCGGTGTCGAGCGCCTCGCCCGCGTCACCCAGTTCGACTGCCACGGCCACCGCGTGCACGGCGACCCCGGTCGGACCGAACTCGGTGTCGAAGTCGTTGCGGCCCTCGCCCAGTCGATCGGCGGCGACGCGTGCCGCCGCCAGCCCGGCCCGGGCCGCGGTGCGATTCCCGTCGGTCGCCGCGATCACCGCCAGCATGAGCTGCAGAGATCCGTAGAGCGACAGCACTTCCGGCCGCGGCTGGTCGGCCGCCGCGCGGGCGGCCAGCGCCGCCACCGACACCCGTGCCGCCTGTTCGGCCTGTTCCAGTCGTTGCAGGCGCAGGAAGGCCTGGGCCATGCGGTAGGTTCCGGCCACGACGCTGAGCGCGTCACCGGATTCCTCGGCCGCGGACAAGGCGCGATCGGCCGCGACCCATGCCGCGTCGACCTCCTCCTGACGGGTGAACGCGGTCGCGGCCACCTGATAGGCGCGCGAGAGCTGGGTCAGCACTTCCGGCCGCCGCGGGGTGTTCGCCCGCGCGGCGTGTTCCAGGTCCGGGATCAGTTCCAGCAGGCTGCCGCCCACCTCGACCAAGCGGGATTCGTGTGCCAGCTGCCAGGCCAGGTCCACGCGCTGTTGCAGCTCGGGGAGTTTCGCGTCCGCCGCGTTCGGCTCCGGAACTCGGTCGGCCTCGTCGCCGAGGAGCTGGTCCAGTGCGGGATGTCCGGTGAGCATCAGCCGCAGCTGCTCGAAGACCGCCGAGCCGGGCCGAAGCCCGTCGCCGCGGTCGGCGGCCACCGGTTCGGCCGCTTCGGGACGCAGATCGCGTACCGCCACGCCGAGCACATCCGCCAGTCTTTGCAGAACGGACAGTCGCTCAACAGGCAGGACGTCTCGCTCGACCTGCGACACCCAGCTTTCCGAGCGCCGAATCGCCGCGCCCAACTCTTTCTGCGATAGTCCCCGCCGCCGGCGCAACTCCGCTACCCGTGCCCCAAGGGTACTTTCGGCCACCGGGTCAAACTCCTTCTGCCTGATCGGCTTTCCCGGCCGTCACCGCCCGCTTGTTTCGCCGATGTCTACCATGCCCTTCTCCTTCCGCCCATTCCTTCCAAGGGGGGATCTGCCGACAAGGATTCCAGACCGGGCGAGCTTACGGCGCACAGTATGGAACATGGATTTTTCTTATTGCACCGCAATTTTTCTGTGTTTAACGTTTGAAGAGGACCCGTCGAACCAAACGGACGACAAGAGGTGGTCATGCCCGGCGAACTTCTCTTCTTCCTACTCGGAGCCGGAATCGGCGGCGCGGCAATGTGGTTCGCGGCGTGCGCCCTAGCGGCCACCAAGTATTCCTCCACTGCCGACGGGGCGACGGTGCAATCGATCACCGCTCGCCTCGAACGCGAGGGTAACCGGAACTCTCGCGCGGCGAAAGGTCAACCAGTCACCCACCGGGCGCCCACCCGATGACGGCCGCCCCCAAAACCGACGAAGTCCATGTGCGCCTGCGGTTTCCCGGCGGAATGATCTTGGATTACCGCGCCGAGCGTGCAATTGCGGAACGTCTCGCAGCGCATTTGAGACCGCATCGCATTGAAGTCACCATCGACGGCATGCCCATCGATCGGCTCGCGCCACTTCCGTGCGCGGAACTCTGGGCCGATTGACCATATCCGAAAACGGACCGCGCACTTTGCGTGCACGGTCCGTAACGGTTAGTTCCGATCAGAGAAACTGATCAGTTGTTCAAAAGAACTTCCGCGATCTGAATGGTGTTCAGCGCGGCGCCCTTACGCAGATTGTCGCCCGAGATGAACAGCGCCAGACCGCGACCGTCCGGCGCACCCGGATCCTGGCGGATACGACCCACCAGCGACTCGTCCTGGCCGGCGGCGGCCAGCGGCGTCGGCACATCGGTCAGCCGCACACCGGGCGCCTCGGCCAGCAATTCCTCAGCGCGCTCCACCGAGATCGGCCGGGCGAACTCGGCATTGATCGACAGCGAGTGCCCGGTGAACACCGGCACGCGCACGCAGGTGCCGCTCACCAGCAGGTCCGGCAGACCCAGGATCTTGCGGGACTCATTGCGCAGCTTCTGATCCTCGTCGGTCTCACCGCTGCCGTCGTCCACCAGTGCGCCCGCGAGCGGAATCACATCGAAGGCGATGGGGGCCACGTACTTGTTCGGCGCCGGGAAGTCCACGGCCGAACCGTCGTGCACCAGCTTCTCGGCGTCGCCGATCACCGCGCGCACCTGCGAGGCCAGCTCCTCCACACCGGCCAGGCCGGAGCCCGAGACCGCCTGGTAGCTGGACACGATCAGCCGCTGCAGACCGGCCTCGTCGTGCAGCACCTTGAGCACCGGCATGGCGGCCATGGTGGTGCAGTTCGGGTTCGCGATGATGCCCTTGACCAGGTTGCGGGTCGCCTCCGGGTTCACCTCGGAGACCACCAGCGGCACCTCGGGATCCTTGCGCCAGGCCGAGGAGTTGTCGATCACGGTGACACCGGCGGCCGCGAAGCGCGGCGCCTGCACCCGGGACATGGTGGCGCCGGCCGAGAACAGCGCGATGTCCAGTCCGGTCGGGTCCGCGGTCTCGGTGTCCTCGACCACGATGTCCTTGCCGCGGAACGGCAGCGTCTTGCCCGCCGAGCGCGAGGACGCGAAGAAGCGCACCTCGTCGGCCGGGAAGTTGCGCTCCTCCAGCAGCTTTCGCATGACCGCGCCGACCTGACCGGTCGCGCCGACGACACCTACACGCACACCCATGGCTCTACCGTCCCGTTCCGCCGTGCACCACGGCGACCTCGTCGCCGCCCAGATCGAACGCCGAGTGCAGCACCTTCACGGCCTCGTCCAGGTCGGTGTCCTTGACCAGCACCGAGATCCGGATCTCCGAGGTGGAGATCAGGTCGATATTGATGCCCGCGTCCGCGAGCGACTCGCAGAAGGTGGCGGTCACGCCCGGGTGCGACTTCATGCCCGCGCCGACCAGCGACACCTTGCCGATGTGGTCGTCGTACACGACCTGGGAGAAGCCGATCTCGCCCTGCCGCTTGGTGAGCAGCTCGACGGCGCGCGGGCCCTCCAGCTTGGGCAGGGTGAAGGTGATGTCGGTCTTACCCGTCTCCACCTTGGAGATGTTCTGCAGCACCATGTCGATATTGATCTCGGCATCGGCGACCGCGCGGAACACCTTGGCGGCGTAGCCCGGCTCGTCCGGAATGCCGACCACGGTCACCTTGGCCTCGCTGCGGTCGTGCGCGACGCCCGTGAGGATTGCTTGCTCCAAGGGGATGTCCTCCATCGATCCGGTAATCATGGTGCCCGTCTTGTCCGTGTACGAGGACCGCACATGGACGGGCACGTTGTAGCGGCGCGCGTACTCGACGCAACGCAGCATCAGAACTTTCGAGCCGCAGGCCGCCATCTCCAGCATCTCCTCGTAGGAGACGGAGTCGAGCTTCTGGGCGTCGGTGACGATGCGCGGGTCGGCGGAGAAGACGCCGTCCACATCGGTGTAGATCTCGCACACGTCGGCATTGAGCGCGGCGGCCAGCGCGACCGCGGTGGTGTCGGAACCACCGCGACCCAGCGTGGTCACGTCCTTGCTGTCCTGGGACACGCCCTGGAAACCCGCGACCAGCACGATGGTGCCCTCGCCGAGCGCCTGCTGCACCCGGCCCGGGGCCACATCGATGATCTTGGCGTTGCCGTGCGTGCCGGTGGTGATGACACCGGCCTGCGAGCCGGTGAAGGACCGGGCCTCGGCGCCGAGCGAGTGGATGGCCATGGCCACCAGCGCGTTGGAGATGCGCTCACCGGACGTGAGGAGCATATCCATCTCGCGGGCCGGCGCGGCGGGCGCGACCTGCTGGGCCAGATCCATGAGTTCGTCGGTGGTGTCGCCCATGGCCGAGCACACCACGACCACATCGTGGCCCAGCTTCTTGGTCTCGACGATCCGCTCGGCGACCCTCCGGATGCGCTCGGCGGTGGCGACCGAGGATCCTCCGTATTTCTGGACGACGAGAGCCACGGCGGAAATCCTCCAAGATCGACAAACTGCTGCTACCGAGCCCCAAGACTACCGGCCGAGGTCCACGAGATTTCGCCCCACCTCTCGTCGGCCGAGTTCAGCCATCCGGTAGCTATTCCGAACGCATCCGGTCCAGCCAGGTGACCTGCGTGCCATTGCCGAATTCCCGCCGCTCGGTGACGGCGAACCGGGTGGGATGGAACCCGCCGGCGAAGAGCGGGATGCCCGCGCCCGCGATCACCGGGTAACTCTTGAGAATCAGCCGGTCGACCTCATCGATCAGTTGTCCGGCCAGGTTCGCGCCGCCGCAGAGCCAGATGTCGAGCCCCTCCTCCTTCTTCAATCGGCGCACCAGCTCGACCGGATCACCCGCGACCACTTCCACCTGCGGGTTGTCGACCGGTGCCAGGGTCGTGGAGAAGACGTACTGCTTCATGTGGTCGTAGGGGCTGGCGACGCCCGCGGCCAGCGCGGGCTCGTATGTGGCGCGACCCATGAGGACCGTGTCCCACTGCCGGTTCGGGGTATCGGCCGGCAGGCCCACGAGTTCGCGAATGTGGGTCGGGACAGCCTCCGGGACCCGCTCGTTGAACCAGGCCGACAGGTCGTCACCGACCGGATAGAAGTCGACCTCGTTCTCCGGACCTGCGATGAAGCCGTCGAGGGTGACCGCAACGTAGTAGACGAGGTTTCGCATGTTTTACCGCCTCATTCGTAGTACTGTGTCCGTAGTGGTTACGAACATAGTACTACGAATGGAGTGGTGTCAATGGTTCGGACGAATCCGGAACGACGCAATGCCCTGATCGACGCGGCCATCGAGGTCCTGGCCCGCGACGGCGCCCGCGGACTGACCTTCCGCGCGGTCGACAAGGAGGCCGGCGTGCCGGCGGGAACGGCCTCGAACTACTTCCCGAACCGGGACGAACTCTTCGTACAGGCGGGACACCGCTTCTACGAACGGCTGCAACCCAGCGCCGAGACGATGAACCACCTGGCGACCGGCCCGCGCACCCGCCAGACCATCGCCGAGCTGATGACCGAGACCGTCGCCCGGATCACGGGCTTCCGGACCGGCTACCTCGCCCTGCTGGAACTGCGCCTGGAAGCCACCCGCCGCCCGGAGTTGCAGGCGATCCTCACCGAGCGGGTGCGCGCTGACATCGAGTTCAATGTCCGCAACCATCTGGACTCCGGGCTGCCCGGCGATGCCGACTCCGTATTGCTGCTGTACCTGGCCTTGAACTGGCTCATCGTCGAAAGGCTCACGCTGCCCGAGATCTTCGACGACGCGGAGGCCGCGCGGCTGATCGAAACGGCGGTGGAACGGGCCATTCCGGCCGTGTGACCGCCGTCACTTCACACCGCCCGAATACCGGCTTTGCCCAAGATTTCCGGTTTATCTACAGCCCCGGCGGATTTCCACGCGGAGCTGGGACATTGCGACCAACCAGACCGACCAGTCGGTCAGAAGTGGTGGGATGCGCAGTTGACTCTGGCAGCGACCCTGGTCACAATCGGTCCCCGAGTGGAGGGTAGATATGCGCACGAAAACTGACCACCGGTTCGTGATCGACCTCGATCCCGATCAGGTGATGGACGCGTTGCTCATGGTCGAGCAGATGCCCGACTGGTCGCCCTCGCACCAGGACGTCCGGGTCGCCAGCCGCGACCAGTTCGGCCGCCCGAAGCGGGTTTACGTCTCGGCCAACCTGATGGGCCGGCCGGACCGGCAGGTCGTCGAGTTCAGCTGCACCGAGACCCGCGTCGAATGGCGGGTCACCGAGTCCAGCGCCGGCGCCGGCGGCACCAGCTGGTTCGACCTCGCCGAAATCGAGGACGGCGCAACCGAAGTCTGGTACCACTCCGAGCTCTACCTGCCGATCCCGGTGCCCGGCATGGTCCTCAAGCGCAGCGCGCGCCGCGAGGGCGAGGCGTTGATCAGCAACTTCATCGCCTTCGTCGAATCCGTCACCGGCCTGCAGGGCCTCGGCGAGGTCGAGGCCGCTCCGGCCGAGGCCGCCGAACCCGCGCCCTACGCCGAGGGTTACGAGCAGGGCTACGCCCAGCCCGGCTACCCGCAGCCGGGTTACGCGCAGCGCCTGGACTACGGCCGCGGCTTCGAACCCGGCTTCGGCACCGCGTAACCCGGGCTCGCCGCGTAACGCCGAGGGCGAACACTCGCCGCCGACACTGCCGTTCGCCCGCGCGAACCGGCAGTATGTCTGCCATGCCCGGTTCGGTTCGCACCCGCATGACCCCGGTCGCCGAGGACGCCTCGGTGACCCAGCTGGAACTGTTCTTCGACCTGGTGATCGTCTTCGCGTTCACCATGGTCACCGACTTCGCCGCGCACGACACCTCCGGTGTCACGCTGCTGCGCGCCCTGCTGATGCTGACCATGCTCTGGTGGGCCTGGATCGGCTACTCCTGGCTCGGCAATGTGATCAAGGCCGACGAGGGCATCGCCCGGGTGGCCATGTTCGTGGCCATGGGCGCGGTGTTCATCATCGCGCTCACCATTCCCGAGGCCTTCCACGATCTGTCCGGCGGCTGGTACGGGCCGCTGGTCTTCGTGATCGGCTACCTGGTCGTGCGGGTCGTCCATCTGACCGTGTTCTGGATGGCCAGCACCCACGACGCCCAATTGCGGCGGCAGGTGATCCGCTGGGCCGCAGGATCACTCAGCGTGGCCAGCGTGCTGCTGGTCGCGGGCGCGCTCACCTCCGGCGCCGCCCAGCTGGGTCTGTGGCTGGCCGCGCTGGTGTGGGAGATGGGCTGGACGTTCTTCGCGGGCAACGAATGGCGGCTCTACTCGGCCTCGCACTTCGCCGAGCGGTACGGGCTGATCGTCATCATCGCGCTGGGCGAGTCCATCGTGTCCATCGGCGTCGGCGTGGCCGGACTGCCGATCTCGTGGTCCATCACGGTCGGCTCGATGCTGGGGCTCGCTGTGGCCGGGCTGCTGTGGTGGGCCTACTTCGACGTGGCCGCGCTGGTGGTCGAGCGCGCCATGCACCAGGCCGGCGGCGAGCGCCGCATCCAGATCGCCCGCAACTGCTACACCTTCCTGCACTTCCCGATGATCGCCGGAATCGTGGCCATGGCACTGGGTTTGAAGAAGGTGCTCAACTACGTGGGTGGGGCGCAAGGGCATTCGCTCAGCGATCAGCTGCACGGGATCCCGCTGTTCGCGCTGTACGGCGGCGTGGCGGCCTATCTGCTGGCGCTGGTCGGGTTCCGGCACTACGCGACCGGCACGGTGCTGGTGCCGCGGCTGGTGGCCGCCGTGGTCCTGGTGGCGCTGATCCCGCTCGCCTCGGCGCTGCCCGCGCTGGCGGCGCTGGGCATCCTGTGCGCGGTGCTGCTGGCGCTGATCGTGTTCGAGGTGGTGCGCTACGCCCAGCCGCGCGATCTCATCCGGCACGGGACGCACTGAGCCGTCATCCGGGCGAGCCGGGGGCCGGGGCGATCCGGTGGTTGATCGCCTCCGGCACCCGGGTGCCCGCGTGCACCGCGTCGCGGAGCTGATTGATGTTCTCGCGCAGCGCGTCCGCGACCAGTTCGTCGGTGCGCGGATCGGCCAGCACCTGGAAGATGACCCGGAAGCTGGCGTCCGCGATGCCGCGGATCATCTCCTCGTGGAACGGGATGTAGCGCACCTTCCCCAGCTGCGGATCGCTCCGGATCACCTCGACGATCATCTGATCGATCTCGGAGCGGTTCTCCTCCAGCGCATTCGCGATATTGCGGGTGTAGTGCCCGGCGCGCATCACCTCGCCGACCTCGTCGAGCACCCGGATGGTGAGCGGCCGTTCGATGGCCTCGACGATGGCCCCGATCGAGCGGTTCACCACCGCCGCGGTGATCCGGTCGCCGAAGGCGCGGTCGGCCACCCGGCCCAGCCGCACCACGATCACCACGATCCGCAGCAGCCGGAACCCGCGGAAGAACGGGCTGGTCACCGGAATCATGCCGAGGACCTCGTACCAGTAGACGAACGGGAAGGTCCAGCTCCAGCCCTCCCGCCGCCAGCGCCACAGGAATTCGGCGGCGAAGACCGCGCAGATGCTGTAGTCGGCGATCCGGATCAGCCGGTAGGTGTGGTCGGACACCGGGAAGAAGGTGATCCAGGTGACCAGCGCGACGGACACCACCGCGAGCGCGAGCATGAGGAAATCGCTCCACAGGGCCGGAGGCTTGCGCGGAAACTCATCGGCCTCCGCTGCGCCGAGCTCGGTCACGACGTCCCCTTCCTCCTCGAACGGTCGCCGCCAGCGTAGTCGGCGCAAACCCCCGGTGAGGCAGTGTTCCGCACAGCAGATTTCCCGCCGACCGGTCTTTCCCTATCGCAGCATTCCGCGTCGCAAGTTTGTCCACAGCCCCCTGGGGAACTGTGGACAACGGCGAAAAGCCTTCCGCCCGGCTACTTTCCGGCGCGGATGATCGCCTCGATATTGCGTTCGGCGATCGCGGTGATGGTGAGTGACGGATTCACCGTCGCGGTGCTGCCCGGGATGGCCGCGCCGTCCATGACGTACAGGCCCGGATGGCCGACGACGCGGCCGTAGCCGTCGGTGGCCCGGCCCAGCACCGCGCCGCCGAGCGGGTGCGCGGTGAAGAAGCCCTGCGCGTCGAAACCGATGACGCCGTAGTCCATTACCGCGCCACTGGCCTGCCCGACCTTGTGGTCGACCGCGCGGCACGCCTCCACGATCCGATCCTGCGCCTCCCGTGGCCAGGCCAGTCCGACGGCGTTGCGGCCGCGGTCGTAGCCGAAGCGGGCGCGGGTCGGGTCCAGCACGATGCCCAGCGAGGCGATGGCGCCGGTGTCCATGGGAATGCCCGGCACGTACCAGTTCTCGAGGTGCAGCGGCATGCCCGCGTCGTCGAAGATGCGGCTGGCGCTGGGGACGCCGCCACCGTTCATGGACGGGTAGCTGAAGCTGCGGGCCGTCACCACGTCGCCGTTGGTGCCCCAGCCGTCGCCGACGTGCTCGTTGAGGTTGGGCAGCGTGCCGGTGGCCTGGGCGCGCACCAGCAGTTCGGAGGTGCCGACCGAGCCCGCGCCCAGGAACAGCTTGTCGCAGGTGAGGGTGCGGGTGCGCAGTACCTGACCGGTCGGAGCCAGCTTGCTCACGGTGACAACGTATTTGCCGTTGGCGTCCTGGCCGATGGTGTCGACCCGGTGGCCCGGGAAGATGCCGGTGCGGCCGGTGCCCTCGGCGTAGCGCAGGTAGTTCTGGTTGAGATCGAACTTCGCGCCATTGGAGTTGCCGAGGTTGCTGCGCGCCGCGGTGGCCGAGGCGCGGCTGTTGCCCGCCAGTTCCGCGCGCACCACATCCCAGTTGAAGATCGAATCATTGGCCTCCGGCGTGTATCCCGCGGCCCGCACCTGCTGGTCCCAGACCCGCGAATGCGCGAACGGCGCGGAGTCGTAGATGTCCTGCGGCATCGTGGACAGCCGCAGCATCTGCCGGACCCGCGGGTAGTACACCGAGTCCAGTTCGCCGTAGTTCACCACGCCGCCGAAGACGTGGTCGAACAGGTGTTTCGGCGGCGCGACCATGGCGCCGGTGAACACGATCGACCCGCCGCCGACCGCGGAGGCGCGCCACACGTCGATGCCCGGGTACTCGGTGACGTCCAGGACGCCGCCGAAGGACGCGCACGGCACCGGCACCTTCGTGATGCCGGTGAAGCTGGTGCGATGCCAGAAGCCGCGACCGTCGGGCAGGTCGTCGCCGGTGAAGATCTCCCGCCACGGGTCGTTGGGCCAGCGGGAACCGCGTTCCAGGACGGTGTTCTGGATACCGGCCTCGGCCAGCCGCAGCGCGGTCACCGCGGCGCCGAAACCGGAGCCGATCACGATGGCCTCGGTGTGCTCGGGCGGATCCGGCAGTGGCGCAAAGATTTCCGGGACCCACGCCTCGAACAGCGCGTTCCACAACGGATTGGCCGACGCGGACCCGGCGCCGCGCGTGGCGGCACCCGTTCCTACGCCCGCCAGCAGAGCCGCCAACCCGGCAGCCTTCAACATGGTGCGCCTACGCAACCGGTCACCTCCCTCATCACGCGTGACCGCGCGCGAGATTACCGGCCGGTCGCCATCGCCTCAACACCTTCGTGAGAGATCACTAACCGGACATTCGGGATGGCTATGCCGGGGCACAAGCCCCCGATCCCGTGGGCGACGCCGAAATCAGCCCGCCATCAGGCCCGGAGGCGTTCCCGGCGGAGCTGATCGACCTCCGGAAGCTCCAGCGGCGGAAGCGAATCCACGCCCAGCGCGCGGCCGAGCAGATAGTCGGCGAGCTCGGGATTGCGGGCCAGGGCGGGGCCGTGCATGTAGGTGCCGAGCACCGAACCCTGGATGACGCCCTCGAGCCCGTCCCCGACGCCGTTGCCGACGCCCTTGGTGACCCGGGCCAGCGGTTTGGCGTCGCCGCCGAGTTTGGTTCCGCCGCGATGGTTCTCGAAGCCGGTGAGCGGCTGGGACAGGCCGGGCACCAGCGGCTGGGTCGCGACCTCGCCGATGGCCCGCTTGTCCTGGGGCGCGGTGGTGACGTCGAACAGGCCCACGCCGTCGACGCGTTCGCCCGACGACGTCTCGTACCAGTGGCCCAGCACCTGGATGGCCGCGCAGATGGCCAGCACCGGCGCGCCCCGTCCAGCGGCCTCCTGGAGGCCCGGATAGCGCTGCAGATGGCGGGTGGCCAGCCGCTGGGCCGAGTCCTCCGCGCCGCCGAGGGTGTAGAGGTCCAGCGAGTTGGGAACCGGCTCGGCGAGCGGGATCTCGACGATCTCCGCGTCGTAGCCGCGCATGCGCAGCCGCTGGCGCAGCACCACGGCATTGCCGCCGTCGCCGTAGGTGCCCATCACGTCCGGGAGCACGAGGCCGATGCGGACGGTCGATTCTCGTGTCATGCCTTGCCGCCCGTCTTCTCTTCGAGGTCGCGGTTCAGGTCGCGGAACGCGGTGTAGTTGGCCAGCACCTCGACCCGTCCCGGCGGGCAGGAGGCGATGGCGCGCACCGGATCCGCCACCGTGATGTGCTCGACGCCGGCGTAGGTGAGGCGCACCGCGAGGTCGGTGGCGCGCTCGCCGGCGGCCACCACCTGGGTGCCCTCGAAGTGCTCGAAGCGCACGTCCCACAGCCAGGACAGGTCCTCGCCGTCGGGCACCTGGCCGTTGACCGCGATCACCAGACCCGTTGCGGCCGGGTCGATCATGGACAGCGCTTCCTGCCAGCCCGCCGGGTTCTTGGCCAGCAGCATGCGGGTGCTGCGGCCGTCCACGTCGACGCTGCGGTAGCGGCCCGCGATCTCCTTCACGGTGCCGGTGGCCGCGGCGGCCACGGCCGGATCCGCGCCCAGCGCGACCGCGGCGGCCACCGCCTGGGCGGCATTGCCGCGGTTGGCGCGGCCCGGAAGGGCAAGGGAGAGCGGCAGTTCCAGGCCGTCGGGGCCGTGCAGGCCCGCATCGTCGACCCGCCACTGCGGCTCCGGGCGCTGGAAGTCCGCGCCCGTGCTGTACCAGTGCTCGCCCTCCCACACGATGGGCTCGCCGCTGCGCGGGCAGCTGGTGGCGTCCACGGCCCAGCCGCTGCCGGCCGAGACCCACACCACGTTCGGGTGGTCGTAGGCGATGGAGGTGACCAGTACGTCGTCGCAGTTGGCGACCAGGACGGCCGCGGGATGCCGGGCCATGCCCTCGCGCAGGCGGCGCTCGATCATATTGATCTCGCCGACCCGGTCGAGCTGGTCGCGGGACAGGTTCAGGAGCACCACCACCGACGGGTTCAGCGCGTCGGCGACGTGCGGCAGGTGCAGTTCGTCGACCTCGATGGCCGCCAGCGGCGCGGTGCGGTGCGCGGTGAGCGCGGCCACGATCCCGGCGTCCATGTTCGCGCCGTCGGCCTGGGTGGCGACCCGGCCCAGCGACTGCAGCGCCGCGGTGGTCATGCGGGTGGTGGTGGACTTGCCGTTGGTGCCGGTCACCAGCACCGTGCGCTTGCCGCGGCCGAGCTGCGTCATGAGCGAGGGATCGATCTTCAGGGCGATCAAACCGCCGATCATCGAGCCGTTGCCCCGCCCGGCCCGCCGCGAGGCCCACGACGCCGCCGTCGCCGCCCGCAGCGCCAGCTGTCCGCGCATCGAGATGTCTGCCACGACCGCGAGTTTATGGGGAACGAGGATTCAGCGTGCACGCGGTGCCGGGGGCAGCGCCGTGATTCGCGCCGCAATCAGCCGTTGTAGAGCATCTTCTGGTAGCTGTCGGCGCTGTAGTACTCCTCGAGCTGTTCGACGGTCTCGGGTGTGGCCGGCTGCACATCCTTGACCAGACGTGCGGTGCCCGGCAGCGTGTCGGCCGCCCAGCGCTCCGGCTGCCAGAGCCCGCTGCGCATGAACGCCTTGGCGCAGTGGAAGAAGATCTGCTCGATCTCGATCTCGATGGCGAGGATCGGGCGGTGGCCCTTGACGATCATGTCGTCGAAATACGGTGCGTCCCGGAGCAATCGGGCGCGGCCGTTGATCCGCAGGGTGTCGTTGCGGCCCGGAATCATGAAGAGCACACCCACATGCGGATTGCTCAGGATATTGAGGTAGCCGTCGGCGCGCCGGTTGCCGGGCCGCTCCGGGATCGCGATGGTCTTGTCGTCGAGCACCCGCACGAATCCGACCGGATCGCCCTTCGGCGAGGCGTCACAGGTGCCGTCCGCGGCGCTGGTGGCCAGCACCACGAACGGCGAGCGCGCGATCCACTCCCGATCCCGCTCGTGCAGGGAATAGCGGTCCTTGTTCCGCGGCCGCGGAGCGACCTCCCCCAGTAGTTCACGCAGTTCGACCGGGTCCGTGATCTCGCTCATGTCCCCGATTCAACGCGCACGGGATGCCCTCACACCAGCTCTTTTCCGCCGGTGTGAGGAATTCCCTCAAGCGTCGAACAGATTCGGCTGACCGGCGGCGAAGCGCTGGACATCCAGCTGCCGGAACGGCTCCAGCTCGGGGGCGCGGTAGAGCGTGAACAGCTTGCAGCGCGGCGCGTCCGAACCGGTCACGTCGAGCAGCTTGTTGACCGCCGCGCGGGCCGATTCCGAAGCACCCTCCATGGTGGCGAGGTCCACGTTGGTGCGTACGTAATCGCCCGCCAGATACAGGTTCTGGAGGCTGTCGGAGTGCGAGTCGGGGCGCAGCGCCAGCGAGCCCGCGGTATTGATCAGCAGCGGGTCGGCATTGGTGTTGCGCTGCTGCGCGGCGTCCCACGCGATGCCGGTGTCGAGGAACCAGGAGTGCAGGTCGTCCTTGCGCAGCAGCTCACCGCGGTCGTTGAGGTGCGCGTCGAGCTGCGCCCAGGTCTCGCGCGCGATCTCCTCGTGCGTGCACTCCTTGGCCGGTTTGCCGTAGAGGATGCCCGGGGTGTTCCAGTCGGAGATGTCGACCGACAGGCAGTCCTGCACGGCGCCGTCCCCGAGGCCGGTGACGGGGGTGCGATTCCAGAACTGGCCCTGCGCGATCGAGGTGAGCGACCACGGCGAATCCACGTAGGCGACATGGCCGCGCGCGATATCGGTGCGGCGGCGCAGGTAGAACTGGATGCCGCTCATCCAGTCCACCGTCAGCTGGCTCATGCCCGCCAATTCCGGTCGCAGCGACAGGATCTCGGGCGTCCACAGGGTGCGGGCCACCTCGACGGGCAGCGCGCTCACGAAATGGTCGGCCTCGATTGTCTGGGCCGCTCCCGACGAATCCACCATCCGCGCACCGGAAATGCGCGCCCCATCGAGTTCCAGTCCACGGATCTCGGCGTTGACGAAGGTGACGCCGAGTTCGCGCAGCCGGTTGACCCAGGGGTCGATCCAGGCCTCGTTGGTGGAGCCGTTCAGCAGCCGGTCGAGCGGGCCGTCATTGCCGGTCTCGAGCGGGTTGCCCAGGAACTGCTCGCCCATATTGCCGATGGTGCGGGTGCTGGCCTTGTCGTCCTTGGCGGCCACCAGCAGGGTGGTGAGCGTTCTGGACAGCAGCATGCGGAATTCGTTGGAGCGCTTGCCTGCACCGACGTAGTCCCGCCACGCCACGCTGTCCCACTGCCCATTGCGGCGCGCGTCGCAACTGGTGTTGAAGACCAGCAGGCGATTGGCGAAGTAGAGGGCGTCGGCCGTGCCCATATTGGTGGAGGTGGTGATCGCGGACCCGACTGTTTCGCGGAAGTTGTCGGGGCTGGACCACGGTTTCCCGGCCCTGCCCATCGGAATGATGGTGTCGTCGGTGCCCTTGCGCGAGAAGCGCGCCTCCGACGCCGCCACCAGGTTGTCCCACACACCATTGGCATTGCCCGCGAACGGGATTCGCCGCATGGTGTCTGGAATGTGACGGTAGAAGCCGGGGAAGAAACGGAATCCGTGCTCACCCCACAGTTCCGGCTTCCCGTCCTTGCCGCTGCCCGGGACGGGAATGCTGCGCGCCTTGCCGCCCAGCGCCCGCCGCTCGTACAGGGTCACCTCGAAACCGCGTTCGGCCAGTTCGTGCGCCGCGGTCAGACCCGCGACGCCGCCGCCCAGCACGGCTACCCGACGTCCGGCGGCCGCGTGGGCGGTGCCGGGACGGGCGGCCCCCGCCGCCACCGCTCCCGCCATCGCTCCGGCCGCCATTGCTCCACGCAGCACTGATCGCCGCGTGACGGACAAACGCTGTCCTGCCATACCCGTTACCTCCCACGCCTGGTCAGCATCCTATGGAGCTGTCGCAGACAGATGGTCGGTTGGGGTGGAAATTTTCATCCCGAAGGTCCGTAATTCGGGCGTCCAGCAACAAACCGGACTGCTCAGCTAGGCCTCGACGAGCGCGGGGTCCTGAATTTGGCGGTGTGTCGGCTGGGCGTGTCGAATTTGCCCGGGCGTGGCGGCTTCCACCCCGGCCGCTGGGCCCCGGCGGCCCGCCGAGGTCGCGGTGAACGCACCCGCGATCACGATCATGGCCCCGACCAGCGACAATGCCGACGGCGTCTCGTGCAGGAAGGCCCACGAGGCGGCGATCCCCACCACCGGCACGGCCAGCGACAGCGGGGCCACCGTGCTCGCCGGATAGCGGCTCATCAGATAGGTCCACAGGCCCGAACCCGCGATGGTGCCCAGCGCCACGATGTAGGCCAGGGCCGCGAAGGCGGGCCACCCGGTCGCCGAGAACGACGCGATCAGGTCGTTCCAGCCGGTGGTCGGCCCCTCGGTGAGCGCGGACAGCGCGAACATGGGGATCGGCGGCACCACGGCCATCCACAGCGTGAGGTGCAGCGGATTCACGCCCGCCGACGAGGCCGCGGCCAGCCGGGACCCGATATTGCCGAAGGCCCAGCCCAATCCGCCCAGCAGCGTCAGCAGCAGGGGCACCAGGGCCGCGTGGTGTGCCCGATCCCAGCCGATCACCGCCATGCCCGCCATGGCCACCGCGATCCCCGCCAACTGGACCCCGCGCAGCCGTTCCCGCAGGAACACCGCGCCCAGCAGCACCGTGAACGGCGCGGAGGACTGCAGCACCAGCGAGGACAGCCCGGTCGGCATCCCCGTCCGCAGAGCGGTGAACAGGAAGGCGAACTGCAGGATCCCGAACCCGATCCCGTAGAGCAGCAACCACTTCCACGCCACCCGGGGCCGCGGCACGAACAACAGCACCGGAATCGCGATGACGGCGAACCGCAGTCCCGCGAAGAAGAACGGCGGGAAGTGCTCCAGCCCGACGTGGATGGCGAGGAAGTTCAGGCCCCACAACACCACGACGGCGAGTCCGAGCAGTCGATCGCGATTGGTCATGCCGAGAATATTGCTGGCGCTAATAAGTAAGGACAATCGAATAATTCTGTACTCACGATGTAGTAGAACTTAACTGTGCCGAGCCCCGAACCTGCCCGAGCCGACGGGCCGCTGATGTCGCTCGAACGGCTGCGGGTACTGCGGGAACTGGCCGATCGCGGAACAGTAGCCGCGGTCGCCGAAGCCCTGTCCATGACGCCGTCCGCGGTCTCACAGCAACTGAAGGTGCTGGCCCGCGAGGCCGGGGTGGCGCTGCTCGAGCCGGACGGCCGGCGGGTGCGGCTCACCGACGCCGGGCGGGCGCTGGTGGTGCGCGCGGACGAGGTGCTCGCGGCCATGGAACGCGCGGTCGGCGAGATGGCCGAGTACCGGGGATCGCCGCGCGGACGGGTCCGGGTGGCGCTCTTCCCGTCCGGGGCCGCACTGTTGCTGCCGCACGTGCTGGCCGAACTGGCGGGCGGCGGCGTCGACGTGGTGGCCAGCGACGAGGACGTGCCGCCCAGCGAGGTGCCGCGCTTGCTGGCCGATTACGACGTGGTGCTGACCCACCGCGACGAGCGCGCGCCGTCGCTCACCGGGCCGCGGGTGGCGTCACGGGTGCTGATGCGGGAGCCCATCGACGTGGTGGTCGCGCCCGACCACCGGCTGGCCCGGCAGGGCGCGGTGGTGCCCGCGGAACTCGCCGACGAGACCTGGGTCAGCGTGCGCACCGGCTTCCCGGTCGACGACGTGCTGCGCTCCATCGCCACCGTGACCGGCGTGCAACCGCGGATCGCCCAGCGGCTCAACGAGTTCAGCGTGATCGAAGCTCTGGTGGCCACCGGGTACGGCGTCGCCCTCATGCCCCGCTACGCGGTCCGCCACCCGCACCTGGTGATGCTGCGCCTGGCCGGGGTGCGCGCCGCCCGCGTCTACGATCTGGCCACCCGCCCGCACGCCGAGAAGCGGCCCGCCGTCGCCATGGTGATCGCCGCCTTCCAGGCCGCCGCCCGCCACGCGACCACCTGACCCCACGCCGGGGCGACCGGGTTGGAATTTCAGCGGTTGACTTGGAGTGCGCTCCAAGTCCTACCGTGGCGCTCATGAGCATTCGACTCGGGTATCAGATGCCGAACTTCAGCTACGGGGTCGCGCCCCGGGACCTCTTCCCGGCGGTGGTGGCGCAGGCGCGCGAGGCCGAGGCGGCGGGCTTCGACGCGGCCTTCGTGATGGACCACTTCTACCAGTTGCCGCTCCTCGGAGCGCCCGAGGAACCGATGCTGGAGGCGTACACCGCGCTGTCCGGTCTCGCGGCCTCGACCGAGCGAATCCAGTTGTCCGCCTTGGTGACCGGCAACACCTACCGCAACCCGGCGCTCACCGCCAAGACCGTCACCACCCTGGACGTGGTGAGCCGGGGGCGGGCCGTGCTCGGCATCGGCGCGGGCTGGTTCGAGCTCGAGCACCAGGCCTACGGCTTCGACTTCGGCACCTTCACCGAGCGCTTCGAGAAGCTCGAGGAGGCCCTGGAGATCATCACGCCGATGCTGCGCGGCGAGCACTCCACCTTCGACGGCAAGTGGTACCGGACGAAGAACGCCATGAACGAGCCGCGCGTGCGCGACGACCTGCCGATCCTGCTGGGCGGCGGCGGCGAGAAGAAGACCTTCGGGCTGGCGGCCCGGTTCGCCGACCACCTCAACATCATCTGCAACGCCTCCGAGCTGCCCCGCAAGCTGGACGCCCTGCACGCGCGCCTGGACGAGGCGGGCCGCGACCCGAAGACCCTGGAGACCAGCTTCCTGGCCTTCGTCATCGTCGACGAGGACGGCGACCGCGCCCGCAAGACCCAGGCCGAGATGCTGGCCCGCATCGGCATCACCGACCTGGGCTCACTGCCCACCGAAGCGCTGCGCAACTCCCCCGCCGACCGTCAATTCGTCGGCACCCCGGACGAAGTGGCCGAGCAGATCCAGTCGCGGGTCCTCGATCACGGCATCGACGGCATCATCGTCAACCTGGTCACCAACGGGCACGAGGCGGGCACGGTGGAGCTCGCCGGGAAGGCGCTCGCACCCCTGGTGCACGGCTGACTCCTCCCGAGCGCGGATCGCCCGCGATGAACGAAGCCCCGCGGTTCCGTTGAACCGCGGGGCGTTTCGTTGTTCACGCCCCACCGGCACGCACCGCCCATACGGTGCGGGAGGCAGACGTCCGGCGGAGCTCAGCCCTGCGGCGGGAAACCGCCGCCCGGCTGCGGCGGGAAACCACCCGGCTCGAGGCCACCCGGCTGCGGCGGGAAACCACCTGGCTGCGGCGGGAAGCCGCCGTGCGGGGGCATGCCGCCCTGGGGCTGGAAACCACCCTGCTGCGGCGGGAATCCGCCCTGCTGGGGCGGGAAGCCTTGCGCGGCGGCCTGATAGCCGAAGTCGTCGGCCACCATGGCGGCCAGCTCCAGCAACGCCCGGCGGGTGGGCTTGCCGACCAGCTCGAGGTCGATCTCCGCGCCCTCGGCCAGGTGGTCGTCGAACGGGACGACCTGCACGGCCCGGGTGCGGTCCAGGAACAGCTTGCGCAGCTGGTCCAGGTCCACCGTCGAGGAGCCCTTGCGAGAGGCGTTGACCACCACCACGGTTCGCTCCACCAGCTTGTGGTAGCCGTGGTGGTCGAGCCAGTCCAGGGTGGCCGAGGCGCTGCGCGCGCCGTCGATGGCCGGGGAGGTGACCAGCACCAGCGAGCTCGCCATATCCAGCACGCCGGACATGGCCGAGTGCATCAGACCGGTACCGCAGTCGGTCAGGATGATGTTGTAGAACTGCTGCAGGATGCCGATGGCCTTGCGGTAGTCCGCCTCCGAGAACGCTTCCGACACGGCCGGATCCTGTTCGGAGGCCAGCACTTCCAGCCGGCTCGGGGCCTGCGAGGTGTGCGCCCGCACATCGGAGTACCGGCTGATGTGCCCGTCCTCCAGCAGGTTTCGCACCGTGGAGCGGGTCTGCCGCGGCACCCGGTGCGCGAGCGTCCCGAGGTCGGGGTTGGCGTCGATGGCGATCACCCGGTCACCGCGCAGCGACGCGAAGGTGGAGCCCAAACCGACAGTCGTGGTGGTCTTTCCGACGCCGCCCTTGAGCGACAGGATGGCGATCCGGTAGTCGCCGCGCACCGGCTGGTTCACCCGATCCACCAGCTGCCGGTACACCACGTCCGCGGCGGACTCACCCGGATTGATGACACCGCCCGACGCCTTGTGCACGGCGCGCCGCCAGCCGCTGCCCGGCGCGCGCCGGGCCCGCTTCAAGAGATTGAGGTCATTGACCGAATGTCCGGGCGGCGGCGGCTGCTGACCGTACTGCTGCCCGAACGAGCCCGGCTGCGGCGGAATCCCCTGCTGCTGCTGGGCATTCCAGCCCGGCTGGAAACCGACCTGCGGCTGCGGCTGCTGCGGCGGCGCGGCCGGGGGCGGCGACCAGCTGTAGATCGGCCCGCCCGGCTGATCGTTGGAGGGCGCGAACTGCCCCGGCTGTCCGGGACCGCCGAAGTGCCCCGGCTCCACCGGTTCACCCGGCTGCTGCTCGGGAAACACCCGGCGCACCATGCCGTCGCTGCCGATCTCCTGCCGGACCTCGCCGTAGGGCGTCTGCTCGCGCACCTCGCCGATCGGCGGAAAACCGCCCGGCACACCGGGATTCGGCGGCGGGGCGAACTGACCGGCGTCCGGCGGCGGAAAGCCGCCCGCGGGCGGGAATCCCGGCGGGCCGTACGGTCCGGGCCCGCCCGGCGGGAACGGATTGTGGCCATCGGCCGCGAAGGGATTGTGGCCGTCCGGCCCCTGGGGTCCCGGGAACGGCCCGCCATTGCCGGGATACACCACGGTCTGGTCGATCGAATCCGGTACCGGCGGAAAGAATCCGGCCGCCTGCGCCTCGGAATCGGATTCCTTCGCCTCGGCGGGCCCGCCCGCTTCCACCTCGTCGAGGATGTCTTCGACGTTCTCCGCCACGATCGGCTTCGAGGTCGAATTCTGATCTTTCGTAGTCACGTGTCCCCCATCTGCTCGACAGCTCGAACAGAGAGCTCGGCGCTATTGCGACCCAACGCTAGCATTGTTGACCCGCCCGGACGCGGCGAGGCAATACCGCCTCCCCGCGACTTCGGCGCACAACTGAGAGCCGCCGACACTCCTGCATGCGTGCCTGCGTTGGGTGCCCAAACCATTTTGGACGTACCCGGTGAGTTACCCCGATCGTCACGAAATCAGGCGTTGCGTTCGCGACGATCGGGGCGCGTTGTCAGGCCTTACGGGCAGCGCGGTTGACCGCCGAGACCACCGCGCGCAGTGAGGCGGTCGTGATCGAGGTGGCGATGCCGACGCCCCAGGTGACCTGATCGCCGATGGCGCATTCGACGTAGGCCGCGGCCTGGGCGTCGTCGCCGGAGGACATGGCGTGCTCGCTGTAGTCCAGCACCCGCACGTCGTAGTCGATGGTGGCCAGCGCGTCGACGAAGGCGGCCAGCGGGCCGTTGCCCTCACCGGCGATGGCGTGCTCGACACCGTCGACCTTGACCACGGCCTCGATGTGGTCGACGCCGCCGTCGGTCTCGGACGCGGTCACCTTCTGGCGCATGCGCTCCAGCGGCAGGATCGGGGTCAGGTACTCCTCGGAGAAGACGTCCCACATCTCCTTCGGGGTGACCTCGCCGCCCTCACCGTCGGTGATCCGCTGTACGGCCTGCGAGAACTCGATCTGCAGGCGGCGCGGCAGCACCAGCCCGTGATCGGTCTTCATGATGTAGGCGACGCCGCCCTTGCCGGATTGCGAGTTCACCCGGATCACGGCCTCGTAGGTGCGGCCGACGTCCTTCGGGTCGATGGGCAGGTACGGAACCTCCCACACGATGTCGTCGACGTCCGCGCCCTGCGCGTCGGCGGCGGCCTTCATGGCGTCCAGGCCCTTGTTGATGGCGTCCTGGTGCGAACCGGAGAAGGCGGTGTAGACCAGGTCGCCGCCGTAGGGGTGGCGCTCGGCGACGGGCAGCTGGTTGCAGTACTCGACCGTGCGGCGGATCTCGTCGATGTTCGAGAAGTCGATCTGCGGGTCCACGCCGCGGGAGAACATGTTCATGCCCAGCGTGACCAGGCAGACGTTGCCCGTGCGCTCGCCGTTGCCGAACAGGCAGCCCTCGATGCGGTCGGCGCCGGCCTGGTAGCCCAGTTCGGCGGCGGCCACGGCGGTGCCGCGGTCGTTGTGCGGGTGCAGCGACAGCAGGATGGAGTCGCGGCGGGCCAGGTTGCGGTGCATCCACTCGATGGAGTCGGCGTAGACGTTGGGCGTCGCCATCTCCACGGTCGCGGGCAGGTTGATGATCAGCGGCTTCTCGGGGGTCGGCGCGATGATCTCGGAGACCGCGTCGCAGACCTCACGGGCGTATTCCAGCTCGGTGCCGGTGTAGGACTCGGGGCTGTACTCGTAGCGCCAGTTGGTGTCGGGGTACCGCTTCTCGACCTCCAGGCACAGGGTGGCCGCGTCGGTGGCGATCTTCTTGATCGCGTCCCGGTCCGCGCGGAAGACCACGCGGCGCTGCAGGATCGAGGTCGAGTTGTAGAAGTGGACGATCACGTTCGGGGCGCCGGCGCAGGCCTCGAAGGTGCGCTCGATCAGCTCCGGGCGGGACTGGGTCAGCACCTGGATGGTGACGTCGTCCGGTACCGCGCCGTCCTCGATGATCTCGCGGACGAAGTCGAAGTCGGTCTGCGAGGCGGACGGGAAGCCGACCTCGATCTCCTTGTAGCCCATCCGCACCAGCAGGTCGAACATGCGACGCTTGCGGGCGGGGCTCATCGGGTCGATCAGGGCCTGGTTACCGTCGCGCAGGTCCACGGCACACCAGCCGGGCGCGCGGTCGATGATCTTGTCCGGCCAGGTGCGGTCGGGCAGCTCGACGGGCTCGACCTCCTCGGCGAACGGCCGGTACCGGAACACCGGCATCGAGGAGTTCTTCTGCTTGTTCCACGCCGGCTGGTCGGCGGGCGCGGGCTTGGACGGCACGGTGATGTTGCGCGTACCGGAAACGAAAGCGTCAGCGGGTGACATGGCGATTTATCTCCGAGGGTGTGGCTGGATCCCAGGTTTTGGGTAGACCGGCATGGCAGATCCCCGCGGCGGGAGCCGGTCCGAATCAGACCCCGTCGCGGCGGCCGAGGAGAAGTGCCCGCTGCATGATGTCCACGAGTTTACAGGGGCGCGATAGACGCCTGGAAGCAGGGGAGGCGAGGGCCACATCGTCGAGTGTGTCACTCCGGGGACGGGGCCGGGCCGACATCAGGAGAGATAGGGGCCCTATCGGGCGCGATAGGGGCGGTACCGGGCGGGATCGGGGCGACGTCGACGGAGACGGTGATGGTCGATTCGCGGGCGTCGGTATAGATGATGCCGCGCAGTGGCGGGACGTCGGCGTAGTCGCGTCCCCAGGCCACGGTGACATAGCGGTCGTCGGCGAACTGGTCGTTGGTCGGGTCGAAGCCGATCCACCGGCCCGCGCCGCCGGGCAGCCAGACGTCGGCCCAGGCGTGGGTGGCGTCCGCGCCGACCATCCGTTCCTTGCCCGGGGGCGGGTCGGTGGAGAGGTAGCCCGAGACGTAGCGGGCGGCCAGGCCCTGGGAGCGCAGGCAGGCGATGCCGAGGCGGGCGAAGTCCTGGCAGACGCCGTGGCGTTCGGCGAAGACGTCGGCGACGCTGGTGCTGACCGTGGTGGAACCGGATTCGTAGGCGAAGTCGGTGTGGATGCGGGTGGTCAGTTCCCGGACCGCGTCCAGCAGGGGGCGGCCGGGCGGGAAGGATTCGGCGGCGTAGGCGGCGACCTCGGGGGTGATCTCGGGCGGGGTCAGATCGAGGGTGAATTCGACGGCGAGCGGGCCGTTCCCGGCGCCGGGGCGGGCCTGCTCCCAGGGCGGTTGCGCGGCGGGAACGGCGGGCGGGGCGACCTCGACCAGGGATTCGCCGGTGACCTCGAGGCGGCGGTGCCCGGCGGTGACGTGGAAATAGAGGGTGGTGTTGCCGTATACGTCCGCGCCCACCGACCGGTCCGACGGCACCGGGTCCACACGCGTGTCATGGGCGAGCAGGCGCTGCCCCGGGAACTCGCGCGGGGTGAGATACGCGCGGCCGTAGGAACTGCTGACCACGTCGGAGTACTCGTAGACGGTGCGGTGCAGCACCCGGTAGCGGCGCATCAGCCCACCACCCGGGCGGTGCCCCAGAGCGGCTGGATCTCCGAGGGCACCGACAGCCGGGTCGCCTCGAAGGATTCGGCGAGCTTGCGCAGCCGCAGGTGGACGCCGTCGAGCAGGTCGGCCAGCTCGGCACGGCGGCCCTCGGCGTCGACCGCCTCCAGGTCGGCCGGATCGACGCGGCGCAGCATGCGCTGGGCGTCGGCCAGGAGTCGTTGCGGGCGGGCGGATCCGGAGGCGCCGGGCAGCGCCTGGAAGTCGTCGTCCAGGCGTTGCAGCTGGTAGGCCAGCGAGCGCGGATTGTGCTCGTCGAACAGCAGCAGGCCCGCCACGGCGGCGATGCGGACCGAATCGCGGTGGCGGCGGCGGTAACTCACCGCGGAGACGGTGGCCTGGAGGACGGCGTCGGTGATCACGCGCCCGGCCTCGGGCGGATGGTCGCCGGTGAGCGCGGAACTCATGAGCGCGGCCAGTGCGAGGGCGCGCTCCAAGCGGCGGCCGATGTCCATGACGTGCCAGCCGGTGTCGCGCACGGTCGACTCGGCGTCGATGCCGGTCAGCGACAGCAGCGCGGACAGGGCGCGGGAGTGCACGGCCGACAGGGCCGCGCCCCGATCACCCAGTGCGTCACGGTATTCCGACAGGGCGCGGTCCAGGGAGCCGAGCACCATCCAGGTGTCGGGCGAGAGTTGATCGCGGACGGCGCGGGCGGCCTTGGCGTAGCGCTCCACGGAGAAGGCGACCGAACCGGTGACATCGCGGTCGACGGTGAGCGAGACCAGATAGTCGTGATCGCGGCGGGAGGCGCCGGGCAGAGCGATCGGGACGGTCGGTTCGTCGGAGTACTCGCGGCGACGGGAGATCTGCGCCGCGCCCACGGGCTCGGGCAGGGACTGCGACTGTCCGGGCTGCGCGGCGGATCGCGATGACGTCCCCGGGCGCGCTCGCGACGTCGCCACCCCAGGCCGCCGCCTACTGGAGCGGTCGGTCGAATCCTCTTGCACTGGTACCGGTTTGACGACGGCCCGGGTCGGCGCGGGCAGCGCGGTTCCGGTCATGCGGGCCAGCGCGTCCATCAGGATCGGCATGGCCTCCGCGCCCTCCATCCACGGCCGATAGCGGTAGTCCTGATGCCGGTCGTGGATGGCGGCGAGCAGGCGCACGGTGACCTCGGCGCGTTCGCCGTAGCGGCCCAGCCAGAACAGGTCGTCGAGGACGCGCGGCGAGCTGACCACATCGACGGGGGCGACGGCCACCACCAGGCGTTCGCGTTCCTCCGGCACCTCGACTGCGGGCACGGCCGGGACCTCCGCGGGCGTCGCGCGCACCCAGACGTCCTTGGCGGCGGCCTCCCCCACCATGCCGTCTGGACCCCCGCGCTGGTGCAGTTGCCCCAATCCGCCCTGCATGACGCGGTATCCGACCCGACCGGCCAGCGAGAACAGCCGGACCGCGACGGGCGCGGCGACCAGTCCGCCCGAGCCGTCCACCGCCGGGGCGACGGAGAAATGGGCGGGTTCCTGCCCCACCCATTTCCAGCCCTCGGCCTCCACCCGGGCCCGCCACTGCGCACGCTGGGCGGCGGTGAGGACCGGCCCGAAGACGGTGGAGCCGTCGACGGTGGAGCGCAGGATCAGCCGGTGCAGGTTGGCGGTCAGGTGAGAGCGTTCGGAATCATCACCACCCCAGTAGGATTCGACACCCGGCAGCGTGAGTTCCTCGTCCAGTAGCCGTCTCGACAGCCGCGGCAGGAACGGGGCCAGCCCCGGATTCTCCAGCAGCCCGCTGCCCAGGGTGTTGACGACCGTGACCGCGCCACGGCGCAGCACCTCTACCAGACCGACCACGCCCAGCCGCGAATCCGCGCGCAGATCCAGCGGATCGGAGAATTCGGCGTCCACCCGGCGCAGCACCACGTCGACGCGTTTCAGGGTGCCCAGTGATCGCATCCACAGGCGGCCCTCGCGGACCACCAGGTCGGCGCTCTCGACCAGCGGAAAGCCCAGCACCGATGCCAGATACGCCTGATCGAAGGCGGTTTCGGAATGCACGCCGGGGCTCAGCACCACGACCACGGGGTCCTCGTCGGCGGCGCGGGGCGCGGCCTCGATGAGCATCAGCCGCATGGCCCGCACGAACGGGGTGAGCGGACGCGGGCTGGCCAGTTCGAACGCCTCGGGAATGGCGGCGGACACGACGCGGCGGTCGGCCAGCGCGTAGCCCGCGCCGGACGGGGCCTGCGCCCAGTCGGCCAGCACCCGGAAGCCGCCGTCGCTCCAGCGGCTGACATCGCAGGCGTGCAGGAACAGTTGATGCCGTCCGGGCAGCGAGATGCCGTGCGCGGCACGGACATACCCCCGGTTGGCGAAGACCAGCTGCGGCGGCAGCAGGCCCTCGGTGAGGGTGCGGCGTGGGCCGTAGACGTCGGCGAGCACCGCGTCGAGCAGCCGGGAGCGTTGCACCACACCGGATTCCAGGGCCGCCCACTCGGTGTCGGAGAGCAGCAGCGGGATCGGGTCCAGCCGCCACGGCGAGGGAGTGGCGGGTTCCGCGGCGGGGGTCAGTTCGGTATAGGTGATGCCGTCGTCCTCGACCAGCCGCCGGACCCGGGTGTCGATGCGCCGCAGCCCTTCCCGGCCTTGGTCCAGGACGTCGGCGGACAGGTCCGCCCACATGCCGCGCAGGCGGCCGTCCCGGTCGGCGAGTTCGTCATAGTAGCCGCCGGTGGCGAGACCGCAGGCGTCGCGGGCGCCGGTGTCGGCCGCAGCGGCGCGGTAGTTCGCGAATTCCTCGAGCACCTCCCGGCGCGCGGCCAGGGCGGTCCACCGGTCGGGTTCTCCCGGCGTGGCGTCTCCGGGCGGCACCGCGTCGAGCACTGTCACCGCAACCACTTCCCCGGGTATGCCTATCGATCGCCGACGTTCGGGTGGGACCGCGGACCGTCGGCCGTGCCCCACACGGTCCGCGCCCGGCGCAGATCGAGTATTCCGGGCGCGCCCACGTCCGTCGCCTGTATGGCCATTCTGGCACGCACATCGGCGAGATCGACCGGACCCGGAGTGTGCCCGGCGGATTCGAAGCGCCGGTTGCGCCGCGATTGCGCCACCACCGCGTTCACCGGCGGCCCGGCGTAGAACATGCCGCCGGGATGGCTCACGTGATAGGTGCAGCCGCCCCGCGACAGTCCGGTCTCCAGGTCGATCACGTCGAAGACCAGGGGCGCGTCCACGGTGATGGTGGGGTGCAGGGATTCCGGCGGCTGCCAGGCGCGATACCGCACGCCCGCCACCTGCACGTCCGCGCGTCCGGCCGGGACCAGCGGCAGCGGGAAGCCGTTGCAGGTCACCACGTATCGGTCCCGATCGGCGCCGGTGACCCGCACCTGCAGCCGCTCCACCGACGAGTCCACGTACCGGGCGGTCCCGGACGCGGTGGTCTGCTCACCCAGGGTGTTCCACGGTTCGATCGCGCCGCGCAGTTCCACTTCCATATCCCCGAGTACCACCGTGCCGAAGCGGGGAAAACGAAACTCCGAGAACGGATCGAGCCAACTGGTCTCGAATTCGATACCGTGCGCGCGCAGATCGGCCGCCACATCGGCGATATCGGCCTGCAGGAAATGCGGCAGCAGATAGCGTCCGTGCAGATTCGCGCCGTGCCGGATGAGCGGGGCCGTGTACGGATGCTCCCAGAACCGCAGCACCAGCGCCCGCACCAGCAGCGACTGCACCATGGCCATCCGGAAGTGCGGCGGCATCTCGAAACCCCGCAACTCCACCAGACCCAGTCGGCCGCGCGCCGAATCCGGACTGTAGAGCTTGTCCACACAGAACTCGGCGCGATGGGTATTGCCGGTGAGATCGGTGAGCAGATGCCGCAGGGCCCGGTCCACCGCCCACGGCGGCGCGACGGACTCCTCGGATTCGTCGGCCGTCGCGGCCCGGCTCAACCGCGCGATCTCGGCGAACGCGATCTCCAACTCGTAGAGCGTGTCCTCTCGGCCCTCGTCCACCCGGGGCGCCTGGGAGGTCGGCCCGATGAACCGGCCGGAGAACAGATAGGACAGCGCCGGATGCCGCTGCCAATAGGTGAGCATCGAAACCAGCAGATCCGGCCTGCGCAGCAAGGGGGACCGCGCGGGCGTCCGCCCACCCAGCGTGATGTGATTACCGCCCCCGGTCCCCCGATCGGTGCCGTCCACATCGAACGCCTCGGTGCTCAACCGCGCCAGGCGTGCCTGCTCGTACAGGTTCTCCAGCAGCCGCGACTGCTCGCCGAACCCGGTGGTGGGCTGCACATTCACCTCGAGCACGCCCGGATCCGGGGCCAGCGACAGCGTGTGCAGCCGGTCGTCCACCGGCGGCGGATACCCCTCGAGAACGATCGGCACGCCCACCGCGACCGCCGCTTCCTCGACCCGGCGGACGAGATCGCAGAAGGCCCCGAATTCCGCGATCGGCGGCAGGAAGACGGACAGCTGTCCGTCGCGGATCTCGGCGACCAGCGCGGAGATGGGCGCCCGCTCGGCGGACTCGACCACGGCCGCGGGCTCGCCGACCGCGAAGGGCTTGCGGGGCGCGAACGGATCCGCCTCCGCACGCGGCGGCGGCGCGTTCCAGGTGACCGATCCCAAGGGCAGCCGCAATCCGGCCGGAGAATCGCCCTCGGTCAACATGATCCGGCCGCGCCGCAGCCGCCAGTCCGCGCTCGCCCAGCCCGCCTCGTCGGCGCGGCGATACAGCGACAGCACGTAGGCCACGGGCTCGCCGACCGTGGTGTCGAGGCGTTCCAGGAGCTCACGGCGGGCCCGAGCCGAATCCCGGCTCGGCACGAGATCCTCCTCCGCCCCGACCGGATCTCCCGACGGTGCGGCGACTTTCGCTGCCATCCGGCGTAGCGGATCCTCGAAGGCCGGCCTGACCTGTGTGTCCGGCAGGCCCAAGCCCAGGGCGATGTGGCTGATCAACGCACGCGCGGCCCGGGTGTCGGTGGGGCCTGGCGCATCGGCGTCCGTCGGGGAGGGGTGCGTCAGGAGGTCGGGGCGGCTCCAGAGTGGTTCATCGTCGTCACGCCAGGTGAGGGCGATTTCCCAGCGCGGCAAGGGTTCTCCGGGGTACCACTTGCCCTGTCGGTACTGGATCAGGCCGGTGGGGGCGTAGATGCGGCGGAGGCGGTCGGCGAGGTCGGTGGCGCGTTCGCGTTTGGCGGGGCCGTCGGCCTCGGTGGTCCATTCGGGGGCGGTCTGGTCGTCGACGGAGACGAAGGTGGGTTCGCCGCCGATGGTGAGGTCGATTCCGGCGGCGGTGGTGCGGGCGTCGACCGCGGCACCCGCGGCGCGGATGCGCTGCCATTGGGAATCGGTGTAGGGCAGGGTGACCCGGGGGTCCTCGTGGATGCGGCGGACCGTGTTGGAGAAGTCGAGGGTGGCGGTGACCGGGTCGGTGGCGCCGGTGATGGGGGCCGAGGACACGGGGTGCGGGGTGGCCGCCAAGGGAATGTGGCCCTCTCCGGCGAAGAGTCCGGAGGTGGGGTCCAGGCCGACCCAGCCCGCGCCGGGGAGGTACACCTCGGTCCAGGCGTGCAGGTCGGTGAAGTCGGCGGGCGGGCCGGAGGGGCCGTCCAGAGACGGGACGTCCTGGGCCAATTGGATGAGGTAGCCGGACACGAAGCGGGCGGCCAGCCCGAATTCGCGCAGGATCGAGACCAGCAGCCAGGCCGAGTCGCGGCAGGAGCCCAGGCCGGCGCGCAGGGTGTGGCCGGGCGTCTGCACGCCCGGCTCCATGCGGATGGTGTACGCGACGTCCTGGCGCAGCGCCTGATTCACGGCGATCAGGAATTCGATGGTGCGGGGCCGGTCGCGCGGGGTGTGGCGGCGCACCCAGTCGCGCACGAGACCGCCTGGCCCCGTGTCGTTCTCACCGTCCGCGACCGGCCGCAGGTACGCCTCCAGGTCGGCGGCCAGTTGCGGGGAGTACTCGAACGGGAAGTGCTCGGACCGATCCTCGACGAAGAAGTCGAACGGGTTGATGGCGTCCATGTCGGCGATCAGCCCGACCACGATGGACAGTTCCGGCGTCGGTTCGTGGAAGACCAAGCGCGCCAGGAAGTTCCCGAACGCGTCCTGCTGCCAGTTCACCCAGTGGTTGCCCGGCGTCACCCGCATCGTGTACGCCTCGATGGCGGTGCGGGTGTGCGGGGCGGGGCGTAGCCGGACCACGTGCGGGTGGACGCGCACGGGGCGGTCGAAGGAATAGGTGGTGCGGTGTTCGAGGGAAACCTTGATCCCCATCCGTCCAGTTCACCACGGCGGGCCCCCGGCACGCGGGAGTTTTTCCGACAGTTCGGACGACACGCGGTGTCCTCCCGCGCTTGTCGGTGGCGAGTGTTATCACCATAGGAACGGCTGAAGGAGGTTGCGGTGCATCCTGCGGGTTGCTCACTATGCGAATCGGCCCTCGATCACTGTCACGGGACATTGATCGTGCACGCCGCGGGTCCGGTGGAATGCACCGAATCCGAATGCTTCGACACCGACCGGGCCCGGCACGTGTTCGTGGCCGACTGCGGTGACGCGGCGGGCGGCTGCGCCTGCGCGGAGACCGGGCGGCGGACCCGCGCGGGCTAGCCACTAGCCTGGCCGGGTGAGCTACGACCTCGTTCTGCTGCCCTCCGGCGTCGCGTCCTCCCCCACCGAGGTGGACGACCACCTGACCGGGCAGGAGGGCCGCCCGGCCGGTGCGGCGATCACCGAGATCGCGGCCGAGCTGGACAAACGCAATACGGAGCTGCCCGAGGTCGACAGCTTCCTGGGCGCGCCCGCCGCCGACGGCGTGCTCGGTGACGCGCTGTTCGTGTCCACCCAGTACGACGCCATCGGGCACACCCGCTCGCTGCTGTTCGAGCTGGGCACGCCGCGCGGGTACGCGGTGTGGGATCCGCAGCTGTCCTGGCTGGCGGATCCTGCTGGATCGGTGGCCGCCGCGGTCACCCACGGCGGGGCCGGCGAATTTCCTTACCTGACAAAACAACTGGTGGACCTGTGGATTCCGGAGCTGGGGCAGCCCGGTCCCTATCTGATCGCGGAAACGGCCGATCAGGTCTATATCCAGACCTATCGCCACCCGGACGGGCATTACGACGTCGAATACCGGGACGGGTCGCCGGACAAGCATTTCGCCACGACCGCGAACGACCCGCGAATTGTCGCCGACCTGATCTGGGGCTGGGCGACCGGAGATCGTTCGGGATTCGATGCCCTGGACTGGCAGCGTCTAACGTTCTGACCAGAAATAACGGGAAGATTTCAATTTCCGGTTCCAACCCCCCACAATGTGCGGCGCGGCGGTGAGGGAAAGCTAGCCTTCAGTTAGTTCGACACAGGGCTAATTGCACGCGGTGTTCCGGGTCGACGCATTATCACCGAGGCGAGGAGCGAAAGATGAAGCTACGCCCGTCCCTGAAAACCGGGACCTTGCGTAAGGGCCTGGCAGTTGTGGCGGGTTTGGCGGCCACCTTCGCCATTGCCTTGGCTTTACACGCCAGTGGCGCCGGCGCCGATATCCCCCGCAACGTGCAGCACATTCCGTGCCCGCAGCCGGCGGCACTGCCCGCACCGCCGACCTGGACCTGATCGACTCCCGGGGGTTCCCCCCGAAACCCCCGGACCGGCTATAGCGCGCGACGGCCGGAAAGGGCGCGGCCCAGGGTCAATTCATCGGCGAATTCGAGATCGCCGCCCATGGGCAGGCCCGAGGCCAGACGCGTCACGCTCAGGCCCGGGAAGTCGCGCAGCATACGGACCAGATAGGTGGCCGTCGCCTCACCCTCGGTATTCGGGTCGGTGGCGATGATGACCTCCGACACGTCCACCCCGTCATCCTGATTTCCGATGCGGGTCAGCAATTCCCGGATACGCAACTGATCCGGGCCGACGCCCGAGAGCGGATCGAGTGCGCCGCCGAGCACGTGATAGCGGCCCCGGAATTCGCGGGTGCGCTCGATGGCCTGCACATCCTTGGGTTCCTCGACCACGCAGATCATGGTGCGATCGCGGCGCGGATCGGCGCAGATACGGCACAGTTCGCCATCGGAGACGGTGCCGCAGACATTGCAGAACCGCACCCCGTCGCGCACCTTCTGCAGGGCGGATTGCAGCCGGTCGATCTCCGGCGGCTCCACCGACAGCAGATGGAAGGCGATGCGCTGCGCGCTCTTCGGGCCGACGCCGGGCAGTTTGCCCAGTTCGTCGATGAGATCCTGAACCGGACCCTCGTACACCTACCCAGCCCCGCTCAGAGTCCGGGCAGCGCGCCGCCGAGACCGCCCGCGAGCGGGCCCAGCCGCTCGGCGGCCAGGTTCTGCGCGACGTCCATGGCGTTGTTGAGCGCGCCGATGATCAGGTCCTGCAGGGTCTCCACATCCGAGGGGTCGACCACCGCGGGATCGATGGTCAGCGACAGCACCTCGCCGGTGGCGCGGATCTTGGCCCGCACCAGGCCGCCACCGGCCTCGCCCTCGACCTCGGACTCCGCGATCTCCTGCTGCGCGGCCATCACCGCCTGCTGCATCTGCTGGGCCTGTGCCATCAACTGCTGGAAATCGAAACCTTCACCGGGCTGCACGGCGCGTCCTTCCTGGGGGATGGTGATCGCACCCCAGCCTAGTCGCCGACACGCGACGGTTCGCTTGACTCTCCCCTCGCTGGAGGGTGTTCGCTGAAAGCATGACGGCAACGGTTCCGATCGGTGAGTTCTCCCGGCTCACCTACCTGACCATCAAGACGCTGCGGTACTACCACGAGATCGAGCTGCTGGAGCCGGTCGCGGTGGATCCCGGCTCGGGCTACCGCTTCTACTCGACCGCCCAGGTGGATCAGGCGCACCTGATCAAGCGGCTGCGCGAGCTGAACATGCCGCTGCCGGAGATCAAGGCGGTGATGGCCGCCCCGGATCAGCCGGCGCGGGACGCGGCGATCCGCGCGCATCTCGAGCGGATGGAGGCCGAGCTGGTGCGCACCCGCGACGTGGTGGCCTCGCTCAAGGCGCTGCTGCTGCCGGCGGACCGGATCAGCGTCGAATACCGTTCCATCACAAGCCATCCCGTGATCGCCATGTCCGCCGAGGTGGCGCGCGAGGACTGCGACCAGTGGTGCGACCACAGTTTCGGGACGCTCTACGGCAGCCTGGCCGCGGCCGATCTGGCGCCCGCCGGGCCGGGCGGCGCCACCTACGCGCCCGCCTTCTTCGAACACGACCGCGGCGAGGTGGTCACCTTCGTGCCCATCGACCCCCGGCATCGGGACCGCTTCGCCCCCGGAACGGTCCTGGACCTGCCCGCCCGCCGCTTCGCCATCGCGGTGCACGCGGGCCCGTTCACCGAATTCGACCGCACCTACGGCGCGCTGGGCAGCCACGTGGCCGAACACGACACCGCGCTCGCCGAACCCGTGCGCGAGCTCTACCTGGTGGGTCCCGGCGACGCCGAACCCGCCGACTACCGCACCGAAGTCTGCTGGCCGATCGGCCGGCTCTGAAAAGGAGAGAACACATGGCACTGTCCCTCGGGAACATCACCTTCGACTGCGACAACGCCGCCGAACTGGCGGGGTTCTACGCGCAGCTGTTCGAGCGTCCCGTCGACGACGGCGCGACCGAATTCTTCGCCACCATCGACACCGCGGCCGCCACGCCGACGCTCATGTTCATCAAGGTGCCCGACAAGAACCCGGGCAAGAACGTGGTGCACCTGGACCTGCACTCACCCGACCAGCAGGCCGAGATCGCGAAGGCGGTCGCGCTCGGGGCCAAGCATCTCGCCGACTTCGACGAGTACGGCGTCAAATGGGCGACGCTGTCCGACCCCGAGGGCAACCTCTTCGATATCGCGCAGGATCAGCGCTAGGCCAGTTCCCGCTTCAGGTTCTCGAGCACCTCGGCCTGGATCTTCTTCAGGCCGAGGGGCGCGAAGATGCCCTCGAAGATGCCGCCGATGCCGCCCGCACCCTTCCAGGTGGTGCGCACGGTGACCAGCGAGCCGGAGCCCGAGGGGGTCACGGTCCAGGCGGTGACCATGGAGGAGTTCGAATCCCGTTCGGTCACCATGGAATCGGAGACCGAGATGGCCGCGCGCACATTGCGGGACCGCTTCTCGGTGGCCTGCAGCGTCCACTCCGCGACGGTGCCCGCGCCCTGGCCGCCCTCGACCACCTTGTAGTCGCGGTAGTGCGAGGAGAGGATCTTCGGCCGGACCGTTTCGTAGTCGGCGATCGCGTCGAGGGTGCGCTTCGGATCCGCCGCGACGACGATCGAACTGGAGGCGCTGACCTGTCCCACCATGTGCTCCTTAGTGATTGCGGGCTGACCGGCACTCTGCCCTGTTACCGCTCGGTCATGCTACGCGGCACCTATCCTGGGTGACATCTCTCGGGGGAGGACGCCGCCCATGACACGCCTCGCTACCTGGCTCCGGCTCAATATCGACGCGGTGGTCGCCATCGTGATCGCGATCACCGCCGTGATCGTCGAGTTCATCGACAAGAACACCAAGCTCGATCCGGTGAGCAATGCCATCCTGCTGGTGCTGAGCCTGCTCGCGGTGACGCTGCTGCGGGACCGCAACCGGATCGCCCGCCTGGTCGGCGAGACCGCGGCGGTGCGCCTGCTCTACGGCGCGGAGGTGGATCAGGCGCACGCGCTGGCCCGCCGCGACACCGACAACTGGATCTACAAGGGCGGCACCGGAACCTACCTGCGGGCCACCACCCTGCCGTTCTTCCTGGGCCGGGTGCGCGCCGAACAGCACCTGCTGAATCTGCGGGTCGAGATCCTCGACCCCGGCGACGAGCAGCTGTGCGAGGTCGAGGCGCAGCATCGCAATTCCTTGCAGCCGGGCGGCGACGCGACCGGGCGGCCGTGGACCACCGACCGGATTCGCAAGCAGTCCTTCGCCACCGTGGTGGCCTGCTCCTGGTACCGGGCCCAGTCCGAGCTGCTGACCATCGAGCTGGCGCTGTCCTCGGCGGTGTCGACCTACCGCTGGGACATGTCCGACAGCGTGGTCATCACCAATCAGCGCGGCTCGAACACCCCGGCGCTTCTCTTCGAACGCGGCAAGACCCAATACTCCGACCTCACCCGCGAACTGGCGTTGAGTTTCAAACAGGCCCGCCACGTTCCGCTGGGCCGCGACAGCGAGCTGCGGCCGCCCGCCGAACCGAGCATCGCGCAGGTGCGGCGGCTGCTGGAGCGACTGGCGCTGCCGCTGCCCGCCGTGTACACCGACGACGACGTCACCGAGATCGTGGAATACGCACTGCGACCGTCCAATACGTTCTAGCCGGTGAGCAGCAGGCCCGCGGTCGCGGCGGTGGTCGCGGACACGGCCAGCACCAGGCCGGTCAGCACGAAGCGGCGCATGGGGACCCGCACCTCGTGGGTGCGGCAGAACTCCAGGCAGAGCAGGGTGGCCAGCGAGGCCCACGGCGTCACCACCGGACCCACATTGGTGCCGATCAGCAAGGCCAGCAACTGATCCCGGCCGCCGTGCACGACCGCCTCGCCCGCGGTGTAGGCGGGCAGATTGTTCACGATATTGGACAGCGCGGCCCCCGCCCCGGCGGCCCGGAACACCCCCGGCCCGCTGGTGTCCTCCCCGATCAGGTGTTCCATCAGCGTCGAGAGCCCGTAGCGCGACAGCGTCGGCACCACCAGGAACAGGCCCGCCACGAAAACCAGCAGCTGCCACGGTAACAACGACGGCCGCAACGCCGACCGGTCGCAGATCGCGAAGGCCAGCACCGCGAGGGCCGCCGCCACCGTGGCCGCGATCCCGATCCGGTCCCCCACGAACGGAATCGCCAGCACGAACAGCGCGCACGCGCCCCCGGACGCGTACAGCAGCACCCGTTCCCGCAGATCCGCGGGCCGGATCGGATCCGGCACCACATACCGGTCGGCCCCGCGCTGCGACCGCCGCCAGTACCACCACCACAGGCACACCATCGTCACGGCGATCGACAGCAGCTGCGGCAGCCACATGCGCGCCGCGAACCCGGTGGCGTCCAAGGCCACCCGATCCGCGGCCAGCAGATTGGTCAGATTCGACACCGGCAGCAGCAGACTCGCCGTGTTCGCCAGCCACAGGGTGGTCATGGCCAGCGGCAGCGGCGGAATCCGCGCGGGCGCCGCCAGCGCGATCATCACCGGCGTCAGCAGCACCGCGGTCGTGTCCAGGTTGAGCACCGTCGTCGTCACCGACGCGAACAGCACGCACAGCAGGAACAACCCGGCATAGTTCCCGCCCGCGATGATCGCCAGCCGGTGGGCGATCACATCGAACACCTTGGCCCGCCGCGCCAGATTCGCCAGCACGATCACGCTGCCCAGGAACAACAGCAGCGGCGCGATCCGCCGCATATTGTCCGCCGCCTCGGCCCGCGGCAGCAGCCCGGTCGCGACGCACAGCAGTCCGGCCAGCAGCAACCCGATCCGAACGGAATCCAGGACGCCGGGCCTCCGGCGCACGGCCGAGCCCGCCCGGGCGGGCGGTGAACCGGAGTCCTCTTCGAGCATCGGTCAATTCTCGCAGGGCGAGGCGGACCGCATGATCTGAGAATTCGGAAAGAGGTCAATTCGATTGGCGGCGGGCTGGTTTGGGGAGCGGGATACTGGGCGGTGTGACGGCATGGGGTGGGCGGTTACTTTTCACGAGTTATTCGGCGGCCGACGAACGATGGGCCATCTGGCTGGGATGGCTGCTCGAACATGCCGAGGGGCGGTACCGAACCCTGGTGTCGTCGTGGGACTTCGATCCGGCGGCGAACTACGGGGAGTTCGTCCAGCGGGGAGTGCGCGAGGCGGACCTGGTGATCGCGGTGCTGACCCGCGACTACGTGTCCTCCCGGCACGCGAACCGGGAGTGGCAGGCCGCGCTGGACGCGGATCCGGGAAAGCTGCTGGCCATCCGGGTCAGCGACTGCTCGCTGGAATGGCTGCCGACCGGAGTCGCCTGCCTGGACCTGTTCGGAGTGACCGACGAGGCCGAGATGCGGCGGGAGGTGCTGGACCGGGTCGAGCGGATGCTGTCGGAGCGGTGGACGCCGCGGCGGCGGGCGGACCCGCGGTCGGACGACTTGTGGTCCGCGGCACCGGAACCCAGGCCGCCGGGCCGCCGCCCGCTGTCGCCACCGGCGTTCCCGGGGGACATGGCCGCGGCCCGCACCAATGCCGGGCTGTCCATCCTGCATATCGGCGGTCCGCGGTTCGGGCGGGCGTCGGCAGATCTCCCCACCGATCCGGAGGGTCTGCAGTCCCACATCTGGGGCGCGGTCACCGAACTGGTGGATCGGCAGGCCCCGCCGCCGGATCTGATCGTGGTCAGCGGTGATCTCACCGAATCCGCGCATCCGACCGAATTCCGCAAGGCCACCGCGTTTCTCACCGGTCTGCGGGTGCTGCTCAAACTGGAGCCCGACCGGCTGATCGTGGTCCCCGGCAACCACGACATCTCGAAACTGGCCTGCCGCGCCCACTTCCTGGACTGCGAGGCCAACGACCGCCTGCCCCGCGCGCCCTACTTCGCGAAACTGCGCCTGTTCGAGCAGATGTTCAACACCCTCTACCGCGGCCTCGACCATCTGGTCTTCGATGTCGGCCAGCCCTGGACGCTGTTCCCGATCCCCGGATTGCGCCTGGTCGTAGCGGGTTTCAACTCGACCATGGCCGCCACCCACCGCCCCGAGGACGACTACGGCGCCCTCGGTGACGAACAGAAGGACTGGTTCGCCGAGCAGCTGCGCGCCCAGGAGGCGCAGGGCTGGTTCCGGCTGGGCGTGCTGCGCCACGATCCGGCCCCCGGCCCGAACACCTCGCCCTACGACGCGGGCGTGCTGCGCGACGCCGAACGCGCCTTCCGCCGCCTGGGCCCGCGCCTGAACCTGCTGCTGCGCGGCCCCGGCCGGGCGGGACGCTCACTCGCGCACCCGGGCGGCACGCTGCCCGTGCTGGCCGCCCCCGCACCGGGTCAGGCCGAACTGGTCCACATCACCGATGCCGGACTCACCCGTTACCGCTACGACGAACCGCTGGAGACTCCGGTCCCGCAGGCCCTCACCTGGACGAATGCCGTTGTGGCACTGGAGCGCCGGGCCACCCGGGAACTGCCCGCTCCCCCGCCCCCGCCCCACCGCCCGGAACTGCGGGCGAGCGAGACCGCCCGCCCGCACGACATGCTGCTGGAGCAGGTCGCCGAGGTGTGCGAGGTGCGCTATCCGGGCGCACGGATCCGCCGCATCACCGCCGACCCGCACTACCTGCTGGTCACCGTGAATTCCGAGCCGGTCATCGAACAGCTCATCATCGGCGCGCACGTGGGCGAGGTGACCGGCCAGGTCCTCGACGCCTTCCTCGGCCCCGAACCGCGACCGGGCTCCCAGCTCATCTACCTGGGTCCCGCCCCGAGCCGCGAACTCTCCGACCGGGCGGCCGCCGAGGGCGTGCGGATCCGCAGCTTCACCGACTTCCAGGGCATGGTCGAGCTCGGCGACTACCTGCGCAAACAGTCGGCCCGACTGCGCGACGACCCGGCCTATCCGCCGGAACTGTATGTGCCGCAGCGCTTCCGCATGCTGGCCCCGCGCGGCCGCGAGGTGCAGAACGATCTGGTCGCCGAACTCATGAACCTGGTGACCGCCGCGGACGGCCGATTCGTGCTGCTGCTCGGCGATTTCGGGCTCGGCAAGACCTTCGCGCTGCGCGAGCTGACCCGCCGGATCGCCGAGACCACCACCGGCCTGGTGCCCATCCACATCGAGCTCCGCGAACTGGATCGCACCAGCTCCCTGGACACCCTGCTGGCCGCGCACCTGGCCAACAACGGCGAATCCCGCATCGACCTGCGCGCCCTGCGGTACATGCTGGAACAGGGCCGGGTGGTGCTGCTGTTCGACGGCTTCGACGAACTGCTCACCCGCCTCAACTACGACAGCGCCGCCGAGCACATGGCCACGCTGTTGCAGGCCGCGGTGGGCCGGGCCAAGGTCGTGGTGGCCGGGCGCACACAGCATTTCAAGTCCTACGACCAGATCGCGGCGGCCCTCGACACCCGCGAGGACCCGCACCCGGACCGCTACATCCTGAGCGTGGAGAACTTCACCGACGAGCAGGTGCACGCCTTCCTGGTCAACCGGTACGGCCCGAGCGGCCCCTCGGCCGACGCCCGCATGCGGCTGCTGCGCGGCATTCCCGGCCTGCTGAAACTCGCCTGCAATCCACGCATGCTGAGCTTCATCGCCGACCTCGACGAACAGCGGCTGCGCACCGCGGCCGGGGCCCGCCGCATCATCGGCCCCACCCGGCTCTACGAGGAGATCCTGACCAGCTGGCTCACCTACGAGATCGAGCGCTCCCCCGAACGCGCCAGCTCCCAGCCCACCCTGGGCCTCACCGAACTGTGGCTCGCCGTCACGTATTTCGCGCTGCGGGTGTGGGAGAACGGGCGGCCCTACCTGGATCTCACCGAGCTGACCGAGGTCGCGCAGGCCGCCGCGCAGGAGATCGACGCAAGCCGGCTCAATGTGGCGCAGTTCGTGCACGCCCTCGGCTCCCGCAGCCTCATCGTGCGCACCGACGACAACCGCTTCGGCTTCATCCACTCCTCGGTGCGGGACTGGCTGGTGGCCAAGGCCATCGCCACCCAGCTGGGTGCGGGGGTCGCCGAACCCGCGCCGCCGGCGCAGGCCCAGCTGGAACCCCTCGCCGTCGAATTCCTCTGCGATCTGGCCGAAGTCGAGCTACTACAGGCCTGGGTCGAACGCATCCAGGACGATCCGGACCAACACGAGATCACCCGCACCAATGCCGCCCGCGTCGCGGCCCGGCTGCGCATCGGCCCCGACAAGGACCTGCGCGGCCTCGACCTGTCGCGCGAGGACCTGTCCTTCCGCAATCTGCGGCAACTCGATTTCACCGGCGCGAACATGACCGCCACCCGGCTCACCGGCGCGGTGCTGGACCAGGCGGTCCTGCGCGGCGTCCGACTGGTGGGCGCGCAACTCGACCAGGCCTCCCTGGTCGGCACCGACCTCCGCGGAGCGGATATGACCGAAGTCCAGCTGACCAGCGCCAATCTCCAGAACGCCGACCTGCGCGGGGCCCGCCTGCACCGGGCGCACCTGGATCAGGCCTCGCTGGTGCGCGCCGATCTGGGACGCGCCGACCTGACCGGGGCCCGCCTGGCCCGCACCGACCTCACCGGCGTGCGCGGCGAGGGCAGCCGCTGGACCCGGGCCGCGCTGCTCGACGTGATCGGCCGTCCCGCCGGGACCGATCTGGCCGGGTCCGGCCGCGTGCCCGGCACCCCGCCGCTGACCGAGTTCGCCCCCGCCGCCATCGGCGTCAAGCACGGCGTGGACGCGCAGAGCGGACGACTGCCGCGGCCGCTCGCCTACAGCCCGGACGGCGGCACCATCGCCGTGGGCTGCGACTCCGGCAGCGTGGTCGTCTACGGTGCGGACACCGGGCGCACCCTGCGCACCCTGCACGGGCACCGCGACCGCACCTTCGCCCTCGCCTATACCGAACAGGTGCTGGTCACCGGCTCGGCCGACGGAACCGTGCGGATCTGGGACGCCGCCAGCGGCGCGATCAAGGCGGTCCTGACCGGACACGAGAATTGGCCCTGGCCACTGGAAACCGATACCGCCGGAACCCTGCTCGCCACCGGCGACGCGGCCGGGACGCTCCGCGTCCGGCGACTCCCCGACGGCGAAATGCTGCACGAACTCCCGCCGCCGGACGGCCGCCCGCAACGCATCTACAGCCTCGCGTTCCACCGCGACCGGCTCGCCGCCGCCTATCACGATGGGACCGTGCGGATCTGGCACCTGGGCACCGGGGCCGAGCTGTGTGGCTTCCGGGCCGCGCCGGGACCGGTCCGCCGCGTCTGCTGGGATCCGATGGGCACACTGCTGGCCGCCGGAGGCGCGGACGGCGTACTCGGACTGTGGGATCCGGCCACCGGAACCCTGGTCCACGACCTGTCCGGGCACGAGCACATCGTCTACACGATCGCCTTCCATCCGACCGAACCCATCCTGGCCAGCGGCGATCTCGCGGGCGGAATCCGGCTGTGGGACACCGGCACCGGCACGCAGCGGCATCACCGCACCGAGCACGGCAACGCCCGCATCCACTGGCTCGGCTTCGATCCGGCCGGTGACATGCTGGCCTCCGGCGACACCGCGGGCGCGGTCTACGTGCGTGACGGCCGCACCGGCGCGCCGCTGCACAAGCTGACCGGGCACACCGGATCGATCTGGCCGTTCGCTTTCCGGCCCGACGGCACCCAGCTCGCCATCGCCGACGACCAGTTCGCGCTGCGGGTCTGGGATCCCGCCACCGGCGAACGCCTGCACACCCTCAACGGGCACGGACGGCACGTGCGCGCGGTGTCCTTCAGCGCGGACGGCGCCTTGCTCGCCGGTTTCGGCAACGACGGCAGCGTCCGGCTCTGGGACGCCGCCACCGGGCGGCTCACCCGCCGGCTGCAGGGCAGCGCGGACGGGCTGATCACGGTGGAATCGGGGGTGTTCAGCCCGGCCCGGGCCACCCAGCTGGTGACGGTCGGCAATGCCGGGCGGCTGCGGGTGACCGATATCGGCACCGGCGAGGCCGAACGCGAGATCACCGTCGACTCCGCGCCGGTGTGGGCCATCGCCTACGACCCGACCGCCCGCTTCATCGCCACCGCCAACGACGACGACACGGTCACCCTCTGGACCCGGGAAACCGGTGGCGAGCACGCGATCTGCGCCGAGCATCGGGGCCGGGTGCGCTCGATCGCCTTCGACACCGCGGGCGCGACCATGGCCACCGGCTGCGACGACGGCCAGATCCGGCTCTGGGACGTGGAATCCGGGGACCTGCTCGGCACGCTGTCCGATCCGGTGCCGAGCGGGGCGGGCGGGCACCGCGTCTACGGGGTGGTCTTCCACGGCGACCGGGTGGCCGGGATCTCCTGGGACGGCACGGTGCGCATCTGGAGCCTGGCGGGCGGTCCCCCGCTGCACCGGCTGAACCTGCACCGCGGGCGACTGTGGTGTGTGGCGGTGGACCCCGGCACCGGCACCCTCGCCACGGCGGGTGACGACCTGGTCATCCAGCTGTGGGACATCAGCACGGGCGCGCACCTGCACACCCTGCACGGGCATCGGAACCGGGTGCGCTCCTTGGCCTTCGACCCCTCCGGGCGACTGCTGGCCAGCGGCGGCAATGACGGCTCGATCATGCTGTGGTCACTGTCCGAGGCGGCGCCGGAGCCGCGCGCCACCCTGCTCGGGCTGCCCGAGGGCTGGGCGGCGTTCACCCCGGACGGCCGCTACAAGACCGAAGGGCTGACCGCCGGCCAGTTCTGGCACGTGATCGGCATGTGCCGTTTCGAGGCCGGCGAATTGGACCCCTACCTGCCGCAGATCCGGCAGGTGGAGCTCGACGACCCGCTGTGAGCGGTCAGCTGACGTAGGTCAGGTACGACTTGTAGTACTGGTAGATCGTCTTCTCCGGGACGCCGAGGCCCAGACCCAGATACATGAGGGTGTTGTAGTAGCCGTTCATCATCGGCGCGCCCCGCAGCACGCTGGTGATGCCGCGACGGGCGCTCTGCGCGGTGTGCCAGTCGATATTGAACGCGATCGTCATGGTCAGGTTGGTGACGTGGTGCATGGTGCCGGGCGGCATGTACAGCACATCGCCGGGCTCCAGGACGACGGTGACCGGGGTGATGTTCGCGGCCTGCGGGAACTTCTCGAAGTCGGGAGCCGCGGGATCGTAATTGGCCCAGCGCCAGCTGCGCAGATAGCACAGGTCCTTCTGTTCGGCGGGCATGAGGATGAACTGCTTGCGGCCGTACAGGTGGAAGAAGAGATTGTGGGTCAGCAGGGTGTCGAAATGCAGCGGCGTGACGCTTCCCGCCGGTCCGATGAAATGCTGGGTGTATTCGTGCCAGCGATCGCCGTACCACTCCGGCATCAGGTGCATCGGGAAGGGGTCGGTGTCCGCGATCAGTTCCGGGAAGGCGCGGAACAGGGGCACGTCGTGCAGATAGCCGGGGTTCTGGCTGGGCTCGCCCGCCTCGATCCGGGCGGCGTCCTGTTCGAGCAGGTCGATGTAGCCGGCGAGGGTCATCTTGGTGCGTTCGCCGTCGGCGACATTGCCCTTCTTGACCCCGAGTTCGACCTGACAGTCGAGGTTTCGGAAGAAGTCCGGCGTCCAATTGCGGGCCCGCCATTCGGCGGTCTGATTCTGTAGCACAACCGGCTTGCCCTTGGAGACATATTCGCTGTAGAACTTGTCGCGATCCAGGGAACTGACCCGATCCACGCTATTCCATGTCATACCGCTATCCCTCACCCGCAAGCCGACGCGCTCATACGCGTAGGCAGACGCTAGTTGGGGCCGAATACGCGTGTCAAGGCCCTCAGAAATGTTGTCGTTTCAAAATTTACAGCGGCTCCGGCTGTAGAATTTTCCGTCACGTGACAGCGAAACCCGCTGGCACGCAACGCCGTAAGCCAAACGTTAGCTAAAGTAAGAATCATCACGGGCAAGTTGGGAATACCCTGACTACAGGGCAGGTCACGCCTGCCGGAACGCATGGAAACTATGTGTGAAAACCCGCCCCGCCGGTGCTTACCTGCTGGCCGTACCGGTCGGTGCACGCTAGGTTTTCGAGGGTGGCATTGAGTCTGTTGGGTAAGGCCGGCCGCGCACCGGCCGCACAGGAATCAGGTTTCGCCGCGCATCAGGCTGGGGTCGATCGCCTCCTGGCCTCCTACCGCGCCATACCGCCGGATGCCAATGTCCGGCTGGCCAAGAAGACGTCCAATCTCTTCCGCGCCCGCGCCCGCAGCACCGCACCCGGACTAGACGTGTCCGGATTGACGCAGGTCATCGCGGTCGACCCGGAAGCCCGCACGGCCGACGTGGCCGGGATGACCACCTACGAGGACCTGGTCGCCACCACGCTGCCCTACGGACTGGCCCCGCTGGTGGTGCCGCAGCTCAAGACCATCACCCTCGGCGGCGCGGTCACCGGGCTCGGCATCGAATCCACCTCGTTCCGCAACGGGCTACCGCACGAATCCGTGCTGGAGATGGACGTGCTCACCGGGGCGGGCGAGATCATCACCGCGACCCGCGACGGGGAGCACGCCGAGCTGTATCGCGGCTTCCCCAATTCGTATGGAACGCTGGGCTATTCGACGCGGTTGAAAATCCAGCTGGAAGCCGTCGACCCTTTTGTCGAGGTACGGCATGTCCGCTTCCATCAGCTGCGCGAGCTCGAGGCCGCCATGGCGCGGATCATCGCCGACCGCGCCTGGGACGGCGAACCGGTCGACTACCTCGACGGCGTGGTCTTCACCGCCGAGGAGAGCTACCTGATCCTGGGCCGCCAGACCGGCGAACCCGGCCCGGTCAGCGACTACACCGGCATGGACATCTACTACCGGTCCATCCAGCACGACTCCCCGCGGCCCACACGCGACCGGCTGACCATCCACGACTACCTCTGGCGCTGGGACACCGACTGGTTCTGGTGCTCGCGGGCCTTCGGCGCGCAGAACCCGCGGATCCGGCGCTTCTGGCCGCAGCGGTACCGGCGCTCCAGCTTCTACTGGAAACTCATCGCCCTCGACCACAAGTACGCCATCGGCGACAAGATCGAGGCGCGCCACGGGAATCCGCCCCGCGAGCGGGTCGTGCAGGACATCGAGGTGCCGCTCGAGCACACCGCGGACTTCGTGGAATGGTTCCTGCGCGAGATTCCGATCGAGCCGATCTGGCTGTGCCCGTTGCGATTGCGCGACACCGACGGCGAACGGCCCTGGCCGCTCTACCCGCTGGAACCCGAGCGGACCTATGTGAACGTCGGCTTCTGGTCGGCCGTGCCGACCGTCCCGGGACAGCCCGAAGGCGTGGCCAATCGCGCCATCGAACGCAAGGTGTCCGAACTGGACGGTCACAAATCGCTGTATTCGGACTCCTACTACGACCAGGATGAATTCGCCGGCCTCTATTACGGCGGCGGTGCCTACTCCTCTCTCAAGAAGCGCTACGACCCGGATTCTCGTCTACTGGATCTGTACTCGAAGGCGGTGCAACGCAAGTGACCACGTACAAGGACCGTTCCGACGTATTCGCCGAGCTCGGAACCAAACTGAGCATTGCCGAGATCTTCGCGACCCTGCTCGACGGCCCGGTGCCCATCCACCTGACCTGTTACGACGGCAGCACCGCCGGACCCGAGGACTCCGAATTCGGCCTCGAGATCCTCACGCCCCGCGGCGTCAACTACATCGCCACCGCGCCAGGCGATCTCGGCATGGCGCGCGCCTACATCGCCGGCGACCTGCTCGCCCACGGCGTCGAACCCGGCGATCCGTACGAACTGTTGAAGGCCATGGCGGGCATGAAGTTCCGCCGCCCCACCGCGCTGCAACTGGTGGTCATCGCGCGCTCGCTGGGCTGGGAACTGCTCAAGCCCGTGCCCCCGCCGCCGCAGGAGGCCATGCCGCGCTGGCGGCGCATCGCGCTGGAGGGACTGCGGCACAGCAAGACTCGTGACGCCGAGGCCATCCACCACCACTACGACGTCTCCAACACGTTCTACGAATACGTGCTGGGCCCGTCCATGACCTACACCTGCGCCGCCTACGAGGACCCCGCCTGGACGCTGGAACAGGCGCAGGAGAACAAGTACCGCCTGGTCTTCGACAAGCTGAACCTGAAGCCCGGCGACCGGCTGCTCGATATCGGCTGCGGCTGGGGCGGCATGGTGCGCTACGCCGCCAAGCACGGCGTCCACGTCATCGGCGCGACCCTGTCCGCCGAACAGGCCGAATGGGCGCAGGCCAAGATCGCCGAGGAAGGCCTGTCCGACCTCGCCGAGGTGCGGCACTCCGACTACCGCGACGTGCACGAAGGCAACTTCGACGCGGTGTCCTCCATCGGCCTCACCGAACACATCGGCGTGCACAACTATCCGGCCTACTTCGACTACATCAAGTCCAAGCTGAAGGTCGGCGGTCTGTTCCTCAACCACTCCATCACCCGGCCCGACAACACCCGCATCACCAAGGCGGGCGACTTCATCGACCGCTATGTCTTCCCCGACGGCGAACTCGCGGGCTCCGGGCGCATCATCTCCGAGATCCAGAACGTGGGCCTCGAGGTGCTGCACGAGGAGAACCTGCGCAAGCACTACGCCCTCACCCTCGCCGAATGGTGCGACAACCTGGTGAAGAACTGGGACGACGCGGTCGCCGAGGTCGGCGAGGGCACCGCCAAGGTGTGGGGCCTGTACATGGCGGGCTGCCAGCTCGGATTCGAACGCAATGTGGTGCAGCTGCACCAGATCCTGGGCGTCAAACTCGCCGCGGACCAGACCTGGACGGCACCCCTCCGCCCCTGGTGGAAGGCATAACTCTCATGGGGGCGGGGCGTGCGGCCGTGCCGCACGTCCCGTCCCTGTCACGACGACAGGCCGGGTACCGGAATACCCAAACGGGCTGTCAGCCAAGGGAATGACGAGGTGAAGGCCGAGGCGGCGAACTGCCAGGTGTGACCGCCGACCGTCGTGTGCACGGTGCAGTCGATGCCGACCTTGCGGCCCGCGTCGCAGAGCTGCTCGGCCGCGCCTTCCTCGTTGGCGTCCTGGACGCCGTCACGGCCGCCCTTGCCGATCTGCTCCTCGCTCACCTTGGGCATGCCGGGGAGGTTCCGCGGCTGTCCGTTGGGAGCGCCGTTCGCGCCCGGGTTGTTGGTGCGCTTGGGCGCGGTCAGGTCGTCGAACAAGCCGACCACCCCCGTGTAGGGACCGTGCTTCTCCATGACCGTCAGCGGATCGAATTGCGCCCAGGCATCGGCGTTCCCGCCGTAGAGGCGTTTGATGGTCTGCTCCTTGGAGCCCGCGGTCGGGCCCAGGTCGCCGGCGATGTCGACGAAGGTGCCGAACAGGTCCGGATGCATGACGGCCAGGTCGACCGCGCAGGTGCCGCCCATGGACCAGCCCACCACCGCCCACTGCGCCGGATCCTTGGCGACGCCGAACTCCGACTCCACGTAGCCGGGCACGTCCTTGGTGAGATGGTCGGCCGCGTTGCCGCGCGGACCGTTCACGCATTCGGTGTCGTTGTTGAAGCTGCCGCCGGAATCGACGAACACCAGCACCGGCGTCTGCCCGTTGTTCTTGGCCGCGAAAGCGTCCACGGCGGGCATGATCTGGCCGCTGCGCACCCAGTCGGCCGGGGTGTTGAACTCGCCACCGATCATCATTACGGCGGGCAGGGCGGGCGGTTTGTCACCTGCGAACCAGGCGGGCGGCAGGTACACGTATTCGCGCCGATGCCGGAAGTCGCTGCCCGCCTCCGGAATATCCACCTCCACGATGCGCCCGGTCCCCACATCGGTATTGCGCAATTCGGCCAGCTCGTCCAGATCCACCTGGTGCGGTAGCGGATCCGCGTTGAGCGCGTCCCACGCCGCCTGCACCGTCGGGTAGTAGCCGACCCACTGGTTGAGCACCACGCCCGTGTACAGCAGCGCCGCCGGGACGGCCAGCACCGCCGCGATCCGCTGCCACCAGCCGCCGGTCCGCAGTCCGACGACCGCGGCCACCAGTCCGGCGGCGGTCAATCCGACCGACGCCCACAACAAGACCGGGGCCGGATCCGAGGCCAGCCCCTGATCGTCCACGAAATCCCAGGCCGCCCACGCCGCCGCGACGCCGCCCACCGCGCACACCGGCATCCACAGCACCCACCAGCGCCGCGTCGCCCGCGCGAACGCGATCACCAGCAGCAGCACCGCCACGAACGCCACCACCTGCGGCACCCACCCGTGCAGTAGCGAAACCCCGTGGTGGAAGCCCCCGTAGCCGTTGCGGGCGGCGGGCGGGTGCGGCGCGGGCGGCGGCCCGAGCGGCGGTGACTGCGTTGGCGCATGCGGCGAGAACACGACGGCGATTGTGTCCGCCATTCCTCGAGAAACGCTGTGAATTCCCTGCGACCCGACCTACAGCAGCGAATCCAGGAAGCGACGCGGCGCCTCCCCACCGTCCGCGTCCAGCGGCATCTCGTGCCGCATGGTCCGCAGGATGGTGAGCACGCCCGGCCCGGCATCCAGCAGCGGGCGCGACCAGCCCAGCTCGGCGCACCGCAGCACCACCGGCGTGAGCGTCGCGATCGACTCCCCGAGCCAGCCCGCCGTGGACAGGCACTCGGCCAGCAGCAGCGCCGAATCGAGTTCGGCCCGGGGCCGATGCTGTTCCTGGATCCGCGCGTGCAGGACGCGGGCCCGCTTCACCACGGTGTCGTCGGTGCCGAGCGGGGCCAGGTCGTCGGTCGCGCGGTCGTCGCCGCGATAGTGGCGGGCCAGCAGCGCCCGGATGGTGGCGATCTCCTCGGCCTCGGCGGTCAGCACCGCCGCGCCGGTGGCATGCCGAGACGTGCGCGCCATCGGATCGGTGACCAGGCCCGCGCTCAGCGAGTCGGCGGGCAGACCCAGGCGCAGGCGCTCGGCCCGGACCTGCGCGGCCAGCCGGGTGAGCTTGCGGTCGGCGGCGATCCGCGCCCCCTCGTCCAGACGGGCCGCCGCCGTCTCCAGGTCGCCGCGCACCGCCTTCACGCGCGCGCCGCTCACGAAGATGGTGACCAGGAAGTCGACCGGGCCGACGCGGGTGGTCAATTCGTGGCTCTGATCCAGCAGCCGCTCGGCGCTGTCCAGATCGCCGCGACGGTAGGCCACCTCGCCCAGCAACGCCGCCGCCACCCGCACCGCGTCCGACCGGGACCCGGCGCGATCGCGGGCGGTCTGCCAGGCCTGTTCGAAACACCCTGTGGCGGTGGCGATATCGAGCTGCTCGTAGGCGGCGTCACCCCGCGCGCACAGGCCGAACACCTCGCCCAGCGGGTCGGCCGACCGGGCGTGGAACGGGGCGGCCCAGTCCTGCATGCTGCGCGCGCCCTCGAAGTCGAAGCCGCACAGCCGCACGAACGAGGCCAGATTCGCGGCCGTGGACACCGTCCACGCCGGGAGATCGTCGGCCAGCTTCAGACATTCGGTGATCTTGTCGAGCACGCCCTCGGTGCGGTCCCGCGACACCTGGTCGGCCGCCGCCAGCACCGCCGCCTGACAACGCTGCGTCACCGCCTCGGCATCGTCGGTGCCGCTGCGCGCCAGCATGTTCGACAGCCGGCCCAGCGCGGTCCGCGCCGCCCCGGACTGCTGCAGATTCACATTCGCGCGGGCCAGCGCCATCAACAGCTTGGACCGCGAAGTCACCTGCTGGACCGGAAGTTTCGACACCGTGCCGAACAGGGTGGCCAGCCGGGAACTGTCGATCAGATCCATGCCGCCCTTCTCGACCAGGTCCAGCGCGTACTTCAGATCGGTCGCGGCCAGCGCGTGATCCACCGACTGCTTGATCAGATTGTGTTCGGCGAACCAGCGAGACGCCTTGCCGTGCAACTTCTTCACCTGCCCCGGCTGCGCCCGGTCCAGCCGGGCCCGCAGATGCTCGGCCACCATCGGCTGCATCCGGTACCAACTCGGATCGTCGGGAATCCGGTGCACGAACAGCTCCCGCTGCTCGGCCTCGTCGAGCAGATCCGCGGCGTCCTTCGCACCCGACAGCGCCTCGGCCAGCGAGGCGTTCACCCGCTCGGGAATCGCTATGGCACTGAGGAATTCGAGCATGCGCGGTTCGATGGCGCCCAGCACGTTCTCGGCCAGGTACTCCCGGATCGCCTTGTTGTCGCCGGACAGCCCGACGATCAGCCGGTCGACATCGTGATCCGCCGCGCGCAGCGACAGCCCCGCCAGCTGGATCGCGGCCGGCCAGCCGTCGGTGGCGGCGTGAATCTGCTCGACCTGCCGGTCGCTCAACTCCAATCCCAGCCGGTCGACCAGGATTTCCCTGGTCTCGGACTCGGTCAGCCGCAACTGCGGGGATCCGAGCTCGATCAGCTCGTCGGCCACCTGCAGACGGCTCAGCGGCAGCCCCGCCCGCTCCCGGCTGGTGATGACGAAACGCAGTTCGTGCGAACAATTGTCGAGCAGCGATGCCATCACCCGCTGCGCCCCGGCGTCGGTGATCCGATGCCAGTCGTCCACCACCACGACCACCGGGGTCCCGCCCGCCCGCACCTCGTCGATGAGCGCCGACACCGCGTACGGCACCGCCTCGGCGGGCCGCTCCTCCAGCAGCTGCTCCAGCCCCGCGCCGATCTCCGGCCGCACCTTGCGAATGGCCGCGATGATGTGGGCCAGCAGCCACACCTCGTTGTCGTCGTCGCGGTCGATGCCGATCCAGGCCACCGGCACCCCGCGATCGGTGAGCTCGGCGCACCACTGCGCGGCCAGCGTACTCTTACCGAATCCGGCCGGGCCGTGGATCACCGCCAGCCGGCGTCGGCCGCCCGACCGCAGCGGCTCCAGCAGCCGGGGCCGGGCGATCGGTTCGCGCGCCGGGGTCGGCGGCAGGAATTTCGTTGTGGCCGTGGGCGGCAGCGTATTGCCGGTGCTGAACACCGCGCTCGGATTGCCGGTCGGGCGCAGCGTCAGCGACCGGTTCCGCGGGGCCGTCACCACGGTGTGCCCGCGCCGGGTCGAAGAGGTCGGCGCCGACGGATCGTGGCCGTCCACACCGAGTTCCGCGCCGTCGATCAAGGCCATCTCGTCCGGCACCTGACCGTGGTCGCCCTGCACGCCGCGCAGCAGCTCACCGAACTCCACCGCGCTGGCCGGCCGATCCCGCGGCTCCGGCGACATGGCCGCCTCGATGGCCGCGGCCACATCCGCCGGGATCTCCAGTTCCCGCAGGTCCGGCACCGGCTGACTGGTGATGCGCAGGAACTGCGCCACCACCTTCTCCCCGGCCTGCCGCTCGAAGGCGGCGTGCCCGGTCAGCAGCGCGAACAGGGTGGAACCGAGCCCGTACACATCCGAGCGCACGGTCGGCTCGTCACCCTTGAGCACCTCGGGCGCGGTGAACGCGGGCGACCCGGTGATCAAACTCGTGGACGTGCGGAAACCGCCCGGGATGCGCGCGATTCCGAAGTCGGTGAGCTGCGGTTCCCCGTACCGGCTCAACAGCACATTGGCGGGCTTCACGTCCCGGTGCAGCACCTCGGCGCGGTGCGCGGTCTCGATGGCCCCCGCCAGCTTCACCCCGACCCGCAGCGAATCCGCCCAGGACAGCGGCCCGTTGTTCTGCACCACCTGTTCCAGCGAACCGCGGGTCGCGTACGGCATCACGATGTAGGGCCGTCCGGTCGGCGTCACGTCCACCTGGAGGATGTCCACGATGTTCGGATGCCCCGACAACCGGCCCATGGCGTGTTCCTCGCGCAGGAACCGCTCCCGGCTCTCGTCGTCGATCTCCGCGGAGAGCACCTTCACCGCCACCACCCGGTCCAGGGCGCGCTGGCTACAGCGGTACACCACCCCGAACCCGCCCCGGCCGATCTCCTCCGCGTCGAACAGGCCCATGGCCTCGAGTTCGTCGTCGATGTTCACGGGAACGTATGCCTGCGTGGAGTTTTCGGGAGACGTCTGCTCACGCCGCGGGCCGTCCCGGCGCGCCTGTGAGTTCATCTCCACCACCTCGACCTGGAACGAGTAACCGTGTCCACCCGCGCATATTCAACGTAGCGCGGACCGCTCGGGCGTGTGGACCCTTTCGGTCTCGCGCCCACCGCTGTGCACATACCCGTACAACACGCGGCCCGGGCCGCGTATTCGCGACCCGGGCCGGGTATTTCACATGCTCGAGCGCCGGTGGTTCAGCGCTCGCGCACGGTTACTACTTGCGCAGCGAGGCCGGAACCTCGAAGCGGCTGCCGAACTTGGCGGCCAGCTCGTCGGCGCGGGCCACGAAGGCTTCCTGTCCACCCGGGTAACCGACGATGAACTGGTGGGTACCACCGGTCCAGGCCGGGAAACCGATGCCGAAGATCGAGCCGATGTTGGCGTCGGCGGTCGAGGTCAGCACGTTCTCGTCGAAGCACTTCTGGGTCTCGATGGCCTCCGCGAACAGCATGCGGTCCTTGAGATCCTGCAGGGTGACGCCCTCGGGCAGGGCGGTCGAGGTGCCGAAGGTGGAGCGCAGCTCCGACCAGATACCGGTGGCCTTGCCATCGGTGTAGTCGTAGAAGCCCGCGCCGCCGGCCTTACCCTTGCGGTCGAACTCGTCCACCATCTTGTTCAGGATCTTCGCGGTCGCGCCCGAGGCGGCGTCGATCTCGCCACCGGCGGCCACGAGGGCCTCGGCGGTCTCCTTGTAGATCTTCTGCATGGTGGTGAAGTTCAGCTCGTCCGACAGCTTCAGCGGCGCCGCCGGGTAGCCCGCCTGCAGACCGGCCTGCTCGATGGTCTGCGGGTCGACGCCCTCACCGAGCATCATGATGGCCTCGTTGATGAACTTGCCGATCACGCGCGAGGTGTAGAAGCCGCGCGAGTCGTTCACCACGATCGGGGTCTTGCGGATCGCGAGGGTGTAGTCGTACACCCGGGCCAGCGCCTCGTCGGAGGTCTTCTCACCCTTGATGATCTCGACCAGCGGCATCTTGTCGACCGGCGAGAAGAAGTGGATGCCGATGAAGTCCTCGGCCCGCTTCACGCCGTTGGCCAGCAGGGTGATCGGCAGGGTCGAGGTGTTGGAGCCGAGCAGCGCGTCGGCGTCCACGATGTCCTCGATCTCGCCGAAGACCTTCGCCTTGAGCTCCGGGTTCTCGAACACGGCCTCGATCACGAAGTCCACGCCCGCGAAGTCGGCCGGGTCGGCGGTCGGCTTGATGCGGTCGAGCAGGACCTTCGACTTCTCCTCGGTGGTCTTGCCACGCGAGAGGGCCTTCTCCTCGAGCTTCTCGGAGTAGTTCTTGCCCTTGTTGGCGGCCTCGATGGTGACGTCCTTGAGGACGACGTCGATGCCGGCCTTGGCGGTGACGTACGCGATGCCCGCGCCCATCATGCCCGCGCCGATGACGCCGACCTTCTTGATCTCACGCTTCGGCACGTCCTTCGGACGCGAACCGCCGTTGTTGATGTGCTGCAGGTCGAAGAAGAACGCCTGGATCATGTTCTTGGCGACCGGGCCGGTCAGCAGGGACACGAAGTAGCGGGACTCGATCAGCGACGCGGTGTCGAAATCGACCTGCGCGCCCTCGACCGCGGCGGCCATGATGGCCTGCGGCGCCGGCATGTTCTGGCCCTTGAGCTGCTTGCGCAGGTTGGCCGGGAAGGCCGGGAGGTTGGCGGCCAGCGCGGGGCTGGACGGGGTGCCGCCCGGGATCTTGTGGCCCTTGACGTCCCAGGGCTGCACGCCCTTGTCCGGGTTGGCCTTGATCCACGCCTTGGCGGCCGGGACCAGCTCCTCGATCGAGCCGACGACCTCGTTGATCAGGCCGGTGGCCTTGGCCTTGGCCGGGGTGAACTTGTTGCCCTGCAGCAGGACGCCCATCAGGCCGTTCGCGATGCCGAGCATGCGGGTGATGCGGGTGACGCCGCCACCGGCCGGGAGCAGGCCGAGGGAGACCTCGGGCAGGCCCAGCTGCACGCCCTTCACGTCCGCGGCGATGCGGTAGTGGGTGGCCAGGGTGATCTCCAGGCCACCGCCCAGGGCAGCGCCGTTGATCGCGGAGACGACCGGCTTGCCCAGCTTCTCCAGGCGACGCAGGTCCGCCTTGATGGTGGTGAGCTCTTCCATGATGGAGGCCGCGTCCGCGGGGGTGGTCTTCATCATGTTCTTCAGGTCGCCGCCGGCGAAGAAGGTCTTCTTCGCGGAGGTGATGACGACACCGGTGATGTCGTCCTTCTCGGCCTCGAGGCGATCGACGGTCGCCTTCATGGAGTCCTTGTAGAGCTGGTTCATGGTGTTGGCGCCCTGGTTGGGGTCGTCCATGGTCAGCACGACGATGCCGTCGGCGTCCTTTTCCCAGCCGATCATGTTCTCGGTCATAGTGTTTCGTGTCTCCCTAGAGAAAAGTCGGTGGGCGTCAGACGCGCTCGATGATGGTGGCGACACCCATGCCGCCGCCGATGCACAGGGTGATCAGGCCGTAGCGGGCGTTGCGACGGTGCAGCTCGTCGACCACGGTGCCCGTGATCATCGCGCCGGTCGCGCCCAGCGGGTGGCCCATGGCGATCGCGCCGCCGTTGACGTTCAGCTTCTCGTCCGGGATCTGCAGGTCCTTCTGGAACTTCAGGACGACGGAGGCGAAGGCCTCGTTGATCTCGTAGAGGTCGATGTCCTCACGCTTCAGACCGGCCTTGGCCAGCGCCTTCTCGGCGGCCGGGGTCGGACCGGTGAGCATGATGGTGGCGTCGGCGCCGGAGGTGCCGGTGGACACGATGCGGGCGCGCGGGGTCAGGCCCGACGCGGCGCCGGCCTCTTCGGAACCGACCAGCACCAGGGCGGCGCCGTCGACGATGCCCGAGGAGTTACCACCGTGGTGCACGTGGTTGATCGACTCGACGTAGGTGTAGCGCTGCATGGCCACCGCGTCGAAGCCGCCCATCTCGCCGATGCCGGCGAAGGCGGGGTTCAGCTTGCCGAGGTCGGCGGCGGTGGTGCCGGGACGCATGTGCTCGTCGTTGTCCAGCACGGTCAGGCCGTTCATGTCCTTGACCGGGACGACGGAGTTGGCGAAGTAGCCGTTCTTCCAGGCGTTGGCGGCCAGGTCCTGCGAGCGCACGGCGTAGGCGTCCACGTCATCGCGGGTGAAGCCCTCGATGGTGGCGATCAGGTCGGCCGAAATGCCCTGCGGGACAATGTAGCTGTCGTAGCTGGTCTTCGGGTCCATGAACATGGCGCCGCCGTCGGAGCCCATCGGCACGCGGGACATGGACTCGACGCCACCGGCGATGACCAGGTCGTCGAAGCCCGAGCGCACCTTCTGGGCGGCCAGGTTGACGGCCTCGAGGCCCGAGGCGCAGAAGCGGTTGATCTGGAAGCCGCCGACGGTGTCGGGCAGGCCCGCGGTCAGCACGGTGGTACGGGCGATGTCCGCGCCCTGGTCACCGACCGGCGAGACAACACCCAGGATGATGTCCGAGATGCGAGCCTCGTCCAGGTTCGGGAAGCGCTTCCGCAGCTCCTGGACCAGACCGGTGGTCAGGTCGATCGGCTTGACCGAGTGCAGCGACCCCCCACGGTTCTTGCCGCGCGGGGTGCGGATGGCCTCGTAAATGTAGGCCTCTGTGGTCATATCGGAGTTTTCCTCTCTTGGGTGCGCCGTCACCGCGTTGTGCGGGCCGTGCCGTAGCCATACCTCGCCGACCGGCCCCACGACCGATCGCCTTTGACGCTGTACAAACAACGTCCCGAGCCGGTTTGTTGACGCTCCGGTAACCCGTACGCCTGGGCATACCTTAGAACCTCGCGAAACCGATACTCACGGCCACCCGATCATAGTACCGAACTATGCGAACTCCGGTTAACTTAAGTTGGCACCCGAGGGAACTGTCAACCCTCCAGAGGTGTGGCGCCCAACTCCTGCACCAACAACGCTAGGGCCACCTCATCCGGGTCGCGACGCTCTTCCGGAGGCACCGGCTTGGCCGACTCCTCCAGCATCTCGCGCTCCTCCTCCGGCGTAGTAGCAGGTGGGACGCCGTCATAACCTACCGGTGAGTAGTCCCCCGGCCCCGGATCGTCCGGAAGGTCCGGCCCGTCGGGCAGCGGAATATCGTCCTCCGGCGGTGCGAAACGAGCGCTCTCCCGCTCGAACGAATCCCCGCCCGCAGGCCCCGGATCCGCGGGCGCGGGAGCCGCCGGAGCGGCCGCGGGGGCGCTCCCCCACCCGGTCGCCGGAGCCGGTTCGGCGACCGGCGCCGCGGCCGCCTTGGCCTGACTCGGCCGCGAGAACTTCGGCGCCGCCTTCTTCGGCTCCGCGGGCGCGGTCGCGGGCGCCCGGCCCGCCGGGGCCTTGGCGGCCGCGCCGCCCGACCCGGCTCCCCCGACTTCCCACTTCACCCCGTGCTCACGCCCGAGCACCGCCTTGACCGCCGACTGCACGGCCTCCAGGTACTGCGGCTGCGACAACCGCTGCGCCAGCGGCGCGTGCTGATGCGCCAGCACGATGGTCTCGCCCTCGACCCGGGCCACGCTCGCCCCGGACAACAGCGCGTGCACCGCGGCCCCGAACTCCCGCACCTTGGCCCGGATATCCGCCCAGGCCTCCTCGACCTGCTGCAACACATCGTCACCAGCGGGCCCGGCAGCCGCCGGAGCCGCAACCGGGGGCACGTCGGGGGCAGGCGCCGGCTCGGCCGCGACAACAGGTTCCGGCGCGGGAACGGGCTCCGGCTCGACGACCGGCGCGGGATCCATCACCGGTGCGGCGGCTGCCGCCGGTTCGGCCTCCGCGGCGGGCTCGGGAGCCGCCCGCTCGGCAGGCTCGGCGACCGGCGTCACGGATTCGACCGCCGCCGGATCGGGCTGCGGCTCAGGGGTCGTCGCCGCGGCGGCCTGAACAGGCTGCGCCGCAGGACTTTCCGCGACCGGGGCCGCCGGAGCCTGCGGTACCGCATTGACCGGACCGAGCTCGGGCGGACGCACCGCGGTGGCGCCGGGCGTGACAGGCACCGCCTGATTCGGCGCGGCCTCGGCCACCGGAGCAGCGGGCTCGGCCACCGGGGCAGGCGTGGGCGGCGTGGGGACGGAAGGCTCTGGGGTGCCTGCCTTCTCGGCACGCATGGCGGCCAGGGCGGCGGCCCCGCGGCGGCCGGCAGGAGCGGCGGGCGACGCCGCGGCCGGAGCGGAGGGAGCCGCGGGCGCGGCGACTTGGGTCTGCTGCGACGCGGCGGGGATTGCGCCGCTTGCCATTCGGCGCTCGAGGAGTTCGAGGCGCTGGAGGGTGGCGGTCTCGGCGTCGGAGGCCCCGGGCAGGAGCATGCGGGCCGCGATGACCTCCAGCAGGAGGCGGGGGTTGGTGGCGCCGCGCATGTCGCCGAGGCCCTCGTGCAGGAGTTCGGCGTGGCGGGCCAGGGTGGCCGCGCCGAGGCGGTCGGCCTGGGCGCGCATGCGGTCGATGACGTCGCCGGGGCCGGTGACCAGGTTGCGTTCGGTGGCGTCGGGGACGGCGCGCAGCAGGATCAGGTCGCGCAGGCGCTCGAGCAGGTCGGTGGCGAAGCGGCGGGGGTCGTGGCCCGCCTCCACCACGCGGTCGATGGTGCCGAACAGGGCCGCGCCGTCCGAATCGGCGAGGGCGTCGACGGCGTCGTCGATCAGGGCGACGTCGGTGACGCCGAGCAGGGACACCGCGCGGGGGTAGGTGACGCCTTCCGCGCCCGCGCCCGCCAGCAGCTGGTCCAGCACGCTGAGGCTGTCACGCGGGGAGCCGCCGCCCGCGCGAATGACCAAGGGGTACACCGACTCCTCGACCTGCACGCCTTCCTGGTCGCAGATCTTGCCGAGCAGTCCGCGCATGGTGGCGGGCGGGAGCAGCCGGAACGGGTAGTGGTGGGTGCGCGAGCGGATGGTGGGCAGCACCTTGTCCGGCTCGGTGGTGGCGAAGACGAAGATCAGGTGGGCGGGCGGCTCCTCCACGATCTTGAGCAGCGCGTTGAAGCCGGCTGTGGTGACCATGTGCGCCTCGTCCACGATGAAGACGCGGTACCGGGATTCGGCGGGCGCGTAGAAGGCGCGGTCGCGCAGTTCGCGGGTGTCGTCCACACCGCCGTGGCTGGCGGCGTCGAGCTCGATGACGTCGAGGTTGCCGGAGCCGCCCGGACCCAGCGCCACGCACGACGAGCACACGCCGCAGGGGGTGGAGGTCGGTCCCTGCTCGCAGTTCAGCGAACGGGCGAGGATGCGCGCCGAGGAGGTCTTGCCACACCCGCGCGGTCCCGAGAACAGATACGCATGACTGATCCGTCCGGTGTCGAGCGCCGTACTCAGCGGATCGGTGACGTGCTCCTGACCCACCACTTCAGCGAACGTTGCCGGTCGGTACTTCCGGTACAGAGCCACGGGGAGAGGTTACCGGTGCGCCCCGACAGGTGGTGACATGCGGCCGAACCACCAGCCGCCCCATGATGTGATGCAAATCACATTCCATTCAGAGCTCCGGTCAAAACCGACCGACCCGAACTGATACCCCGTCAAATCGGATAGCAAATTCTCCGCGTTGTTTGGAAACGGTAATTGTCGAACCCACATTTCTTGCAACGACACCAGATACAGACCTGCGTTCTGTTTCAACTCCACAGAGCGGACATAACGATCCTGTGAATCGGTGCGGCAAGATCGCAATCCCTTGGCTACCGTGGACATCGGCAACTTCGGTAGCCAAACCTTCATCAGGTTGGTTGCCCCGGCCGGTCCCTCATCCCGACCGGGGCACAACCAAATCCTCCGGAGGACATGCCCCGTGCCTTCGCACGACGACATCGCCACCGCCTGGCTCTCCAGCACCGAATTCGCGGACGACAGCGCCGCCGTCGGACTGCTCAGCCGGGCCATCAGCCCGCACGACTTCGACATCAAGCGTGATTCGCTACCGGTGTCGGCGGCTGCCGATCCGGCCACCGCGGGCGCGATCCTGGAACTGCTGCAGCGCCGCCAGGTGCCGACCCTGGCCGCCATCCGCACCCACATGGTGCAGAACGACATGCGGACCGAGGCCGAGCGCATCGAGCGGCTGGGCCGCCGGGCGCAGCGCAGCATCGACGACTTCGGGCGGGTCCTGGCCAAGTTGACCGACGAATACTGGACGGTGCACGGCACCGGTCCGACCCGGCGCGACATCCTGCTCACCGAACCGGTGATCGCTCTGATCCGCGACCGGGTCGGAGACATCCCGCCGACCGCCATCAAGCATCTGTGGCTCATCGAGCGCGCGCAGCGGTCGGGCTGGATCGCCTACAGCGCCGAGCCCCGATCCCTGTGTGCCGGAAGGCGTTTCTTCGGCGCCCGCTACGGCAACCGGGTCTCGCTGCGGCCGGTGAACATGATCGGCACCCTGGTGGCGGCCTATCTGCGCGACCAGGTGGCCGAGAACGGGCGCCCGCCGCGCTGGTCGGTCATGGCCTACGAGCTGCGCGACGACCGGGGCCGGCGGGTGTTCAACGACACAGCCGACGCCCGCGCCCAGCAGCAGTGGCTCGTCACCGCGGAATGGATGGCGCTGGAGGACGGAAATCCGGTGCCCGGCCCGCGCGGATTGCGCGCGCTGGCCAAAAAGGCGAGGGAGCAGCGCAGCTGACGCTGTTACGGGGAGGTATCGGACTCCTCATTTTTGTAACAGCGCCTTAACGTGAGTTTTCGGTAACTTCCACGCAACGCGATCACCGCGCAGAAGGAGTTACCGCATGACACCCCACATCGACGCGGCGTCGACCGCCTGGCTGCTGGCGGCCACGGCGCTCGTGCTGTTGATGACACCCGGCCTCGCGATCTTCTACGGCGGCATGGTGCGGTCCAGCGGCGTGCTCAACATGCTGATGATGAGCTTCATCTCGATCCCGCTGGTGACGGTGGCCTGGCTGCTCGGCGGGTACAGCCTGGCCTTCGGCGATGACGCGGGCGGCGGAATCATCGGCGACCTGGAGCATTTCGGGCTCGCCGGCATCAACCCGGACACCGTGCACGTGGTCGACAAGACCACCGGCGCGGGTGTTCCCGAGCTGTTGTTCGTCACCTTCCAGCTGACCTTCGCGATTCTGACCGTGGCCCTGATCAGCGGTGCGATCGCCGACCGCACCAAGTTCTCGGCGTGGATGATCTTCGTGCCGGTGTGGGCGCTGATCGTGTACGCGCCGATCGCGCACTGGGTGTGGACCTCGGACGGCTGGCTGAGCAAGGTGGGCGCGCTGGACTACGCCGGCGGCATGGTGGTCGAGATCGCTTCGGGTGCTTCGGCTCTGGCGATGGTGTTGGTGCTGGGCCCGCGACAGGGCTTCAAGGTGGACGCGATGCGCCCGCACAATCTGCCGTTCGTGGTGCTGGGCGCGGGCCTGCTGTGGTTCGGCTGGTTCGGCTTCAACGCGGGTTCGGCGCTGACCGCCGACGGCACCGCCGCGGCGGTGTTCCTGAACACGCTGGTGGCGGGTTGTCTCGGCATGCTGGGCTGGCTGGTGGTCGAGGCGCGCCGCGACGGCAAGCCGACCACCTTCGGTGCGGCGTCGGGCGCGGTGGCCGGTCTGGTGGCCATCACCCCGTCCTGCGGTGAGGTGAACACCATCGGCGCGATGGTCGTGGGCCTGGTCGCGGGCGTGGTGTGTTCGTTCGCGGTGGGCTGGAAGTTCAAGGGCAACTACGACGATTCGCTCGACGTGGTGGGCGTGCACTTCATGGGCGGCATCGTCGGCACGCTGCTGATCGGCTTCCTGGCCTCGGCCGTCATGACCAAGGGCCCGGCGGGCCTGTTCTACGGGGGCGGGCTGGGTCAGCTCGGCAAGCAGGCCGTGGGCGTGGTGACGGTGGCGGCCTTCGCCTTCGGGATGACCTTCGCGCTGGGCAAGGTGCTGGACAAGGTGGTCGGCTTCCGGGTCACCAAGGAGGACGAGCTGGGCGGCGTCGACTTCGCGCTGCACGCGGAGACCGCGTACGCCGAGGGCGTGCACGGACATTCGCCGAACCGGATCGGCAAGCCGCTGGGGCACTGAGCCCGAAGCTGTTTCGAGCCCCGTCGCGTACCGCGGCGGGGCTCGATCGTTTCGGCGATCAGTTCACCTTGCTCGTGGCGGCGGTGAAGGTGTTGCACTGCATGGCGCGGTCCTTGTCGTAGCCGATCTCGAACCAGCCGCCCATGCTCTGCGCGGTGCCGTGATCGCGCATGTCGCCGGGTGCGTCGCCGCGGTGGTAGGCGTCGTTGCGGGCCACCCCGATCTGGGCGCTGGTCAGCGAGCCGCCGTTGCCGGAGGACGACAGGTACATGCCGTCGAAGCACTGGGCCTGGAGTTCGGTGCGGCGCGACAGTTCCAGCCCGGTGTCGCTGCGCGATCCGGCGTCGCGGCGCTGCTGGTGCACCTTGCCGAGGATGCCCGACTGCGCCTGGACGTGATGGCCGTACTCGTGGGCGAACACCGAGAGGTAGACGACCCAATTGCTGCCGAAGATGTCGGTCTGCAGCTGGCTGATCGGCATGTAGATGGTCATGTCCGCCGAGCAGTAGAAGGCCGCGAAGTTACTGCTGTTGCCGGTGCACAGGGTGGTGATGCCGGCCGTGTCCGCGGACACGTTCAGCTTGGGCGCGGGGAACGGCAGATTGATCTTGTCGAACAACGGTTTCCACGCCGTGTGCAGGCAATCGGCCGCGGTCTCGAAGAACTTGCGCGCCACCTCGACCTGGGTGCCCCACGGCGAGTACGCGCATTTGGCGGGCAGCAGCGTGTAATCGGGGTTGGTCAGCAGCGGGTTGTCGGCGGTGGCCGCGACACCGTGGTTCTCCCCGGCGTCGTTGGAGTAGCCGGTCTTGACGTTCGAGCCGGAGCCCAGGGGGTTCAGGCCGGTGGTGACCGCCGTGCGGAGCAGCACACCGGACACGAGCAGCACCAGGATCACGACGAGCGTCCCCACCCGGCCGCGTCTCGGCGGTGCGGGCCGGGCCACCGGAATCGCGCCGGTCGGCGGCGCGGCGGTGGGCGGCGGCATGGGCGCGCGATACGCGGGCCGGCCCTGACCGGTGGACGGATATCCGGTTTGTCCGTATCCGGGTGGCGGCGGAAAGCCCTGCTGCGGTGGGTAACCCGGCCGGGCGGGGCCCTTGCCCGGCTGGACCGGATAGCCCGGGCGGGGTGCGCCGGGTTGCTGCGGGTGACCGGAGTACGGCGGGGGCTGCTGGCCCGGCTGCGGCGAATATCCGGGTGGCCGTTGATATCCGGGCGGCGGCGGATACCCGGGCTGGGGCTGGTATCCGGGCGGCGGCGCGCCTCCGGGCGGACCTGCCGGACGGCGCGGGACCACCGGAAATCCGGGCTGCTGCGGATTGCCGTGCGGCTGTTGGTTTCCAGGAGGCGGCGTGGGCCGACGACCCGGGGGCGTCGGTCCGTGCTCGGACGGTGGGCGAGTCAACCCCCGCACCCCCTCGTTCCTCAGAGATAACCTGCCGGCTCCATAGACCTGCGACTTGCCGCTGAGGAAGGATAGCAAGCTGGCTAGAGTGCCAGTCATGCAGATTTTTCGGGGGGCCGCCCTCGTCGCGCTGCTGCTCGCGATGGCGGGTGTGGCGGCGCCGGCCGCGTGGGCGCAGCCGGCCGGTGTGGATATCACCGCGGAGGTGAATCTGGGCGACGACGGTCTGCTGCGGGTCACCGAAACCGTGAAAGTCCCCGAGGGCGGGGAGTTTCGGCAGGTGCTGCCGCTGCGCGTGCAGGTGAGCCCGAGTGTGCTGCGCACGTTCGAGGTGACCGAGGTGTCCGCCGAGGGGGACGGCGAGGCGCATGTCGCGGACGATCTGTTCACCATCTCCGCGCGACCGGGCGCTGCCACCTTCAAATACACGGTGCACAACACCGTCAGTGACGCTTCGGGCGCGCAGGTGTTCCAGTGGACCGGTGTGCTGAACACCGATGTGGCGTCGATCAATGCGACGGTGTCGAGCCCGAGCTTCCGGATGGGCGTCACCAAGTGCACGGTCGGTCCACCCGGAAATCCGCAGAACTGCGGCGATATCCGGGTCGAGCCGGACGGTTTCGCGCATCTGGAGAAGACCGACCTACGCAAGGGCGACATTCTCGATGTGACCTTGCAGTTGCCGCCGAACACGGTGCGGGCCAATGCCGATGTGCGCGACGACAACGCGCCCAACGCGTTCTCGCCGACCGGTCCGGTGTGGGCCGCCTTCGGCGCGCTGCTCGCGGCGGTGGCCGCGGCGGCCGGGTACGTGCTGTGGGCGAGGCGTTCGGCGCCGGTCGCCGCCGAGACCCTGGATCCGCTGGTGCGCACCGGCGATCGCGTGCAGTTCACCTCGCCGGACGGGGTGCTGCCGAGTACGGCGGGCCTGCTGCTCGACGGCCACGCCGATGTGCCGGACATGGCGTCGACCGTGGTGGATCTGGCGGTCCGGAACTATCTGTGGGTGACGGTCGCCGGTGACGCGGATTGGCGCTTCTCCCGGGTGAATCCACCCGACGAGCAGCTGACCGCCTATGAGCGCGCGGTGTATTCGGCGCTGATTCCCGACGGCGCGGACGCGGTGCTGCTGTCCGAGCGCCGCGGGCAGGTGGACGCGAAAGCGGTGCGCGCCGCGCTGATCGACGACGCGGTGACGGCCGGGGTGTTCATCGACCGCACCCGTCGCGGTTTCGAGTTCTGGCTCGGGATCGCGCTGATCGTGGGCGGTCTCGCCGCGACGGCGGCGCTGGCCCTGGGTCCGCAGCGGCACGCCCTGATCGGTGTCGCGCTCGCGCTGGGCGGTGTGGCCGCGCTGCTGCTCCCCCGCTATCTGCCGTCCCGCACCGCGATGGGCCGGGAGTTGACCGGCCGGGTGCAGGCCATGCAGCGTGGGCTGGAAGCGCTTGCGCCGCAGCGTATTCCGGCGCCGGATCGGGAGCTGGCGTTCTCCCGGGCGCTGCCGTTCCTGGTGGCCGCCCGCCGGGGCGATCAGTGGGTGCGCACGTTCCGGGAACTGGATCCGACGGCGGACGGGAGTCCGGGGCTGTACTGGTTCGGCGGGTTCGAGGGCGATCGCAGTCTGCAGCGTTTCGGCGCGCACTTCCCGTACTTCATCACCGCGGTCGAGGGGTTGTTCCGGCCCGGCGATCAGCGGTGACACACCCCCGGCGACCGATATACCAACCGATGTAGCAGGGTTCGCCATTCGCTATTGTCACGACGTGAGCAATCGATTGGCAAAATTGGTGGGCACACCGATCATCATCGAAGTCCGATGATCGATCGCCATATCGCACGGACAGCCCAGGAACTTAGTTATCCGACAGCTATTAGATCGACCGATGCGGGTTTCGGCCGTGCCTTCCGGGTGCGGACCACGGCGTTGCGCGCCGAATTCCTGGCCGCGCAACCGCAGGCGGTGCTCGCCGATGTGGCCTGGAGTTCCCGGGCCGTCGCCGGCTATCTGAGCCTGGACGATCCACGGGGCGAGTCGCCCCGGCTGCGGCAGGCCGTCGCGGATACCGCCGCGGCCTACACCGCCCGGCTACGCTCGGCCGCGCGGCCCGCCGGGCAGGAGCCCATCACGGTGACGCTCGCGCGCACGCGGTGGACGGTCCCCGCGTGCGGCGGCGCGGCGCCGCCCCCGCCGGTGGCGGATCTGCTGAACGGCCTGTGGGCCGCCGTGATCGACCGCGATCGCGAGCTGCTGGCCTATCTGCTGGGCGCGCCGGGCAGCCCCGGTCACCCGCTGGCGGTGACCACACGCACCGGGCAGCCCGGGGAGCAGTGCCTCTACCTGTGGGCCGATGCCTGGCAGCGGGCCTGGACCGGTGATCCGGCGGCGGAGACGATCATCGTGGACGGGATCGAGGCCGCGGTGGACGCGCAGCAGGCCGGCGGTGACGACTACGCGCGCACCATCGCCTATTCGGCCTTGTGCCTGCTGGACGCGGTGCTGCGCGGCGACCCGGCCGAATTCGAGACCGCTCTGGTCGAGGGCCTCGAATTCCACCGCCGCTTCTGGGACACCCCGCAGCGCGGCCTGGATCCGGAGGGATTCATCGCGTGGCCGCTGCTGGCGGTGGTGTGCCTGGCGGTCGATCGCGGGTTGAGCCCCGGGGTCTCCACCGGGTACCTGCCGACCGGGTTGATGTACCGCACCGCGTAACCGGTTCGCCCGCAACCGCTCTCACCGTTCGGCGTGCACCGCCAGGGCCCGCCGGGCGTAGGCGCGCACGTCGGCGTCGCTGTCGGCGTGGGCGGTTTCGAGCGCGACACGGGCCGCCTCGGACTCCGGCCAGACGCTGAGGGTCAGCACCGCGGCCTTGCGGATGTCCGGGTGGATATCGGTGAGCGCCGCGCTCAAGGCGGTGACGGCGTGCTCCGGGCCGACCCCGGCCAGCCCGCGCGCCGCGCCCTCCCGGATCTGCCAGGCCGAATCCCCCAGCGCGGCGGTCAGGATCACGGCATCGGAATCCCCGCCGAGGCGGGCGAGCGCGGTGAACGCGGCCGCGCGCACCAGCGGATCGCGGTCCCTAGTGAGCGCGCGCACGGTGTCGACACCGCCCTGACCGATGGTGGCCAGGCCGCGGGCGGCGGCGATGCGGACCTCACGGTTGTCGTCGTGGGCGGCCGCGGTCAGCGCGGGCCAGTCGTCCAGCGACACCAGCGCGTGCACGGCCTGGATGCGGACGCGATGGTCGGCGTCGACCGAGGCCTTGCCGAACAGTTCGGCCGTCCCGGCGCGCAGTGAGCGCAGCAGGTCCACGACGGCCGCGCGCACGAACGGGTCGGGCGAATCGGCGTGCTCCGCGAGCCCCGTTGCGGCGGGCAGGATTTCGGCGAGCTCGCGCAGGCCCGCCACAGCGGCGGCGCGCACTTCGGCGTCCTCGTCACCGAGTGCCGCGACCAGTTCGGCGGCGAATCCGTCGGGTGTGTTCTCGGTGAGGACCGCGAGTGCGTTCGCCCGCACCCGCGGGTCCGGATCGGACAGGAAGGGCCCTAGTTCCGTGACGCCGGGCGCGTCCAGGCTCAGCAGCAGCGCGATGCGCGGCGCGACAACGTCTTTCGCCGTCCGCGCCGCCGGGGCGTGCGAGCGCACCTGGGCCCCGAGGTTGGGCGGGGTGCCGATCAGCGCGGGCTGCTCGACCGGGATGACCGCCGGGTCGGTGCCGGGCAGGTCGTCCAGTCCCGGCACCGGCACGAAATACGGTGCGACGGGCCGCTTCAGGAACTCCATGTCGCCGTCGGCGGTCTTGCGCAGGTTGAGGTGGTACCGCCATTCGACGTCGTCGCGGGCGGGCAGGTCGGCGCGCTCGTGGTAGAGCCCCCACCGGGATTCGGTGCGGGTGAGCGAGGAGCGGGCGGCCATTTCCGCGCAGTCCCGGATGAAACTGACCTCGGCGCAGCGCATGAGCTCGTGCGGGGTGCGCGCGCCCATGGCGGTGAGGTCGCCGCGCATGCGGTCGAAGGTCTCGATGGCGAGGGAGAGTTTGGCGGCCGTCTTGGGCGGGGCCACATAGTCGTTGACGAAGCGGCGCAGCTTGTATTCGACCTGCTGCTGCGGCGGCCCGTCGGGTTGGCGCAGCGGCCGGTAGACGAGTTCGTGGGCGGCGGCCAGCTGGTCGGCGGGCAGCTCACCGGGTTCGGGCAGCTCGCCGAGCGTGGCGGCGGCGTGCGCTCCGGCGAGGTCGCCGTAGACGAACGCGCCGATCATGTAGTTGTGCGGAACGCAGGCCAGGTCACCGGCGGCGTAGAGGCCGGGCACGGTGGTGCGGGCGTTCTCGTCGACCCAGACGCCGGACGCGGAATGCCCACTGCACAAACCGATCTCGGAGATGTGCATCTCGATGTCGTGGGTGCGGTAGTCGTGGCCGCGATTGGCGTGGAAGGTGCCGCGGGTGGGGCGTTCGGTGGTGTGCAGGATGTCCTCGAGCGCCTCGAGGGTTTCGCCGGGCAGGTGCGAGACCTTCAGATAGATGGGCCCGCGCGCGGATTCGATCTCCCGTTTGACCTCGGCCATCATCTGCCCGGACCAGTAGTCGGAGTCGACGAACCGCTCGCCGAGCGCGTTGACCTGGTATCCGCCGAACGGATTGGCGACGTATGCGCAGGCCGGGCCGTTGTAATCCTTGATCAGCGGGTTGATCTGGAAGCACTCGATCCCGGACAGCTCGGCTCCGGCGTGATAGGCCATGGCGTACCCGTCGCCGGCATTGGTGGGGTTCTCGTAGGTGCCGTACAGGTATCCGGATGCGGGCAGCCCGAGCCGCCCGCACGGCCCGGTGGCCAGGATGACGGCCTTGGCTCCGACCGCCACGAATTCGCCGGTGCGCGTGTTCAGGGCGGCCGCGCCGACCGCCCGCCCGTTCTCGGTGAGCACCCGCACCGGCATCAGCCGGTTCTCGATGCGGATGCGCTCGCGCATCGTGCGTTGCCGCAGCACCCGATACAGGGCCTTCTTGACGTCCTTGCCCTCCGGCATGGGCAGCACGTAGGACCCGGACCGGTGGACACGCCGCACGGCGTATTCGCCGTAGGCGTCCTTCTCGAATTTCACGCCGTAGCGCTCCAGCCGCTGCACCATGGCGAAGCCGCGGGTGGCGGTCTGATAGATGGTGCGCTGGTTGACGATGCCGTCGTTGGCGCGGGTGATCTCGGCGACGTAGTCCTCGGGTTCGGCCTTGCCGGGGATGACGGCGTTGTTGACGCCGTCCATGCCCATGGCGAGCGCCCCGGAGTGGCGGACGTGCGCCTTCTCCAGCAGCAGCACGTTCGCGCCGGCTTCGGCGGCGGTGAGGGCGGCCATGGTGCCGGCGGTGCCGCCGCCGATGACCAGCACGTCGCAGTCGAGGCGGAGGGTGTCGTCGAGATCGGGGATTTCCATTACTTCGTTGCCTCCGTGAGCTCGCCCGAATGGTTCAGGGCGGCAATGATTTCGGACCGTAGGGCGGTGCGGTCGACGCCGGTCTCGCGGGGCCGGGGGACCTCCAGCAGGGCGCGCAGGGGTTCGCCGGCGCGGCCGAGGACGGCGATGCGGTCGCCGAGCAGCAGGGCCTCGTCCACGTCGTGGGTGACGAAGACGACGGTGGTGGGGTGGCTGTCCCAGGTGTCGACGAGCAGGCGCTGCATGGTGTCGCGGGTCTGGGTGTCGAGGGCGCCGAAGGGTTCGTCCATCATGACCGCGCGTGGCGCGCCCGCCAGGCCGCGGGCCAGCTGCACGCGCTGGCGCATGCCGCCGGACAGCGATTTGGGCAGGAAGTCGGCGAAGCCGGTGAGCCCGATCTCGGCGATCCAGCGGTCGGCCAGTTCCCGGCGTCCGGCGCGCGGCGCGCCCCGCAACCGCAGTGCCAGTTCGATATTGGCGCGCACGGTCTTCCAGGGCAGCAGCGCGTTGTCCTGGAAGACGACGGCGCGGTCGCGGTCGGTGCCGGTGACCTCGACGCCGTCGGCGAGCACCCGGCCCGCGTCGGGGCGCAGCAGTCCGGCCAGGGCGCGCAGCACCGTGGACTTCCCGCAGCCCGAGGGTCCGGTGAGGACGAGGATCTCGCCGGGCCGGACGGTGATCGACAGGTCGTCGATGATCGGGGCTCCGGTGTAGGAGAGCCGCACCCGGTCCAGGGTCAATCCGATGCCGGCCGTGCTCATTTCGCCTCCTCGTCGCCGCGCGGCAGCCAGTGGGTGACGCGCCGCCCGAGCAGTTCCACCGCGGCGGAGGTGGTGTAGCCGAGCACGCCGATGGTGATGATGCCGACGAAGACGCCCGGGTAGTCGACGATGGTGTACGCCTGCCAGGTGCGGTAGCCGACACCCAGTCGCCCCGAGATCATCTCGGCCGACACCACGCAGATCCAGGCCACGCCGATGCCGACGGAGAGCCCGCCGAACACGCCGGGCAGGCTGCCCGGCAGCACCACCCGCCACAGCACGTCCCAGCGGTTGCCACCCTGGGTGCGGACGGATTCCTCCCAGATGGTGGGCAGCGCCCGCACGGCGTGCCGGGTGGCGACCAGGATCGGGAAGAAGGCGGCCAGGAAGGTGATGAACACGATTCCGGCCTCGTCGTCGGGGAACAGCAGGATGGCGACCGGCACGATGGCGATGGCCGGAATGGGCCGCGCCAGTTCGGTGAGCGGTCCCACGGTGTCGGCGAACCAGCGGGAACGGCCCAGTGCCACACCGGCGCTCACGCCGATCACGGCGGCCAGGCCGAAGCCGCTGAGGATCCGGATCAGCGACTGCCCGAGGTCCAGGTAGTAGGCGTCGGTGCCGAGCTGATGCCGGAAGGCCCGCACGATCTGGGTGACGGTCGGCAGCGTGTCGAACCGGACCCAGAGCCGAATGTGGTTGGCGGTCAGGAACTCCCAGGCTCCGATGGCGGCCAGCACGGACAGCGCCCGCACGATCCGAGACCGCCACACCGTCCGCCCGGCCCGCGGGCGCGCCGCCGGCGCTGCGGCCGGGGCGAGGACGGGGGCCGCCGCGGGTGCGGCGACCGCCGGGGCGCTCATACCCGGACCTCGTTCACGGCCTGGTCGAAGCCGACGATCGCGCCCGCGGGGTGCTTGGCGAGGTACCGCTGCGCGGCGGCCGGGGTGGTGAAGGGCAGGTAGTTGTCGCCGTCGCGCACCCAGGTCGCCTTGTCCGCGAACCAGCGGGTGCCGAGCTCGGCGTCCGGCACGTAGGCGGCGCGTACCGTCTTGCCCTGTGCCCGTGCCTGTTTCACGGCCCGCAGCAGCGCGGTCGGGTCGGCGAGGGCCTGCGTCGTGTCCTGCCCGGCGAGCCAGAGCTCACCGCCGGACCCGGGCAGCGGGTTGGCGTTGTTCGCCAGTTCGGCGTCGTAGTTCAGTCCGCGTTCCTGGTACGCCTGCTTCAGCGCGGCCGGGTCGACGAACTTGTCGATGTCGAGGTCGGCGAAGTCGCCGATCGACTTCAGGTACGGCACATCGCCTTTGAAGGCGGCCAGCAGCGACGGCTTCAGCGTGGTGTCGAAGGAGGTGCCGCCCGGCCCGTTGTAGAGGTACACGACCTCCGGGGCCAGCCCGGCGTTGTCCGCGACGGTCTGCGCCGCCTCCAGGGGGTGCTGGTGGATGAAGTCGGTGGCGTCGAGCTGGGCTTGCAGGAAGGCATCGAGCACCTCCGGGTGCTGCGTGGCGTAATCGCGGCGAGCGACCACGCCGTGGAAGGTCGGGACGTTCAACTCCGCGCCGTCGTAGAGCAGCTTGGCCTTGTTCTGGAACACCAGCAGGCCGGGCCAGGCCACGAACTGCGACAGCGCCGCCACCTGACCGGATTCCAGTGCGGAGGAACCGATCTGGGGTTGCTGGTTGAGCACCTCCACCCCCGACTTGGGGTCGATGCCCGCCCGGGTGAGCGCCTGGACCAGGGTGCCGTGCCCGGCCGAGCCGACGCTCGCCGAGATCTTCTGCCCGGCCAGGTCGGTGATGGACTGCGCCTTCGAGTCGGGCGCGACCACCACCATGTTCAGCGCGCCCTTGGGGTTGTAGCCGGTGATGGACACCAGCTCGGTGCGGGAACGCTCATTGGCCTGGGTGCGGGAGCCGTTGATGAGCAGCGGGTAGTCGCCCATCGAACCGATGTCGATCTTCTCGGCCACCATCTGCGCGGTGATGGGCGCGCCGGTGTCGTAGTCCTGCCACTCCACCTGGTACTTCGCGCCGCCCTTGGCGCTCAGCGCGTTCAGGCGTTGTTCCAGGAAGCCCTTGGCCTTCAACAGGGTTCCGGCGGTGACGGTATTGATGGTCTTGGACTGGTAGCCGATGACGACCTTGACGGTGTCGCCGTTGCCGGCGTTCTCGAGCGAGCAGCCGGACACGGTCAGGGCGAGGGCGGAGGCGAGGGCCGCGGCGATGACGCGGGTGGGGCGGTACTTCATGGGGTTTCCTCAGCGGGTCGGTCTCAACGCAGCAGGTAGGGCATGTTGACGGTGACGGCGCCGGTGGGACAGCGGGCCGCGCAGGGGCCGCAGTACCAGCACTCGTCGACGTGCATGTACGCCTTGCCGTTGTCGGGGTTGATCGCGAGCGAGTCCAGCGGGCAGATCTCCACGCAGAGCGTGCAGCCCTGGATGCACAGCGATTCGTCGATGGTCACCGGGACATCCGCCCGGTTCTCGGCCAAAGCCATCTAGGTCAACCTCCAGTCGGTGCCCGAGTCGGCATCGGGTGAGCGTTCCGGCGGCCGGATCAGGCTGCCGCGCATGGTGATCCGGTCGCCGCGCATGCGGATGTACTCGAGGTCGACCGGGCGGCCGTCCTCCAGCGAGGTGAGGCGCTCGAGCAGCAGCAGCGCGCCGCCCTCGGGCATCTGCAGGGTCATGGCCGAGTGCGCGTCGGCGGTGATGGCCTCCAGGGCCAGTTCCGCCGAGCCGAGCGGGCCGCCGCTGATCTGCTCGATGAGCGCGAACACGTCATTGGTCTCGAGGTCGCGGGTGACGACCTCGTCGCCGATGCCGGGGACCAGGTAGGTGAGGTCCAGGCTGAGCGGCAGGTCGCCGAACCAGCGCAGCCGCTCGATGTAGACGGCCTGCTCGCCGGGTTCGAGCCGCAGCTTGCGGGCGACCGCCGGCGGCGGGGTGACCCGGCGGGCGGCACGCACCTCGTTGCGGACCTCGCCGTGGCCGCGCAGCGTCTCCTTCAAACCGAGCAGGGCGTCGAGGCCGTGGTCGTATTTGCGGCGCGCGACATGCGTTCCGATCTTCGGGGCGCGCTCGATCAGACCTTCGTCCTTGAGCAACGCGAGCGCGTCGCGAACGGTGTTGCGGGACACGCCGAATTCCGCGGACAGCGCCGCCTCGGCGGGCAGTGCGTTGTCGAAGGCGCTCGCGTGGATCTGCTGACGCAGTACATCCGCCACGTGGCGGGCGCGATCCGCCCGGCGTTGGGGGACGCGCAGCGGTACCGGTTCCGGCGACACCTCGACTCCTTTCTACGCCGTTGACCTGCGGTTTCAGAACTGTAGCGGCGAAAATGGGGCCGTCCGGACCGCTCACCGCGCGCCGGCGCCGGCGATGCGGTTCTGCGCCGCCCACCCGAGCGCGCGGCCTGCCGGAATGCGGTCGAATCGGGGTATTGCGCCACCCGTGCCGGGAGTGCGCGCCTTGGAATCACACTGAGCGGAATGCGTGTGCGCGACAGCGGACTCGAGTGGGGTGGGGGGTACGGGCGGCTTCTCGAGATATGGGACGACAGTGTGTCGTGCGCCACTCGACCGAACCGCCTCGGCCGCACCGCGCCTGGCGTGAAATATCAACAGGCGCAAAAGATTCGGCAGGACTGGAGGTTGCCCGGAGGGTTTCGCGCCGACGCGCCGCGACAGGCCCGGGACTGCCGGGAGGATCGCGCTTACCTTCCGTTCCCCGTGATCGGAATGATACTTTGATCCTATGTCTGCAAGCCGCCCCTCTTCCGCGCCGCGGGTCACCTACGTGACCGTCGCGCTGGGCGTTCGGCTGCCGCGGCAACGGGAACTGTGTTGTCCCTGCCGTCGCGCAGTCGAGTTCTGACCGGATCGTCCAGGCATTTCCACCGGGCGTAATCCGGGTTCCTCGCTGCACCGCTGAAACCTTCATGTAGGCATTCGTCCACCCGTCGACCGGGTGGACCGCAGCAAGGATTCGACACAGTGTCCAGCCCCACGCTCGACCGCACCCATACCGCCGTCTCCACCGCGACCGCGCGGCCCGCCCCGGCGCGCCCGGCCGTGCCCCCGGAGTTGCGGATCACCGACAACCCGGCGGCCGCCGTGCTGCGCGCCGCCACCCGCGGCCCGATCTTCCGCGACGTCGCCGCGCAGACCACCGGTCTGAGCATCGCCACCGTGAATCGCCAAGTGTCCGCGCTGCTTACGGCCGGACTGCTGCGTGAGCGCGCCGATCTGACCGCGTCGGGCGCGGTGGGCCGTCCCCGGGTGCCGTTCGAGGTCGACACCGACTCGTACGTGACACTGGGCGTGCACATCGGCTTCACCGTGACCCGCATCGTGGCCGCGGACCTGTCCGGCCGCATCCTCGGCGGGCTCGAGATCGCCACGCCCCAAACGGGTCAGGACGCGGCGCTGACCATAGTGGCCCGCAGCGCCAAGGCCTTCCTGGACCGGCTGCCGCGGCGGCGGCCGCTGTGGACCGGCGTCGCGCTGGCCGGTCGGGTGGATCCGGCGGCCGGGGTCGTGGACCATCCCCGCCTGGGCTGGCAGGCCGCGCCGGTGGCGGCGGTCTTCAGCAGCGTGCTGGACCTGCCGGTCTCGGTGTCCGCGCACGTCGAGGCGATGGCCGCGGCGGAGCTGCTGCTCACCCCGCGCGACCCGGCCGAGGAGAACCGGCCCGGCAGCAGCCTGTTCGTGTACGCCCGCGAAACCGCCGGTGTCGCAGTCACTCTGCACGATCGCGTCCACACCCCCACCAACGGACCGGGTTCGATCGCGCATCTCCCGACCGGCTCGGACGCCGATTGCACCTGCGGCCGGCGCGGCTGCTTGGAGGCCACCATCGGTGAGCGCGCCCTGTTGGAGCGTGCCGTGCGCAAGGGCATCCTGCCCAAGCCGGAGGCCCCGCGCCGCCCGGCCGTCACCGATCTGTACCGGGCCGCCGACGCGGGCGATCCCGACGCTCGCGACCTGCTCATCGAGCGGGCCGAAATCCTCGGCCGCACAGCGGCTCTGGTGCGTGACATGTTCAACCCGGACCGGGTGGTGCTGGGCGGCCAGGCGTTCACCGGCTGGCGGCCGGGCATGGAGCGGGTCGCCAAGGCTTTCGCCGAGTCGACCACGCTGCCCGCGGCGGATCTGCGGATCAGCCGATTCGGCGGCCGGGTACAGGAATTCGCGGCGGCGGTCACCTCGGTGAGCGCGTTCTACGCCGACCCGCTCTCGGCCATGCGCCGGGCGACGCGGACCCGCTAGCCCACCGAACGTGAGGTCCCCGCCGGGTGATCCCGGCGGGGACCTACGTCGTATCCCCGCCCCGGAGGGCGTGATCGGTGGCGAACCACACGGCCACCTCGGCGCGGCCGCTCGCCCCGAGCTTGCCCGCGATGTTGTGCACGTGCACCTCGGCCGTCCGCTCGGAGATCCCCAGCGCCCGGGCTATCTGGCGGTTCGTCCGGCCGCGCGCCACCAGCGCCGCCACCTCACGCTCGCGCCTGGTGAGCAGCGGCTTCCCGGCGCGGCGCGGAATCGAGGCGTCGAGATCGTCGAGGACCTCGGCGAGGTATCCGGCGGTGTCGGATCGCACCCCCTCCGCACCGATCCGGCGGTGTTCCTCGAAGGCCGCCGGGCCGAGCGTGGCGACCGCGTTGCCGAATGTCTCGGTCAGCCAGCGCATCCCGAACGGCACCGTCATGGCGCCGATCGTGGCGGCGAGAGCCTCTGCGGCGCCGAGCAATTCGGCCATACGCGGGAGTCTGGAACCGCTCAACGCGACGGCGGACGCCACCATCAGACCGACGCTGGCCCCGTACAGCCCGCCGGCCTCGAGGAAGGCGACCAGGCAGACGCGGGCCTCGGTCCTGGCCTCGTCGAACCGATCGGTGCGCCACGCCGCGACCGCGCGGATCAGGGCCGCCCAGCCCATGGCCTCACGATCCCCGATCACCCGCATGATCCGGTCGGCCGCCTCGGCATCGCGGGCGGCCGCGACATAGTCTTCCTTCCCGAGTTCGACGCCCGCGAGCATGACCAGGCCCCAGCCGTGGGCCAGCCCCTCGGTCTCACCGGCCGCGGTGATTAGCGCCAGGGATTCGCGGATCAGACTCTCGGCGGGGGCCAGATCGTCGTCGAATGCCGCTGTGAACCCTCGATATTGGAGTGCGCGAGCAAGACCGCGATGGTCGTCGAGCCCTCGGAATGTCGCCGCCGAGACGTCGAGGGCCGCCGCGGCGGCCGCCCGGTCGCCATGGATCATCGCCAGGTCGCCGACCCCGACGCGGGCCCAGGCGGTGAACCACTCGTCGACCGCACCGGACATCGCGAGGGCGGTCGCGAGCCACCGCAATCCCTCTCGGAAATGACCGTGCAGCTGCCAGAAGTGCGGCAGCGCGCCGGCGAGCCGGATCGCGGTGTCGGCATCGCCGGAGTCGATGCTGTGGGACAGCGCCGCACGCAGGTCGGGGTGCTGGGCCTCCAATCGGTTCGCCCACGCGTGTTCGGCATAGGTCCGGAAGGCGGCGCCGGCGCGCTCGGCGAGATCGCGGAAGTAGGACGCGTGGACATTCCGCAGTTCGCCCAGGTCCCCCGATTCGCGCAGATGCGCGCGGCCGTAGCTCTTCACCGTCTCCAGCAGGCGATAGGGCGCCGGTCCCGCGGCGGGGTCGAACGAGACCAGCGATTTGGCGACGAGACCGGCGAGGAGTCCCGCGCTGTCCCCGTCGGACCGTGCGCAGCCGACTCCGTCCACCTCCTCGATCCCGAAGCCGCCCGCGAAGATCGCGAGCCGGTCGAACAATCTCTGCTCCGCCGGACTCAGCAGTCGGTAGCTCCAGTCCATGGTGGCGACCAGCGTGCGATGGTGCCGGATGGCCGCCCTGTTTCCGCTGGTCAGCAGCCCGAACTGATCGTCCATGTGGGCCGCGATCCGCTCGACGTCGAGCGATGCGGCTCTCGACGCGGCCAGCTCTATCGCCAGCGGGAGGCCGTCGAGATAGCGGCAGATCCGCGCGGCTCCGGCAGCGGTCGCCGCGGTCATCGTCAGGTTCGGCTGCACCGCTCGAGCCCGTTCGAAGAACAGCGCGACGCTCTCCGCGCCGGTCACGACCGCGAGATCCTGATCGCCGGTCGTGGACGGCAGCGCGAGGCCTCCGACTCGCAGGACGCCCTCACCCGGTATCTCGACGAGTTCCCGGCTCGTGGTCAGAATCCGCAACAGGCCGCAGCGCCCGAGCAGCTCTGTCACCACGGTCGCCACCGACTCGACGACGTGTTCGCAGTTGTCGAGCACGATCAGCGCGGCCGATGCTTCGAGACGGACCGCCAGGGAATCGGTGAGGGAACGCCGGCGATGCTCCGGAACCCCGACGGCCCCGGCGATGGCGTTCGGTACGAGCGCGGGGTCGGTGATCGAGGCGAGTTCGACCAACCAGCAGCCATCCACGAAATCATCGCTGCGCGCCAGCGCCACCTCGAGCGCGAGCCGGCTCTTACCGGCGCCACCCGGCCCGGTGATGGTGACGACTCGATAGGTCTGGAAGAGCTCCTGGATCTTCGCGAGATCGGCATGACGTCCGACGAAGCTCGACAGCGGCGTCGGGAGATTGTTCAGCGGAGGAGCGAGCTCCCAATCGCTGGGCGTCACTGTCGGAGCCTACGCGTACCCCACCGGTGCCCGGAAGTACGTGATTCCCCCAATAGCGATCCGATCCGGCCCGGACCGATGCTGATCTGGAGAGTCGGTCACAGCCCGGCGATCGTGACGGCATCGACAATCGATCGAGGTGAGAGCAATGAGTTGGGAAAGCACACACGAATGGTGGCGGGCACTGCACGACGTGGCCGCGGAGATCGAGAACCGACGAGACGGCGAGCTGCCCTGGCGCCCCGAACACGCCACGGTGTTCGGCGACCCGGGCGGACTGATCGCGGCGCTGCGCTATCGCTGGAAGCTGACCGTGCAAGCCCACGAGGACGAACTCGCCGGCGCGGACGGTGAGGCGGTCGAGCGCGAGTTGGTGCACGCCAATCAGGGTGTGTTGCAGGTCTTGCGGGCGGCCGGGCAGCACGAACCCGCCGCCGCGCCCGCCTTCGCCGCGGCCTGAATCCGTCGAACCTCGGTTCGGACCCGGGAGGCCGGGCCGGATGGTCCACGATCCGGCCCGGCCCCGGGTCCCGCCCCACGCGCGAGGCCCATTGCGCGCGGTGCGGGGTACCGCCACCCGCCCCGGAGTCCCCTTCCAGCCGGGCGGCGGTGGTCTCAGGCGGCGCGCGCCTGCGGGGTCAGCCCCCACTCGCGCGCCAGCAGCCGGTGCGACCGCACCCGGTCCTCGTGGTCGAAAGCCACACTGGTGACCAGGATTTCGTCCGCGCCGGTCAGCTTGCGCAGGGCGTCGAGGCGTTCGGCGACGGTGGCCGGGGAACCCACCAACTGGGTGGTCACCCGGTCGTCGACCAGCCGTTGCTGTGGACCCGACAGTGCGGGCACGGTGTCGGGGTCGAGGTAGTCGGCCGCTCCCGCGCCGCTGCGAATGGAGTACACCCAGTGCCCGTAGCTGGAGGCCAGGTGCCGGGCGGTGGCGTCGTCCTCGGCGACCAGCACATCGGCGGACACCACCAGGTACGGCCGCGGGAAGCGGGCCGAGGGCCGGAACGCCGCCCGGTACGCCTCCACGGTCTCGACGATGGTGCCCGGCGACACGTGGTAGTTCGCCGCGAACGGCAGCCCGAATCGCCCTGCCAGTTGCGCGCTTTCGCCGCCGCTGCTGCCGAACAGCCACGGCTGCACGTCCGCGCCCTCACCCGGGACGGCGTGCAGTTCCACGCCGTCGGTGGTCACGAAGCTGCCGTCGAGCAGCGCGAGGATCTCCTCGACCTGCTCGGTGTACGGCAGTGGCCGCGACCCCGGGAGGTGCAGGGTCTCCAAAGCCGCCTTCACCCTGGTGAAGTCGAGCAGCTGGCCGGGGTAGAACGGCGGCGGGAGCACCACGCCGTCGCGGACCTCGGTGGGCCGAGGCGGGGCGGGAACCGGCGGCACGCCCGCCGATCGCAACTGTTCACCGCGTTGTCCCGACCGGCCCAGCCCCAGATCCAGTCGGCCGGGGTGGAGGGCGTCGATGGTGCCGAACGCCTCCACCACGGAGATCGAGGTGTGGTGACCGAGCTGCACGGCCGCCGAGCCGACCCGGATGGTGTCGGTGGCGGCGGCGATCAGCCCGATGAGTGTCGTCGGCGCGGCGCTGGCGACCCGCACGAAGTGATGTTCGGCGACCCAGAACCGGTGGTAGCCCAGCTTTTCCGCGTGCCGGGCCAGATCGACGGTATTGCGGAGGGCCTGCCGGGGCGTCGAGCCCGCGCTGATCGGCGACAGGTCCAGCACCGAGAGCGGGATGGTCATAGCGACCGCCCCCGCCGCGGATCCTGTTCTCCCGCTTCGACGGCCAGCGGCAGCCGGTTCTCCGCCGGGGCGATCGGGCAGGTCGCGTAGTCGGTGAAGGCGCAGGGCAGGTTGACCGCGCGATTGAAGTCGAGCAGCACGCTGCCGTCCGCCGCGGGCCGGGACAGATCCAGTCGTCGCGCGCCGCCGTAGGTGGTGACGCCACTGGTGCCGTCGGTGAACAGCACGTGCAGGCCGAGCGCCTCGCTGCCGAACACCACCAGTTCGCGCCGCTCGCCGTCGAGGTCGAAAGTGACCGTGCCGGTGGCGGTGTGGTGGTGCTCGAGGCCCTCCACGACCGCACCGGTGGTGACGACACGGGTCTGCGCGAAGGGCTCGAAGTAGCCGGTCACGATCCACCGCGGCCGCGGTTCGTAGACGGGGATCTCGGTGAACGCCGCCAGGGTCGGCGCGGCGGGATCGTGCACGCGCAGCGCGAACTGCCCGGTCCGCCGGATCACCTCGATGATGCGGTCACCGGTGTGGACCTGGAGACCCGGCGCTCCCTCACCGGGCGTGATCGCGGCCTCGCCGCTCAGCGCCACCCCGTCCAGCACCAGCTCGGGCTGGTCCGAATCGACCGTGACATAGACGTTCTCGCTGTCCGCGTGCCACCGGCCGGGCAACCCGTCGACCGTCTCCCGGTCGGCCCCCAGCCAGTGCAGCCCGGTGAGGCTGAGCCAGCCCAGGGGTTGGCGCGCCCAGGCGGCGCGTTCGGTGCGGAAGGCCGCCCATTGCTGCTCGTACGTGGTTTCGATGGCGGTCATGAGGCGCGTACTCCTTCGGTGCCGTGATGGGGGTGGCGCAGGCCCAGGTGTTCGCGCAGGGTCGCGCCGGTGTACTCGGTGCGGAAGCTGCCCAGGGACTGCAACTCCGGGACGACCTTGTCGACGAATTCGTCGAGCCCGGTCGGGGTCAGATGCGGGACCAGGACGAAACCGTCCGCGGCATCGGATTGCACGTAGCGGTCGATCTCGACGGCAACCTGCCGGGGCGTGCCGACGAACTGCTGGCGGGCGGTGGTGGCGATGATGAGGTCGCGGATGGAGAGCTGCTCGGCGGCGGCCTTGGCCCGCCAGGCCGCGGCGACGGCGAGCGGGTCGCGGGCGTGGCGCACCCGCCCGCGGGTGATGTTCGCGTCGTCCACGGGGTCGATGTCGGGCAACGGGCCGTCGGGGTCGTAGGCGGAAAGGTCACGGCCCCAGACCTGTTCGAGGAAGGCGATGGCGGTCTGCGGCGTCACCTGCTGCCGCCGGATGTGCCGGGCGCGGTCGGCGGCGTCCTCGGCGGTGTCGCCGAGCACGAAGGCGGCGGCGGGGAGGATCTTCAGGTCGTCGCGGGCCCGGCCGTACCTGGCGAGCCGGTCCTTCACGTCGCGGTAGAAACGCTGTCCGTCCTCGAGTTCGCCGTGCGCGCTGAAGATGACATCGGCCTTGGCGGCGGCGAATTCGCGGCCTTCGTCGGAGTCGCCCGCCTGGATCTGCACCGGGTAGCCCTGCGGGCCGCGCGGCAGCACGAACCGGCCTTCGATCTCGAACTGGTCGCTGCTGAACCGGGCCTGCGGGACCGGCTGGGCGAAAACGCCGCGCTCCCGGTCGATCACGAGGGTGTCGGCGGGCCAGCTGTCCCACAGCGCGCGGGTGGCCTCGACCACCTCGTGTGCGCGGGTGTAGCGCTTGGCGTGCTCCAGGTAGCCGCCGCGCCGGAAGTTCTCGCCGGTGAAGGCGTCCGAGGAGGTGACCGCGTTCCACGCCGCGCGACCGCCGGACAGGTGGTCGAGCGAGGCGAATTGCTTTGCCAGTTCGAACGGTTCGTTGAAGGTCGTGTTGATGGTCCCCGCCAGCCCCAGGCGGGTGGTGACGGCCGCCAGCGCGTTGAGCACGGTGAAGGTGTCGGGCCGGCCCACCACGTCCAGGTCGTGGATGCGGTCGCGATGTTCGCGCAGCCGCAGCCCCTCGGCGAGGAAGAAGAAGTCGAACAGGCCGCGTTCGGCGGTACGGGCCAGGTGCACGAAGGAGTCGAAGTCGATCTGACTGCCCGAGTCCGGGTCGGTCCAGACGGTGTGGTGGTTGACGCCCGGGAAGTGGGCGGCCAGGTGAATCTGCTTGCGTATCCGATGATCCGGCATGGCGGTGACTCCTCAGGCGTGGGCGTAGCGGCCGGCGGGCCGGGGCAGGCCCAGCCGCTCGCGCAGGGTCGGGGTGAGGGCGGGCAGCTGCGGCAGGGCGGCGGCGAGCGCCAGCGGACGCAGCACCACACCGTCGGCGGCGCAGTCGGTTTCGATACGGCGCAGGATGTCGCGCAGTTCCGCCGGGGTGCCGATGTGGAAGACGGTGGACGGAGCGGGCGAGGCGGTCCAGTCCTCGAGCTCGGCGACCTCGAGAGCGGCGGCGTCCGCGGTGTCGGCGAGATGGATGTCGAGGTCGAGCAGCACCCGCACCCGGTTGGGATCGCGTCCGGCGGCGGCGATGGCGGACCGCAGTTCGGAGCGGGTGGCGGCGGCGGTCGCGAGATCCGGTGCGGCGATCCGGATCAGGTCGGCGCGGTGCACGGCGACGCGGGTGCTGTGCGGGTCGGCGGCGCGCACCGCGACCGGCGGCTGCCCCTGCGGCGGGCGCGGGGTGATGGACGGTCCCTTCACCGAGAAGTGCTCGCCCGCGAAGTCGATGTAGTGCAGCCGGTCGCGGTCGATGAACCGGCCGGTGGCCTGGTCGCGGATCTCGGCGTCGTCGTCCCAGCTGTCCCACAGCCGGGCCACCACCTCGACCGCCTCGTCCGCCTCCGCCCAGCGGGAGCGTTCGTCCTGTTCGGGCTTGCGGCCGAACAGCCGTGCCTCCCCCGCCCCGACGGCCACCTCCCAGCCCGCCCGGCCCGCGGCCGCGAAATCCAGGCTGGCAATGGCTTTGGAGAGGTGGAAGGGCTCGGTGTGAGTGACCGAGGCCTGCGGGATCAGGCCGATGCGCCGGGTCTCGGCGGCGGCGCGCGCGGCGACCGCCACCGCGTCCAGGCGGCCGATGGCCCCGGCGGATTGCAGGGTGAAGGAGTCCGGCAGGAACGCCAGCTCGATGCCCGCGTCCTCGGCGGCGCGCAGCGCGTCCACCCAGTACCGGGCGTCGAAGAGGTCCTCGGCGCGGGAGTCGGCGCGCCGCCAGGAGGCGGGGTGCGCGCCGGTGCCGGACAGTTCCAGGCCCAGCAGCAGCGGAGTCGGATGCGGCATCAGGCTGTCCTTTCGAGCGGTAGCGGGTGATCGGGGGTGGCCGCCCGGGGGACGGCCGCGAGTAGTTCACGGGTGTAGGCGTGTCGCGGTCGGTCGAAAACCTCGGCGGTGGCGCCGGTTTCGACGACGCCGCCCTGTCGCATGACCGCGACACGATCGGCCAGGCGACGGACCACGGCCAGGTCGTGGGAGATGAACAGGTAGGCCAGGTCCAGTTCGGCCTGGAGTCGTTCGAGCAGGTCGAGGATCTGTGCCTGCACCGAGACGTCCAGGGCCGAGACCGGTTCGTCGAGCACGAGCAGCTCGGGGCGCGGGGCCAGCGCGCGGGCGATGGCGACCCGCTGCCGCTGCCCACCCGACAACTCCGCCGGGCGGCGATCCAGGAAGGCGGCGGGCAGCGCCACCTGATCCAGCAGCTCGGCCACCGCGGCACGGCGTCCGCGCCGATCGCCGATCCCGAACGCCTGCAAGGGTTCCGCCACGATTCGTCCGACCGTCAGCTTCGGGTTCAGCGAGACGTACGGGTTCTGGTAGACGACCTGGACGCGACGGCGCAGTGCCCGCAGGTCCGAACCGCGCAGGGCGGTGACGTCCTGCCCGTCGAACGTGACGGTGCCCGCGTCGGGCGCGGTCAGCCTGGCGATGATGCGGGCCGTGGTCGACTTTCCCGAGCCGGATTCGCCTACCACGGCGAGGGTTTCACCGCGATGGACCGCCAAGGACACGTCGTTCACCGCGTCGACGGTGAAATCCCGGGTGACGCGGAAGGACTTGCGCAGACCGGTCGCCGCCAGCAGTGGAGTTCCGTGTTCGCGGACCGGACGCGCGGGCTGATCCGCGCCGAGGCTCGGTACGGCGGCGATCAACCGCCGGGTGTACTCGTGCTGTGGATTGCCCAATACCTCCGCCGCCGTGCCGGTCTCGACGATCAGGCCGTCCCGCATCACCGCGATGCGGTCCGCCCGTTCGGCCGCGACGGCCAGGTCGTGGGTGATGAGCAGCACCGCCGTCCCCGATTCCGCGGTCCGCGCGGCCAGTAGGTCGAGAATGCGGCGTTGCACGGTGACGTCCAGCGCGCTGGTCGGCTCATCGGCGATCACCAGTTCGGGCCCACAGGCCAACGCGATCCCGATCAGTACCCGCTGCCGCTGTCCGCCCGACAGATCCTGGGGATACTGGCGCGCCCGCAGCTCGGGGCGGTCCAGCCCGGCCTGCTCGAGGATCTCGACCGCCTCGAGGTCGGCGGTGCGGCGATCGGCCCGGCCGTGAATGCGCAGCACCTCCGCCACCTGCCGTCCGATGCGCAGGACCGGATTGAGCGAGGTGCCCGGATCCTGAGGGACCAGTCCGATGCGCGCGCCCCGAATCCGTTGCAACGCGCGCGGAGACGCCCGGTCGATCCGCTCTCCGTCGAAGATGATCTCCCCGTCGGTGATCACGCCACCCTGCAGCAACCCGATCACGGCGTGCGCGAGAGTGGATTTGCCCGAACCGGATTCACCCACCAGCGCGAGCGTCTCCCCGCGCCGGACCTGGAGCGAGACGCCGCGCACGGCCGGTGTCGCTCCGCCGCGGCCCCGATACTCGACCTGTAGCCCCTCGATGTTCAACAGCTCGGTCATCGGGCCTCCTTCTGCACGGCGCGGGCGATCCGCTGGGTGGACAGCACCAGCACGACGATGACCAGCCCCGGCAGGGTGGTCAGCCACCACGCGGTGGCCAGGTAGCCGCGGCCCTCGGACACCAGCGAGCCCCATTCCGGCGTGGGCGGCACCGCGCCGTAGCCGAGGAAGCTCAGCGACGCCACGAACAGGGTCACCACGCCGAAGTCGACGGCGGCCAAGGCCGCCACCGGCCCGTACGCATTGCGCAGGATGTGGCGGAACAGCACGATGTGCCAGCGCACGCCGGACGCGAACGCGGCCTCCACGTACGGCGCGTTGCGCACCCGCAGCACCTCGCCGCGCATCACGCGGGCGAACCTGGCGATCAGCGAGATGCCCACGGCGATAGCCACATTGCGGGTGCCCAGACCCAGCACGGTGATGGTGGCCAGGGCGAGCAGCATGTCGGGAATCGAGAGCACCACATCGACCGCGCGCATGATCGCGGTGTCGATCACACCGCCCGCCGCACCCGCGACCAGCCCGATCAAGGCGCCGGTGACCAGCCCGATCAGCACCGCGAACACGGTCGCGCTCAATGACAGTGCCGCGCCGTGCACCACCCGGGTGTAGAGGTCGCGTCCGAGATTGTCGGTGCCGAACCAGTGCTGGAGGCCGGGGCCGCGCAGCTTCTGCGCGGGCACGCCGCGCAGGGGATCACCGCTCGCGAACACGGCCGGGGCGACGGCCCAGGCGCACACCACCGCGACGACCGCGCCCGCCGCGACGGTTCCCGGATTGCGCCGCGCCCACGACGCGGCGGCGGTCCCACCGGCGAGGGCCGCGCGTCGGAATGTCCGGTCGGACTCGGGCCGGAGTGCCAGATCAGACATCGGACCACTCGTCGTCCGCGTCCCAGAAGGCGATGCCCGGGTCCAGCAGGGGGTGGGTCAGGGTGATGACCCGCAGCGTCGAACGCGGGCCGCCCGAGTAGGCGCGCAGCCGCGCACGCAGATCACGGATCACATGCCGGGGCGGGGTCGGCGAACGGTCAGGCATGAGTACGCTCCTTCGTCGAATTCCTTTGCACCACACGGGGGTCGAGCACGGGGTAGGCGAGATCCACGAGCAGATTGACGGTCACGAAGGCCAGGGCGGCGAACACGACGATGCCCTGAACCACCGGAATGTCCTGGCGCAGTACGGATTCCTGCGCCAATCGGCCGATGCCCGGCCGGGAGAACACCGTCTCGGTGACCACCGCCCCGGCCAGCACGGTGCCGGTCCACAATCCCGACACGGTCAGTGCGGGGGCGGCGGCCGGGCGCAGGACGTGGCGCAGCTGCACCCACCAGCGGGACGCGCCCTTGGCGAAGGCGACCTCGACGAACGGCTGCCGCCAGGTCGCGACCAGGCTCGCGTGGAGGACCTGGGCGATGACCGCCCCCACCGGGATGGCCAGGGTGACCGCGGGCAGGATGGTCCCGCCGAATCCGGTGCCGCCGAACGCCGGCACCAGCTTCAACCGGAACGAGAACAGCTGCAGGAGCAGCAATCCCACCCAGAAGCCCGGCATCGAGGCCCCGATGGCGGGCAGCGAGGTGAGCAGCCCGCGCAGCCGGGGGCGTTCGGTGTACGCGGCCGCCAGGGCCAGCGACCCGCCGGCCGCCACGGCCAGCAGCAGCCCGGTCGCCGCCAGCGCCAGGGTCGAGGGCAGGGCGTCGCCCAGCGCCCCGGTGACGGTCTGACCGGTGGAGATGGAATGGCCGAGGTCGCCGCGCACCGCGTGCGACAAGGCCGTCCAGTACTGGGCCCACAACGACTGGTCGAGACCGTAGCGGGCCCGCATCTCCGCGACCGCCGCGGCGTCGACGGGCGTGCCGGTGGCCGCGTCGGCCGCCAGCGCCACCGGGTCGCCGGGCAGCAGGTACAGCCCGGCGAAGGACAGCGTGAACGCCGCCCACAGCACGCCGATGGCCTGCAGCACCCGTCCGATCACGTAGCGGCCCATGGGTTTACCGCGCCAGCCAGGTGTCGTGGAACTGCAGTCGCGCCGAGGCCTCGAACTTCACTCCGGCCACCGCCTTGCCGACGCCGATGGCCTGCGAGAGTTCGATGGTCGGAATCCACAGGCCCTGGTCGAGGACCGCGGTCTGGGCGTCGCCGATGATGCGGGCGCGGGCGGCCGGGTCGGTGGCCGACAGCTGCTGGGCGAGCAGCGCGTCGAGGGGTTCGGCGGGGCCGCGGGCGTTCAGGTTGCGCTGGTCAACCGCGAAGGTGGTGCGCAGGATGTCACCGTCGGCGCGGGTCGAGTTGTAGTAGTTGAAGTCGAAGTCCTTGCTGTTCTGTCGCACTGCCGATTCCGCCACCGACAACGGTTCCAGCCGCAGGTCGAAGCCGACCGCCCGCAACTGCTGCTGGGTCAGCTCGAGAATGGGTTGATTGGCCGAGAACACGGGGGCGAAGATGACGCCCGCGCTCAGCCGCTGCCCGTCCTTGACCCGGATACCGTCGGCGCCCGGCACCCAGCCCGCCTGGTCGAGTTGCTTCTTCGCCGCGTCCGGGTCGAACTTCACCCGGGCCGAAAGGTCCACATAGCCGGGGGTTTTCGAGGCGAGCACACTGCTGGCCGTCTTGAACTGCGGCCCAAGCACGGTGTCCACCAGTTCCTTGCGGTTGATGGCGGGCAGCAGCGCCGCCCGGACCGCCGGATCGCGCAGCACGCCCCGGGTCACATTGGCCTGCAAGCCGAACGGGACGCCCGGGTTGGCGGTGAACTGCACGCGACCGCCGCCGCCCTCGATCTGCGCCACGTCCTGCGGCAGCGCGTCGCTGATGGCGTCGAGCTGGCCGGAGGCCAGACTGCCGGTCCGCACCCCGGATTCGGGGACCACGGTGAACACGATCTTGTCCAGATGCGCCTCGCCCTGGGTGGCGAAAACCGCGGAGCCCCACGCATACCCGGCCCGCTTGACCAGGGTGGCGGAGGCGTTCTGCTTCCACTCCGCGTAGGTGAACGGGCCGCTGCCGATATTGGTCCCCAGGCACCGCTCGTCGGCGGCTTTGGCGACGGTGGCCTCGGACTGGATGCCCAGCTGCGGGGTCGAGGTCGCCTGCAGGAACTGGGCGTTCGGACCGGCGAAGTCCACCCGCACGGTGCGCGGATCCAGCACCGTGCTGCCCGCGTACCCGGCCAGGTAACTCGCGGCCAGCGGCGCCTTCGCACCGCCCAGCGCGACGATCGAATCGAAGTTCCGGCGCACCGAGTCCGCGGTGAGCGGCGTGCCGTCGCTGAAGGAGACGCCGTCGCGCAGATGGAAGGTGAACGACCTGGCGTCCGGGGAGACGGTCCAGGTGTCGGCCAGCCACGGCTTCAGCTGACCGGTCTCCGGGTCCTGATCGACCAGCGAGTCCACCACCTGCCGGGTCACGTAGATCGTCTGGTTGGTCGACGACTGCGCGGGATCGGAGCAGGTCGGGGCCGAGGACAGGCCGTAGCGGAGGGTGCCGCCCGCCTGTGGCGGGCCCGACGGCTCACCACTGCCGGTGGCGGCGTCCCCGCCGCCGCACCCGGCGAGCGTGACGGCGGCGGCGAACACGCCCGCCAGGGCCACGGGGCGGGTGGTGCGTGCGAGCAGGGAACGGGTCATCGGGGATCTCCAGCGGGGTAACGGTCGGCGCCGAGCGGCCGGCTCGGAATGCGGCGGCGCAGTTCGGGAGCGACCTCGGCCTGGAACAGTTCGAGGCTGTCGCGGTGCTCGGCCGCGGTCCGGCCGTCCGCGTCCGCACTGAGGTGGATGACCTCGTGGCCGAATCGCTCGTGATACCGGCTCACTTTGTCCAGCACCTGTTCCGGGCTGCCGATGAGCGCCGAGGACCGGGCCGCGAAGTCCTCGACGGAGTCGAACACGATGGGCACGTCGAACTTCCGCGCCACCGCCTGCCGGGCCTCGAAGACCGGTCGATACCGGTCGAGCGCCTCCTGCGAGGTCCGGGTCACCAGGAACCCCGCCGTGCCCGCGCCCACCAGCGCCTCGGCCGGGTCGTGGCCATAGGCCGCCCAGCGTTCCCGGTAGTGGTCGATCAGTTCGGCGTACGGCTCGATCGGGTAGGTGACGTTCGCGGAGAACAGCGGATCCCCGTGCAGCGCCGCGTAATCCGCGGATTCCCGACTGGTGGCGCTGCCGTGCCAGATGCGCAGCCGCGGCTGCAACGGCCGGGGCAGCGCCTTGGCCTCGGTCAGCGCTGGCCGGAACCGGCCCGACCAGGTGACGCTGTCGCTGTCCCACAGCTTCCGGAACAGTTCGTAGCCTTCGCGATTGCGATCCCACTGGTCGTCGGTGGTGACGTGGAACAGCTTCGCCTGCGCCGCGCCGTTGCCCTTCCCGATGATCAGTTCCAGCCGGCCGTCGGAGAGATTGTCCAGCGTCGAGTAGTCCTCGAAGGCGCGCACCGGATCCAGCAGGCTGAGCGTGGTGACACCGGTGAACAGCGCCAGCCGCGAGGTGACGGCCGCGAGATGGCTGAGCACCACCGGCGGAGCCGCGGAGATGAACGGATCCTCGTGCCGCTCCCCCACCGCGAAGCCGTCGTAACCGAGCTCCTCGGCCAGGCGCGCGCTGTCGACGACCCGTCGCAACCGCTGCCGGGGTGACTCGGTGCCGCCGGTCACCGGGTCCGGAGTGTGCGTGATCAAGGTCAGCAGCAGGAATTTCATGCCGGGATCGCCTGCTCTCCGGCCGCGATGAACTTCTCGAACGGGTGCACGTAGCCGACTTCCTTGCGAACGTCACGCGGCAGTGCGGTGTATCCGGCCGCCGTGTACAGAGCGACGGCCTCCGGCTGCCGCGGCCCCGTGGTCAGGTAGATGCGCGTGTAGCCGCGCCGCGCGATCTCGGCTTCCAGCTGATCGAGAACGAAGCGCCCCAGCCCTTTTCGCCGATGCTCGGCGGCCGTCCAGATCCGCTTGAGCTCGGCGGTCTCGGCGTCGTATCGCTGGAAGGCCCCGCCCGCCACCGTTTCCCCGTTATCCACAACTATCAACAGGTCCCCCTGTGGAGGAGCGAAGTGACTGGCCGAATACCCGGTCAGATCCGCGTGCACCTCCCCCGGCGTCCCGCCGTACCGGCTGCTGTACTCGATGGCCAGCTCCGCCAGCAGCGGCGCGGCCAGGGGATCGTGTTGCCCGACGTGGAAAACCCTGCGCGACATGCTCATCCCTTCTTCTTGGGCAGTCCGGGCGGATTGATCCGCGACTGCGGCACGGCCTCGCCGCCCAGGCCCCAGCGGTCCAGCACCTGCTTGTAGAGCCCGTTGTCGATGGCGTACTGGATGGCGGCCCGCAGCGGACCGGCCAGGCCGTTGTCCTTCTTGGTGAGCACCCCGATCTCGGCCTGGAGCGCGTCGCCGGCGCCGGAGAGGGTGGTGACCACCTTGGTCTGGCCGGCCGAGGCGGCGTGATACTGCGCCGACGGGTTGGGGCCGAGGTAGCCGTCCAATCGGCCCGAGGACAGCGCCAGGTAGTAGTCGCTGGTCTTCTCGTAGTAGGCGATATCGATCTTGGGCAAGCCCGCGGCGATATTGTCCTCGTTCCACTTCACCAGCAGCTGCTCCTGGTTGGTGGCGGTTCCCACGCCGATCGTCTTGCCCGCCAGCGACTTCCGGTCCTGATAGGTCCAGGTCGCGTCCTTGGGCACTTCCAGCGCGATATTGTCCAGGCGGTAGGTGGCGAAGTCGTACTTCTCCTTGCGCTCCTCGGTGACGGTGACATTGCTGATGAAGACATCCGCCTCACCCGAGTCGACCTTCACGAAGTTCTGCGCCCAGTCCCCGATGCGGGTCTCCACTTTCAGGCCGAGCAGGTCGGCGAGCAGGTAGGAGATGTCGGCGTCGGAACCGATGGGGGTGCGATCGTCGGTGGCGTAGAAGCGCAGCGGCGGTGTCGCGCCGACCGATCCGGTGACCACCAGCGTCCCGCGATCCCGCACGGCGGCCGGCAGCTGCGCCGCGAGCGCGTCCACCTTGGCGGCGTGCACCCGGCCGGACTGCGCCGGAGACAGGTCGTAGCTCAGCCCGTTGACGGTATTGGAGGCGGGAGCGTCGCTGTCGCCGTCCTTGCCACAGGCGCTCGCCGCGAACAGGCCGAGCACGGTGAGCGCGGCGAGTGCGGTGATCCGTCTGCGACGGTGCGCCTGAGGCATGGGAGGTTCCTTCGTGGTCGATCGGTCAGAGGACGTGTGCGAGAAAGGCTTTGGTGCGCGGATGAGACGGGGCATCGAGCACCTGCGCGGGCGGGCCCTGCTCGACGATGCGGCCGGCGTCCATCAGCACCACGGTGTCGGCGATCTCGCGGGCGAAACCGACCTCGTGGGTGACGATCACCAGGGTCGAGCCGGCGCCCGCGAGATCCCGGATCACCTCGAGCACCTCGCCGACCAGCTCCGGATCCAGCGCCGAGGTGGGCTCGTCGAACAGCACCACCTCCGGCCGCAGCGCCAGCGCCCGTGCGATGGCGACGCGCTGCCGCTGCCCGCCGGACAGGCGGCTGGGGTACTCATCGGCCTTGTCCGCCAGGCCGACTCGCGCCAGCAGATCGAGCGCCTCGGCGTTCACCTCGGCCTTGGCGCGCCGCTGAGCGGCCACCGGCGCCAGCGCGACGTTCTCCCGGACCGTCAGGTGCGGAAAGAGATTGAAGTTCTGGAACACGAAACCGATGCGCGCCCGCTGCCGCAGAATGTCGCGCTCCCGCAGTTCGTAGAGCTTGCGGCCCTTGCGGCGGTAACCGACCAGCTCGCCGCCCACGCGCACGGTACCGGCGTCCACCTGTTCGAGGTGATTGATGGTGCGCAGCAGGGTGGACTTACCCGAACCCGACGGGCCCAATATGACCGTGACCTCGCCGGGACGGACCGTCAGATCGATGCCGGACAACACCTCGGTGCGGCCGAAAGACTTTCGGATGCCGCGCAATTCGATCGCGTATTCACTCATCGCCGGTCCCTCTCGCGAAGCGCCGTTCGATATAGAACTGAATGACGCTGAGCACCGTGGTCAGCAGGATGTACCAGGCGGTCGCCACCATCAGCATCGGCACCACGCGGCCGTTGCGGCCGTAGATCACCTGGACCTGATAGAACAACTCGGCGATCGCCATGGTCGAGACGATCGAGGTGCCCTTGAAGAGACTGATCACCTCATTGGCGGCATTCGGCAAAATTCCGCGCATGGCCTGCGGCCCGATGATGGTGAAGAATTGCCGCCGCCACGGCAGCCCGAGCGACCGCGCCGCCTCCCATTGCCCGGCGTCCACCGAGATGATGCCGGCCCGGATGATCTCCGCCGAATACGCCGCCTGATGCAACGCCAAACCGATGACAGCCGCACTGAATCCGCTGATCACGCCATTGGTCTGAAAACGCACGAACTCGGGGCCGAAAGGAATTCCCAGCGACAGCGTCTTGTACAGATAAGCCAGGTTGAACCAGAACAGCAGCTGCACGATCAGCGGAATCGAGCGGAACGCCCAGACATAGGTCCACGCGATCGCTTTCAGCACCGGATTCTTCGACAGGCGGCCGACTGCCAGCCAGACGCCGAGGAAGAACCCGAGCAGGGTGCCCCAGAAAGTCAGCTCCAGGGTCACTTTCAGCGCCGACAACACCGATTTCGCGGTGATGTACCGCGCGAACGTGCCCCAGTCCCAGCCCGGATTGGTGATCAGCCCGTGCGCGAACTGCGCGACCAGCACCAGCGCGACCGCCCCCGTGACCCAGCGCCAGGGGTGGCGGGTGCGGACGACGGGCAGATCTCCGTCCTCGGCTCCGGTGGCCGCCACCGTCTGCGCGGATACCGCCAGGGTGCTCATGGACACCGACGATACGAAGCCCGGCGCACGCTGTCGCCGGTCCGGCTCAGGCTGAATTCAATTGCGCCTCAACCGATTTCCCGGAAAGTGCGCGGAAATCACTGCGATGGAAGACCAGGGGCTCCGACTCCGGGCTGACGCTCACCCGGTGCACCCGCAGCAGCACCACGGCGTGATCGCCCGCCGGAACCTGCTCGTACACCGAGGTTTCCAGCCAGGCCGCCGCCCCCGCCACGAACGCGGCATTGCCGTTGCCTCCCCGCAGCTCCACATCCCGGAACCGGTCCCCGCGTTTGGAGCTCAGACCGCGCGCCGCGCCCTCCTGGTCGCTGCTGAGCAGACTCAGCCCCAATCGGCTCGCCTGCTCCAGCCGCGGCCAGGTCTCCGACGAGTATTGAATGCACACCGACACCAGCGGCGGATCCAGCGATACCGGCACGAAAGTGCTCGCCACCAGCCCGTGCGGCGTACCGCCCAGCCGGGCACAGAGCGCCACCACCCCGCTGGGGAAGTGCGCGAAGGTCTTCCGGAGATCGGTCCCGTCGACCGGAGTGAGCGCGGCCGCCGCGCCGTGAATCGAGGTCAGGTCACCCATCGATCCACTCCAGCATCGGCCGCGGCGCGGCGACAGGATTGGGCTCACGCCGATTACAACGACGACCCCCCGCCCGGCGCGTGCCGGACGGGGGGTCGGGGTGCTGTACGACTTACTTCGGCGCGACCAGGTGGGGCTGGTTGATGGTGACGAAGTAGTTGTAGGCGGAGGCGATCGCGACCGGCGCGGTCACGAGCAGGTTGCCCGCGATGGTGCCCAGGAAGCCGACGGTGCTCGCGCCGATGAAGCAGCCGGCCAGCGGGCCGACACCGAACATGGTGGCCAGCGGAGCCGTCGCGGCGGCGAAGACGACCGCGCCCATGGCGCAACCGACGGCCGCGCCGCCGATGCCGCCGACCAGGGTGCCGATGGTGGCGCCCATGGAGATGGTGTCCTTCATGCGGTTCCAGGCGGCCTGCTCACGGTCGTAGTCCGACTTCCACGGAGCCTGGTCCTCGTAGGGCAGGTTGACGTCCTTGGCCTCGGCGACCGGCTTGTAGGTCGCGTGGTCCATGTCGTACTGCGGGGTCAGGGTCGCGGTGTGGTCGGAGATCTCCGCGGCGATCGGGAACTCGAAGTCGTTCACGCGGAAGTTCAGCGGCATACCGGCCACGACGGTGCCGTCGACGGCCTTGATCTTGAAGACGCCGTTCTCGACGACCAGCGAACCGGAATCGGTCCGGATGACGCTGTTGGTCTCGGAAGTGGTTGCGGTGTAATTGATCACGCCGTTGTCAGCGGCCGGAGCGGCGTTGACGGTACCGGCGGTGACGCCCATGGCAGCGGACAGCAGGGCCGCGGTCACGGCGAAAGTCTTGAAGCGCATTTCTCGGTTTTCCTCATCAGGCAGTCCGCGTAGTTGGACCGCATGATCGAAACGGGCCGACGCGAACGAAATATGTCGCGCGGGTGCTCAAACGGTGAACTCTCCCGAATTGCGAAACCCGCCCGGCCGAATGACCGAGCGGGCTGTCCCGATGAGGTGATCGCTGATGCCTGTTGTGCCCCTTGCTCTTTACTCGGACCGAGTATTACTTGGCCGGAGCCGGAGCGGCGATGTGCGGCTGGTTGATGGTGGTGAAGTACTGGATCGCGGCGGCGATGGCGACCGGCGCGGTGATCAGCAGCTGACCCGCGATGGTGCCCAGGAAGCCGACGGTGGCGGCGCCGACGAGGCAGCCGATGACCGGACCGGCGCCGAACAGGGCGGCCAGCGGGGCCGAAGCCAGACCGGCGACACCGAAGCCGAGGACGCAGCCGATGGCCGCGGCGCCCAGGCCACCGACCAGGGTCGCGACAGTGGCGCCCAGGGAGATGGTGTCCTTCATGCGGTTCCAGGCGGCCTGCTCACGGTCGTAGTCCGACTTCCACGGAGCCTGGTCCTCGTAGGGGAGGGCGACATCCTTGGCGACCGGCGCGTAGGTGGCGTGGTCCATGTCGTACTGCGGGGTCAGGGTCGCGGTGTGGTCGGAGATCTCCGCCGCGATCGGGAACTCGAAGTCGTCCACGCGCACCTTCAGCGGCATGCCGGCGACGACATTGCCGTTGGCGGCCTTGATGACGAAGTTGCCGTTCTCGACGACCATGGAACCGGCATCCGTGCGGATGATGGTGTTGGTCTCGGAGTTGGTGGCGGTGTAGTTGATCGCGCCGTTGTTGTCGGCGGCGGGCGCGGCGTTCACAGTGCCGGCGGTGACGCCCAGGGCGGCGATAACCAGCGCGGAAACCGCGGTGAAGTTCTTGAGACGCATGTGTTCGAAAATCCCTCTTGAGATGAGCAGTGCGCCCCGGGGAAACAAGGTCAGGTGTATCCCCGGGGCCCAGTGATGGAAACCGGCCTTCACAAACACCACATGGCAGTGGGGTTCCGGCGCGGTGAACCTTTGCCCATCGGTTGCCGAAAATGTCTACTTGGGCGCGGTAAACGGCTGATTGATAGTCGTGAAGTACTGCACCGCAGCCGCGATCGCGATCGGTGCGGTCACCAGCAATTGACCGCCGATCGTGCCCAGGAAGCCGACCGTGCTGGCTCCGATCAAGCAACCCGCCAGCGGTCCGACGCCGAACAGCGTGGCCAGCGGGGCCGTCGCCGTCGCGAAGGCGACACCGCCCAGGACGCAGCCGAGTGCCGCGCCGCCGAGGCCGCCGACCACGGTGCCGATGGTCGCGCCCGCGGAAATGGTGCTGGTCAAACGGTTCCAGGCGGCCAACTCACGGTCGTACTGGGTCTTCCACGGCGCCTGATCCTCGTAGGGCAGCGCGACCGGCTTGTACACCGCGTGCGCCAGGTCGGCCTGCGGCGTCAGGGTGGCGGTGCGGTCGCTGATCTGCGCCGCGATCGGGAACTCGAAATCGTCGATCCGGAACTTCAATTCGGTGCCGGCGACGGTGATTCCATTCGCCGCCTTGACCTTCAGCGCGCCGTCCTCGACGACCAGCGAACCGGCGTCGGTGCTGACCACCGTGTTGCCCTGCTCGGTGACCTGGGACGTGTAGTTGATCGTGCCGTCGTCGGTCTTGGCCGGACCGGCGTACGCGGTGCCGGCGGTGACCCCCGTCGCCGCGACCAGCAATGCCGCGATCCCGGCGAATTCCCTCATCTTCATTTTCTTTACTGCTTCCACTGCCGAGAACTGAACTGTCGGCGGCAAGCATCTGTGAACCTCCTGTGAAACTGGAGGTTAAAAACCAGCTTGATTCGATGCCGTGGAAGTGAGGGAGATTACTTCGCCTTGGCGGCCGCCTTGGCCTGCTTCTTGAATTCCCGTACCTGGGTGAGGGATTCGGCGTCGGTGACGTCGGCGACCGAGCGGCGGGAGCCGTCCTCGCCGTACGCGCCGGCCGCCTCACGCCAGCCCGCGGCGGCCAGACCACGCTGTTTGCCCAGCAGAGCGAGGAAGATCCGGGCCTTCTGGTCACCGAAACCGGGCAGCTTCTTGAGCCGTTTCAGGACTTCCTTGCCGTCCGGGTCGCCGTCGGTCCACAGGCCCGCGGTATTGCCGCCGTAGTTGTCCAGAATGTACTGGGCCAGCTCCTGGACCCGCCGCCCCATCGAGCGGCCGTAGCGGTGAATGGCCGGCGGCGTGGCGGCCAGCTCCTCGAATTCCGCGGGATCGGCGGCGGCGATCCGGTGGATATCGAAGCCGCCCATGCGGTCGGCCAGTTTCCACGGGCCACGGAATGCGTGTTCCATCGGAAACTGCTGATCGAGCATCATCCCGACCAACAGGGCGAAATCATCGGTCGAAAGCAGCTCGTCGGCATCGGATTCCTGCGCAATACACAGCGTGCGGCTCACCATGCATCGATCATCCCATTCATCTTGCGTTGCGGTGACGCGGGTCACGACTAGGCTCGGCATATGCCCGACACCATGGCTAATTCTTCAGTGCGAACCGTGCCGCAACCTGGTGCGGACTCAGGACTGCGACCGGACCGTTTCGACCGTGACGGACAGGACCAGCTCGTCGACGTCCACGATCTACAGGCAGCGCTGCCGGGCATCCGGCGCCTGCGGGCCTGGGCCCACGAGGCCCTGGCCACCCGCCCCGGCGAGAGCGCCGTCGACATCGGCTCCGGTGCCGGGTCGGAGGTGCTGACCCTGGCCGAGCTGGTCGGGCCGACCGGCACCGCGCTCGGCGTCGAGCCCGACCCGACCCTGCTGGCCGCCGCCGAACGCCGCGCCGCCCAGGCCGGCTCCACCGCCACCTTCGTCAGCGGCGACGCCTACGGCCTGCCCGTCGGCAGCGAGAGCTTCGACGTGGCGCTGTGCGAACGCGTCTTCCAGCACCTCACCGCGCCCGCCCGCGCGGTCGGGGAGATCGCCCGCGTGCTGCGGCCCGGCGGTCGGGTCGTGGTGATGGACACCGACTGGGGCTCGGCCATCGTGCACCCGGGCGACCGGCACGTGGTGCACGAGGTGATCGAGACCATGATCGCGGGCACCACCAACCCGTTCGCGGGCCGCCGGCTGCCGGGGCAGCTGGCCGCGGCCGGACTGGTCGTCGACGACATCGGCTCGCACGCCCTGATCCAGGACGGCAGCGTCGGCGCGGGCGCACTGGTCGCCCGGGTCGCCGATCGGGCGGTGGCGCGGGGCTCGATCAGCGAGCCGCAGCGCGATCAGCTGCTCGCCGACCTGGAGGCCGGCGCCGCCAGCGGCGACATCCACCTGTCGGTGACCATCTTCGCGGTGCTGGCGCACAAGCCGAACTGACCCGAGAACGCAAGCGGCGCGCACCCTTTCGGGTACGCGCCGCTTCTTCGTCGATCCTAGAGGCTCATGAGCTTCTCGGAGGCGGCCAGGAGCACGCAGGTGGCCAGGCCGTCCATCGCCTTCTCCAGCTCACCGAGGGACGGGAAGCTGGGCGCGATGCGAATGTTCTTGTCCTCCGGGTCCTTTCCGTACGGGTAGGACGAACCGGCCGGGGTGAGCGCGATGCCCGCGTCCTTGGCCAGCGCCACCACCTTGCTGGCGGTCCCCTCCAGCACGTCGAGGCTGATGAAGTAGCCGCCCTTGGGCTCGGTCCAGGACGCCACCTTCGACGCGCCCAGCCGGTCCTCCAGAATCCGCAGCACCAGTTTGAATTTCGGCTCCAGGACGGCGCGGTGCTTCTGCATGTGCTCCCGCACGCCCTCGGCGTCGCCGAAGAAGCGCAGGTGCCGCAGCTGGTTCACCTTGTCCGGGCCGATGGTCTTCTTGCCCAGGTGCTTCAGGTACCACTCCACATTCGCGGTGGAGGAGCCGAAGAAGCTCACGCCCGAACCCGCGAAGGTGATCTTCGAGGTGGAGGCCAGCACGAACGGCCGGTTCGGGTTGCCGGCCGCAGCGGCCAGGCCCAGCACGTCCAGCACCGGCTCGGCGGTGTCGGTGAGCGGGTGCACCGCGTAGGCGTTGTCCCAGAACAGGCGGAAGTCCGGAGCCGCGGTCGGCATCGAAACCAGTTCGCGGGTAACGGCTTCGGAGAACGTGACGCCGGTCGGGTTGGAGTAGTTGGGCACCGCCCACAGACCCTTGATGCTCGGGTCGGACGCGACCAGCTCCGCGATCAGGTGGGTGTCGGGGCCGTCGTTCTTCATCGGGATCGGGATCATCTCGAAGCCGAGCGACTCGGTGATCGCGAAGTGCCGGTCGTAACCCGGTACCGGGCACAGGAACTTGAGCACCGGTTCGTCCGCCCAGCGGCGCTCCGAATCCGCGGTCCCGTGCAGCATGGCGAACACCAGCAGGTCGTGCATCATCTCCAGGCTGGCGTTGTTGCCGGCCAGCAGATTCGACACCGGGATGCCGAGCAGTTCGGAGAAGATCGCGCGCAGCTCCGGCAGGCCGTGCAGGCCACCGTAATTGCGGACATCGGTGCCGTTGGCGTCACGGTAGTCGGCGGCGCCCGGCAGCTCCAGGAGTCCCTGCGAGAGGTCCAGCTGCTCGGGCGATGGCTTACCCCTCGTAATGTCCAGCGTCAGCTTCTCGGTCTTGAGCTTCGCGTAGTTCGCGGTCTGCGTCTCGTGTTCCGTCACGAGTTCCGCATGGCTCATCAAACCGAATTGCGTCTGCCGAGGCATCTGAGCGCCCTTCCAATGGCGTGGGATGTTTGTCCAGGGTTGCGCGCACCGCGAACCCAACCGCCCAGGTTACTAGGCGGCGTCGCCGATTCGGCAGGGATATCTGTACTTCCGTCACCCGCGACGACCGGGCCGGAAAAAGAAAGGGGACCCAGCGCACCCGGCAGAGCCCGTTGACCCTTGCTGCCTTCCGGCCCTGGGGGAGTTCACAGGATGCGCGCCGCGCTGGATCCGTCGGCCAGTGTAGCGGCTCACCGCGCCCGGTGCCGCCCGGGGTCGATACGATGCCTGCGATATGCGGGGTCGCCCGCGATTTTCCGGAGGGGTAGAGACGATATGACGAGTTCCGATCCAGGAGCCGGTGCTCCGCACGATCCGCAGAAAGCCCAGGAGACCGCGCAATGGTGGGCCACCGCGCCCGCCGCCGGGGAGGGCCAGCCGGTTCAGGGTGCGGACCCGACGATGCTCAACTACGCCGCCGGCGGCATGCCCCCGTACACGCCCCCCGCGCAGCCCCTCCCGACCGGGCAGTCCGCGCCCGGCTACCCGCAGCAGCCGATGCCCGGCTACCAGCAGCCCATGACCGACGCCTACGGCCAGCCCCTGTCCGGCGGCTTCCCGCAGCAGCAGCAGTTCGCCCAGCCCCCGGTCCCGCCGCCGGGCCAGGGCTACGGCTATCCGGCGCAGCCGCCGCGTTCGGGGGGCAATAAGACAGGTTGGATCATCGGCGGGGTGATCGGTCTGGTGGTGATCGTCGGCGCGGTGATCGGCGTGGTCGCGCTCAGCGGCAGCGACAGCCCGTCGCCGCTGGGCGGGGACAAGAAGAAGGCCGCCGGGAAGTACTCCATGGAGGGCATCACCAACGGCTGCACCGTGATCGACACCTCGGTGCTCAACAAGTGGGCCGCCAACTCCAAGGGCACCCCCGAGCACTCCGAGACCAAGCCCACCGACTACTCGGGCGGCCGCTTCGACTGCCGGGCCGGCAACGAGGAAACCTCCAAGACCGACAAGTACGCGATCGCCAATACCGCCGATCTCACCCTGAACGTCTCGCTGCTGAGCGGCTCGTCGAGCGCCTACAACCGCCCCGAGTACGACATCTGGAAGACCAGCGACACCGGCACCACCGGCAGCGGCCGCACCGCCGGTGACGTGAACGGCATCGGCGAGGCCGGCTACTGGGCGGCCAAGGTCGACGACTACTCCTCCTTCACCACCACCGACTACACGGTCGCGGTCAAGGACGACAACGCGTCGGTGAAGGTCAACATCCGTCTGCGCATGGGCAAGGGCCAGAGCGTCAGCAAGGACGAGATCGCCCAGGTGTGCAAGGAGCAGGCCCAGAAAGCGCTCAACAATCTGAAGAAGAAGTAGCCGCCGACCACTGCATTTGCTTCTACCAGGGGTGTACCCGGTATATTGCTCGACGGAGGATTCGCCTAGTGGCCTATGGCGCTCGCCTGGAACGCGGGTTGGGTTAACAGCCCTCAGGGGTTCAAATCCCCTATCCTCCGCTTCGAAGGCCCCGTCCGGACTCAGTCCGGACGGGGCCTTCCGCATATCCGGAGCCGATCGGATTCAGCACAAGGCGTGAGCAACCTCACTCGGGCCGACGGTGTGACCCGAGACTCGTTCGGCTGGACGGTTCGGGCGGGCGGCCGCGGGAACGCGGCGGTGCCGCGATCGTCCGCGAGAGTCCCCTTTTCGCCAGAACCCAACGAGCAGAGGGGCATAACGGATAATAACCACGAAACACCCATAGACAGATGATTGCAGCACTTCCGGCCATTGCGGCAAAGTCGTGACATGTTGCAGTAGAGGCGATTTCAGACAATAGTTCACCAATTCTCAGTCGCCGCAGATAGGAACTAGGGACCCGACCGCATCTGAAAATAAGACGATGCGCAATCGGCGAACGGCCGCGCGGTACCCTCGCCGCCATGGTGACGATGCCAACCGCAGGATCTACGAATGGCGAAGTGCGAGTATCCCAATCACGCGGAACGGGAGGCATTCTCCGTCGACTGAGTTCGTTCAGACCCCGGCTGGCCCATGCTTCGCTGGCGGTAACCGCCGTGGTGGCAGTCAAGTCATTTCAGATGTCTTTTGCCGCGTTGCACCAACTCTCGGTGCGCAATCTGGTGCCGCCGGATCTCGCTTCGAATGTGCCGATCGCCATCGATGGCTTGGTGATCGCCTCGATCATCGCCACCGCCGCATTCCGGCAATGGAGCGTCGGCTGGTGGTACTCGACCGCCTTGTTCGCTCTCTCGACTCTCGTCTCGATCGCCGGGAATATCCAATACGCCCACGAGATCGGCGGCAGCGTGGTGCCGATGTGCCTGTACGCCGGCATGCCGCTGACAATGCTGTTCGCCGTGCACCTCACATTGATGCTCTGGGAACGCGGCAAGCAGGTCGCGGCGGAACACGCGGCCGAGCTCGAGGCCGCCGAATTCGAGGACGAGAACGAGGCGCCCGAGCTCGAGGACGAGCTCGAGGACCTGGTCGGCGCGGCCGAGGACGACGATCCGGAGCCCACCCTCGACCTCTACGAAGCGGCGCTCGAACGGCAGGAACTCGAACGGCAGGAGACGGGGCGCGCCGAGGACCCATTCCCTGCCGCTCAGCCGAGGCTCTACCCACTGGAATCCGTGGGACCCGGATATTCCACGGGGCAGAACGCCGGCATCGGCGCCCAGCACAAGCCCGTTCTGCTGAACGCCGACGAACGGCGCCGGTTCTACATGACCGCTGCGCAAATGTAGTGGGCATGCGGCTCGATCAACCCCCAACATTCACCACCGACCCTTCTGGAGCGAAGTATGGCGATGAACATGTGGCAGGACCAGGGAGTAGATCAGTTCAGGGAAATCGCGATCCGGCTGGCTTCGCTCATCCAGAACAGTCTGGATCGATCCGGTGCGATGACTCAGTTCACCGATGCATTCGGCAACGTCGAATCATTCACCGATCTGATGATCGAATACTCGGGCCGGTGGTTCACCGAGACGGGCGGGCGCTCGACACTGATGGGACCCGAAATGTTCTGGATGTTGTCGGAGCCCGCGCCGCGCCGCAGCCCGGCGGCCGGTATGCGAATCCACGACGTGGCCGGCGAATCCGAGAGCACCTCCGGCCATCGCGCGCGGAAACTATTGCTGATCTGTGTTTTCGAAGCACTCACCCATACCCAGTGGGGTGTGCCCGATAGCTTGTCCGAGCATTCGATGGTCAACGGAATGGCTTAACTCTCCACCGAACACCGCCTCGAAGGCCTCGGCCGGACTCGGTCCGCCGGGGCCTTTCGTCGTCGCGGATCAGCGCAGTGCGCGGGCGACCTCGTCCAGGGCCGAGTCCAACAGATCGGCGTAGTGGTCCGGGTCGGGGATCACGGCGGGGTCGGCGTGCACGGAGATCGTGACGGTGTCGCCCAGGCCGGTGACGCCGTGGGTGAGGTGCATGACCGCGCCCAGGGCCGGGAAGCCCGCGGTGAAACGCACCGGACCGCCACCGAACTCCAGGTCGGCGGGGCCACGGTCGACGCTGGAGACGACGGTATGGCCGGAGACTCGTGCGGGGAGCTGGTCGATCGGGGCATTGGTCACGTCACGGTGGAGGATCGGGGCGGGGAGGACGGCGGTTACCGCGTCGGGTGCGTGCTGGAGGGGATGGGCCGCGCGGGTCCGGCGGGCGGTGAGGTCGGCGGCTATGCGGTCGGCGCGGGCTCGCGGGTGGGGTTCGGATAGCGACAGGTCGACCGAGAGGTCGCGGTAGGCGTTGCGGGTGGGGTCGCCGGTTGCGGGGGCGGTGATCGCCATGGGGACCTGGGCGCGGAGTTCGGGGACCGGCGCGTCGCGGTCGCGGAGATACCGTTCGAGCGCGAACGAGATGGCGGTGAGGGCGACCACCGTGACCGAATGGTCCGGAGTGCGCAGACGGGTCTTGTCGCACACCAGCATTCGCGCGATGTGCGCTGCCGGGGGTGCGCCGGTGCCGTTCAGGAGAGTCGGTTCGACGTCGGGGGCCGGGGGTGGGAGTTCACCGGCGGCGGTGAGGTCGACAAGGAGGCGCTGGGCGCGGGCGGCGGCCAGGCCGCGAACCACGGTGCGCGCCATGCCGATCGGGATGGCGGGCAGGGCGAGCGTCGCGGCGATGGCGGTAGTCGCCCTGTCGCGCAAGCGATTCGGCAGGAATCGAAGGGGGAAGGGGGCGGTTGGACGTGTCGCGGGTGGGGCGGGAAGGTCATCGGCGCCGAACAGCGCACGGGCGAGGGCGGCGGCGCGGCGGCCGTCGGCCAGGGCGTGGGACAGCTGGAGTACCGCGACGAGGGCGGGCTCCCCGGCAGCGAATCCCGGCACGTCCCGGACATTCCGGAAGGTGTGCAGTCGCCAGGGGCGGTCATTCGCCTCCAGGCCGGTGCCGAGCAGGGCGCCGAGGTCTGCGGTGAGATTCACCCAGGTCGCATCGCCGAGGTCGTGGTCGATGAACTGATCGTCGGTGAATTCGCAAGTCGCCCAAAGCGGATACGCAAGGTTTGCAGGAGTATCCAGCACGTGCATCAGCAAATCCGGAATACGGACCACTCGGTTCGCGACGGCCGCCCGCAGTTGCTCCGGATCGCGCCCGGCGTCGGCGAAGCAGTACAGCAGGAACAGATCGTTGCGCGTACGCGCGGACAACCAGTACATGGTGGCGTCCCGAGCGGCCAGGGAATTCACCCGACGACCATAACGAAACCCCATGCCACAGGGCCGCTCGCGGTGCTACCGTGTGTAGTAGAAGCCTTACCAATCTCCCGGGGGCGGGGTGACCGCTATGGCAACCACCAACAAGATCGCCGGTCGACTTGCGAATCAAGCCGATGAGATGGACCAGCGCTACCAAGGCGCCGCATTCCTCAAGAGATCGATCAACAAGGTATTTCCCACCCACTGGTCGTTCCTGCTCGGCGAAATAGCGCTGTACAGCTTCATCATTCTGCTGCTGTCCGGCGTCTATTTGACCTTGTATTTCGACCCCTCGATGCAGGACGTCACCTACAACGGGGTCTATCAGCCGCTGCGCGGGGTCACCATGTCGCGCGCCTACGAGAGCGCCTTGAACATCTCCTTCGACGTCCGCGGCGGATTGTTCGTGCGGCAGGTCCACCACTGGGCCGCCCTGCTGTTCACGGCGTCGATGATCGTCCACATGTGCCGGATCTTCTTCACCGGCGCCTTCCGCAAGCCCCGCGAGGCCAACTGGGTGATCGGGGCGCTGCTGCTCATCATGGCCATGTTCGAGGGCTTCTTCGGCTATTCGCTGCCCGACGACCTGCTGTCGGGCACCGGCCTGCGCGCCGCCTTCGCGGGAATCACCCTGGGCAGCCCGGTCATCGGCACCTGGCTGCACTGGCTCATGTTCGGCGGGGACTTCCCCGGCAACATCATCATTCCGCGGCTCTACATCGCCCACGTACTGCTGCTGCCCGGAATCATGCTGGCGCTCATCGTGGTTCACATCGCGCTGGTCTGGTACCAGAAGCACACCCAGTACCCGGGACCGGGACGCGCCGAGAAGAACGTGATCGGCACGCGCATCGTGCCGGTCTTCTCGCTGGACCAGGGCGCGTTCTTCGCCTTCACCCTGGGCGCGCTGGCCATCATGGGCGGGCTGCTGCAGATCAATCCGATCTGGAATCTGGGCCCCTACAACCCATCCCAGGTCTCGGCCGGAACCCAGCCCGACTTCTACATGATGTGGACCGACGGCTTCCTGCGCCTGTTCCCCGCCTGGGAGGCGTACCCCTTCGGGCACACCATTCCCGGCGCGTTCTCGGTGGCGCTGTTCATGCCGCTGATCTTCACGCTGATCATCGCCTACCCGTGGATCGAGAAGCGGCTCACGGGCGATCGGGCCCGGCACAACCTGCTGCAACGCCCGCGCGACGTACCGGTGCGCACGGCCATCGGGGCCATGTCGCTGAGCTTCTACCTGATCCTCACGCTGGCCTGCGTCAACGACATCATCGCCTTCAAGTTCGACATCTCGCTCAATGCCACCACCTGGGCCTTCCGCATCGGCCTGTTGACCGTCCCGGCGCTGGCGTACGCGGCGGCCTACCGGCTGTGCATCGGACTGCAGCGCGCCGACCGCAGCGTGCTCGAGCACGGCATCGAAACCGGTGTGGTGCGACGGCTTCCGCACGGCGAGTACATCGAGCTGCATCAGCCACTCGGCCCGGTGGACGCGCACGGCCATCCGATCCCCCTGGAATATCAGGGCGCGCGCGTCCCCCGGAAGCTGAACCAACTCGGCATCGCGGGCAGCCCGGGCACGGGCGCGTTCTTCTGGCCCGATCCCCCGGAGGAACGCGAACTCAACGCCGCCAACGACCACGCGGCCGAGCGCGCCCAACTGGCCGTATTGCGACGGGTGCAGGAGAGCGCCGCCGGCAACGGACAATCGGGTGACGGGCAATCGGGCAACGGTCAGCACGGCACCTGATCGTCTCCGCACCACGGCTTTCGGCAGAGTGAAGCCCCCGAGTCTCCGGGACTCGGGGGCTTCCATGTCTTCCCGGTGGGGCCGCGACAGGCCACCCGCAGGCTGCGATCAGGCCCGCGTGAACTCTCCGTCGGAGACGCCCGCTACGAACGCATCCCACTCGCCCGGAGTGAAAGCCAGGATCGGCCCGGCGCCGTGGTCCTTGGTGTCCCGGACCGCGACATTGCCGTCGCGGAGAAACGCGACCTCCACGCAGTTGCCGTTGGGGCCGCTGTGTTTGCTCTTGCGCCAAACGGCGCCGGTGAAATCCACCTTCACGGTACTAGCTCCTTTTCTGCGTCAAGCTTGGAATCCTGCTGGCATCGAACCTGGCGACCGCGGGATCGTTCGAAAACACGAATCCCCGGGCTCGCCGCGGGTCGCACGCAAACGCTCCGTACAACCTGTCTCTGCACTTCGCGATGGGAATGCGCCCCCGATGGCCGTTCCCGCGCTAAACCCTAGCAGGGTTCGTCATTAGGAGATCGCATTCTTTCGTTTTCAACCAGCAAATTTGTGGCAAGGTTAGCCAGCAAATTATTTGCAAGAAATTAGCCCCAATTTGAGGCTATTGAATTTCAAATATGAGAATTCCTTCGCTCACCGCTCGGGCACCCCGGGTGGACCGGGGCACGCGGGGCATGGGGAATCATGGGGAGCATGCCCCAGCAGTCACCGGAGGACGCCGGACGGGACCGCGACGACGACGGCCGTGCCCGGAATGCCCGTCCTCGTGACCGTTTTGGGCGACCCCTCCCATTCGGCAGCCCCGGCATCCCGCGCATTCCCGATGACCTGGACCTGCCGCCGGCCGAAACCCTCGACTACGCCCAACGTCTGCTGGACGAGGGCCTGGCGTTCTACGCCCACGAGGTTCTGGAGGCCGCCTGGAAGAACGGTCCGTTCGCGGAGAAGTCGCTATGGCAGGGCCTCGCGCAATTTGCCGTTGGACTCACCCACATTCAGCGGGGAAACCCCAAGGGAGCGCGCACTCTGCTGACACGGGCGTCCGAACGCCTCTCCGCCTACGGATCGGCCCCCTACGGCATCGACTCGTCCGGCCTGGTGGACCGTGCCCACACCTTGCTCGAGGCCATTGAACAGGGAAAACCCATCTCCGACACGGACCTTCGAGCTCGGCTCACAATCCCGCACTGAATTCGCAATCCCATCGCCCCAGCACGCTCGAGGTGCGCACCCGCAGGAAGGCGAAGGGTCGGCCGCGCTGCGAAGGATGCGAACTACCATCGACAGACATGCCGACCGACCCCGCCCCAGCAACGACCGCCCACCCCGGGCGGCGGCCCGGGGCCGGTCGTTTCGCGCCCAGCCCATCCGGCGATCTACATCTGGGCAACCTCCGCACCGCACTGCTGGCCTGGCTCTTCGCCCGCTCCACCGGACGCGAATTCCTCATGCGGGTGGAGGATCTGGACCGCGTCAAGAAGGGTGCGGCCGAACGGCAACTCGAGGACCTCGCCGCCATCGGCCTGGACTGGGACCCGCCCGTGGTGTGGCAGTCGCAGCGCCTCGCCCTCTACGAGACGGCCATCGCGCGCCTCACCGAGGCGGACCTGACCTACGAATGTTTCTGCACGCGTAAGGAAATACAGCAGGCGGTGACCGCGCCGCACGGCCCGATGGGCGCGTACCCGGGCACCTGCCGCAACCTCACCGAATCGGAGCGGCGGCGGTGGCGCGACGAGGGCCGCCCCGCCGCGTTGCGGCTGCGCGCCGACCGCACCGAGTTCACCGTCACCGACCTGCTGCTCGGCGAATACCGTGGCGCCGTGGACGATCTGGTGCTGCGGCGCGGCGACGGCACCCCCGCCTACAACCTCGCCGTCGTGGTCGACGACGCCGACCAGGGCATCGACCAGGTGGTGCGCGGCGACGACCTGCTGCCCTCCACGCCCCGGCAGGCGTATCTGGCGACACTGCTCGGCCTGCCCGTCCCCGCATATGCCCACGTCCCGCTGGTGCTCAATACCTCCGGGCAACGGCTCGCCAAGCGCGACGGGGCAGTCACCCTGCGCGATCGGACAGCCCTCGGCGAGTCCCCGCGATACGTGCTGAGCGCGCTCGCGGCGTCGCTCGGCTACGACGGCGCTACCACGCCGGCCGATGTCCTGGAACGATTCCGGCCGGAAAACCTGCCCAAAGAACCCTGGAGACTCGACCCTGACGGGTTGTTGCAACCCAGCTGGTGTCCGTAACGTACGCACTCGACCAGATCCCGAACGAAATCGACGAGGACGGCGGAACAATGACGAGCGGTGGGTACGACCCCAACCAGTATCCGCAGGGCGGCCAGCCGTACGGACAGCCGCAGCAGCCTTACGGCCAGCCGCAGCAGCCACAGCAGCCGTACGGTCAGCAGCAGCCCTACGGGCAGTCCGACCCCTACGGCCAGCAGCCGCAGCAGCCTTACGGCCAGCAGCCCTACGGGCAGCAGCCCGACCCGTACGGCCAGCAGCAGCCGCCGCAGTACGGCCAGCAGCCGCAGCAGCCGTTCGGTCAGTCCGACGCCTACGGCCAGCAGCCGCCGCAGTACGGCCAGCCCGCCTACCAGCCCTACCCGGACGGCGGCCAGCCCGGTTTCGGTGGCGGTTTCGGCGGCTCGCAGCCCGGTGACCTGTGGACCCGCTTCGCGGCCCGCATCATCGACGGCCTGATCATCGGTATCCCGGCCGGCATCATCGAGGTGCTGCTGCCCAACAGCATCGCGTGGCTGTGGAGCGTGCTGGTTCCGGTCATCTACTTCGGCTACTTCATCTTCATGGAGACCCAGCAGGGCGGCCAGACGCTGGGCAAGAAGATCCTGAACCTGCGGGTCGTCGGCCCCGGCGGCGCGCCGCTGGACCCGGCCACCTCGGCCAAGCGCAACCTGTTCATGATCGTGCAGCTGGTCCCGTGCCTGGGCACGCTGGTCGGCCTCGGTATGGCGATCTACATCGCCATCACCATCGAGCAGAGCCCGACCAAGCAGGGCTGGCACGACCAGTTCGCCGGCGGCACCCAGGTGCTGAAGGGCTGAGGCTCTTCCCTCCGCTGAACGCAATGGGGCGCATCCTCTCCGGATGCGCCCCATTGTCATTGGTGCGCCTGATCATTCGCGCACCGCGCCGGTCTCTCAGTTGGAGCCCGTCACGCTGGCGATGATGAAGATCAGGAACCCGCCCAGCCCCAGCACCGTCCCGGCCGCGCCGACCCAGATGCCGCCCAGCGCCAGGCCGCGCCCCTGCTGCCCGTTCGTCTTGAGCTGGTTGAGAGCGACGATCCCCAGCACCAGCCCGACGATCGAGACCACCGGTAGGAACGCGCAGAAGAACATGGCCGGGATGCCGATGATCGACACCACCAGCGACGCGATGGCCAGCGAACTGGTCTGCTGCGTCGGCGCCGCGTACCCGTAGGGCTGGTAGCCCGGGTAGCCGCCGTAGCCCGCGGGCTGCGGCGTGGGCTGCTGGCCCGCGCCCGGATAGCCCGGCGTCGGATTCGCCTGCGGCGGCGGATAGCTCGGATACACCGGCTGCGGCGGCGGGGTCAGCGGCGGCTGCTGATACTGCGGCGCGGAGGTGTAGCCGGGCGGAGGCGGCGTCGATTGCTGCGGCGCCGCAGGCGGGGTCTCGGGCGCGACGCCCTCACCCCCGTACTGCTTCCACCACTCGTCGGAATCGCCAGGATTCGTCATTCGTCCAGCCTAGGGCACCCCAGCTATCCATACCCCGTGGTCGAGGCAGGGGATACTTTCGGGCGTGAGTGATATCGAAACGGTCGAAACCGACCGATCTGGACACCCCACGCCGCAACACGCCGCATTCGCGGACGCGGCGGGGGGATATTTCACGCCGGTGGCGGTGGCCTTCACCGCTGTCCTGCTGATTTCCAACGTATGCGTCGCCAAGGGCGTCCAGTTCTTCTCCGGACAGCACTTCTCCCTGGGTCCGCTGACCATCCTGCCGATCACCATGGACGGCGCGTTCTTCCTCTTCCCGATCGCCTACGTCATCGGCGACATCCTCAGCGAGGTGTACGGCTTCCGGGCCACCCGCCGCACCGTCTACTACGGGTTCGCGGCGCTGCTGCTGATGATCGTCTGCTTCCAGATCGTCATCAAACTGCCCACCGGTGACCTGCAGCAGAACCCGACCTCCTTCGGGGACGTGCTCGGCAATACCCCGCAGCTGGCGCTGGCCGGGATCACCGGCTACTTCGTGGGCCAGTTCCTGAACTCCAGCACGCTGGTGCTGATCAAGGAGCGCACCAAGGAGAAGCATCTCTGGGCGCGACTGCTCGGCTCCACGGTCGCGGGCGAGTTCGGTGACACGCTGGTGTTCTGCTCGATCGCGGCGACCGCCATCGGCATCAATACCTGGGGCGACTTCGTCAACTACGTGATCGTCGGCTTCATCTGGAAGACCCTCGTCGAGGCGTGCGTACTGCCGATCAGCTACCGCTGCATCGCCTTCCTCAAGAAGCGCGAACCCTCCTACCGCCCGCGCGAGCGCTCGGCCATCTACGAGTGACGCGGACCGACTCTCCGACGCTCGCGGCCGTGTCGAATTCCCTTATTGCCCAGGGGCTTTGATGCGGCCGCGCCAGCGGCCCAGGAAGTCGGCCTGATATTCGTCGAAGTAACCGCCGTCGATGCTCTCGCGGACGCGATCGACCAGACGGACCGTGAACCGCTCGTTGTGGATGGTGCACAGCGTCGAGGCGAGCATTTCCTTCGCCTTGAACAGGTGATGGATGTAGGCGCGCGTGTAGTGCGTGCACGTGTAGCAGTCGCAGGTCTCGTCGATCGGCGTGAAGTCGCGCTTGAACCGGGCCGTATTGATATTGAACCGGCCCTCGTCGGTGTACAGCGCCGCATTGCGCGCCACGCGTGAGGGATTCACGCAGTCGAAGGTGTCCGCGCCGTTCTCCACCGCGGTGAAGATGTCCTCCGGCTCGCTGATCCCGAGCAGGTGCCGGGGCTTGCCCTCGGGCAGTTCGTCGCAGCACCAGCCGACGATGGTGCCCAGATTGTGCTTCTCCAGCGCGCCGCCGATGCCGTAGCCGTCGAATCCCGTTCCGGCCGCGCCCCGCAACTCCTCGAGGTCGCGACAGGCCTTGCGGCGCAGGTCCTCGTACTGCGCGCCCTGGATCACGCCGAACAACGCCTGATACGGCCGATGCGAGCGCGCCTCGGTGAGCCGCTCGTGCTCGTCGAGGCAGCGTTTGGCCCACAGCCGCGTGCGCTCCAGCGATTCCTCCTGGTAGCCACGGGTGTTCATGAGCGTGGTGAGCTCGTCGAAGGCCATCATGACGTCCGCGCCCAGCTGATGCTGGATGCCCATGGACACCTCGGGGGTGAACCGGTGCTTGGAGCCGTCCAGGTGCGAGCGGAAGGTGACGCCGTCGTCGTCGACGTGCGCCAGGCGCTCCTTGCCCTTGGCGATCACGTCGTCGTCCTGCACGCCGACCGATTCCATGGCCAGCACCTTCTTGAAGCCGACGCCCAGCGACATGACCTGGAAGCCGCCGGAGTCGGTGAAGGTCGGGCCGTGCCAGTTCATGAACTCGGCCACGCCGCCGGCCTCGTCCACGATGTCCGGGCCGGGCTGCAGGTAGAGGTGGTAGGCGTTGGCCAGCAGCGCCTGCGAGCCGAGTTCCTTCATGGTCTCCGGCAGCACGGCCTTCACCGTGGCTTTGGTGCCGACGGGAATGAAGGCGGGTGTCGCAATATCGCCATGTGGCGTACTGATCACACCGGTCCTGCCGTGCCGCCCTTCCAGGCGGGCACCGACCTTGAACGAGAACTCGGAGGCAGCAGACACCGAGCTATCCTCTCACTTCGGCGGCTGGGTGATTTTCTTCGGTCATTTGGTGAGGACGACCGCGTCCGGCTCCGGATCGTCCACATTGTTGCCCTCGCCATCGGTGATGGCGGCGGCGAACTGGGCGTTGTAGAGCCGGTGGTAGAAGCCGCGGGCCGCGAGCAGCTTCTCGTGCGTGCCCTGCTCGACGATCTTGCCCTTCTCCATCACCACGATGGTGTCGGCGTCGCGGATCGTCGAAAGCCGGTGTGCGATCACGAAACTCGTGCGGTCCCGGCGCAGCGCCGCCATGGCGTGCTGCACCAGCAACTCGGTGCGGGTGTCGACCGAGCTGGTGGCCTCGTCCAGGATCAGGATGGACGGCTTGGCCAGGAACGCACGGGCGATCGTGATGAGCTGCTTCTCGCCGGCGCTGACGCCGGAGCCCTCCTCGTCGATGACCGTCTCGTAGCCCATCGGCAGCGCGTGCACGAACCGGTCCACATAGGCGGCGCGGGCGGCCTCGAGGATGTCCTCCTCGGAGGCGTTCGGATTGCCGTAGGCGATGTTCTCGCGGATGGTGCCGCCGAACAGCCAGGTGTCCTGCAGCACCATGCCCATGCGCGAACGCAGGTGGTCGCGGGTGATGGCGGTGATGTCGACGCCGTCGATGGTGATGGCGCCGGAATCCACCTCGTAGAACCGCATGAGCAGATTGACCAGCGTGGTCTTGCCCGCGCCGGTCGGCCCGACGATGGCCACCACGTGACCGGGCTCGGCGACCAGCGAGAGGTCGTCGATGACGGGGGTCTCCGGCTCGTAGCGGAAGGACACGTCCTCGAACGCGACCCGCCCGCGCTCCAGCGGCCGCGAGTCCTCCGGATCCGGGTCCGGCGACTGCTCCTCGGCGTCGAGGATCTCGAAGATCCGCTCCGCCGACGCCACACCCGACTGCAGCAGGTTCATCATCGAACCGATCTGGGTGAGCGGCTGGGTGAACCCGCGCGAGTACTGGATGAACGCCTGCACCTCGCCCAGCGACAGCTGACCCGACGCCACCCGCAGACCGCCGACCACGGCGATCAGCACGTAGTTCAGGTTCCCGAGGAACATGATGGCGGGCATGATCAGCCCGGAGATGAACTGCGACTTGAACGAGGCGTCGTAGAGCTTCGCGTTGGTCTCGTCGAACTTCTCCCCTACCTCGCGCACCCGGCCGAAGGCGCTGACCACCTCATGGCCGGTGAAGGCCTCCTCGACCTGGGCGTTCACCTCACCGGTGTACTTCCACTGGTCCACGAAGTGCGGCTTGGAGCGCTTGGCGATCTGCGCGGTCACGATGACCGCCAGCGGCACGGTGAGCAGCGCGATCAGGGCCAGGATCCAGGAGATCCAGAACATCATGATCAGGATGCCGATCACCGACAGCACATTGATGATCAGCTGCGACATGGTCTGCTGCAGCGTCTGCGCCACATTGTCGACGTCATTGGTGACACGCGAGAGCACGTCACCGCGCGGCATCGAGTCGAAGTAGCGCAGCGGCAGCCGGTGGATCTTCTCCTCGATCTGCGCGCGCATCCGCTTCACGGTGCGGTTGAGCACCACGATCAGCAGCTGCGCCTGCAGCCAGCCGAACAGCGCGGAACCGATGTAGAGCGCCAGCACCCAGGCCAGCACATGCCCCACGGCGGTGAAATCGATTCCGGTGCCGGGGATCACGTCCATGCTGGCGAGCATGTCGGCGAAGGTGGTGTTGCCGCCCGCGCGCAGGCCCTCGACCAGTTCGTCCTTGCTCTGCCCGGCGGGCAACTGCTTGCCGACCACACCGTCGAAGATGAGGTTGGTGGCCTTGCCGAGGATCTGCGGGCCCAGGGTGTTGAGCACCACCGAGCCGACGGCCAGCACGAACACGACCGCCAGGTAGGCCTTGTCCGGCGCGAGCAGGCGCAGCAGGCGCTTCAGCGACGGGCCGAAGGATTTCGCCTTCGCGTCCGGCGCACCGGGATTGGGGGCTCCGGGCCTCATCGCACCTCCTCCGCGCTGAACTGCGATTCCACGATCTCGCGGTATTCGTTGCAGTCGAGCAGCAACTGGTCGTGGGTGCCGATGCCGGCCATCGCGCCGTCCTCCAGCACCACGATCTGATCGGCGTCGCGGATGGTCGAGATCCGTTGCGCCACAATGATGACCGACGCGTTCGCGGTCTCCGGCTTCAGGGCTTCGCGCACCCGCATGTCGGTGGCGACGTCCAGGGCGGAGAAGCAGTCGTCGAACAGGTAGATGCGCGGCTTGCGCACCAGCGCGCGGGCGATCGCCAGGCGCTGCCGCTGACCGCCGGAGACGGTCGTACCGCCCTGCGCCACAGGCGTTTCCAGCCCCTGCGGCATCTCGCGCACGAAGTCGGCGGCCTGCGCGATCTCCAGCGCGTGCCAGAGTTCCTCGTCGGTGGCGTCCGGCTTGCCGTAGCGCAGGTTCGAGGCCACCGTGCCCGAGAACAGGTACGCCTTCTGCGGGACCAGGCCGATCTCGGTGCGCAGCGTCTCCAGCTGCAGCTCCCGGACATCGGTGCCGCCCACGTGGACCGCGCCGTCGGTGACGTCGATGAGCCGCGGGATCAGGTTGATCAGGGTGGTCTTGCCCGCGCCGGTCGCGCCGACGATGGCGGTGGTGGTGCCCGGCTTCGTCTGAAAGCGAATGGCTTTCAGCACCGGCTTCTCCGCGCCCGGGAACTTGAACTCGGCGAACCGCAGGTCCACCTTGCCCGGGTCGTCCTCGAACGCCCGCGGCAGCCGCGGCTCCGACACCGAGGACTCGGTGTCGAGCACCGCGCTGATCCGCTCGGCCGAGACCGCGGCGCGCGGGGCCATCATGGCCAGGAAGGAGGCCATCATGACCGCCATCAGGATCTGCATGATGTAGGCCAGCATCGCGGTGAGCGTGCCGATCTGCATGTCCCCGTTGTCGATCGAGTGGCCGCCGAACCAGATGACGCCGACCGTGGTGACGTTCGAGATCAGCATGACCATCGGGAACATCAGCGCCATGTACTTGCCGACGTAGAGCGACTGCTCGGTCAGCTCGCTGTTCGCGACACCGAACCGCCAGGTCTCCTGGCGCTCCCGCACGAACGCCCGCACCACGCGGATACCGGTGATCTGCTCACGCAGCACCCGGTTCACCGCGTCGATACGGTCCTGCATGCGCCGGAAGCCCGGCACCATGCGGGTGATGATGAAGCCCATCGACAGCGCCAGCGCCGGCACCGCGATCAACAGCAGCCACGACAGCTGCATGCTCTCGCGCAGCGCCATGAAGATGCCGCCGATGCACATGATCGGGGCCATCACCAGGATGGTCGCGCTCATCAGCACCAGCAGCTGCACCTGGCCGATGTCGTTGGTATTGCGGGTGATCAGCGACGGCGCGCCGAACACGCCGACCTCCCGCGCGGAGAAGGTGCCCACCCGGTGCAGCAGGGCCGCGCGCATATCGCGGCCCGCGCCCATGGCGGCCTGGGCGCCCAGGTAGACCGAGGCGGCCTGGGCGATGATCTGGATGGCGGTCACCAGCAGCATCCAGCCGCCGGTGGACCAGATGTAGCCGATATCGCCCTTGGTGACACCCTGGTCGATGATGTCGGCGTTCAACGTGGGCAGATACAGCATGGCGATGACCGAGATCAGCTGGAGCACGACGACCCCCGCCAACTGATTGCGGTAGGGCCGCATGGAGGTGCGTAGAAGTCGGATCAACATGATGCTGGCAGGCTACCGCCATCCTCGGACGCTCGCCGCGAGCTTTTCCGGCGGCACCGGAAGCGCCCCGCTAGATGTCGGGTTGATCCAGATCACGCCACTCGCCCGCGGTGGGCTGCGGAGGCGTGGTCGCGACCGTGCCCACCGCCGGGCGGGGACGGCGGGTCCAGGCGTCCGGGTCGTGCAGCAGCTCGTCCAGGAAGGACGGGAGCAGGTCGTGGGCGATGTCGGCGATGGTGACGCGCTCGAGCACGGAACGGATGTTCACCCGCAGGCCGATCCACACCCGCTGCAGCGGTTCGGCCGCGCCCGTATAGCTGACGTCCTCGGGCCGCTGCCCGCGCACGGAGGCCAGCGGGCCCTCCACGGCGCGAATCACATTCGCGATGCTGATCTCGGCGGCCGGGCGGGCCAGCCGGTAACCGCCGTCCGGACCGCGGCGGCTGATCACCAATTCGCCCTTGCGCAGATCCGCCACCACCGATTCCAGCACTTTCGGCGGAATGTCCTGGGCGGCGACGATCGCGTCGGCCTTCACCGAATCCGGCTGCCCCTTCGCGATTTCGACGAGGGTGCGCACCGCGTAATCGACCTTCGCGGTGATGTGCACGGAAACTCCTGAAATCGGATCGGTGGTGTGAAAACCCTATCGCGCGGGATACAGCACACCGAGTGCGGCATTCAGCAAGGTCGTCTCGACGTGGTCGACATCCATGTCCGCGACGATCTCCTGGGTCATCATCGCGGTGCTGAGCACCTGCATGGCCGCGGCCGCGCGCAGCAGGGTGTCGGCGTCGGGATCGGGTCCGGCCATCCACCGGCACATGCGGTGATGCAACTCGATCATGTCCGGATAGCGATTACCGAGCGCGTTGACGATGGCGACGGTGTCGCGCATGCACAGCGCGCCCACCTGACGGTTGGCCAGCGTCGAATGCAGGCGCTCGCGAATGACCGCGCGGACATTCTCCGGAGTTGCGGGAAGTTCGTCGAGGCTCGCGACCTGATCGCGCACTTCGTCGAACATCGGCTCGATGATCGCTACCAGAAGATCGACCTTCGAGGCATAGTGATAGTAGAGCGAGGCTTTTGTGATTCCCACCGCATCGGCGACCTCGCGCAAACTACTGTGGTCGAACCCTTTGCTGGCAAATAACTGCAGAGCGGCTTCTCGGATCGCATCTTTTGTGCTTCTACCTGCGACAACAGTCGCGGAACCGTTCGGGCCACCCATGCACTCATCCTCTCACTCCGGCTCGAAGTGCGATCTACGCCACCTAGAGTCGAGGTTGTTCCTCCACTTAGCTCCTCGGTAGTCTACCTACCGCACGGTAGGCAGATTTCGTTTCGTGAAGGCGGGGAGCGGTAGCTCCCGGCGGCAGTGTTGTCTACGCGCTCGCACACCAGCACCCCTGTTCAGCCCGCACAAACCATCGCCCAGGAGACCCCTCGTGTCCGTATACCTCTATCGGTGGGGAAAGTTCGCCTTCCGCCGTAAATGGATCGTCATCGCGGCGTGGATCGCCGCGTTGTTCGTGATCGGTGGTGTCGGCGGTTCGCTGGCCAAGCCGTTCCAGGACTCCTTCACCATGCCGGACCTGCCGTCGGAGCGGGCCACCAAGATCCTCGACGAGCACTTCCCGGGCGCCTCCGCCGGCTTCGACCAGAATGCCGTCAACGGCACCTATGTGATCGCCGCGCCGAACGGTCAGAAGCTGACCGATCCCGGCAACGCGGCCGCGCTGCAGGCCTTCGTCACCAAGCTCGGCGCACTCGACATCATCGACAAGACCGCGCCGCTGATGAACCCGGTCGACATCACCAAGAAGATCGGTGAGCGCGCTGGAATCGACTGCCTCGCCGCCGACCGCTCCAACCCGGCCTTCGCCGCGAACTGCTCGAGCGCACCGCTCAACGTGCTGAACAAGGAGCACCCGGACTCGGTCGCGACCATGCAGGTCAAGTACACGATCCCGAAGTACTCCGACCTCACCGCGGCAGACCGTGAGGCCGCCTACAAGGTCGGCGAGGACGCGCGCGCGGCCGGCCTGCAGGTCGAACTCATCGGTTCCATCACCCAGGATCCGGGCGGCTCCAGCGGCGCCTCGGAGATGATCGGCATCGCGGTGGCGCTGGTGGTCATGGTGATCGCGTTCGGCGCGATCGTGGCGGCCTTCGTGCCGATCCTCACCGCGCTCGTCGGTGTCGGCACCGCCATCTCCGTCATCATGTTCGGCACCCACTGGCTGACCGTGCCGACCTTCACCCCGATCCTGGCCTCCATGATCGGCCTGGCGCTGTCCATCGACTACGCCATGTTCATCGTCTCCCGGTACAAACACGAACTGGCCGTGTCGAATTCGCCGGAGGAAGCCGCGGGCACCGCGGTCGGCACCGCGGGCTCGGCCGTCATCTTCGCCGGTCTGACCGTCATCATCGCGCTGGCCGGTCTCACCTTCGTGAAGGTCAGCTTCCTCACCTCGATGGGTATCTTCGGCGCGGTCTCCGCGGCCATGGCGGTGCTGGTGGCCGTCACCCTGATGCCCGCGCTCATGGGCGCGTTCGGCCGCTTCCTGTTCAAGCCGAAGCTGCCGCTGATCGCCCAGCACGATCCCGAGGACGACACCTCGGTCACCAACGGCCAGCGGTTCGCCCGCCTCATCGGCAAGGCGCCCGCGCTGACCCTCGGCATCTCCGTGGTGCTGCTGGGCCTGCTGGCCGCCCCCGCGGTGAACCTGCAGCTGGGTCTGCCCGGCGGCGACTCCATGCCGCACGACAGCACCATCCGCAAGGCGTACGACCTGCAGACCGAGGGCTTCGGCGAGGGCTCGAACGGCACCCTGATGGTGGTGGTCGACCTCAGCAAGACCCCGGAGAACCAGCGCACCGAGGCGCTGAACGCGCTGCGCGACAAGCTCGCCCACTACCCGGGCATGGACTACCTGACGGTGGCCCAGCACAGCCAGGACGGCCAGGCCGCCATGTTCACCGGCGTCCCGCACGCCGGGCCGAACAACAAGGAGACCAAGGATCTGGTCAAGGATGCCCGCAATGCCGAGTCCGAGCTGAAGGCTCAGTACGGCATGGAGTACGGCATCACCGGTACGACCGCCATCTTCGCGGACGTCTCGCAGGCACTGCTGGTCAAGATCATCCCGTATCTGGCGATCGTGGCGGGCGCGGCATTCATCCTGCTGCTCTTGGTGTTCCGCTCCATCCTGGTGCCGCTGACCGCCGCGCTCGGCTTCCTGCTCTCCATGGCGGCCACCTTCGGCGCGACCGTGCTCATCTTCCAGGACGGCAAGTTCGGCCTGGTCGAACCGCACCCGCTGGTCAGCTTCCTGCCGATCATGTTGATCGGCTTGGTATTCGGTCTCGCCATGGACTACCAGGTGTTCCTGGTGACCCGCATGCGTGAGGAATACGTGCACGGCAAGTCCGCCAAGGAAGCCATGATCAGCGGCTACCACCACGGCGCCCGCGTCGTGACCTCCGCGGCCATCATCATGATCTCGGTCTTCAGCGCCTTCATGCTGCAGGACAACGTGGTGGCCAAGTCCATGGGCTTCGCCATGGCGGCGGGCGTCTTCTTCGACGCCTTCATCGTCCGCATGGTGCTCATCCCGTCGCTGCTCGCCCTGCTGGGTGACTCGGCGTGGTGGATCCCCAAGTGGCTGGACCGCATCCTCCCCGACATCGACGTGGAGGGCGCCAAGCTCACCGAGCTGAAGCAGTCCACCGTCCCCGCCGAGTCGAAGGAACACGCCACGATCGGCTGACCGACGCGTCGAATGCTCGGCCCCCACCCGGATTCCGGGTGGGGGCCGAGTTCGTTTACGCGCCTTGTTCGTCAGCGCAGGAAACGGACGGCGGCGTTGCGGAGCGCGATACCGGCGGAGGTGCCGGGAACCATGAGGGCGGTGGCGGCGCGGAAGCCGCGCTGCTTGGGTCCGACGAGCTTGCGGTGGCGGCGCTCGTAGGACGCCAGTGCCCGCCGGGGATCGCAGGGGATTCGGGTGAGCTCCTCGGCCAGGGTGTGCGCGCCCGCGATCGCGAGGGTGGAGCCGTCGCCGAACAGGGAGAGCGAGGATCCGGCGTCGCCCAGCAGGGCGATGCGGCCGATCGACCAGTGCGGCAGGCTGATTCGGCTCACCGAGTCGAAGTAGATGTCGTCGGCGGCCTGGAGTTGGTCGAGCAGGTCGGTGAAGATGCCGGCGCGGCCGGTGAAGGCGGCGGCCACCAAGTTTTTGTGCTGCGCGAGGTCTCGGTGGTCGAAGCCGGGAACGGCCGGCTGCCGGAACATGAAGGCGGCCACGGCTTTCCCGTTGGAGGGGTGGACGGTGATCGCGCGGCCCGGCCGGTTGAACATGACCACTTCGCGGTCGTCGTCGAAGACCCGGTCGACGGGCAGGGTGGCGGCGTACATGCCCATGTGCCGGATGAATCCGGCCTCGTCGCCGAAGACCAGCCGCCGGACGTTCGAATGCAGGCCGTCGGCTCCGATCACGTAGTCGTAGCGGCCGGTGCCGCCGCTCTCGAAGCGGACATCCACCCCGCCCGCATCCTGCGTGATCGCCGAGATCGACTCTCCCCAACGGACTTCGGCCTTGTCACGGGCCGCACCGAGCAGGACCCCGGCCAGATCCGCCCGGGCGACCTCCACCTCCCGATCGCCCGCCCCGCCTTGAAAAGCGCTGAGCCGCAACCCCGACCGCTTCCTGCCGGTCTCGTCCACGAAGCTCATTCGATCCACGGCCGACGCCGCCGCCCGCAGCGCCGGCATCACCCCCATGGCTTCGACCACCTCGACGGCGGGTCCCTTCACGTCGATCGGGTTCCCGCTCGACCGCTGCCCGCGTGCCCGCTCGACCACGGTCACGTCGAACCCGTTGCGCCCCAGCCAATACGCCAGCGTCGACCCAGCGATCCCCGCCCCGGAGATCAGCACGGCCTTGCTCATGTCATCACCTCCATCCGAAGTGGACGATTTTCGTCCACTTTTCAGACGGTACAGTAACCGGAAGAATTTCGTCCACTTAATCCCGGAGGTGAGGACAACGGCCGAGCTCAGGTCCGACGCCCGCAACAACCGCGACCAGATCCTGGCCGCCGCCCAGCTCGTCTTCCGGGAACAGGGCGCCAATGTCTCCATGAAGGACATCGCCGACGCGGCCGGCGTCGGCGTCGGCACCCTCTACCGTCGTTTCCCCGACCGCGGCGCCCTCATCACCGCCGCCGCCCACTCCTACCTCTCGGCCCTGTCCGACCTGGCCGCCACCGCCGAACGCGAAGCCCCCACCCCCTTCGAAGCCCTCACCCGCTTCCTCCGCGCCTGCGCCGAACTCCGCCTCGGCGCCCTCGCCGCCGCCATCGAACCCACCCTCCACGCCGACATCAAGGCCGACCCCGCCCTCGCCGAAGTCCGCGCCACCATCACCGACCGCATCGCCCGCCTCACCACCCAGGCCCACGACGACGGCACCCTCCGCCCCGACGTCACCTCAGCCGACATCGGCCGCCTGATGACCCTCCAGATCTACGCCACCCCCGACGAGCCCTACCCCACCGCCGTCAACCGAGTCCTGGACCTCCTCCTCGACGGCCTCCGCCCATGAATAGGAAAGCCCCGCACCGGTTTCCCGGGTGCGGGGCTCACATTTCTCAGGTAGAGACGCGGTTCAGAGTCCGAGCAGCTTCAGCAGCCCACCGATGACCGGAATAGAACCGGCACTGCCCGTGCCGTTCCCGGTACTCGGCGCAGTATCGACATTCACGGTATTCGGGTTCGACACGAACGTGGTCGTGTCACTCTGCTCGATCACGTGAATCTCGTTGCCGCCGGTCTGAGTCGGCGTCCACGACGCCGTGAACACAGCGGACCCACCACTCTGGCTCAGCGTCATCGAAACATTCTGCGGATCCAGCCACTTGTTCTGAGTCTTCGAGAAAACCGAGAACCAAGCGGTCGTCGCCCCACTGCAAGCGGGCGCGGTCAACGTGTAGGTCTGCCCGGCGTACAGCGTCGAACTCGACACCTGCGGCTGCACACCCTGCGGGCACTGAACAGCATCAGCCGACGCCGCCGGCACCCCGGCAATCCCCGCCGCCACCGCGGCGAAGGCGGCAATCCCAATCCCCGCGCGCCGAATTCGACTGTTCTCCATACTGACCCCTTCGTTCATTCGACGCCCTGACAATCGACGTCCATGTGCGAAGCTACAGCACCCCACCGACACGCTGGGACACGGTCTTTCAACTACTTTTGCGCCGCAATTTCTTGCAAGCTAATGTAATTCGTCACAACAAGGTAGGTGTCGACAGATTTGACTACCGATACATTTCGCGGGCGTTGATCCAGCGGGTGACGGAAGGCAGGGCGGCGAGGATGACCACGCCGAGATAGAGGGCCATGAGGCCGAGAAGCCAGGCCAAGATAAGAGGGCTCGTGGGCACATGCTTCTGCCACTCGAGCACCTGCTCGGCGAAGAGGGGAACGAAGCCGAGAATCACCAGGACTCGGCCCACAGCCGTGCGGCGCAGCAGCAAGATGCCCCCGGGGATCAGGAATAAGGCAGCGATAGGGCCGCACACCATCGACGGCAGCACACCCATGAGCTTCCGCATCTCATCCGAGTAGCTCCACCACAGGTGGTACTGCGCAACACTTCCCAACGCCGTGAGCAACCCGAACCCGAGAGCCGCGACACCCGCGAGCACCCCGGCGGCGCTGTCCACCCGCGGCGGCACCTGCTGCGCGGGATACCAGTAGGGCTGGCCAGGCTGGTTGTACGGGTAGGACATCGAAGCCTCCAGGCTGCTCGCTCGCACGGAAAGTTCTGCGTTGCAAGCAATCCTGCGAGCCCAGACTTAAGCAAACCTTTTCGTCCGGATAACGACCTACGGCACGGGAGGATCTTGGTTCTCACCACTGGGCGGAAGCCAGGGTCGGTCCCCAGGCGGCAGTTCACCACTGATCACCCCGAGATCCGCACGCGCACATTCATAGAACTCATTCCGCCGACGCCCCATCGCCGAGTAAAGGCGGACAAACTCCGCATGCTCGATGGCATGGCCCCGCGCGGGCCAACCAAGCTCCCACGCCGCACGATTCCACGCCCGTGCCGCAGCAACAGCGCCAGGCGAGCCGAGAAGCAGGACCGCCTCCCACTTGATGGTCTTCTCAGCCTCGGCCTCCGCCAGTGCTTTGAGCCCGACTTCTATCTCCATCGGTTGCGCCACAGCTGGATAGCCTCGAGCCGCCGCCAACCGATACGACACCTGCACATACTGCTTCAAAGCGTTCGCGTACTCGCTGTACGCGGCCAACCTCTTGTCATCCCACCGCGCCTCCTGACTCCGCCGCCATTTGGCCCGTTCGGTCGAGGACGTCGCGATGAAGGTAGATCCTGCTCCCAGAACCACTGCTGTAAGCGTAAGCATCTGCTGTACCACCGGATTCACCCATCAATACTGGGCTCCGAGTACCCCGGCATGTCTAGGAACCGGCAGGCACGACGCTGGTGTTCTTCGGCCGGTAGCGCAGCACAACGACATCGTCGAGAACCGTTGCGTCCACGAACTCCAGGCGACGGCGTGAGCCACCAGGGAAGCTGGCGGGATTGACGAAGCGCGGTGCGTCGCTTTGGCCGATGAGGAGGGGAGCGACCGCGTATCGCAGCTCATCCGCCAGCCCTGCCTGCAGGAACGCGGTGTGGATATGGGTGCCGCCTTCGACGATCAGGCGCTCGACGCCACGACGGCCCAGGTCGTCGAGCAGCGCGCCCCAGAAATCCTGATCGGCGATCGCGGTGACCTGTGCGACGGGGTCGAGATGGTTGCCGATCTTCTCCGCGCCCTCAATAGTGGTGTACACCAGCGGTTTTCCGGCTTCGATGTGGTAGTGGAACATCTTCGCTTCGGGGTCGATATCGCCCGAGCGGGTCACGGTCACTTTGATGAGGTTCGCGGGCTTGCCTGCGGCAACTCGCTCGGCCCGGCGGTTCTCACTGCGCAGCCATAGTCTTGGATTGTCCCGGCGCACGGTTTCCGCGCCGATGAGAATGGCGTCGCATTCGGCGCGCAGGGCGTCCACACCGTCGAAATCACGCTCGTTGGAAAGGTAGAGGCGCTCCGGGACCGTGTCATCGATATAACCGTCGAGGCTGGTTGCGACGGAAAGCACTACGAACGGTCGGGGCACTGCTCTTCCTCCCAGACGGCGAAGGCGTCGAGAAAGCCAGCGACGCCCGTTTGTGTACTGGCGGTGTCGATCATGCCCGACAGCTGACGGACCTTGTTGAGGATGCGGGCGGACCCGGTACTCCTGCCGATCTCGAGAGCGCGCTCACCGGCGCCCGCGGCGAGCTCGATCTCACCGGCAGCCATATGCGCCACCGCAGCCCGTGCGAGATACACGCCTTTGTCCCGCGGATAGTCCGGCTGCATGGCCGCTATCGCCGCGTCGAACTGTGCGGTGGCACGGCGATAGTCACCGATCTCCGCATAGGTATACGCCTGGTAGGCATCGATGTACGAGTGGTCGAGGAACATCCCCCACTTCGGATCATCAGTCGCGACGGCGACGATCTCGCGGGCGTCGTCGTAGGTGCGGGCGCTGCCCAGCGTGTCACCGTCGAGCGCTTGGGCGTGCGCGCGGAATGTGAGTGCGGCAGCGGAGAACAGCGAATCCTCTGGGGCACTGCGGCGGGCGGCACCGGCCAGTTCCTCGGCCTCGGCAGCTTCGCCCTGGTCGCACGCGAGCTGGCTCATACGTACCAGCGACAGGCCGATGTAGTAGTCGTCGGCCAGGCGATGCGACATTTGCAGTGCCTTCGCCGCCCAGTGTCCGGCGTTGACGAAATCGCGTTGGTCCTGGAACTGCCATGCGGCTGTCTCGGCGAACATGGTCTGCATCCGGAGAATCCCGTGTGGTTCTCCAGCCCTTCCGCGCTTCAGTCGGCCGAGGAGATCGAGCGCACTGAGCACGTGTGGGAGGGTCAGCGCCGAGCCGTACAGATTGTCGGATTCGATCAACGACATTCGGAGTTGGTCGAAGTGACGGACATGGTTGATAGCGGCATCGCCAAACATGGCGGCGAAGGCGTTGCCTGCCGAACTGTTTGCGATACCGGCGGTGGCTGCCCCGATCGCACCTGTGCCAATCCCGAGGACGAACGTCCGGCGCGGTACGGCGACAAGCACCGGTTCTCCGGTCAGCGCACGTGCCGAAACGATGACGCACTCGTCATCATCCCCGGCACCCAGCTTCTCGCCGCGCTCAGCGGGTGAGAGATGTTCCACAGCCGTCGGAGCGCTCAGTATGGCCCAGAATCGTTCAGCGGCAGCAGGTTCAGACGCCTCGAGCTTCTCGTCCATCCGTCTGGCGTAGGCAGGACTGAGTGCGATATCGGCTCGTAGCCGCTCCCACTTCTTGACCGCGTCAACCGAGACGCCGACATACTCGGCGAACTCCTCCTTGACCATCCGAAGGGCCGCGCGGAATGCCCGGGTTTCAACACCTGTCCACCGTGCGCAAACGCTCATCGGTTCCCCTGTGCCGTAATCACTCACGAGTACCCGTGCCGTACCCATCGGGTCACTTCTTCCACAGCGTGATCGGCAGAACTCTGGAAGGGGCACGCGGCGCCGGAATTACTTGGCGCCGGGTGCACTCCAGAACCGTTCCAGGGGACCAGGAGAACACCCGACATGGCCATCATCCTCGCAGCGATACTGCTCTCGCTACTGCTGTTCGCCACCAACATGGCGACTCGCGACGTCTCGCCGCCCACACCGCGACTCACCGTCGCGGATATCCAGGCCAGGCTCGCCATGGAACCGCCACGCACCTACACACCGATCAGTCGGGGGTGGTGACCATGGGCCTCATGCCCTCCGCCGTGGGGTTCCTGCGCAGCGATATCTCGGGGATGAATCAGCCGCGAGACGAATTGCGAATTCTCGCCGCCGCCAGAAGGACTGGATACGACCTGCGCAAGACCATCGTGTTCAGCTCGCGCACCGACGAACCGATGCGTCGCCTCCGAGTCGCCATCGACCGATTGGGAGTTCATGCCGTAATCGTGCCGAGCGCAGAGCATTTCGACGATCGTGTGGTCCCCGGGGAGTTGCTCGAAGTCGCGGCCGTCATCACCGTTTCGCCCGGGAACACCTGGGCGCGGACCCTCCGAATCCATTAGGTGATGCGATGTCCATCGAAGACGTCGGGATTGAACCGGATGGGGACGAGCCCGCAGGGTGGCTGCAGTATATGGACGGGTCCTGGGCCCGAGTAGCGCGGGACGGATCGATCGGCCCGCCGATCATGACAGACGATCTACTCGAAGTCGCTTGGCATCGTGTCGATATGGACACATAGAAAAAGCCCCTCACCTGCGTGAACAGGTGAGGGGCTCCTCAGCGGTGGCGGAGGGATTTGAACCCTCGGAGGGGGGTTACCCCTCACACGCTTTCGAGGCGTGCTCCTTAGGCCGCTCGGACACGCCACCGGTGGTGACTTTACAGGAGGACCGTGCGGAAACCGAAATCGGCTGGAGAGGGGGCTAGGGGCGGTGGGATTGGAAGAAAGAGTCCAGGAGGGCGGCGCATTCGGGTTCGAGGACGCCGGCTCGGACTTGGGGGCGGTGATTGAGACGTCGGTCACGGACCACGTCCCAGAGGGAGCCGACGGCGCCGGTCTTGGGTTCCCAGGCGCCGAAGACGACGCGGGAGATTCGGGAGAGGACCAGGGCGCCGGCGCACATGGTGCAGGGCTCGAGGGTGACGGCGAGGGTGGCGCCCTCGAGACGCCAGCCGTCGCCGTGGACCTGGGCGGCGGCGCGCAGGGCGAGGACTTCGGCGTGGGCGGTGGGATCGCCCAGGGCTTCACGGGCGTTGGCGGCGCGCGCGAGTTCGCGGCCGTCGGCGTCGAAGACGACCGCGCCGACGGGGACGTCGCGCGGGTCGGCCGCGGCCGCGGCGGCGATGGCGGCCCGCATCATCGCCTCGTCGGAGGCGAGCGAGCCGGTCAACGCGGAAGCTTGTCCAGGACCGCCGAGAACTCGTTGGCGAAGCCGAGACGCTGGGCGATCATGCCCAGCTGCTCGTCGGGGTAGAGGTCGGTCTCGGCCAGGATGACCGACAGCACCGGCTCGGGCAGGCCCAGGTCGGACAGCACGCCGAGGTCGCCCTCCTCCCACGGTTCGACGTCGTCGAGCTCGTCGGGGTCGATGTCGGGGATCTCGACATTGAGTTCCTCGAGCACGTCGGCCGCGATGTCGTAGTCGATGGCGGCCGTGGCATCCGACAGCAGGATGCGGCTGCCGGTCGGGCCCGGGCGCAGAATGATGAAGAACTCGTCGTCGACGTCGAGCAGGCCGAATACCGCGCCGGAACTTCGCAGCGCACGCAATTCGTGCTCGGCCGCGGTCAGACTGGACAGGGACGCGTCGCTCAGCGGCGTCACCTTCCAGTTGGCTTCCTCACGGACAACGGCCACCGCGAACCCTTCCACGTCGTCGAAGTCGTCCGACGCCGCCCTGTTCGTGCTCGAGCGTTGTGCTGCCATGCGCGCAACGGTAGTCCGCTTCGGGGGAAATGTTGAAGTCGTATGCGAATCTGATCGCATGACGGGCACTTCGAAACCAGCTGTCTGCGTCCTGGGTACCGGTTTGATCGGCGGTTCGGTCCTGCGGGCCGCCGCCGCCGGCGGCTACGAGGCCTTCGGCTACAACCGGTCCGAGGTCGGCGCCAAGGCCGCCCGGATGGACGGCTACGACGTGATCAGCGACGTGGAGGCAGTGCTGGCGCGCGCCGCGGAACGCGACGCGCTGATCGTGATCGGCGTGCCCATGCCCGCCATCGACGCGGTGCTCTCCGATGTGAAGACCTTCGCCCCCGACTGCGTACTCACCGACGTGGTCAGCGTGAAGGCCCCCGTCGCGGCCGCCGTGCAACGCCACGAACTGAGCGCCCGCTACGTGGGCGGTCACCCGATGGCCGGGACCAGCGAATCCGGTTGGGCCGCATCCACTCCCGACCTGTTCAAGAACGCCGCCTGGGCGGTCAGCGTGGACCCGGGCGTGCACGCCGACAACTTCCGGCGCGTCGCCCAGCTCGCCCTGGACTGCGGCGCGGTGGTGGTCCCGGTGCTGGCGGTGGAACACGACCGCGCGGTCGCCCGCATCTCGCACCTACCCCACGTGCTCGCCGAGGCCCTCGCCATCGAAGGCGCCAACGGCGGCCCGCTGGCGCTCGGCCTCGCGGCGGGCTCCTTCCGCGACGGCACCCGCGTCGCCGCCACCTCCCCCGACCTGGTCCGCGCCATCTGCGAACCCAATGCCGCGGCCCTGCTGGACGTCCTCGACGACACCCTCGAGGTGCTCACCCAGGCCCGCGACAGCCTCCGCGCCAACGGCACCATCACCGAACTGACCGAGGCCGGTCACGACGCCCGCACCGACTACGAGGACAACGAGCGCTGGCCGATCACCGACATCGCCCTCGGCGAGCGCAACTGGCTCACCAAGCTCATCGACGCCGGGCGCGCCGGCGGTGTTCTCACCGCACTGGACTGACCGGGATCAGATCCGTTCGGCCAGGCCCGGATAGTCGAGGAGGAATCCGTCCTGGTCGACGGTGACGGTCGCCGAGGACACCGGGGACAGCACGTGGATGCCGTCCGGCCCGCTGCTGTACGTGAGGCTGGCCTCCTGCACCAGCAGGTCCGGTAGCCGCACGTAGACGACCGGAACCTGCACGTCCTCGCTCGCCCGGGCCAGCCCGTAGCGGCGGATCGGGAGCGTGTTGAAGAACGGGCTCAGCACCACGTCCACATCCAGCGCCCCGCCGAAGGTGGAGCGCACATGGGTGTTTCCGGCGTCGATCAGCCAGTAGTCCTCCTCGTCGCGCGCGATCGAGGCGTGACGTTCGCCGGTGGCCAGGGTGCTGCGCAGCGACAGCCGCTTGGTGACCCCGGATTCGTCGGTGACCAGGTCGTAGGAGGCGCTGAACGCGGGATGGTCCTCGCAGTCGCCGGCGATGATCCGGCCGGCGGCGCGAATCCGGTTGCCGCTCAGCACCACCCGCACCGATTCCATGCGTGAGGCGTTGTGTGCGCGCCAGGTGAGAATGGCCGGCCACCGCGGCGCCACCGGCTTGGCGTCCTCACTCCCGTTATCCGTCACGCCTATAACCGTAGTTGCAGGCCCCGGCTCGTCCGAGATCCCCGGCCGGTATCACTTCCGGGACCCGACATCGTGATCAACATGCAATGGTGCGGAGCGGTTCTCGGCGTTTCCGCACGCCACCGCCCGCCGATCGATCGCCCGAGTGATAGCGACCGGCTCTGGAAGTCCGGCTCTGCCGGGCGTTGCGCTCGGTGTGGATGAGGGGACTCGAGTAACGTGCTCTGCGGCACGGGGACTCCGGGGTGAAAGGGACTGTTGTGACGGGCGCGCGGATGGTCGGCCTGTTCGCCGGCATCGGTGGGCTGGAACTCGGGCTCGCGACCCACGGATGGCGCAGTGAACTGCTCTGCGAGATCGATACCGGTGCGCAGGCCGTGCTGGCGGCGCATTTCCCGGGCGTGCCACTGCATTCGGACGTGACCAAGCTGCGCGCGCTGCCGTCCGGGATCGAGCTGGTGGCGGCCGGATTCCCGTGCCAGGACCTGTCCCAGGCCGGGCGCACGGCCGGAATCACCGGTTCCCGTTCGGGTTTGGTGGACGAGGTGTTCCGGCTGGTCAAGCGCAAGCGGGGACCCCGCTGGCTGCTCATCGAGAACGTGCCGTTCATGCTGCAGCTCGGCGGCGGCGCGGCCATGCGCCACATCACCGACGCGCTCACCGAACTCGGCTACACCTGGGCCTATCGCGTGGTCGACGCACGCGCCTTCGGGCTGCCGCAGCGGCGGGAGCGGGTGCTGATGCTGGCGTCCCGCACCGACGATCCGCGGCCCATCCTGTTCGGGACCGACGCGGGCCCGCGGGAGGTCGGCGATCCGGCGCACGATCCGTGCGGCTTCTACTGGACCGAGGGCAATCGCGGACTGGGCTGGGCGGTGAACGCCGTGCCCACCTTGAAAGGCGGTTCGGGCCTCGGCATCGCCAGCCCGCCCGCCGTCCGGCTGCCATCGGGGGAACTGGTGACGCCGGGCATCACCGACGGGGAGCGGTTGCAGGGCTTCGACCGCGACTGGACCACGCCGGCGCTGGAGGTCCCGGGCGTGCGCCCCGGGCATCGCTGGAAGCTGGTCGGCAACGCGGTGAGCGTACGCATGGCCGAGTGGATCGCCGGGCGCGTCACCAACCCGGCCGACGACCCGATCCCCGACGGCGAACCGCTGACCCGCCGCAGCTGGCCGACCGCGGCCTGGGGGCATCGCGGGGAGGTGCGGCGGGTTCCGGTGTCCACCTGGCCGGTTCACGCGCCATACGAGGACCTGCGCTGGTTCCTCGACGATCCCCGGCTGCTGTCGGCCCGGGCGACCGCCGGATTCCTGCGCCGCACCCGGATGGGTTCGCTCCGCTTCCCCGAGGGCTTTCTCGACGATGTCGAGAACCATCTCGAGCGCATGGGAGGCGCACCCGTCAAAGCCGCGTGATCCTTGCCCGACACACCTGCCACGGCAAGGATGGCCGGATGACGGATGCGCGGCCGGGCACCGATGCGGCGACCAGTGCCCGCATGGCCAAGCAGCGCCGCGTGGGCACGAAGCCGGAGCTGGCCCTGCGGCGGGAATTGCATCGGCGTGGTGAGCGCTACTTCGTGGACCGGGCGCCGCTGCCGGGACTGCGGCGGCGGGCGGATCTGGTGTTCCCGCGGCGGAAGGTGGCGGTCTATGTGGACGGGTGCTTCTGGCACAGCTGCCCGCAGCACGCGACCCGGCCGAAGAACAATGCCGACTGGTGGGCCGAGAAGCTGGCGGGGAACGTGGCACGCGACCGCGACACCGATGCCCGGCTGGAGGCCGCGGGCTGGACCGTGGTGCGGGTCTGGGAACACGAGGCCGCCGAATCGGCTGCCGACCTGGTGATGACCGCTTTGTCGCGCGGGCTGTGAGGTCGCTGTCAATACATGGGCGACAATGGACTGGTAACCGGACCACCCGACCAGTCCGGATGGAACGAAGAAACTGCCGGGCAGGGCAGGACGAGTGAGCGAGGCCAGCGAAAGCGAGCGCGGTGATGCCAACCGAGCAGAAACTAGCCGAGGCGGCTCCGAGCACGACCGTGCTCCAGCCGCGATGGCGACGGGTACTGCGATGGTTCATCGCGATCTTGATCGCGGTCGCCGGACTCGGCTACTCCTCCTGGGTCCTGGAATTCATCCTGCCCATCCAGAGCAACCCGACCAACACCTTCCTCAGCCAGCTGGCCGAGAAGGGCGCACCGTTCCGCTGGGTCTTCACCACCGGTGACACCGTCTCCGGCTCGCTGCTGGTGGTGGCGGGGCTGGGCGGCGTGCTGCTGTTCTCGCGGCGGCTCTACTCCACCATCGGCTGGGTGGCGCTGGCCTGCTTCGGCGCGGCCACCATCGCGGACGCGCAGTGGCCGATCGTGCCCGACGAACCGGGCGCGCCCAAACGCTATGTGGACACCGGACTGTTCCCGCAGCTGCATCAGATTCACGCGCTGACCAGCACCCTGGCCGTCTTCTCCATCTACATCGCGATGATCGCGTTCACGGTGGCCGCGTTCAAGTACCGGCGCTGGCCGATCCTGCGGCACACCGGCCTGTGGATTCTGATCGTCGGCTCGGTGGTGACAGCGTGGATGCTGATCGCCGACAACCTGCCCGGCAACTACGGCCTGGGCATCGCGCAGCGCATCCAGGTCGGGGCCATGTCCCTGTGGCTGGTGGCGCTGGCCGTGCAAATCGTTGTGGCCGAACGCGATTCCGGGACGCCGTCCCGACACCGGCGCACCGCGCGCTCGTCCGACCGCTGACCGCCCGCAGCGGTTAGGGTCGGATCGTGACCAGCGACGCGCACCTCGCCGACACCGCCGCCCAGCTCGACACCGTCGCCACCGCGACCGAGCGCCTGCTCCCCGCGGTCGCCGCGTTGAGCGAGACCGACCTCGTCGACCCCTCCCTGCTGCCCGGCTGGACCCGCGGCCACGTGCTCGCGCACCTCTCCCGCAATGCCGACAGCCTGGTCAACCTGCTGCTGTGGGCCCGCACCGGCATCGAAACCCCGCAGTACGCAAGCCAATACCTCCGCGACGCCGATATCGAGGCCGGCGCCCCGCGCCCGCTGCGCGACCAACTCGAGGACCTGACCGCCTCCGCCGAACGCTGGCTGGCCCTGGCCCGGGTCATGCCCGCCGACCGCTGGAACGCCACCGTCCGCAACCGCATGGGCGGTGAGATCCCCGCGACCCGCGTCATCTGGATGCGCCTGCTGGAGGTGGAGATCCACCACGTCGACCTGAACATCGGCTACACCCCCGCCGACTGGCCCGAGGAGTTCACCACCCGCCTCCTCGCGCAGTCCCTGAGCGAGGTGCAGCCCGCCGACGGCGCGGGTTTCACGGTCACCGCCACCGACACCGGCTTCACCGGCACGGTGGGCACCCAGGGCCCCGAAATCACCGGCCCCGCCGCGTCCCTGGCGGCCTGGCTCATCGGCCGCTCCCCCGGCGCCGACCTGTCCGGCGATCTTCCCGCCCTCGCCGCCTGGAAGTAGCCGCACCCACCAAAAGTCAAAGGCCCCACACCGTTTGGTGTGGGGCCTTTGTTTGTGCGCCCGAAGGGATTCGAACCCCTAACCTTCTGATCCGTAGTCAGATGCTCTATCCGTTGAGCTACGGGCGCATGTCTATTCAAATGTCCACCCGGCGTACCGGGCAGTGGCGGAGGCGAGAGGATTTGAACCTCCGGTCCCCGTGAAGGGACAACTCATTAGCAGTGAGTCCCATTCGGCCGCTCTGGCACGCCTCCTGGTGCCCCTCTTCGAGGGCGCCGGTTCCTTTCGAACCGCCGGGACAGAAGATTACACAGCGGGTGACCAATAGGCCAAATCGGCTGGTCAGCGTAGGTGCGAGTCGAACCATTCGTAGATTCTGGTCTGTGCGTCGAGCACGGAGACGTCGTCGAGGGCGGCGGGGTCGAATCCGGGTTGGTCGGGGCGGTGGTGGAGACCGGGGTAGGTGACCACCAGGGTGGCGACGTCGGCGCGGGCGGCGGCCTCGCGGAGGCGGTCCACCTGATCGGGCGGCGTGCGCGGGTCGTCCTCGCCGAAGAGGCCGAGCCAGGGGGCCTGGAAGGCGGGCGCGGCGGCGAGCAGGGCGACGGCCTGCTCGGTGAGGGGTGTTTCGATGCCGGGGGCGGCGACGCTGACGGCCGCGCCGACGCGGCGGTTGGTGGCGACCAGGGCGGCGGCGGTGCCGGCGGAGTCGAAGCCGAGGACGCCGATGCAGTCGCGGAAGACGCCGTGTCCGGTCAGCCACTCGAAGCAGGCGTCGAAGTCGGCGAAGAGGTCGTCGCCGAAGACGCGGTCGACGAGGCTGCCGTTGGCGGGGCGGTGGAACAGGTCGGGGGCGATGACGGTCCAGCCGTCGGCGGCGAGCGCTCGCATGAGTTCCAGCAATGGCTCGGTGAATTCACGTGATTCGTGCAACACCACGATGCCGCCGCGCGTGTGTCCCTCGGGTTCGAGCACGGTCAGCGCTATCGCGGTGGTGTCGTGCACAGGGGCCAGTTCTCGATAGATGCCCGACATAGGGCCACTGTAGTTGCGCTAGGTAAAAACGGGATAAATCTTTCCCCCGGTCAGGAGGGCCGGAGATACTCCAGCCGAGCGCGATTCGAGCCCGGTTCGGGGCCGCCGAGCAAACCCCGGCAGACATTCGCGCAAACCGGACCACACCCCCGGGCGACCCCGCCGGCGCTGGACATAGGGTGGAGGGGTGAGCGCGCACATTCGCCCGGACCTCGATGCCATCCCGGCGTACGTCGCCGGCAAGACCCACCCCGGCGCGGTGAAGCTGGCCAGCAATGAGACCACCTTCCCGCCGCTGCCGTCGGTGACCAAGGCCATTGCCGAGGCGGTCGAGCTGTCCAACCGGTACCCGGACAACCACGCCATCGAATTGCGCGGCGCCATCGCGGATTTCCTGGGCGTGGAGCTGGAGAACGTGGCGGCCGGGTGCGGCAGCGTCGCGCTCTGCCAGGAGCTGGTGCAGATCACCTGCCGCAACCCCGACGACGAGGTGCTGTTCGCGTGGCGCTCGTTCGAGGCGTACCCGATCGTCACCCAGGTGGCGGGCGCGAAGGCGGTGCAGGTGCCGCTGGACGATGAATTCACCCACGACCTGGACGCTTTGGCGGCGGCGATCACCCCGAAGACCCGCGTGGTGTTCGTGTGCAACCCGAACAATCCGACCGGCACCGCGCGCGGCCGGGCCGAGATCGTGGAGTTCCTCGACAAGGTGCCCTCCGACGTCCTGGTGGTGCTGGACGAGGCGTACTTCGAGTATGTGCGGATGCCCGCCGAGGACTTCCCGGACGGCGTCGAACTGGGCCGCACGCGCCCGAATGTGCTGGTGCTGCGGACGTTTTCGAAGGCGTACGGCCTGGCGGGGCTGCGCGTCGGCTACGCGGTCGGCGCGCCCGAGGTGATCACCGCGCTGATGAAGGTGCACATCCCGTTCAGCGTGAGCCGGGTGGCGCAGGCGGCGGCCATCGCGTCGCTGGAGGCGCGTCCGGAGCTGATCGAGCGCACCGATGCGGTTGTGGCCGAACGGGATCGCATGCGCGCCGCGCTGCTGGCCGCGGGCTACCGGGTGCCGGCGAGTCACGCCAACTTCGTCTGGCTGCCGCTGGGCGACCGCAGCGCCGAATACGGGGCGGCCAGCACCGAGGCGGGGGTCATCATCCGGCCCTACGGCGCGGACGGCGTGCGCGTCACGGCGGGCGATCCGCACGAGAACGACGCGTTCCTGGCGTTCGCCACCGATCCGGCGACGATCGCGCGGTTCATCTAGAACACGTTCCTGTTAGGGTCGGCACGCGCCTCGAATCCACACCGGCGCAACCGAAGACCTGACAGGGGGCGCCGCCGCATGCCGTTCGTGACGACCGAAGACGGAGCGAAGATCCACTATCGCGACACCGGCGGCGACGGCCCGGCGGTGCTGCTGATGCACGGCTTCTTCCAGGACACCGAGATGTGGGCCGCCCAGGAGGCATCCCTGGCCCCGGACTACCGGATCGTCACCATCGACGCGCGCGGCCACGGCCACACCGAGGACCCGGCCGAGCCGTTCGACAACTGGCGATTGGCCTGGGACGCATGGGCTGTCATCGATCACCTCGGCCTGGACCGGCTGGTCGTGGGCGGCCTGCTGCAGGGCGGCTGGATCGGCATGCGCATGGCGCTGCTGCAACCCGCGCGGGTACGCGGCCTGATCCTGATCGGCACCCGCGCCGACGCCTACGACGACGCGGAATCCGTTGGCTTCGAGATGATCATCATGAACCAGTGGATCCTGGGCGACGTCCCGCTGGAGCCCATCGCCACCCCGATCGCGGTGCAGATGATCGGCGGCACCCGCGAACAGCGCCGCTACTGGCTCGACAAGTGGAACGCCGCGGACCGGCGTCGGCTCGAGCAGGCCGGACGCTGCCTCATCGACCGCGAGTCCATCGTCGACCTGGTCAAGGACATCACCGCCCCCGCGCTGCTCATGCACGGGGTGCAGGATCAGATCCACAGCCGCCGCCAGACCGAGGAACTGGCCGCGCAGCTGGGCGGTCCGACCCGGGTCGAGACCATCGAGGGGCTGGGCGCGGCCCACTCGGTGCCGTTCACCCACCCCGAGGTCACCGACCCGATCATCCGGGACTGGCTCGCGAATCTGCCCGCCTAGAGACACGAGATGCCGACGGCCAAGGGGTGTGAAACCCCTTGGCCGCCAGCATCTTCACGCGGAAGCGGAGGGATTTGAACCCCCGGTTGCTTTCACAACGCTCGCTTTCAAGGCGAGTGCATTCGGCCGCTCTGCCACGCTTCCAAGCGGACTGATGGTAACTGATGGCGCGTGCGGTCGGCCTGCCGTCTCCGGATCGGCGCAACCGGTCACTCGAGATCGGCGGCCGACCTGGTGTCGGCGCGGTGGTCGGCGGCCAGGTTCACCAGGTCCAGGGCCGCGGCCACCGCGGCCAGCTGCTGCGGTGTGAGCAGGTCCACGAAGAACCGGCGGACCGCGGCGACGTGGGCGGGCGCGGCGGTCCGCAGCCGGCACAGGCCCTCGTCGGTGAGCTGGGCCAGGACACCCCGGCCGTCGTCCTCGCAGGCGATGCGGCGGACCATGCGCTGCGCCTCCATGCGGCGGATCTGGTGGGTGAGGCGGCTGCGGGAGGACAGCACGCCGTCGGCGAGGTCGCTCATGCGCAGGGCGCGGCCGGGGGCCTCGGAGAGTTTGGTCAGGATGCGGTACTCGGCCAGGGACAGGTCGCAGTCGCGTTGCAGCTGCCGGTTGAGGTCGGACATGAGGCGCTGGCTGCCGTCCATGTAGGCGCGCCAGGCACGCTGCTGCTCCGGGGTGAGCCACCTCGGTTCGAGCGTGTTCCGGCCCGCGGCCGCGGCCACCGGCTCATTGTTGTGACGGCGTGTGATCGCCCCTCCTCAGCTCGGCGGTCCCGCGCGGTTTCCCCCGCAGGATTCCTCCGCGCGCGCAGGCTAAACGCGGTAGGACGAGATCATGGTGCGGCTCAGTTCGTGCGGCCCGCGGCAGCCCGAAAGCCCCATGGCCGCATCGAAATCCGCGAGCAGGCAGCGCAGCGCGTGGCGCACGCCGTCCGCGCCCGCCAGGCCCAGGCCGTACACCCAGGGGCGGCCGTAGAGGACTGCCTTGGCGCCCAGCGACAGCGCGATCATGACGTCGGAGCCGGTGCGGATGCCGGAGTCGAAGAGCACGTCCGCGCGATCGCCGACGGTGGCGACGATGGTCGGCAGCGCGTCCAGCGCGCCGATCGCCCCGTCCACCTGACGGCCGCCGTGATTGCTCACGATCACCGCGTCCGCGCCCGCGTCCACCACCTGGCGGGCGTCGTCGGGGTGCAGGATGCCCTTCACGGCGATAGGCAGTTCGGTCCAGTCCCGCAGCCGGGCCAGGTCCGCCGGACGCAGCGCGTGATTGCCGAACAACCCGGACCAGGTGAGCACGGCCGCGCGCAGCGCCTCCTCGCTCTCCTCCGGCGGGGCGCTCAGCTTGGCCCGGAAGACCGGGTCGGACAGGTAGTTGGCGATGCCCTGGCCGTGCAGGAACGGCAGGTGACCGTGCTGGAGATCGCGGGGCCGCCAGCCCAGCGCGGGGGTGTCGGCGGTGACGACGATGGCCTTGGCGCCGGACTTCTCGGCGCGTTCGACGAAGGAGCGGGCCAGCTCCATGTCATTGGGCCAGTACAGCTGATACCACCAGGCCCCGGCCCGGGCGCCCACGTCCTCGATGGTGGAGGAGGCGGCGGTGGACAGGCACATCCCGATGCCCAGTTCCTTGGTGACGTCGGCGACGAAGGTCTCGCCGCGCTCGCGCAGCAGACCCAGCACACCGACCGGCGCGGTGAGAATCGGTGCGGCCAAACGGGTTCCGAGCACCTCGACCGAGTGGTCACGCGCGCCGGGCCCGCTCGCGCCGCGCAGCACGCGCGGCAGCAGCCGGTATTTCTCGAAGGCGGCGAGATTGGCGTGCGCGGTGCGTTCGGAGGACGCGCTGCCCGCCACATAAGCGAAGGCCGCCGGATCCAGCTCTTGCCGAGCCCGTTCTTCCAGGCCCGCCGCGGTCATCGGGAGCGCCGGGACAGCGCCCGCCAGACCGGCGAGATAGATCTCGTTCTGGAAGTCGACGAAACTGCTCATGCCCCGGAACGCTAGTACCTTCGACCCGGCCGCGTATCGGGTCGAAAGTACTCGGGGACTATCGGCGGTTTCGGACGCGGACCAGGGCGCGCGGAGCGTCGTTGGCGACGAATCCGGACACCGCCATGGCGGCCAGGATGACCATGCCGCCGAGAACGGTCAGGGTGGTGATCATGGAGTCTCCTTTCGATTCCCTCCCCACACGGTGCCGGTCGAAGCTGAGAGGATGCTGTACCGCGCCCGAGGGTGGCCTGACAGTAATCGGTGCGGCTCGGTCGTAGGCTCGTTTTCATGTATGCGGTGACACTCGACGGTTTCGGTGGGCCAGAGGTCATGAAATGGGCGCAGGTGGACGACCTGCCCGCGCCCGGACCGGGCGAAGTGGCGATCGATGTGACGGCGGCGGGGGTGAACCGCGCGGACCTGCTGCAACGGCAGGGCCTGTATCCCCCGCCGACCGGCGCGAGCGAGATCCTGGGCCTGGAGGTGTCCGGGACCGTCGCGGAAGTCGGTCCCGGCGTACGGGATTGGCGTCCGGGCGATCGGGTGTGCGCGCTGCTGTCCGGCGGCGGCTACGCCGAACGGGTGAACGCGCCCGCCTCCCAGCTGCTGCCGGTCCCCGACGGCCTGGACGTGGCCGCCGCGGCCGCGCTGCCGGAGGCGGCGGCCACCGTGTGGTCCAACCTGGTGATGACCGCGGGCATGCACAGCGGCCAGTTGCTGCTGATTCACGGCGGCGGCAGCGGCATCGGCACGCACGCCATCCAGGTGGCGCGGGCGCTGGGCGCGCGGGTGGCGGTGACGGCCGGATCGCAGTTCAAGCTGGATCGATGCGCGGAATTGGGCGCGACGGTGCTGATCAATTACCGCGAGCACGATTTCGTGACCACGCTGCACAGCGAATATCCCGGCGCCGACATCATTCTCGACAATATGGGCGCGTCCTATCTGAAGCGCAATGTCGAGGCGCTCGCCGAGGACGGGCATCTGGTGGTGATCGGCATGCAGGGCGGCGTGCAGGCGGAACTGAATCTGGGCGTGCTGCTGGGCAAGCGGGGCTCGGTGCACGCCACCAATCTGCGCCGCCGCCCCGAGCACGGGCGCGGGTCGAAGGCGGAGATCATCTCCGAACTGCGCCGCCACCTGTGGCCGTTGATCTCCGACGGCACCGTGGCGCCGGTGGTGTCGGCCGAGGTTCCGGTGACCGAGGTGGCGCGGGCGCACCGCCTGCTGGACTCCGAGGAGACCGTCGGCAAGGTGATCCTGCAGATCCGCGAGGTCTAGGGCCTAGGTGTCGAGGGCGGCCAGCGCGCGGCCGAGCTGGTCGATCTCGAAAGTCGTTGTGTAGGGCGCGAGTCCGATGGTCACGGCGCCGCCCTCGTCATTGACGCCCAGGGCGTCGAGCAGGCGGCTGCCGCCGTGGGAGCCGCTCAGCGTGCCGATGCGGGCGTCGGCCAGCTTGGCGGAGACCTTCTCCGCCTGCATGCCGGCGATCGTGAAGCTCACCGTCGGGATGCGGGTGGAGGCGCGGCCGATCACGGTCAAGTTGGGGATGGTGTCCAGCACCGCCATCAGATGCTCGAAGAGCTGATCGTGATAGTCCTGCAGCGAGGTGATCGACATCTCCAGGCGTTCGCGGCGGGTGCCGGTGGCGCGCTCGTCCAGCGAGGCCAGGTAGTCGATGGAGGTGGTGAGCCCGGCCAGCAGCGCGTACTGGTGGCCGCCCACCTCGAGCCGTTCCGCGCCCTTGGCATACGGATTCAGCGACATGGACGGAATCCGGTCCAGGAAGGCCGGATCGCGGAAGACCAGCGCGCCGATCTGCGGGCCGCCCCAGGCCGGTGCGCTCAGGGCGATCACGTCGGCGTTGAGTTCGTCGATGTCGATGAGCGCGTAGGGCGCGGCGCCGAAGCAGTCGGCGACCAGCAGGCCGCCGACCTCGTGCACGCGGTCCGCGGCCACCCGGACCGCGGGCGCGGAGCCCACGATGGGTGAGGCGGCGGTCAGCGCGACCAGGCGGGCGGTGGGTCCGATGAGTTCCTCGAACTGCCAGGCCGGCATCTCGCAGGTCTCGATCTCGACCTCGGCCCAGCGCACGTGCGCGCCATAGCGATTCGCGATGCGCAGCCAGGGCGCGACATTCGCCTCGTCATCCAGGCGCGACAGCACGATCCCGGTGCCCAGACCCAGCCGGGAGCTCAGCGATTCGGCCAGCCAGGCCAGCAGGACCGCGCGATCCGGGCCGAGCACCACACCCGCGGGATCGCCGCCGACCAGATCGGCGACGGCCTCGCGCGCGGCCTCCAGGATCGCGGCGCTGCGCTTGGCCGCGCCGTGCCGATTGGAGTGCGAGAAGGCGGAGGTCCGGAAACCCGTTGAGACGGCCCGGGATACCGAATCCGGGACCAGCATGCCCGCTTGAGGGTCTAGATGGATCCAGCCGTCGCCCAGGGACGGAATCAGGCCCCGCACCCGTGCGACGTCGTAAGTCATGCTGGCCACTCTAAAGGGAGAGGGCACGACTGGGTAACGGTAGGGATGGAAGCGTCCTCCCAGAAAGGGACGACCTGCATCTACCGAACAAACTGGACGGGACGTCGCTGTCCGGCCTACCCACGGCTTCGTTTCGCACGGGGCGGGAGTTACACGTGCGGCACCGGATGCTTGCGGATCGGGGTGCGGACTTAGCGGGTTCGGTACGGATTGGGCAGGATGGGAGACATGACGCAATCCGATGGGGTTCCGGAGAACATTGTCGTGATCGGACCCGAAGGGAAGCCGCTGTTCATCCCGGCGGCGGCCCAGATCGGCGGCGAGCCGGTGGAGATCACCGGACAGGTTGTCGGTGACGATAATTCGAGCATTCTGGACGACTCCCAGGAGAAGGAGGAGTCGCTCGCCGACATGGTGGAGCAGCCCGCGAAGGTCATGCGCATCGGCACCATGATCAAGCAGCTGCTCGAGGAGGTCCGGCACGCGCCGCTGGACGACGCCTCCCGCACCCGCCTGCGCGAGATCCACCGCACCTCCATCCGGGAACTGGAAACCGGCCTCGCCCCCGAACTCCGCGACGAGCTGGAGCGGCTGGCCCTGCCCTTCACCGACGAGACCATCCCCTCCGACGCGGAACTGCGCATCGCCCAGGCCCAGCTGGTCGGCTGGCTGGAGGGCCTCTTCCACGGCATCCAGACCGCCCTGTTCGCCCAGCAGATGGCGGCGCGCGCCCAACTCGAGCAGATGCGCCAGGCCCTCCCGCCCGGCATGAGCCACGGCGACCCCCGCGGACAGCAGGGCACAGGCGGCGGCCAATACCTCTGAGCCACCACCCCTCGGCGCCGCGAACACCCGGTGTTCGCGGCGCGTCTCGTTCTGGACTGAGCGGAGCGGGGGAGCGCAGCGGAGGAGCGGAGGGAGGGAAGAACGAGACCTCCAGCGCCGCGAACCCGCCCGTAGCGAAGCGGAGGGCAAAATGCTTCCGATAAGGTCGGGTGCTGTGCCTGCTGCTGCTCCCCCAGACTCGGCGAAGACCGACGTGCGCCCGGACGCTGAGACCGTGCCGCTCGTGTCGGATTCCCAGTCCTTCGGTCGCGCCTTCAAGGATTTTCGCGACGGGTTCTCCCAGCGTGAACTATGGCTGGCATTGGGGTGGCAGGACATCAAGCAGCGGTACCGGCGTTCGGTGCTGGGCCCGTTCTGGATCACCATCGCCACCGGTTTGCAGGCCGCCGCGATGGGCGTGCTCTACGCCACACTGTTCGGGCAGTCGCTGAGTTCGTATCTGCCGTACGTGACAGTGGGTTTGATCGTCTGGAATGTGATCAATGCCAGCATTCTCGAAGGCTCGGATGTCTTCATCGCGAATGAGGGCTTGATCAAACAGCTGCCGTCGGCGCTGAGCGTGCACGTGTACCGCTTGGTGTGGCGGCAGTTCCTGTTCTTCGCCCACAACCTGATCATCTACGTGGTGATGGTGCCCGTGTTCGGGATCTGGCGGCATCTGCACTGGTCGGCGCTGCTGGCGATTCCGGCGCTGGTGCTGCTGTTCCTCAATGCCATCTGGGTGACGATCGTGTTCGGCATCTTCAGCACCCGTTATCGGGATCTGGCGCCGATCCTGGGCAGCACCACCCTGATGTTGTTCGTGCTCACCCCGGTCATGTGGAAGACCTCGGCGCTGTCGGGCACCGCCAGCGACCGGGCCAAGCTGGCCGAACTGGTACCGACCTTCCACTACCTGGAGATCGTGCGCGCGCCCCTGCTGGGCGACCCGATCCACCTCCGCAGCTGGATTGTGGTGGTGGCGATCACCGTCGTCGGCTGGATAGTCGCGATACTGGCTATGAAGAAGTTCCGTTCCCGAGTCCCCTACTGGGTGTGAAGGCTCAATGACCGACCGTGTGAGTATCGAGACCCAGAACGCGTGGGTGGAATTCCCCATCTTCGACGCCAAATCCCGATCGCTGAAGAAAGCGGTACTGGGTTCGGCCGGTGGGGCCATCGGGCGCAACCAATCCGATGTGGTGGTCGTGGAGGCGCTGCGGGATATCTCGCTGTCGCTGAAGGAAGGCGATCGCGTCGGCTTGGTCGGCCACAATGGCGCGGGCAAATCGACACTGCTGCGGTTGCTTTCGGGCATCTACGAACCGACCCGCGGCAGCGCGCGGATTCGCGGCCGGGTGGCGCCGGTCTTCGATCTCGGCGTGGGCATGGACCCCGAGGTCTCCGGTTACGACAACATCATCATTCGGGGCCTGTTCCTCGGGCAGACCCGCAAGCAGATGCTGTCCAAGATCGACGAGATCGCCGAATTCACCGAGCTGGGTGACTATTTGGCGATGCCGCTGCGCACCTACTCGACCGGTATGCGGGTGCGTCTGGCGATGGGTGTGGTGACCTCCATCGATCCGGAGATCCTGTTGCTCGACGAGGGCATCGGCGCGGTCGACGCGGAATTCATGAAGAAAGCTCGGGTGCGTCTGCAGGAATTGGTCTCGCGCTCTGGCATTCTCGTCTTCGCCAGCCATTCCAACGAGTTCCTGGCCCAGTTGTGCGACCACGCCATGTGGATCGATCACGGACAGGTGCGCATGCAGGGCGGCATCGAGGACGTGGTGCGGGCCTACGAGGGCCCGGAGGCGGGTGATCACGTGGCGCAGGTGCTGCGGGATCTGGAACGTGAACGTGAACCGGAACGGAATCCCGCATGAGTGAGCCATCCACCCCCCTTTACGGCGACGAGGCCCGCATCGTCGCCATCGTGGTCACGCACAAACGCCGGGAGCTGCTCGCCGAATCGCTGAAGGTGCTGAGCAGCCAGACCCGTCCGGTCGACCATCTGATCGTGGTCGACAACGGCAACGAGTCCGAGGTGGGCGAGCTGGTGAAGCAGCAGCCCATCGAATCCACCTACCTGGGTTCGGAACACAATCTGGGCGGTGCCGGCGGTTTCGCGCTCGGCATGCTGCACGCCCTCACCATGGGCGCGGACTGGGTGTGGCTGGCCGACGACGACGGCCGGCCCGAGGGCCCCGACGTGCTCGCCACCCTCTTCGACTGCGCCGAACGGCACTCGCTGGTCGAGGTGTCGCCGGTGGTCGCCGATATCGACGACCCGGACCGGCTGGCCTTCCCGCTGCGCCGCGGCGTGGTGTGGCGGCGGCTGCGGTCCGAACTGGGCGACGAAGACTTCCTGCCCGGCATCGCCTCGCTGTTCAATGGCGCGCTGGTGTCCGCGACCGCCGTGGACAAGATCGGCGTCCCCGACCTGCGACTGTTCGTGCGTGGCGACGAGGTGGAGGTGCACCGGCGGCTGGTGCGATCCGGGCTGCCCTTCGGCACCTGCCTGCAGACCGCCTACCTGCACCCGAACGGGTCGGCCGAGTTCAAGCCGATCCTGGGCGGGCGCATGCACACCCAGTACCCGGACGATCCGGTCAAGCGGCACTTCACCTATCGCAACCGCGGCTACCTGATGGCTCAGCCCGGCATGCGAAAGCTGTTGCCGCAGGAAGTCGCCCGCTTCGGCTGGTTCTTCCTGGTGCAGCAGAAGGACCCCGCCGGGCTGATGGAGTGGCTACGCCTGCAGCGGATGGGCCGCCGGGAGCAGTTCGACAAGCCCTCGTCGTAGGGCTCGGAAAATACGTTGCGCGGACGGGGACGGCCTGACAAGGTTGTCCCCGTTCTTGTTGGGAGCCCTCGCCTCGGCGACGGCATGAGGAGAGATGGGAGGTGGAGTTACGTGACGACGACCGTGCGGATTGCCGCGCCCGCGTTCACTGGCGCGGTGTGCGCCTCCACCTCGAATTCCCCTCGCTGAGTCCGTGATCCGGGCTCGGCCCGTCGAAGGACTCCCCCATGTCTTCGGTCGATCTCGACCTGCTCTCCCCCTACGGCTGGAACTCCGCTCTCGCCGCCGAGTATCTGCCGCTGCTGGGCGCGGACCTGATTCCCGCCCGCGTCATCCGCATGGATCGCAGCGAATGCGATATCGCCGCACCACTGCCCACCGCCGACTACCAGAGCCGTTTGACGGCGGCGGTGGTCCGCGCACAGCTCCCGCGCTCGGATTCCGAGGTCAGCGGACTGTGCACCGGCGACTGGGTGGCCATCGATCGCACCCGGACCGTGCGGGCCCTGTTGCCGCGCCGGACCGCCATCGTCCGGGCGGCCGTCTCCGGACAGCCCGATTCCCGCGCCAAATCCGCGCATCAGGTGCTGGCCGCGAATGTGGACACGGTGCTGGTGTGCACCGCCGGCGACGGGGACGTCGACCTCGGGCGCATCGAGCGGCTGCTCGCGCTGGCCTGGGAATCCGGCGCCCAGCCGATCGTGGTGCTCACCAAAGCCGATCTGGCGCGCGATATTCCACTCGAGGACGTCCGGGCCGCCGCGCCCGGGGTGACCGTGCTGGCGGTCAGCGCCGCCGGCGGGGTCGGCATGGACGTGCTGGGCTCGCTGCTGACCGGCACGGTCGCGCTCATCGGGCCGTCGGGTGCGGGCAAGTCCACGCTCGCCAACGCGCTGCTCGGCGCGGAGGTCTTCGCCACCCAGGCGGTGCGCGAGGGCGACAAGCGTGGCCGGCACACCACCGTGCACCGCGAACTGCGACCGCTGCCCGGCGGCGGCACGCTCATCGATACGCCCGGACTGCGTTCGGTCGGTCTCTGGGATGCCGCGGAGGGGCTGGGCCGCACCTTCAGCGATGTCGAATCCCTGTCCGCCGAATGCCGTTTCGGCGACTGCGAGCACCGGACCGAACCCGGCTGCGCGGTGGTCGCGGCCATCGAGTCGGGTGCGTTGCCGCAGCGCCGGCTCGACAGCTACCGCAAGCTGAGCCGCGAGAACGACTGGCTGGCCTCCCGCACCGACGCCCGGCTGCAGGCCGAGCGCAAGAAGGTGTGGAAGGACATCAACAAGAGCCAGCGGCGGATGTACAAGGAACGCGGCGGCAAGCAGCGCTGAGGATCGCCCCCTGCCCGGCCACGACCGGCACCGTGGCCGGGCGGCGCCCGCACGTCGGCGCTCGCGACCGACCTCATCCGGCCGGCATCCGGTCGATCAGTAGGTTGGTGGTGTGAATGCCGACCCGTTGCCGACGCACGGCCCGGCGGCCGTGCGCCGGTGGGCCGGAAGTCGGCTGCGGGCGCTCCCGGGGAGCATCGGCTATCTGCTGGTCGGCGGTGTTTCCGGGGCTGCGGCCACGGTGGCCCTGGTCGGCCTGGTCCTGGTGGCGGCCACCAGCCTCCTGGGCGTGGGCATTCCGGCGATCCCCGAATTCCTGCGACTGATCCGGCCGCTGACCGAGTTCGAACGGCGGCGGGCGGGGAAACGGCTGGGTGTGCCGATCCGGGTGGCGTATCGGCCGATGACCGGCGGTTTGCGGCAGCGGCTGACGGCTGCCTTCCGGGATCCGGCGAACGGGCGCGATATCGCGTGGATGGGTCTGCACGGGGTGCCCGGCATGGTGGCGGCGCTGCTGGCGGTCGGGCTGCCGGGGGGCGCACTGAATCAGCTCGCGATTCCGGCGTATTGGCGGATCGTGCCGCCGGGCACGGTCGAGACCTTCGGTTTCGTCGTCGATTCGTGGCCGCTGGCGGCGCTCAGCGCCCTGATCGCGATTCCGCTGACGGCCTTGGTTCTCCAGTTGCCGACCGTGGCCCGGTGGCAGGCGCTGCTGGCGCGGGCGCTGCTCGGACCGGCGCCGGGCGCCGAGCTCGCGGTCCGGGTGGCGGAACTGACCGCTACGCGCGCGGCCGCGCTGGACGCCCACGGGGCGGAACTGCGGCGCATCGAACGGGATCTGCACGACGGTGCGCAGGCGCGGATCGCGGCGGTCATCATGCAGCTCGGTCTGGCCGATCAACTGCGGCAACGGGATCCGAACGCGGCGGACGAGCTGGTGCGCAAGGCCCAGGACACGGCCGAGGCCGCACTCGGCGAACTGCGGGACGTGGTGCGCGGCATCTACCCGCCGGTGCTCGCGGATCGTGGCCTGACGAGCGCCATTTCGGCCCTGGCCGCCCGCTCGCCGATCCCGTGCACCCTCGATGTCGACGGGGAGGCGAGCGCCCCGATCGGGCGACGACCGGCGGCGGTGGAGGCGGCCGCGTATTTCGTGATCGCCGAAGCGCTGACCAATGCGACCAAACATTCCGGGGCGCAACAGCTCCGAGTCGGCCTCGGGGGTACCGCCGAGGTCCTGACCGTGGAAGTGCACGACGACGGTGTCGGAGCGGCGGTCGAGGCCGAGGGCGGCGGACTGGCCGGAATCCGGCGGCGGGCCCAGGCATTGGACGGCCGGATGCTGCTCAGCAGCCCGCCGGGCGGACCCACCGTGGTGCGGGTGGAGCTGCCGTGTTGATCATGAGGGAAGCGGTGAGCGGGTGATGGCGTCCATGCGGGTGGTGATCGCCGAGGACGACGCGCTGCTGCGCGAGGGACTGGCGCTGTTGTTGAAAACCGCCGGTATCGAGGTGGTCGCGGCGGTCGACAATGCCGACGACTTCCTGCGGGTGGTCACCGCCGACCGGCCCGACGCGGTGGTGGTGGATGTGCGGATGCCTCCCACCTACACCGACGACGGGCTGCGGGCAGCGGTGCGCGCCAGGCAGATTCATCCCGGCCTGCCGGTATTGGTGCTCTCGGCCTGGGTCGAGGACAGCTACGCGGCCGAACTGCTCGGCGACGGTGCGGGCGGGATCGGATATCTCCTCAAGGAGCGGGTCGGGAAGGTGGATCGCTTCCTGGATTCGCTGCGCCGGGTCGCCGAGGGCGGAACCGCCATGGATCCCGAGGTGATCTCGCAACTGCTGGTGCGGCGCAGGACCGACGATCCGCTGGCGGGCCTCACCCCGCGCGAGCGGGAGGTGCTGGCGCTCATGGCCGAGGGGCTCGACAATGCCACGATCGCCGAGCGCCTCGTGGTCACCGAAGGCGCTGTGCTCAAACACATTCGGAGCATCTTCGCCAAGCTGGGGCTGTTCGCCGACGAGGTGGGGCACCGGCGGGTGCTGGCCGTCCTCGCCTATCTGAACGCCGGCTGATCACTCGTCGCGGCAGGTGAGGTCGCCGGCGGGCAGGACCCCGTCCGCCAGGTAGGTGTTCACGGCGTCGTAGACGCAGGCGTTCGGGTAGCGGCCCAGGATCGAATGAATGCCGACGTCCTGCAGTGTCACCATGCGGGAGCCGGTCAGCGCCCGGTGCATGGCGAGCGCGCCACCGTAGCTGGTGCGGGTATCACCGGTGGCCTGGATGATCAGGCTGGGCACCGAATTGGCGATGGCCGTGGGTGATTCGGCGGGCGGGGCCCAGAACGCGCACGGCGTGATGTTGTCGGCCAGCGCCCCGAAGACCGGCTGGGTGGCGCGGGAGGCCTCGAGGTTGCGCCAGTACCAGGCCGGATCGCGGGGCGCGCCGACATCTCCGCAGAGCACCGCCATCGACGGGGACATGTCGCGCGGCTGGGCGCGCAGTATCACCGCCAGGCTGCCCGCCAGGTTCTCGTCCGGTTCGACCGGCTTCCCGTCGGCGGCGTCGGTCAGTTCCCGGATCTGTTGTGCGGCACGGCCGTAGTTCTGCGGGGAGTCGAAGGCGATGTAGAGCACCAGGGGCAGGGAGTGCGCGTCGACGGCGAAGTCGCCGATCCGGATGGGCTGGGTCGCGGCGCGTGCGATGAGCCGCTGGACCAGGTCGCGGACGGCGGCCGCGCTCGCGCCGAGGTGGTATTCCCCGTCGCGTTCGGCGGTCCAGGCCGCCCAGGCGTCGAGCGCTGCCTCATTGGGTGCGCCCATGTCGTGCACCATGCCGACCACGCCGTAGCGGTCGGGGTCGACGCTGCCGTCGAGCACCACGCGGTCGGACCGGTCCGGGAACATCTGCATGTACACCGCACCGAGGTAGGTGCCGTACGAGGTGCCCACGTAGTTGATCCGGCTCTCACCGAGCACGGTGCGAATGACATCCATGTCCCGCGCCGTATTGCGAGTCGTCATGTGCGGCAGTCGATCTCCCTCTGCGGCCGCGCACCGCGCCGCCAGATCGGACTGGGTGGCGACGGATTCGGCGAAACCCTTGGCGTCGACTCCCGCGAACTGTAGTCCGAAGCCGGTCGGCCAGTGGCAGTTCACGGCCTCCGATCGGCCCACGCCGCGGGGATCCATGCCGATGAGGTCGTAACGGGCGCGAACCTCGGGAGTCAGGGCCTTGCCGGTCTCCACGAAGTAGTCCAGGCCCCCGCCACCGGGTCCGCCCGGGTTCGAGAGCACGACGCCGCGCCGTCGCGCCGGGTCGGTGGCCGGGATGCGGGAGATGGCGACGGTGGTCGTACGGCCCTGCGGCTCGGCGTAATTCAGGGGCACGGTGACAGCGGCGCAGTGTGCGCCCAGGTCGTCCAAACGCGGTTCATCGCAGGATTTCCAGGAGACCTGCTGCCGGTAGTAGCGGTCCAGAGGCTCGGCCGCGGCGGCGTGATCGGTGACCGCGGTCGTGGTGAAAGCCACCGCGCCGACCAATCCGGTCACCCCGAGGGCCGCCAGCGCGCGCCGGGCCCAGGTCAGTGTGGACAACGTCACGAACAATCCTTCCTCAGGAGCACACGGCGGCGTCGAAGACGTTCAGTACCGCGGCGGCCGCGGCCTCGTCGGCCGGCAGTTGATTGACGGTGAGCACGACGGCGGTGCCGTCGGCGGCCACCCCGGTGCGGGTCTCGAAGCCGGGAATGCTGCCGCCGTGCCCCCACACCTCCTTGCCACAGGACACGGGATGGCGGATCAGGCCCAGGCCGTAGCCGGAACCGGGCGCACCCCGGTCGAAGGTGACGGTCTGCTTCATCCGGTCCAGTTGGGTCGCGGGCAGCAGCCTGCCGTCGAGCAGTGCCGTGAAGAATCGGTTCAAATCCGAGGCGGTGGCGACCATCGCGCCCGCGGTGCCGGCCCACGACGTGTCCAGGTCGGTGGCGTCCACGCGGTGTCCGCCGTCTTCCTGATATCCGCGCGGATGCGGACCGCGGAGTCCGGTTTCGTGCGGGTCCGGGAAGTACGTGTCGCGCAGACCCAGCGGCTCCAGGACGCGGCCGGTGATCTCGGCCGCGGCCGGGCGGCCGGTGAGTTTCTCGATCAGCATGCCGAGCAGGATGTAGTTGGTATTCGTGTAGACCGACCGCGAACCGGGCTCGAATCGGGGCGGCATGGTCATGGCGATCCGCACCAGGTCCGCCGGTTCGTAATGGGCGCCGCGGATTTCGGTGAGATCGGGCCGCAACTGCGGGGTCTCGGCCACGACCTGCTCCGGACTACCGCTCGCCAGATAGTCGGGCAGACCGCTGGTGTGCTGGAGCAGCTGACGGACGGTGACACGGTGCCCGTCATTGCCGTTGCCGCGCACCACACCCGGCAGATAGCGCTCGATCGGCGCGTCCAGGTCGAGCTTGCCCGCATCGACCAGCTGCAACACCACGGCGGCGACGAATGTTTTCGTGTTGCTCCCGATTCGGACGCGGGCGTCGGCGGCGATGGGCACGCCGGTTCCGGTATCCCCCACCCCGGCGGTCAGGACCCGATGGCCGCCGGGTCCGTCGATGGTGACCTGTGCGCCCGGAAACCCGTGCCGGGTGACGAGGTCGTCGAGCAACCGGGTCAGTCGCGGACCCACGCCGCCGGGGGACTCGGCCTCGGTGTCGTGGGTGGCGCAGCCTTGCGCGACGAGAGCGGCTACCAGCCCGATTCCGGCCACCGCCGTTCGTCCGCGATATCGCCGCAATGCGCTCATGGAAGACGTTCCTCCTGTTCGGACCGGGTTTTCCGGTCCTCTCGAGGCTAGGAAAGCGGCGGCTCTCAGCCCATGCCCCGCGCGCCCGGAATCGGGGTCGCGCGCGCGGGCTCCGGGGAGTAGCGCCAGCACTACCTATATGAACCTAGTTGCATAGTGAGCGCTTCCGGCCTACTGTCCGGGATACGAGGGTTTCCGCCCCGCCGAGCCACCCGAGCGCGGATGATCGGACACGGGGCGCATTCACGGACAGGAGCGGATCCATGACCGAAGCACCGAAGCAGCTGGCCGGACGGACCATGATCATGTCGGGCGGTAGCCGCGGCATCGGACTCGAGATCGCCAAGCGGGCGGCAGCGGACGGCGCGAACATCACCCTGATCGCGAAAACCGATACGCCCCATCCCAAATTGCCCGGCACCATCCACACCGCCGCCGCCGAACTCGAGCAGGCGGGAGGCACCGTCCTGAAATACCTGGGCGACGTGCGTGACGACGAGGCGGTGGCGGACGCGGTGCGGCAGACCATCGCCAACTTCGGCGGGATCGACATGGTGGTCAACAACGCCTCGGCCATCGACATCTCCCCCACCGAGATCCTGCCCATGAAGAAGTACGACCTCATGCAGGACATCAACTGCCGCGGCAGCTTCCTGCTGTCCAAGCTCAGCATCCCCGCGCTGCGCGATTCCGCGCAGGCCGGGCGCAATCCGCACATCCTGACCCTGTCGCCGCCGCTCAACCTGGACCCCAAGTGGGCGGGCATGGCCCTGGGCTACACCATCGCCAAGTATGGAATGTCGCTCACCACACTGGGTTTGAGCGAGGAGCTGCGCAAGTACGGCATCGGCGTGAACTCCCTGTGGCCGCGCACCACCATCGCCACCGCGGCCGTCAAGAACCTCCTCGGCGGTGAGGAGATGATCTCCACCTCCCGCACCCCCGACATCTACGCCGACGCCGCCTACCTGGTCCTCACCTCCCCCGCCAAGGACACCACCGGCAACTTCTTCATCGACGACGAAGTCCTTGCGGCACACGGCATCACCGACCTCGACAAGTACCGCGTCACCCCCGGCGACGGCCCCCTCACCACCGACCTGTTCCTCTGACCTCAGCCGAGCGCGACGGCCTCACGCTCGGCGAATTCCTTCAGCGTGAGCAGTTGCTTGCGCATCATGAGGAAGTCGCCGAAGACCGGTAGCGCCAGCAGCCAGGCGGGACCCCGGAATCGGACGCGCGCGTGCAGACGACTGCCCGCACCGGTTTCGGGGCGCACCGCGTAGGTGACCGCTACGCCCTTGGCCCGCAACGTGATCTGCTCACCCCGTGTGAAATCGGCCAGTTCGAAGACCGACATGACACGCTGGCCGACCGCCAGGTCGGTGAGTTCCGGATCGCGTAGCCGCGGGCTGCGGCGGCCGAAGTTGTCGAGCAGGTCGTAGCTGTACGGGGCGGCGCGCAGCTGACAGAGCCAGGCGAAGACCAGGAGTGCGGGCGCGTCCACCGGAACGGCCCGATCACAGATCACCACGGAGCCGGAAAACGCTGCGTCACAGGGCATGCGCGCGGACAGTTCGACGTCGGTGGCGCCCCACCGCTGACCGGGGAGACTCATGCGGACCTCCCCGCGGCGACCGAGATCCGGCGCAACATGTCGCGGACCACCAGGCGATGCATGCGGGAGTCGATGACCAGGGCCCGATAGATCCGGCCGTGGATGCCGGGGAAGGCGGCGTGACTGATCGCGGTGAGACGGGTGTGGGTGGGGTCGACCTCGTCGAGCACGAAGGTCAGGCGGTAGCGGGAGAACCAGTGGCGGCCCTTGGCTGCCAATCGGTGCGGCGGGTCGGCCTCGTCGAGCACGAAACCGCGAGGCAGTGTGTTGAGATCGTCAGGGTTTTCGCAGGTCGTACGCAATAGTGCGGTCCACGTTACGGCGCGATCGGCATTGATTACCCTGAAATGCTCATCGATATAGGGCAAACGCTCCATATAGAAGGAACGTACTAGTTCATGGCGCCTCCCCGCAAGCACGACACCGACGTGATCCTCGACGCAGCGCGCGCACTGGTGCTGCGCGACGGCCCTCGCGCGGCGAGCGTCGCCGCCATCGCCGAGGCCAGCGGCGCCCCCGTGGGCACGCTCTACCACCGGTTCGGCAACCGCAACGGCGTGCTCACCGAGGCATGGATCCGGGCGCTGGACCGGTTCCAGTCCCGGGTGCTGGCCGCCGCGGCGGCGGAGGATCCGCTGGCGGCGGCGGTCGGCATGACCTCCGCCGCGGTGGGCTTCGGCCGGGACTGCCCCGACGACGCCAAGCTGCTGCTCAACCTGCGGCCCCGGGACCTGCTCGACGGCGCGCCCGACACCAAGTTCCGCGATCGCCTGGCCCGGATGAACGAACCCCTGTTCGCGCAGCTGGATCGCATCGCGAACGGCCTCTACGGCAGCGCCGGGCCCCGCGAGATCGACGCCGTCAGCCGCGCGGTCGTGGATCTCCCCTACGCCGCGCTGCGCCGCCACGCGCACGCCCCCGAACTCCCGGAGTGGCTGGAAGCCGACCTCGCCGCCGCCGCCCGCACACTGCTCACCGCACCCTGACGGCGAGCCGGGTTGGCTGGGCAGGCGCAATACCGGCCGCGAGAATGAAACATGGCCCGGGACAGGATGTCCCGGGCCATGTTCAGCCGAATATCAAGCAGTCTTGTCGATTCCGTAGAGACGTTCCCAGTTCTCTCGACTGGTCAGCTCCGGCATCGCGCCCCGCCAGCGGCGCTGCAGGTCCGGCAGCTCCTTGCGGAGCTGACGCAGCACCCGGTAGGTGCGGATCAGCAGACGGCGGGCGGTTTCCTTGTCGCGCACGCGAACTCGGACACCGGACTGCGAGGCGTCGGTGACGACCACGTGGTTGAACAGGCCGACGTGCCACCAGTGGGCGTCCTCGCGGGTGACCGCGACGGGGCCGGGGATGACGCGGCCGGTCCACTGGTTGAGGGCGCGCTTGTAGAGCACCAGCAGCGGGTGGCTGGGCTCGCCGCCCGCACGGCGGACGTGCAGATGCGCGTTGGGGATCCCCGAGGCGGTCGCCGCGTGCTTGGCGGTCTCCGGGTAGTCGGAGCGGGAGCCGCGGGCCTTGGCCAGCGCCTCGATACCGCCGTCGCGCAGCGTCTCCGGGCCCTTCAGGTAGTCCTCGATGCCCTGCAGGGTGGTGTGCGCCAGGCCGTACTGCATGCCGACCAGGTACTCGGCGATCTCCCGGAACAGCTGGCGGGTGATCGCCTTGCCGTCCAGGTCGTGGTGCAGGGAGGACACGATGAGCGAGTTGCGCGAGGAGAAGTAGCGCGCCCAGTCGTCGAAGTCCTTCCAGTAGAAGTCGGCGTGCCACACGGCGGCATTGGGCAGGGTGACGGTGACGAAACCGTTCTCCCGCGCGCGCAGGCCGTATTCCACGTCGTCCCACTGGAAGAAGATCGGCACCGGCAGCCCGATCTTCTTGACCACCTCGGCCGGGATCAGGCAGGTCCACCAGGCCTGGTAGCCGGCGTCCACGCGGCGTTCCTGGTGCTTCTTCAGCATGGAGGTGTTGCGCAGCGCCTTGGCCACCTTCTGGCCGTGGCGCAGCTTGCCCAGATTCGTCTCTTCCGCACCGACATTCAGGAAGTCGGGGTTGAACAGGAACAACATCTGCGCGCCCACCAGGGTGGGCTCCACGGTCAGATTGGCGAAGGCGTTGAGCCGCAGCACCGTTTCCGGCTCGCACAGGATGTCGTCGTCCATGAGGATGACGTCGGCGTGCTCGTTGGCGCCCGACACCTCGTAGAGGCCGCGGGTGAAACCGCCCGCGCCGCCGAGGTTGGGCTGCCGGATGTAGCGCAGCTTGTCGCCGAACTTGGGCTGGGTCTCGGTGAACAGCGCCTGGTCCTGCACCAGATCGGTGCCCTGGTCGACCACGTACACGGCGTCGATGAGCGACAGCACGGTGGCGTCGGAGGCCAGCGCCGCGACGGTGTTCGCGCAGTCCTGGGCCCGGTTGAAGGTGCAGATGGCGATGGCCACCGGACGCACCTGCTCGGGCGCGACCGCGGTCCACTCCAGATCGGTGATCACGGCCTCACCGCCGAGCGCCTCGATCTCCAGCCAGATCGCGCCGCCGTCGATGTACATGTCCAGCGGGGCGAGCAGCGTCACCCGGCCGGTCTCCTTCACCACGGCGGTGTCCACCACCCGGCGGTGTCCGGCGATGTCGGAGGCGGCCAGCCGCACCCGCACCTTGCCGGTCACCTCGAGGGTCAGGCCCACCTCGACCTCGGTGACCTTGGTCCAGCGCTGCCAGTAGGAGGCGGCGAAGCGCCCGAAGTAGGTATTGGTATTGACCGACGCGCCCTTCTCCAGGCGCAGGGTCCGCCGTTCCCGGGTGACCTTGCCCTTGGCCACGGCGTACAGGTCGTCGCTGATCTTGGGGGCGGGACCGGTGAAGATGCCGCGGGCCAGCACCATCCGCTCCGGCGCGGCGTGTTCCGCGCGCAGGGTCGCGGGCGCTGCCACGCTCTCCCGGTCCTCGGTTTCGGTCACGGCCTGCCCAGCCGACGCATCCATGAATCCCTCGACATCCTTTGAATACTTAGACACCGGCTCATCCCGACGTGGTCGCACGGCCACTGTCACGCTCGGCGGCCCGACAATATCAGTGTCAGGCGTTATTCGTTCCCGAGGCCGGATTGGTGAAGACGAATTTCCCGTAGGCCCAGAATCGGAAGCCCATGGCCACGGCTTGGCCGATCAGCGTGCCGGAAACGTTGTCCGCCAACGGACTGTCCAGTCCCAGCACATAGCGCGAGAAGCCGAGACAGCTCAATTGCAGTCCGATGGCCATCACATTCAGCGCGGCATAGGTGAGGATGTGCCGGGCCCCGGTATCGCCGTCGTGATCGGAGTAGGTCCACCACTTGTTGCCGAAATAGGTGACCACCGTGGCCACCCCGATCGCGATGATCTTGGCGACCAGCGGGAGGCGGAACAACGGCCCCTCACCGCCCAGGAAGACCAGCAGGTTGTAGGTGCCCGCGTCGACGACGAAGCCGATCGCGCCGACCACCAGGAAGGCCCCGCCGCGCTGCAGCAGGGCCCGGACCTTCCCGGTCAGGGAAGTATTCGGCGACGATACGTTCACCGCCGTGGACTCGTTCGCAGACACCGGCCGACGGTACCCCAACCCCGCAGCACCCATATATCTGTGACGGTCGGGTACCCTCCCCCGTGTTCATATTCGCCTCCGATCAGAGGATTGACCGGGTGGACTCCACCGAGCTTCGTATAGCCGCCATCGTGCCGTGTCACAACGAAGAGGCCGCCGTCGCGAAGGTCGTCACCGACCTGCAGGCCGCCGTCCCGGGCATAGTCGTCTACGTCTACGACAACCTGAGCACCGACGCCACCGCCGAGAAGGCGCGCGCGGCCGGGGCGATCGTGCGCACCGAGAACCGCAAGGGCAAGGGCAATGTGGTGCGCCGCGCTTTCGCCGATATCGAGGCCGATGTCTATTTGATGGTCGACGGCGACGACACCTACGATGCCGCCGCCGCGCCGGAGATGATCCGCACCCTGCTCGCGGGCCCCTACGACCACGTGCTGGGCGTGCGCCGCGAGGTCGAGGCCGGGTCGGCGTACCGGGCCGGGCACGAGACCGGCAACAAGGTGCTCAACGGCGTCGTCGGCAAGGTGTTCGGCGAGAACGTCGAGGACATGCTCAGCGGCTACCGGGTCTTCTCCCGCCGCTTCGTGAAGTCGTTCCCCGCGGTGTCGCGCGAGTTCGAGATCGAGACCGAACTGACCGTGCACTCGCAGCACCTGGGCGTCCCGCAGACCGCCGTGCCGGTCGGCTTCCGGGACCGGCCCGCGGGCAGCGAGTCCAAGCTGCGCACCTACAGCGACGGCTTCAAGATCCTGCGCCTGATCGTCGGCCTGGCCCGGCACGAGCGGCCGGTCGCCTTCTACGGCCTGTTCGGCACGCTGTCCTGGCTGGTCTCGCTGGTGCTCATCACGCCGATAGTGATCGAGTTCTACGAGACCCACCAGGTCCCGCGTTTCCCGACCCTGTTCCTCGGTTTCACCCTGCTGCTGCTCGGCAGCCTGGCCTGGACCGCCGGCCTGATCCTGGACGGCATCCGCCGCTCCCGGCACGAGGCGGCCCGCCTGATGTACCTGCGGTACGCGGCGGTCGGTGAGACCGAACCCGGCGGCCACTCCGGCGGTTCGGTTCGATGACGGAGAGCACCACCATCGCGGCACCCGAGAAGATCCCCGCCGAACCCGAACACACTGGCACGCGGCCCGACTCGAAGACCGCGGGGCTGCGTCGCGCCGCGATCGGCGTCGAACGCCGATTCGGTTCGGCCGCCGTGGCTTTCGTGCTCATCGCGGGCGTCTTCGGCGCGGTGTGGTCGGTGCTCACGCCCCCGTTCTGGGGCCACGACGAGATCACCCAGTTCGGCCGCGCCTATCAGGTCGCGCACGGCGGGTTCCTGCCGCAGCAGATCCACGACGACCGCGGCCCGGCCTGGGGCGGCGACGTGCCCGTCAGCATCGACGCGCTGATGAGCTACGCCTTCGCCGACTACCAGGACAACCCGGACGAGCCGGAACCCATGGTTCTGGACCCGCACGTCTACGACCAGCTCGGCGCTGCCGCCGTCTCGGCCGACACCACGCCGGTGTGGTTCACCAATACCGCGGCCTACTCCCCGATCCCGTACCTGCCGCCCGCGGCCGGGATCCGGATCGCCGAGGCCCTCGACCTGAACGTCGGCGGCATGGTGCTCGCCACCCGCTGGGCCGGACTGCTCGCCTACCTGCTGATCGTCGGGTTCGCGCTGCGCGTGCTGCGCGGGCATCGGGTGCAGTGGCTGGCCTTCACCGTCGCGGTGCTGCCCATCGCGCTGTTCCAGGCGGGGACCGTCACCGCGGACACCGTCACCAACGCGCTCGCCCTGCTGGTGTCCGCGCTGGTGGTGAAGGGTCTGTTCCTCGGTGAACGGCTGAGCAGGCCGGAGACGGTGGCCGCGCTGGCCACCACCGTGCTGCTGCCGGTCTGCAAGCCGACCTACGTGCTGATCGCCATGCTCACCGTGCTGATCCCGGCCCGCCGCTTCGGTTTCGGCGACGGCGAGCGGGTCGCGGTGTGGCAGCGGGTGCTGCCGTGGGCGGCCGCCGGGCTCGGCGCGGCGTGCTTCGCGGGCTGGATGAAGATCGCCGCCCCGACCGGTGACGGCATGAGCCTGATGCGGCCCGAGAAGCAGTGGGGCACGGTGCGCCCCGGCGACCAGCTGCACGGCATCCTCAGCGATCCGTTCCACTTCCTGCGCATCTTCGGCGACAGCATCGCCCGCCGCGACCAGCACTGGTTCACCCAGTTCTTCGGTGAGCTCGGCTTCTCGTACGTGGAGGTGCCCGCCCTCACCATCCTGGCGGCGCTGCTGGCCTTCGGCATGAGCCTCGGTGCGGCCGAGCGCTTCTCGCCCACCGGCGCGGACCGCAAGCGGACCTGGCTGGTGCTGCTGACCATCGCCGCCAGCGTGGCCATGATCTACGTGACGCTGTACATGTCCTTCACGCCGGTCGGCTACTTCATCATCGACGGCGTACAGGGCCGCTACTTCGTGCCGCTGGCGGTGCTGGGGCTGGCGGTGCTGTTGCGCTGGGTGCCCCTGCGGCTCGCCGACGCCGCGGGCCGGGTGCCGGGGCGGGCGGCGGCGTTCACCGTGACGGCGGCGACCTCGGTGGCGCTGATCGCGGCCGTGGTGAAGTACTCCACGCTGGTCTGGGGCTGACCCGAAACATCCCTGAACTGCAACGATCAACGCCGGGGCGAATTGCCCCGGCGTTGCTGTTCCGGTCGGTCAGGACCGGACTAGATCACCTTTTCGCCCGCGTCGGCGTACGCGGATTCGGTCGCGGCCTTCTGTGGCCGCCACCAGGATTCGTTGTCCCGATACCAGTCGACGGTGGCTGCCAGGCCCTTGCGGAAGTCCCGGTACTCGGGTTCCCAGCCCAGTTCGGTGCGTAGCAGCGAGGCGTCGATGGCGTAGCGCAGATCGTGGCCCGGGCGATCGGTGACGTGGTCGAAATCGTCCGCGGCGCGGCCGAATGCCTCCAGGATCAACTCCACCACGGACTTGTTGTCGCGTTCGCCGTCGGCTCCGATCAGATAGGTCTGGCCGATTCGCCCGCGCTCCAGGATTTCCCAGACCGCGCTGTTGTGGTCGTCCACGTGGATCCAGTCCCGCACCTGATGCCCGGCGCCGTAGAGCCGGGGCCGGACGCCGTCGATCAGATTGGTGATCTGACGCGGGATGAACTTCTCCACATGCTGGTAGGGCCCATAGTTGTTGGAGCAGTTGGAGATTGTGGCCCGCACGCCGAAGGAACGCACCCAGGCGCGGACCAGCATGTCACTGGAGGCCTTGGTGGCCGAATAGGGACTCGACGGGTTGTAGGGCGTGTTCTGATCGAATGCCGCCGGATCGTCGAGTTCCAGGTCGCCGTACACCTCGTCGGTCGAGATGTGGTGGTAGCGCACCTGGTGGCGGCGCACGGCCTGGAGCAGCGAATAGGTGCCGACGATATTGGTCTGGACAAAGGGCCACGGGTCGGCCAGCGAATTGTCGTTGTGTGATTCGGCGGCGAAATGCACCACCGCGTCCACACCCCCGACCAGGCGATCCACCAGCGCGGTATCGGCGATGTCGCCGTGCACGAACTCGATTCGGTCCGCGACCGGTTCGAGTGAGGCGCGGTTGCCCGCATAGGTGAGTTTGTCCAGCACGGTGACGTGGACACCCGCGCGCCGCGTCACCGTCTGGTGAACGAAGTTCGCGCCGATGAAGCCGGCCCCGCCGGTTACGAGCAATCGCACACCGAAACACTACGACGGCCGCGGCCGACCTCGGCGGTGGGTCCGGGAAGTTGCGAGCCCTACACCCGTTGGGCGGTCCGCGTGCGCGGAATCGGACATCCCACTGAAACAAATACACTTAATTGAAAGAGGGCCGCTCGGTCTACATTTCGCAATTCGGTGCCCCGACCGTGACATTCACGCGCGGAAGGTCACAACTTTACCAACGACGCGTGTGACCTTCGTCACAAGAGCCTCCGAAGGTAACGATCGGCCGGATCGTATATCTGCGCGAAAACCTTTCCTACGCAGCACTTTTCCACTACCTTGCAGACCGCACGATCGTCATGGTGAACAGAATTTGAACGAACGGTCACAACGGGTTCACCGCTCGTTAGCTGTCCTCCATTTCGATTCGTGTTGTCCCCCCGAGCTCTTCGATGAGGTTTCAACAAATGCTGATGAGGAAATTCGCCGCCACCGCGGCGCTGGTGTCCGCTGCCATGGCCGTCACCGCCGGCACCGTGAACGCCGCCCCCGCCGAGGAGGCCGGTGCGATCAACTACACCGCCACCGCCTCCGAGACCAACACCGTCATCCGCACGGACGCGGGCTCCATGGTCGTCGAGAACGGCAACTTCGTTATCAAGGCCGCCAACGGCAACGTCGTCGCCGGCATGCCGCTGAAGCTGCAGGTGGACGACTTCACCTTCCCGATCGCGGCGGAGATCTCCGACCACACCGCGACCCTGACCCCGCAGTACGACATGGACCACGCGACCTACACGCCGCAGAACGTGAAGGACGTCGCCCTGCCGTACGAGGACCAGGCTCCCTGGAAGTCGGACTACGACCGTGAGCAGGCCGCCTGGAACCGCATGAAGGACACCATCGCGCTGGGCGCCACCGTCGCGACCGTCGTCGGTGGCCTGGGCGCCGCCGCCGTCGGCTGCGTCCTCGGCTTCGGTGTCGCCGGTCTGGCCTCGGCCCCGCTGGCCGCCCTGTTCGGCGCCGGCCCGGTCATCGGCTGCCTCGTCGGCGCCTCGACCATCGGCTTCCTGGGCACCATCGCCGGTCAGCTGCTGATCACCGCGCCGGTCGCCATCGCCGCCGCGATCCAGTACTTCACCACCATCAACGGCCCGCACATCTCCCCGGCTCCGGCCAAGTAATACTCCGGCTCCGGCCGAGTAACCGCGCGCTGTACATCGAAACCCCCGCCCGGGTCATCCGGGCGGGGGTTTCGCGTTGTCCCGACTATCGATGTGGGGCCCGAGGCCACGACCCCGAGCCCCACATCATCGAATCACGCTGTGCGGGCGATGCTTCCGGATTCGATGCGTTCGCGGACGAACCGCGCCACGTGCGCCAGGGCGGCTCGGCTCTCGGGCATGTTGGGGAAGATGGCCGGGAACGCGTGCACCTGGCCGCGCCAGATCTCCAGCGTGGCAGGCACACCCGACTGGGCCATCCGCTGCGCCATCACCTCGCTGTCGCGGCGCAGCACCTCGTCCTCGGCGACGATGAGCAGGGCGGGCGGCAGGCCCGCGAGCACATTGTTGACCGGCGACATCCGGGGATCCAGGCGGCCGTCGACCTCCGCGCCGATCTTCACCACGGATTCCAAGGCGGACAACGGGATCAGCGCGTCGCGGTGATAGTTGGGGTGGGCACGCTTCTCGGTGCAGTCCAGGTCCAGCGCGGGGCTGAGCCCGACCAGACCGGCCGGGACCGGGAGTCCGGTGTCGCGGGCGCGCAGGGCGGTCGCGAAGGTCATGTAGCCGCCGGCGGAGTCGCCCGCGAACACCACGCGTCCGGCCGGAACCCCGTGTGCGAGCAGCCATGTGTAGGCGGTCAGGCAGTCGTCTACGGAGCCGGAGATGTCGGTCTTGGGCAGCTGCCGGTATTCCACGCTGACCACCGGCAGTCCGGTGCGCCGAGCGAGGGACGCGACCACCGGGCGGTGGGTGTCGAGACCGCACAGGAAGAAGCCGCCGCCGTGCATGTACAGCACCGCGCCGTCGCGCAGCGACTTGCTGGCGCCCGCGGGCCGCACGATCTCGATGCGGAAGCCCTTGAGCCGCACTTCCTCCCGCTCCACGCCGCGCGGGTTCGGGCGCAGTTTGGCGAGGCTGTTGATCACGGTGCTGACGACCGGCATCGAGCCCACGGTGACCGTCGCGCGGTCGCCGGCGGGCCGGATCACGGTCCGGGAGAAAGCGGTCAGGGTGCGCGCGGCGGCGCTGATACGGTCCGGGTTCTCGACTGCGTCGCGGGCCACAGCGGTCCCGTCATGGGGCAATGCCATCGCGCACCTACCTCGTTCTTGGCGCGCCGAGCCGTTCGACCGGAGGGACCGATTGGTTGGCTCGGCACCCGGCGCGCGGAGAGTCGGCGCTGACATCTCACATAGCGTTATTTCAGAACACCATGGGAACGTGACCTACGCAACAGTTATCGCCGGATTCGTCCGTTGGTAAACGGGCGTGATCGATCTGAGGTCCAGTCGGAACCTGACCGCCACGGTTCACGGCAGAACTGGCAGACTGTCGTGACATGCGCGGAATCATCCTGGCCGGGGGCACCGGATCGCGGTTGCACCCGATCACGCGCGGGGTGAGCAAACAGCTGGTCCCGGTGTACGACAAACCGATGGTGTACTACCCCCTGTCCACCCTCATGCTGGCGGGGATCCGGGACATCCTGGTGATCACCACCCCCGAGGACGCGGACGCCTTCACCCGGCTGCTCGGCGACGGCAGCCGCTTCGGGGTGAACATCTCCTACGTGGTGCAGCCCGAGCCCGACGGCCTGGCCCGCGCCTTCGTGCTCGGCGCCGATCACATCGGCAACGACAGCGCGGCACTGGTGCTGGGCGACAACATCTTCCACGGCCCCGGCCTGGGCACCCAGCTGCAGACCTTCCACGACCTCGACGGCGGCGCGGTCTTCGCCTACCGGGTCTCCGACCCCACCGCCTACGGCGTGGTCGAATTCGCCGACGGCCGGGCCATTTCCATCGAGGAGAAGCCGGCCCGCCCGCGCTCCAACTACGCCATTCCGGGGCTGTACTTCTACGACAACGACGTGCTCGCCATCGCCCGCGACCTGAAGCCCTCGGACCGCGGCGAATACGAGATCACCGACGTCAACCGCGCCTACCTGGAGCAGGGCCGGCTGCACGTGCAGGTGCTGGCCCGCGGCACCGCCTGGCTCGACACCGGCACCTTCGACTCCCTGCTGGACGCGGCCAACTACGTGCGCACCATCGAGGAACGCCAGGGCCTGAAGATCGGCGTGCCGGAAGAGGTGGCCTGGCGGCTCGGCTTCATCGACGACGATCAACTCGCCCGGCTGGCCGAACCCCTGGTGCGCTCGGGCTATGGAAAGTACCTGATGGACCTGCTGGGCCACGGGCGAACCTGGGAGTAGGCATGCGGATTCGGGAACTGTCGGTGCCGGGTGCGTGGGAGTTCACCCCCCGGCTGCACGGAGACGACCGCGGCGTCTTCTACGAGTCGTTCAAGGCCTCGGAGTTCGAGAAGGCGACGGGCCGGCCCTTCGATCTGCTGCAGGTCAATATCTCCACCTCGGCGGCGGGCGTGCTGCGCGGCATCCACTACACCGAGACCCCGCCCGGCCAGGCCAAATACGTGACCTGCGTGCGCGGCGCGTTCCTGGACGTGGTGGTGGACCTGCGCCGCGACTCCCCGACCTTCGGGACCTGGGACGCGGTGGTGATCGACGATGTGGAGCGCAAGTCGGTGTTCCTGGCCGAGGGCCTGGGGCACGCGCTGCTGTCGCTGGAGGACAACTCCACCGTGAACTACCTGTGCTCGCTGGAGTACTCCCCCGAATTCGACCGGGACCTGGACGCTTTCGACCCCGACCTGGCCATCGCCTGGCCGACCGTGGGCCGCGACGGCGAGCCGCTCACCTTCGTCCGCTCCGACAAGGACGCCGCGGCCCCGCGCCTGGCGGATTTGGCACTGCCGCACTGACTTTCGACCCGAAACGCCGAAGCCGAGGCGCACCGTGAGTAACGGTGCGCCTCGGCTGTTCTCGGGAAGCCGGCCGGGCCCGTGTGAGCGGCGGACCCGCCCGGCGGGTGACTAGCCGACCAGTTCGACCTCCGGGTCGCGGTCCGCCCGGCGGGCCCGGACCTTCGGCAGGAAGGCCGTGAGCGCGACCAGGGCTCCGACGATGGCGACGCCCGCGGCGAACTGCAGGCCCGGCCGGTAGGTGTCGAGCATGGTGGCCGGGGTCGGGTGGCTGGGCACCGACGAGGTGACGATGGCGGTGGTCACCGCGAGCACGATGGCCGCGCCGACCTGCATGGCGGTCTGCAGCACACCGGCTGCCAGGCCCTGTTCGTCGTCGTCGATGCCGCTGGTGGCCTGGATGTTGATGGCCGGGAAGCCGACCCAGCCGATGCCGACCAGCAGCACCGCGGGCAGCAGCACGGTGAGGTAGTCCGGCGCGGTGTCGATGCGCAGGTACAGCAGGTAGCCGATGCCCATGATCACCATGGTGATCGCGATGATCGGGCCGGTGCCGAAGCGGTCGACCAGCTTGTCGGATACGAAGGCCGAGGCGACCACCAGCAGACCGACCGGAAGCAGCGCGAGCGCCAGCTTCAGCGGCGACCAGCCGAGGGTGTCCTGCAGGTACAGCGTGGTGATGAACTGCCAGCTGAAGTACGAGCCGCCGACCGCGATGATGGCCAGGCTGGCCCGGACCAGGGTGCCCTTGCGCAGGATGCCCAGGCGGACGAGCGGGTAGCGCACCTTGTTCTCGACGTAGACGAAGGCGGCGGCGAGCACGGCGACCGCGACGAACGAGCCGATGGTGCGGACCGAGGCCCAGCCCGCGGCGGGCGCGGAGACGACGGTGTAGACCAGCAGCAGCATGGTGGCGGTGGACAGCAGCGCGCCGAGCAGGTCGTGGCCGCCCTCTTCGGCGGGCTTGTCCTTGGGGACCAGGAAGTACGCGGCGGCCAGGGCGGCGAGCGCGATCGGGACGGGCAGCAGGAAGGTCCAGCGCCAGCCGAGCCCGGTCATCAGCCCGCCGAACAGCAGGCCCATGGAGTAGCCGCCCGCGCCGAAGACCGTGTAGATGGACAGCGCCTTGTTGCGGGCCGGTCCCTCCGGGAAGTTCGTGGTGATGATGGACAGGCCGGTGGGCGCGGTGAACGCGGCGGCCAGGCCCTTCACGAAGCGGGTCAGGATGAGCAGCGCCGGCGAGCTCACCAGCGCGCCGGCCAGCGAGGCCAGGGCGAAGACGGCGAGGGCGATCAGGAAGACCTTGCGGCGGCCCAGCAGGTCGGCGGTGCGGCCGCCGAGCAGCAGCAGGCCGCCGTAGCCGAGCACGTAACCGCTGACCAGCCACTGCAGGGTGGAGGTTTGGATGTCGAGTTCGGTGCCGATCGAGGGCAGCGCGACGCCGATCATCGAGACGTCGAGGCCGTCGAGGAACAGCACGATGCACAGGGTGATGAGCATGCCCCAGAGCCGGGCGGTCCACTGCGTGGTGTCGGCCGCGGTGCTCACTGCGGGGCGGATCTCGGTGGAAGTCACGAGAGAGGACGGTACATGCGTGCGCATCAAATGCACAAGCATTTAATGCGGTGGCATGATTTTGCCGAAGCGACTAAGATGACCCCCATGCCGAAGCCGACCGTGCCCGTCGACCGGCCTGTGACAACGTCTTTCGAGACGTCGGGGCTGGTGGGTGAGTGGCGCGAGCTCCTGGCCCGGCACGCGTCCACCTCGTGCGCCCTGGAGAAGGAACTGCAGGGCCGTCACCACATCGGGCTCAGCGAATTCGAGACCCTGGACCGCCTCATCGAAACCGGCAGCGACAGCTACAAGATGAGCGATCTGGCCAATGACATCTACCTCAGCCAGAGCGCGCTCTCACGCACCGTGGCGCGGCTGGAACGCGACGGCCTGGTGGATCGCACGTTGTGCACCAACGATCGGCGCGCGATCTTCGTCTGCGTGACGGAAAAAGGGCGCGAACTGCACAAGCAGGCCGCGCCCACGCACCGTGCGGTGCTGGCCCAGACCCTGGGCCAGTGAACCGGCGCCCTAGAGCGCCGCGCGCACCGACTCGATGATCGGAAGCGCGTCCACCGCAATGGAACTCACCGAGGCGAAGGCCTCGCGGTAGCGGGCCACCTCGGGCTCCTTGTCGAGATACGAGGAACCTGTCAGCGACTCCACGTACACCACCGGCGGTTCGGTGGGTTCGCCTGCGGCGGTGGGGAATTCGAGCAATACGAAGCGGCCCGCGTCCATGCCGTTGTGGTAGCCGCACTCGGCGCGCAACAGGCGCAGCCGGACATTGGGCAGCTCGCCGAACTTGTGCAGCCGGTCGAGCTGGCCGCGGGTCACCTCGTCACCGCCGACGCGGTGCCACAGCACCGCCTCGGAGATCACCACGTCCAGCTGCAGCGGCGAATCGGCACGGGTGAGCAGGGATTGACGCGCGGTGCGCACCCGGACGCGGCGGTCCAGCTGCTCGGGCGAGATGCCGGGGTAGGCCCCCGCCAGCACCGCGCGGTAGTACTGCTCGGTCTGCAGCAGCCCGGGGACCAGCTCGTTCTCGTAGCTGATCAGCTTTCCGGCGGCTTCCTCGAGCCCGATGTAGACCTCGTAGCCCTCGTCGATCACATCGCTGAACTCGGTCCACCAGCCGCGGGCCTTGGTCTCGCGGGCCAGCGCGGTGAGCGGTTCGATGGCGTCCTCCGGCGCACCGTAGATCCGGCACATGGCCTCGACATCCAGACTGCGCAACGACGTCTGACCGGTTTCGATGCGCCAGATCTTGGCCTCGGACCATTCCAGTCGCTGCGCCGCCACCCGGGTCGTCATGCGCGCGCGATTTCGCAGGTCGCGCAGGTGTCGGCCGAGCTGCCGGCGCGGCACGGTCGATCCGGTAATCCCCTGCGGTAGAGCCATTCGTCCCCCTATACCAGTGTTGCGATCGCATTGTTGCACAGGAAAACTCAGCGATCCATGGACGCGGGACACGCTCCCTACGGAGGCGTAACGGGCCGCTACTCAGGCTACTTCCGGGAAGACCGTCGGCGGAAGCGCCAGAATTGCACTGCCTGAACATCTTTGGACAGCTGATTGACCGGTTCCGCCACATCCGACAGCGCCTGGAACAGATCGTCGGCCATATCGGAAATATGCTCGACCCGCGCCGCCAGCCGGGACGCGTTGAGCACGAACTCCAGCAGCAGGCGCACGACGGCGGCGATCACCAGGCCCAGCGGCACCGCGAACACCACCGCGAACACGATTCCCAGCCACGCCGAGATTCGCCACAGCCCTACGGTTCCCACGATCGGGATGGCGAAAGCGCCCGCCAGGCCCAGCAGATATGCCAGCGGCAGCAGCGTGCGGGTGGCGGCGCGGTGAAACTGCAGGTCCAGCAGGGCGCGGGCGGCGTCCACGCTCCACGCGCCGAAAGCTCCTGGGCTGGCGAAGGGTTCGACCGGCTCCTCGGGGTCCTCTTCCTCGGCGAGCCGCCGGGACATGCGACGGGTGGCGGCCTCCTTGAAGGCGGCCCAGCGGCCTTCCTCGATGAGGTCCTCGAGCGTCTCGAGCTCCTCGATTTCCGACTCCCCCGGCTGTTCGGCCATGCCGACGATCTCCTCTCCCGCAGACCCGTTCGGCCGATTCTGTGTCTCCGGTTTCGGCCGATTCAGTGTCTCCGGTAACGCCGGAGACCCGCGCGACGAGAGAGTGTGTTGTAGAACACGTCACGCCGGCGGGCTGATGACGGGCTCCGAACCGGGCGATAGCGTCCTTGACGCGTCGTCGCAGGCGAGAGCCGGTCCGGTAACCGGGTGTCGCAGATGAGCCAAGGCCACTTTCCGGCCCAAGCGGACTGGACACACGACGTTCTGCAAAGAAACCGGACCCGAGGTGAAAAAGGGTGTGTAACGCCCCGAACCCCCCGCTCCGATACGCCACCAGAGCAGGAACTAGATCTACCGGGGAATGGAGAAACCAGTGCGTACGACGTTTTCGTCAGCCGTTGCGGAATCTGCGCAGGACTACATCCAGCGCGGCTGGACGGTCGCCGAAACCGCCAATGGCGTCTGCCTGGTCACCGACGAGAACATCGCGGGCATCGAGGTCACCGGCGACACCGCCGCGTTCGTGCGCCGCTACCTGCGGGCCAACGACCTGACCGGCCCGGTCATCGAGATCCCGGGCGCCGAGCGCCGCGAGATCCACCTCGTCACCGGCCTGGCCAAGGCCGCGCGTGCCATCGAGGCGCTGCGCGACGCCGGCGTGGTCGTCTACTCCGACGGCGCGGGCATCCCGCTGCCGCCGAGCAAGCTGTCGGCCGGTGCGGCCTGCTGGGGCGTCGCCCCGCACGAGGCCCGCTGGATCCCGCCGGTGGTCGCCATCGCCGCGGGCGTCCGCGCCGCCGCCAAAGGAGCCCGGCCGCAGGCGACTCGTATCGCCTCCTGACACCGGCTCCACGAACGACTCGAAACCCGCGAGTGCTCCCCGGCGCTCGCGGGTTTCGCCGTATCCGGGTCCGAACGTTGCAAATTAAGAGATAACGGACATCAGCCCAGGCCTCGCGATTACCTGCTCCCCCATCGCGATTCGTCTACCTCAGGTGTTTCGCCCGATCCGCCGCCGGGCGATCATTGGGTATGACCCACGTCACGGACAGCCCCCGGACCGCACCGAGTGATCATCGGACGGACCAGGGTGATCATCGGACCGCGCTGCGCACCTGCCCGCTCTGCGAGGCGGTGTGCGGACTCGAACTCACCCTCGACGGCAGCGACCGCATCCTGTCGGTGCGCGGTGATCACGCCGACCCCTTCAGCAAAGGCTTCGTCTGCCCCAAGGGCGCGACCCTCGGCCACCTGGACGACGACCCGGACCGGCTCACGCGGCCCATGATTCGCGATCGCGCCACCGACACCTGGCGGGCCGCGAGCTGGGACGAGGCCTTCGGGGTGATCCGGGAACGGCTGCCGCAGGTGTCGGCCACGTACGGCAATCAGGCGGTGGGCCTGTACCTCGGCAACCCCAACGCACACACCGTGGCCGGTGCGCTGTACGTGCCGCTGCTGATCCGGGCCCTGGCCACCCGCAGCCTGTTCTCCGCCAGCACCGCCGACCAGATGCCCAAGCAGGTGTCGAGCGGGCTCATGTTCGGCGACCCGCTCACCGTGGCGGTGCCGGACCTGGACCGGACCGACTACCTGCTCATGCTGGGCGCGAATCCGCTGGAGTCCAACGGATCCCTGTGCACCGCACCGGATTTCCCGGGCCGATTGAAGGCGATGCGGCGGCGCGGCGGCCGCTTCGTGGTGGTGGATCCGCGCCGCACCCGCACGGCCAAGCTGGCCGACGAGCATCTGTTCGTGCAGCCGGGCAGCGACGCCTACCTGCTGTTCGGGATCGTGCACACGCTGTTCGCGGAGGAGCTGACCGACATCCGGGTCGAGGTGAACGGGCTCGACGAGATCCGCGCGGCCGCGGCCGATTTCCCGCCGGAGCTGGTCGCCGCGCGCACCGGGGTGCCCGCCGAGACCATCGCGCGGCTGGCCCGGGAGCTGGCGGCCGCGCCCACCGCCGCCGTCTACGCCCGGATCGGCACCTGCACCACCGAGTTCGGCACGGTCACGCAGTGGCTGGTGGACGTGGTCAATGTGCTGACCGGCAACCTGGACTCGCCCGGCGGGGCCATGTTCGCGACGGGCGCGGCGCTGGGCATCGTGCGGTCGCGGCCGTTCCGGACCGGGCGCTGGGGCAGCCGGGTGCGCGGGCTGCCCGAGGCCATGGGCGAGCTGCCGGTGGCGACGCTGGCCGACGAGATCCTGACGCCCGGGGACGGGCAGATCCGCGCCATGGTGACGGTGGCCGGCAATCCGGTGCTGTCCGCACCCAGTGGCGCGCGCCTGGATGCCGCTTTCGAGGGCCTGGAATTCATGGTGAGCGTCGATCGGTACCTCAACGAGACCACCCGGCACGCGGACGTGATTCTGCCGCCTCCGCGCGTCACACAGTCCCCGCACTACGACTTCGCGCTGCTCAATTTCGCGGTGCGGAACTACGCCCGCTACTCGCCGCCGGTGACGCCGCTGGGCGAGGACGAGCTGTCCGAGGCCGAGGTGATGGCCCGGCTGGCGCTCGCGGTGTCCGGACAGGAGCCCCAGCCGGGGCTGGATCCGCTCACCGTGGTCGACGAGATCGTGATCGCCGGGACCCTGCACAAGGCCGGGATGGCCGATCGGCGCGCGGAACTGCTGGGGTCGAACACCACCGAGCAGCGCCTGGACCTGATGCTGCGGCTGGGCCCGTTCGGCGAGTGGGCGGCCGCGGCGAAGGCGCCGACGGCGCCGTCCGCTTCGGGCGATGCCGATTCCGGGGACTTGGCCGAGAACTGGGCGGGTCGGCTGAATCTGCAAGTACTGCTGGACAATCCGCACGGCATCGACCTCGGCCCGCTGCGCCCGCGCCTGCCCGGCGTACTGCGGACGGCCTCGCGGATGGTGGAGCTGGCCCCCGCGCAGCTGCTGGCCGATGTGGCCCGGCTGCGGGCGCGCGCGGAGGACCGCCGGCCGGAGATGGTGCTGGTGGGCCGGCGACAGCTGCGCTCCAACAACAGCTGGCTGCACAACGTTCCGCCCTTGGTGGGCGGGTCGAACCGGTGCACGCTGCACATCCATCCCGAGGACGCGACGCGGCTGGGGCTGGACGGGCGGGCCGTGGTGAAGTCGGCGGCGGGCACGGTGACCGTGGAGCTGGAGCCGACCGAGGACATCATGCCGGGGGTGGTGAGCCTGCCGCACGGCTGGGGGCACGAGGACAGCGCGCAGGCGGTCGCCCGCACCCATGCCGGGGTGAACGCCAATGTGCTGACCGATGATTCGCTGGTGGATGCCCCGTCGGGGAACGCGGTGTTCAACGGGGTGCCGGTGACGCTCACCCGAGCCTGATTCCGGAGCCATCACGAAAAGACCTTTCGGTATTTATGTTTCGAGTACCGAAGATCGGCGCCAGCTAGGGGGATGAAAACGATCGAGCCCGGCGCGAAGTTCTGCAAAATGGACAAAACAGGAATGCGAAATCCCCGCGCCCCCTGGGGATCTCGCATACCCGCGCCCCGGAAATGACCGGCAGCATCCCCACAGCTAAGGGACGAAGGTCCCTTGTGGGCGGTTTCATCCGGGAGGATCCTCGCAACGGGAAGGTTTGTCCGGCATCAGTCGAAGCGTCCTTACCAGGGCAGATATGCCGGTTCACGGATTCGCCACACGAAAATAGTTAAACCGTATAGGATTTCGGATGGCCGTAGTTCGTGGCCGAGCCTCTTCCATCCGGTATTTCAGCTACCAAAGGGGGCGCACGATGCCCGGGGTCAGAAACGGCAGCGACGGCGAGCGGGAACTGCAGGATCGGTACGGCACCGAGGACCGAGCAGAGCGCTTCTACTCCGATCAGGTACGGGATCGGCTCAATACCCACATGATCGATTTCATCGGCCGGATGGATATGGCCTTCATCGCCACCGCCGACAAGCACGGCGAATGCGATGCCAGTTTTCGCGCCGGCAATCCCGGCTTCCTGCATGTGATCGACGAACGCACCGTCGCCTACCCCGAATACCGCGGTAACGGCGTGATGGCCAGCCTCGGCAATGTGCTCGAGAACCCGCACGTCGGCATTCTGATGATCGACTTCGTGCAGGACCTGATCGGCCTGCATGTCAACGGCACCGCCCGCATCGTGGACGACGCGCTCATGCGCCGCTGCGTGCCGGATCTGCCCGCCGAGTCCCGCGGCCGCATGCCCGAGCGCTGGGTGGTGGTGGATGTGGAGGAGGCCTACATCCACTGCCGCAAGCACATCCCGCACCTGGTGCCCGCGCAGCGGGAGGCCCGGCAGTGGGGCACCGACAATATGCGCGCCAAGGGCGGTGACTACTTCCGGGCCAAGGAAGAGACCAGCGCCCTCGTCGAGTCCTGAACCGGGCCTACTTGATCTTGAAGATCACCGCGCGCTGGACGATGAAGTTGATCACGGTGGCGGTGCCCTGCGCCACGCAGAACGCCAGGGCGATCCGCCACCAGGCGTCCGGCAGCGCGTAATAGCAGAGCTGGTTGATCCCCACCTGCAAGGCGAAGGTCAACGCGTACAGGGCGATCACCGCGAGGAACCGCTTGCGATTCGGCTCGGCCTGGAAGGTCCAGCGCCGGTTGATCAGGTACGCCGTCGTGGTGCCCGCGATGAAGCTGATCGACTTGGCCACCGGCAACGGCAGGCCCACCACCGTGAAAAGCAGGGTGTACAGGCCGAAGTCCACCACCGCGGAGAAGATGCCCGTCGCCAGGAAGCGAATGATCTGCGTCTTGAGATCGACATCCGTGCCACCCGGTTCGTCGACGAGGGGCAGCTCGGGAGGGAGGGGCAGATGGGGTTCCGCGGTCACAACGCAGAAGAGTAATGCCCGCGACATTGGACACAAGCCTCGGAACGGTTATGCCTGTAGCCTCTATGCCGATGTCCACGAAAGCTCAGACCACTACCGAGGCCGCCGCCGAGCCCAGCTCGAACGGTGACAGCCCCGTAGTCGGCAAAGAAAAAGAGGGCACCGTGTCACAGCAGGGTTCGTTCGACCTGCCGACGCAGACCCGGCGCTTGACCGGTTGGGGACGCACCGCGGCCACCACCTCGGAAGTGCTCTCCACCAGCGACCCGGAACTGATCGCCAAGGCGGTCGCCATGGTCGCGGAGGACAACGACTCGAAGCCCGCGCACCTGCGTCGCGGCGTCATCGCCCGCGGCCTGGGCCGCTCCTACGGCGATCACGCGCAGAACGCCGGCGGCTTGGTCGTCGACATGACCGCGCTCAACCGCATCCACCGCATCGACCGGGACTCCCGGCTGGTGGACGTGGACGCGGGCGTGTCCCTCGACCAGCTGATGAAGGCGGCGCTGCCGTTCGGCCTGTGGGTTCCGGTGCTCCCGGGCACCCGGCAGGTCACCGTCGGCGGCGCGATCGGCTCCGACATCCACGGCAAGAACCACCACAGCGCGGGCAGCTTCGGCAACCACGTGCGGTCCATCGATCTGCTCACCGCCGACGGCAAGGTGCAGACCATCGGGCCGAAGAAGAACGCCAAGCTGTTCTGGGCGACCGTCGGCGGCAACGGGCTGACCGGCATCGTGTTGCGCGCCACCATCGAGATGACGCCGACCGAGACGGCCTACTTCATCTCCGACGGCATCAAGACCACCAGCCTGGAAGAGACCATCCGGGTCCACTCGGACGGGTCCGAGGAGAACTACACCTACTCCTCGACCTGGTTCGACGCGATCAGCGCGCCGCCGAAACTGGGGCGCGCCAATGTGTCTCGCGGCCGACTGGCGAAACTCGACGAACTGCCCAAGAAGCTGCGCAAGAATCCGCTGAAGTTCGATGCGCCGAATCTGCTGACGGTGCCGGATATCTTCCCGAGCTTCGCGGCCAACAAGTTCACGCTGGGCATGGTCGGCGAGGCGTATTACGCGCTCGGCGGCAATTACAGCGGCAAGATCATGAACTTGACGCAGTTCTACCACCTGCTCGACGTGGTGTCGGAGTGGAATCGGGCCTACGGTTCGGCCGGATTCATCCAGTACCAATTCGTGCTGCCGCCCGAGGCGCTGGACGAATTCACCAAGATCATCGTGGATATCCAGCGGTCGGGTCACCACTCGGCGCTCAATGTGCTGAAGTTCTTCGGCCCGGGCAACCCGGCGCCGCTGAGCTTCCCCATGGAGGGCTGGAACATCTGCGTCGACTTCCCGGTCCGCCCGGGTCTCAACGACTTCGTGCGTGAACTGGACCGCCGCGTCCTGGAATTCGGCGGGCGCCTCTACACTGCCAAGGATTCGCGCACCGACGCGGAGACCTTCCACAAGATGTACCCGCGGATCGACGAGTGGATCAAGATCCGCCGGAGCGTCGACCCCACAGGCGTTTTCATGTCCGATATGGCGAGAAGGCTGGAGCTTCAGTGATCAATGCGGTAGGCAACCCGCAGTCCATTCTGCTGCTGGGCGGCACCTCGGAGATCGGCTTGGCGATCTGCGCCGAGTACCTGAAGAAGGGCCCCGCGCGCATCGTCCTGGCGGCTCTGCCGGGTGACCCGCTGCGCGAGGACGCCGTGTCGCAGATGAAGGCGGCCGGGGCCTCCGAGGTCCAGGTCGTCGACTTCGACGCGCTCGACACCGGCAGCCACCCGGCCGTGATCGACGCGGCCTGGGCCACCAGCGATATCGACGTGGCCATCGTCGCGTTCGGCATCGACGGCGACGGCGAGATCTTCTGGCAGGACCAGCGCAAGGCCGTCATGATGGCCGAGATCAACTACACCGCCGCGGTGTCGGTCGGTGTGCTGCTCGGCGAGAAGATGAAGGCGCAGGGCTTCGGCCGCATCCTGGCCATGTCCTCGGTCGCCGGTGAGCGGGTCCGCCGCTTCAACTTCGTCTACGGCTCCACCAAGGCCGGCCTGGACGGCTTCTACCTGGGTCTGGGCGAGGCCATCGCCAAGTTCGGCCCGCGCGTCACGGTCATCCGCCCCGGCATGGTGCGCACCCGGCTCTCCGCGCACGCCAAGGAGAACGGTCTCACCGTGAACAAGGAAGACGTCGCGCTGCTCGCGGTGTCCGCCTCGGAGAAGGGCAAGGAAATCGTCTGGGCCCCGGGCGTTTTCCGCTACGTCATGATGATCCTGCGGCACGTGCCGCGTCCGATCTTCCGCAAGCTGCCCATCTAGGCGAGTTTGCGATCAACGCCGCATTCCGGTCCCGGGGTGCGGCGTTTTTCATTTCCGGCGGGTCGGCCCCGGCGAGAGGTCCGCGCACGCGGCACTGGCTAGGCTGACCGGCGGTCCATGACACGAATGCGGAGGGCTGGTGCGGATGAGCGAGCGGGCGAGCGGGCGAGCGGCGGTGCTGGCGCGGCAGGCCGGTAATGCGGCCGGGGAGGCCGTGCTCGCCGCCGTGGTGGCGGCCGTGGTGGCCGCGATCGGGCTCGAGGCGTTCTCGGTCGTGCACTGGCCGGCGTTCAACTCCTCCAACGTGACCCGGGCGCTCACCACCGTCGGGCAGGTGGCCGCGCTGGCCATGCTGGTGGTCGCGGTCGTGTTGCTGCGCCTGCGTAAGTGGGGGTGGGTCGCGAAACTGCTGTCCTGGGGCGGACTTTCGGCCTTCGTGACCGTGACGCTCGGCATGCCGCTGGCCGCGACCAAGCTGTACCTGTTCGGCATGTCCGTGGACCAGGAATTCCGGACGCAGTATCTGACGCGGCTGACCGACAGTGCGGCGCTGCGCGATATGAACTACGCCGAACTGCCGCCGTACTACCCCGCCGGATGGTTCTGGTTCGGCGGGCGGTTCGCCAACCTGACCGGTCTGGCCGGATGGGAGGCGTTCAAGCCCTACGCCATCATCGGGCTGGCCGTCGCCGCCGTGGTGGCACTCGTGCTGTGGTCCAACCTGATTCGCGCCGACTGGGCGGTGGCCGTGGCCGCCGCGACCACCGCGGTGACCCTGGCCTACGGCGCGCCGGAGGCGTACAGCGCGGTCCTGGTGCTGCTGCTCGGACCGCTGCTGCTGCTGGCGTGGGGCGCGTTGTACCGGCCGGACGAGACCGGAGATGCCACGGGGTTGCGGACCGCGGGCGGCTGGGGCGCGGTGATCGGTGCGGGACTGCTGCTCGGGTTGTTCGCGACCTTCTACACCCTGTACTTCCTGGTGGCCGTGTTCGCGGTCTGCCTGATGGCGCTGATCTCCTTCGGGCTCACCTATCGGGCGCGGCGGACGTGGCGCGCGCTGACTCCGATCCTGGTGCGGCTCATCGGAATCGGTGCGATCTCGGGTGCACTGGCGCTGGTCGTGTGGCTGCCGTACTTCCTGAAGGCGCTGCGCGGCGCGACGGCCAGCTCCGGAACCGCGTTGCACTACCTGCCCGAGACCGGATCGCGGCTGCCGCTGCCCATGTTCGATTTCGATCTGCTCGGCGTGCTGTGCCTGGCCGGAACCATCTGGCTGGTGCTGCGTGCGGGCAGTTCACGGCGAGCACAGGCGCTGGGCATCGGCGTGGTCGCCATCTACCTGTGGTGCCTGCTGTCCATGGCGGCGACCGCGGCCGGGACCACCCTGCTGTCGTTCCGGCTGGAGTCGCCGCTGCTGGCGCTGCTGTCGGCGGCGGGCGTGTTCGCCTTCGCCGAGGGGGCGCGGGCGGTCTACCAGGCGCTGAACGAGCCGAGCCGGTTCCGGATCGCGGCGGCCGCGGTGGCGCTGGCCGGGGCGATCGGGTTCAGCCAGGGCATTCCGACGGTGCTGGCCACCGAGATCACCACGGCGTACACCGATACCGACGGCAATGGGGACCGCGCCGACAAGCGGGCTCCGTCGGCGGTCTCCTACTACCGCGAGATCGACGCGAAACTGCTGGAGCAGACCGGGCGGCCGCGCGACGGCAGCGTGGTGCTGACCGCGGACACCAGCTTCCTGGCGATCTACCCATACTTCGGATTCCAGGCGCTCACTTCGCATTACGCGAACCCGCTGGCGGATTTCGCGGCGCGCACCGCCGAGATCCAGCGCTGGAGCACGCTGAAGACGCCGCAGGAGCTGACCGACGCGCTCGAGCACTGCCCGTGGCGGGCGCCGGACGCGTTCCTGTTCCGGCGTTCCGGCGACGGCTACACGCTGCGGCTGTCCCAGGACGTCTATCCGAACGATCCGAATGTGAAGCGCATCACGGTGACGCTGCCCAAGGCATTGTTCGATGACGGGCACTACCGCATCACCGATATCGGACCGTTCACCCTCGTCGTGCGTGTCTGAGGGATTGGGCGAGACAAGGATCACTTATCCCCAAAAATGAGTCGGAATCTGGGGATAACTGTCCGATTCTGTGGATAACTTCTCGACTTGCCAGTGCAATCTCAGCGGGAAGCTGTAGCGTGGGCCGCTGATTGCAAGGCACAAGGAGTTATGCGTTGGCACAGGGGCGGGAAACCGATCGGGGGAACGAAACGGGCTCGGCGGTGGCGGTTCTCGACCGCGTCACGCCGAATACGGCCCGTCCCAACCTGACTCGCGCGCAGCGCACGGCCGCGCGGCTACGCCTGGCACGAGCCGATCTGTTCGTCGCGGGCGCGTACCTGTCGCTGGCGGTGCTGGTGCTGTCCGGTCAGTGGATGCACGCCGACCGCGGCTACCTGATCAAGAGCGGCCAGGACCAGACCATGTGGGAGTGGTTCTTCGCGGTCACCGCCCACGATGTCTCGCATCTGCACAATCCGCTGGGCACCACGCTGCAGAACTATCCCGACGGCGTGAACATGATGGCCAATACCGCCATGTTCGGCGTCGGGGTGCCGCTCACCCCGGTCACGCTGTTGTTCGGGCCGACGGTCACCTTCGTGCTGGTGCTCACCCTGGGCCTGTGCGGCACCGCGTTCGCCTGGTACTGGCTGTTCTCCCGCGAACTGGTGTCGTCCAAATTCGCTGCGGCCGTGGGCGGCCTGTTCTGCGGGTTCGCGCCCGCCATGATCTCGCACGCCAATGCCCACCCGAATTTCGTGCTGCTGGCGCTGCTGCCGGTGATCGCCCTGAAGGTGATCCGGATGGCGCGCCGCGCGGCGGCGGGCACCGAGGTGACGCGCGGTCGCCGCAACAAGGACGCCTTCGTGCTGGGCCTGCTGGTGGCGACGCAGATCGCGCTCGGTGAGGAACCGCTGCTCATCTTCGCGCTCGCCTTCGGCCTCTTCGCGCTGGTCTACCACCTGCACGCCCCGAAGACCGGGCTGCGGATGGTGCGCTCGCTGGCCCCGCCGGTGCTGCTGGCGGCGCTGATCACGGTGGCGCTGACCGATATTCCGCTGTGGTGGCAGTTCTTCGGGCCGCAGTCCTACCGTTCCATCGACCACGGGCCGATGAAGAACGACCTGAAGGCGCTGTTCCAGTTCCCGTCCGAGTCGCTGGGCGGCATGTTCTCGCACGGCCAGAATGTGGCCATCAACGCCACCGAGGAGAACTCGTACTTCGGCTGGCCGCTGTGGATCGTGGTGTCGGTGGCCGTCGCCCTGATGTGGCGGGAACGCGCGGTGCGCGCCGCCGCCGCGGTGATCGCCCTGTTCACGATCCTGTCGCTGGGCGCCTCGGCCACCATCGGCCTCGGCGACACCGGCATCGTGCTGCCCTGGAAGTGGCTCGACCATGTGCCGCTGCTGAATTCGGTGCTGGAGTCCCGTTTCACCATGGCCGCCATCCCCGCCATCGCGGTGGTGCTGGTCCTGGCCACCCAGCGCGCCCTGGACTACTGGAGCGTCTCCGCCACCGACTGGCGCCCACTGGCCCTGTTCGCCGCCCTGGTCTTCGCCCTGCTGCCGCTCACCCCCACCGTCCTGCCGGTGGTCCAGCGCGCCCCCACCCCCGCGTTCTTCACCGACGGCACGGTGCGCCACTACGTTTCGGGCGGCTCCGTGGTCATCGCCCCGCCGCCCACCGCCCCCGACGCCCGCGCCCTGCGCTGGCAGGTCGACTCCGGCTTCGAATTCCCCCTCGCCGGAGGCTATTTCGTCGGCCCCACCGGCTCCTCGAAGAAGGGCCGCTACGGCCCCGACGACCGCCCCACCGCATCCTTGCTGACCAAAGCCCAGCAGTCCAACAAGATCCCGGCGATCGACGAATCCGACCGCATCCGCGCCCTGGTCGACCTCCGCTACTGGCAGGCCGACGTCGTCGTCCTCCCGCCCACCGACAACGCCGACACCCTCCGCCTGACCCTGGACCAGCTCCTCGGCTTCCCCGCCAAGTACGTCGACGGCGTCTGGCTGTGGGACGTCCGCACCCTCCTGCACTGACCCCTTCGGTGCTCAGTTGGTGCGGGTGTAGGTGACGGAGCCGCTGCGGGAGAGGGCTCGGGTGATGCGGCCGTCGGTGAGGATGAGTTCGTGGGTGCCTTGGACGAGGCAGCCGTCGGCGTCGCCGGTGACCAGGTTGCCCGCGCCCACGGTGATGTCGGCGGTGCCGGGGACGCCGAGGAGGCGGTAGTCGAAGACGCAGATGGGGCGGCTGTCTCGCAGGACGGTGGAGGTGACGACCACGTCGTTGAGGTTGCCCTGGCGGATGGAGAGGCGGTAGCGGTCGGCGTTGGCGGTGCTGGTGCCGGACCAGTCGCCGACGAAGGCGGAGGGGATGCGGCCCGCGGGGGCCGGTGGGGTGGTGGCGGCGACCGTGGTGACGGCGGTGGGGGCGGCCGAGGCGACGGTGGGGACCGCGGCGGACAGCGGTGTGCCGGTAGATCTTCCGTGGCTTTCGAGGTTCATGGTGACGACGATGGCGCTGCCGCCGATCACGACGGCGGCCAGCACGGCCAGCAGGCCGGTGACCACGCCGCGGCTCACCCCCGTCGACACCGGGACGGGTTCGGGGGCTCGATGCCGGTGGGGCGCGGCGTCTTCGAAGGATCCGGTGCGCGCGCCGTAGGCGACGCCATAGGCCGGTGCGCCGGGGTTGGTGCGGTAACCACCGGCCAAGACGGTGGGATCGGTGCGGGAGGAGCGGAGCAGGGTCGGGTCGGTGCGCGGGGAGCGCAGGACGGACGGGTCGGTGACGAAACCGGGCGGCGGGGTGTTCGGGGCCGCGGCGGCCGGGTTCAGGATGGTTTGCGCGGAACCTGTTTGCCAGGCGTGCCAGGCGGCGTCGGCGAAATCGGTGCAGCTGGGGAATCTCTCGTCCGGATGTTTGGCCAGGGCGCGGTCGAAGATGGGATCGAAGGCGGCGGACAGATCCGGGCGGAGCTGGGTGACGTGCAGCGGCGGGGTGCTGGTGTGGGCGTAGATCCAGCCCGCCAGGTCGGTGGCCAGGAACGGTCGGGTGCCGGTGAGGAGCACGAAAAGGGTGCAGGCCAAGGAATATTGGTCGGTGCGGGGGTCCAGGTAGCGGCCCGAGACCTGTTCGGGGGAGGCGAAGGCGAACGTGGCGGAGATGTCGCCGGTCTTGGTGACGTGGGTGGTCTCGTCGCGCAGGCGCGCGATGCCGAAATCGGTCAGCAGGGCGCGTTCGGGCCGGCCGTCGGCGGCCGGGGAGAGCAAGATGTTGGAGGGCTTCACATCCCGGTGCAGCACGCCCTGACCGTGCGCGTAGTCGAGCGCCGAGGCGATGCCGCCCCCGATGTGCAGCGCCCGTTCGGGAGCCAGGCCGGTGACGCCGTCGGCGTCGGGTCCGGCCACGAATTGCATGGCGATCCACAGTCTTCCGGCGTCCATGCCACGGTCGTAGACCGACACGATGTTCGGATGGTCGAAACGGGCGGTGATATCGGCCTCGCGTTCGAAGCGCCGCCAGCCCTCGGTGTCGGCGTCCACCTCGTCGCGGTTGAACACCTTGAGAGCGGCCAGGCGGGGTAGCCGGGGATGGCGGGCGGCGTAGACGGTGCCCGATCCACCGGCCCCGATCCGGCGTTCGATGACATATCCGGCGATCTCCTCGCCCGGCTTCGGATCGGCCATGACCACGCACCTACCTACGTCAGTGGAACCCTGCTACTTCAGTGGAGCCCTCTCGAGCCAGTCGGTCAGGAGGTTGTTCACCGTGTGCCCCGGCCAGTGCAGCACCATGACGAAGCGCGACCGCGGATCGCCGTCGGGGAAGGAGACCGCGGCCAGCGCGCGCTGGGTCTCGCTGTCCCGGGTGACCGCCGGATCCACCGTGGCCGCCGTGGTGACGGTGAGATCGCCGGCCACGTCCTGATGCGTTACCGGGGTGACCCGGGCATTGCCGCCGAAGAACAGCGCGGCCACGGATTTGCCCGGGCGGGTGTCGAAGTCGAGGAAGTCGAAACGCGGCTGACCGGTGGCGTCCTCGGCATTGCAGCGCACCCGGTGCGCGCCCTGGACCGCCTCGTCCGGTCCGGGATCCTTGGGCCGGCAGGACCCGCCCTGCCAGCCCACCGCGGTGCCGTTGGCGGCGAGCTGACCGATCAGGCTGGGGAAGGCGCGGGCGATCGCGGCGTCCTCGCGGCCCCAGGAGGAGATCAGGGTGTCGGCGCTGGTGTACGTGATCAGGCCGCTCACATCGGTTTTGCGGCTGACACGCCCGTCGGGCAGCAGGGTGAGGGTGGTGGGCCCGTTGGCGCGGCAGGCATTGGACGGCTCGCGGACCACGATCTCGGAGGTCCCGATGATGAGCCGGTCGCCGTCGCCGGGCACCTGGTCGAGCGGGGCGGAGAATTCGCAGTGGAACGGAAACCCGTTGGGCAGCACGCCGTCCACGCGGTTGGACAACACCGGATCGCCGATCTTGGCCTGCTGCACGGTGAGCCGGTAGTTGGTCTGGCCCTCGGTGGCCAGCCAGGTGCCCACGAACCGGTCGGGCACGATTCCCTGCGCGGTCGGCGGGGATGGCGAGTTGCCCTGGTCGAGCGCGAATCCCATGCCCGCCGCGGTCACCGCCGCCACCGCCGCCGGGATCAGCACACGCCGCTGTAACCGCCCTTGCCACAGCGGTTTCCGTCTTCGCCTGCCGCTGCTCCGAGGCGGTGCATGCGGCAGGCGGGCACGGGCGGTGACGGCCAGGGCCGGATCGGAGTAGTACGCCTCGGTGGCGGCGTAGGCGAATTCCACGCAGCTGTCGAAGCGGTCTTCCGGGTCCTTGGCCAGGGCGCGTTCGAACACATCGTCCAGGGCGTCCGGGAGCGCCGGGTTCAGTTCGCTCAGCCGCCGCGGCTTCTCCTGGGTATGAGCGTGCACCCAGGCCAGCGGATTGTCGGCGGTGAAGGGCCGCTGGTCGGTGAGCAGCACGAACAGCGTGCAGGCCAGCGAGTATTGATCGGATCGCGGACCGACCGGTTTCCCGCTCACCTGCTCCGGTGATGCGAAAGCGAAAGTGGCGGAGATATTTCCGGTATGCGTGAGCTTCGTGGTCTCGTCGCGCAGCCGCGCGATGCCGAAGTCGGTGAGCAGCGCCCGCTCCGGGCGCCCGCTCTCCTGGTCGGCGATGAGGATATTGGACGGCTTCACATCCCGGTGCAGCACGCCCTTGCCGTGCGCGTAATCCAGCGCGGCACCGATCTCACCGCCGATGCTCAACGCCCGTTCGGGCGAAACATGGTGCAGTTCACCGGCATCCGCGCCGTCCACGAACTGCATGGAGATCCAGAACCGGTCCTCGGCGACGCCGCGGTCGTAGATCTGCACGATATTGGGATGGTCGAAATGCGCCGCGATATCGGCCTCACGCTCGAAACGCCGCCACACCTCGTCGTCTTCGGCGACCTCGTCACGTTTCAAGATCTTCAGAGCCGTGAGCCGGGGTAACCGCGGATGCCGGGCCGCGTAGACCACGCCCGATCCCCCGGCCCCGACCCGCCGCGCGATCACATACCCGGCGAGAACTTCGCCAGGTCGCAGCTCGGTCATGATTCCTCTTGTCTTCCGGCCCGGCCCCACGCCCAGTTCGGATAACAACCATCATAGAGTCGTTCTTCGTGCGCGCAGACTCCCGAGCGTTCCACCGCATCCGCATCCTCGCCCTGGTGTCCGGTCTTCTCGGATTCCTGCTGGCGGTGATCACACCGATCCTGCCGGTGCAGCAGGACCGGCCCACTCTGCATTGGCCACAAGGGGATACGGCCGACGTGGCCGCGCCCCTGGTCTCCTACGTGCCATTGAGCCTGGACGTGACGCTGCCGTGCCAGGTGCTGCGGGAGCTGCCGAGCGGGACGCTGTTCTCCACGGTGCCCGCCGCCTCCGGGCAGGCCGAGACCAAGGGCCTGGTCGTCAAGGTCACCGACGAACCCGGCAAGGGACCCGTCCTCTCGGTGCTGGTGCGGTTGATTCCGCTGCTGTCGGCGCCCGTCGCCGAGATCGGCGACTGCGGCGCCGTGACCGTGCGCTCCGACGCCACCCAGACCCGGGTGGAATTCACCGGCGTCGCGCGCAAGGACGGGACGCCGTTCGTCGGCACCGTCGGCGGCGACACCCGCCCGCAGGTGGTGGGCCTGTTCACCGATCTGAAGCGGGAACAGCTCGGAAACGCCTCCGCCACCGTGCAGATCGACGCGCGCTTCACCTCCAGCCCGACCTGGCTCAAGCGGCTGGCGACCATCGGCGCGGTGCTGTTCACGCTGCTGTCGCTGTACGCGCTGCACCTGCTCGACACCGCCGACGGCCGCAAGCCGCGCCGCTTCCTGCCCGCGCACTGGTGGCGGGTCCGGCTCGCCGATGTCGCGGTGCTGGGCACGCTGGTGGTGTGGCACTTCATCGGGGCCAACACCTCCGATGACGGCTACATCCTGAATATGGCCCGGGCCTCGAAGTATTCGGGCTACATGGCCAACTACTACCGCTGGTTCGGGGTCGCCGAGGCGCCCTTCGGGTGGCCGTACGAGGTACTGGCCTGGATGACCCGGGTCAGCGATTCCAGCCCGTGGATGCGACTGCCCGCACTGCTGGCCGGCATCGTGTGCTGGCTGGTGATCAGCCGGGAAGTGCTGCCGCGCTTGGGCTCCCGAGTGCGCCGCGACCAGGTCGCGATCTGGACCGCGGGCCTGGTGTTCCTGGCCGCCTGGATGCCCTACGACAACGGGCTGCGACCGGAACCGCTGATCGCGGCGGGCGCGCTGCTGACCTGGTGCTCCATCGAACGCGCGATCGCCACCGGGCGGCTGCTGCCCGCGGCGGTCGGCGTGCTGATCGCCGGCTTCTCCCTGGCCGCCGGGCCGACCGGTCTGATCTGCATCGCGGCCCTGATCGCGGGCGCCCGGCCGGTGCTCATGGTGATCATCAAACGCGCCGGGCAGCAGCGGGGTTCGTGGCTGCTGCGCTACGGCGCGCTGCTCGCGCCCGGCATCGCGGCCGGAACCTTGGTACTGGTGGTCGTTTTCGGTGATCAGACCCTGGCCTCGGTCATGGAGGCCACCCGGGTGCGCACCCTGATCGGCCCCAATGTGGCCTGGTTCGACGAGCGCACCCGCTGGGACTCGCTGCTCATGCTCTCCCCCGACGGCTCGCTGTCCCGCCGGTTCGGCATCCTCGCCATGCTGCTGAGCCTGGGCGTGTGCGTGATGGTGATGCTGCGCAAGAACGGCCGCATCCCGGGCACCTCGCGCGGTCCGTCGGCGCGGGTGCTGGGCATCGTGTTCATGTCGCTGTTCCTGATGATGTTCACGCCCACCAAGTGGACCCACCACTTCGGCGTGTACGCGGGCCTGGCCGGATCGCTGGCGGCGCTGGCCGCGGTCGCGGTGGGGGTCAACGGGATTCGCTCGCCGCGCAACCGGACGCTGTTCACGGCGGCGGTGTTCTTCCTGCTGGCCATGACCTTCACCGGATCCAACGGCTGGTGGTACGTGTCCAGCTACGGCGTGCCGTGGTTCGACAAGGCCCCGCTCGTCGCGGGCAAGGGCTTCTCCACCCTGTTCCTGGGACTGGCCGTACTGTGCCTGCTGATCGCGGCCTACCAGCACTTCCGGGAGCCGTACACGACGCCGCGGCCGGTGCGCGGCTTCGACAAGTTCGCCAGCATGCCGCTCACCATCGCGGCGGCCGTACTGGTGCTGTTCGAGGTGTTGTCGCTGGCCAAGGCGGCCGTCGGCCAGTACCCGGCCTACTCCATCGCCCAGTCGAATCTGCGCGCGCTGAAGGGCGATTCGTGCGCCCTGGCCAACGAGGTGCTGGTGGAGACCGATACCGCGGGGTCGCTGCTGCACCCGTGGACCGGCTCCGACGCCGACGGCCTGGCCGCGCAGAACACCGGGTTCACCCCCAACGGCGTGGCCGCCGACCTCACCGCGGACGCCGAGGAGACCGTCACCGGCGGCGCCAACTCGGTGAACGACAAGTCGGGCAACAAGACCTCCAAGACCACCGGGGCCGGCACCGGCGGCGGCAAGAGCGAGCAGACCGGTATCAATGGCAGCTCGGTCGCCCTGCCCTTCGGTCTGGATCCGGCCAAGACCCCGGTACTGGGCAGCTACACCGATGGCGAGCAGCAGGTTTCGAAGCTCACCACCCAGTGGTACAACGCCGAGAAGCTGAACTCGGTGCGCGACAACCCGGCCTACCAGGTGCTGGTGGTGACCGCGGCGGGCCGCATCAAGTCCTTCGACAAGGACGGCGTCCAGACCTATGGACAGGATCTGATCGTCGAATACGGCACCCGCGACGCCGCGGGCGAGGTCCGCGATGTCGGCCAGATCCGGCCCATCGACATCGGCCCGAACCCGTCCTGGCGCAATCTGCGCATCCCGCTGGACCAGATTCCCGCGGGCGCGAACGCGATTCGCCTGGTCCTCAGCGATGCCGACATCACGCCACGCCAGTGGCTGGCCGTCACCCCGCCCCGGCTGCCCGAGCTGCGGACGCTGAATTCCCTTGTCGGCGACCAGGCCCCGGTGCTCGAGGACTGGCACGTGGGCCTCGCGTTCCCGTGCCAGCGCCCGTTCGACCACCACGACGGCGTGGCCGAGGTGCCCGAATGGCGCATCCTGCCCGACCGCGTGGGCCAGGACGCCTCCAATGCCTGGCAGGACGACATCGGCGGCGGGCCGCTCGGCTGGACCGGTCTGCTGCTGCAGTCCGAGACCCGGCCGTCGTACCTGAACCACGACTGGCGACGGGACTGGGGCGCCCTCGAGAAGTTCACCCCGTATGCCCCGAACGCGAATTCACGCCCCACCCTGGACGTGACCGTGCAGACCCGATCCGGCCTGGCCAAGGACTCGCCGATCAAGGCCAAGTAGAAGCCGCGAAAAGGTTATTCACACCATGCCCGCGACGGCGCGGGAGTGAACACCGCCACTCTCAGAGAGGACAGATACGATCAGCAACCGTGCCAGACGCCTCCGCAGTGCTCACGAAGCCGAACCCTCCGGCGACCGACCCCGCGAACCCGCGTGATTACCGGGTAGCGAAGCTGATAGCGATCGTCGCGGGCCTGCTCGGGGCGCTGTTCGCGCTGGCGACGCCGTTCCTGCCGGTGCAGCAGACCCAGGCGGAGGTGAGCTGGCCGCAGCGCGGTTCGCTGGATCCGGTGCAGGCGGCCTTGGTGTCACAGGTGCCGATCGACGTGAACGTCACCATCCCCTGTTCCGCGGTCGGGCAATTGGATCCGCGCGGCGGCATCCTGCTGGCAACGGCGCCGCCGCAGGGCAAGGGCGCGGACCTGGAGGCCATGTTCGTCCGCGTCTCGGGCGACAGCGTGGACGTGCTGGACCGGAATGCCGTGGTGGCCACCGCAACCCGCGCGGAGATGAACGAGTGCTCGAAGCTCGTCATCACCTCCGACAGCAAAGAGACCTACGCCGGCTTCGAGGGCGTCACCCGCACGGTCGAGAAGACCACCCCCGACGGCGGCCGGGAACTGGTCACCGTGCCGATCGAGGGCCGGCTGCTGGGCGACCTGCGGCCGCAGGTGGTGGGCGTCTTCACCGATATGAAAGGCGGCGTCCCGGAGGGCCTTTCGTTCCACATGACGGTGGACTCGCGGTACTCGTCCTCGCCGACGCTGATCAAACTGGTCGCGATCATCGCCGCGGTGCTGCTCACCCTGCTGGCCATGGGCGCGCTCGCGGTGCTGGACACCAGCGACGGCCGCGGGCACCGGCGCATCCTGCCCGCGCACTGGCTGAAGCCGACCTGGGCGGACGGCGGCATCATCGGCACCCTGCTGCTGTGGCATTTCGTGGGCGCCAACACCTCCGACGACGGCTACATCCTGACCATGGTGCGGGTCGCCCCGCACGCGGGCTACCTGGCCAACTACTTCCGCTGGTTCGGCGTGCCGGAGGCGCCGTTCGGCTGGTACTACTACGTCATCCAGGCCTTCGCCGAGGTCTCCACCGCCAGCCCGTGGGTGCGAATTCCCGCGCTGCTCTGCGGAATCCTGTGCTGGCTGGTGATCAGCCGCGAGGTGGTGCCGCGTCTGGGCAATGCGGTGGCGCGGTCCAAGGTCGCGCTGTGGACCGGCGGCCTGGTGTTCCTGGCCTTCTGGCTGCCCTACGACAACGGCCTGCGCTCGGAGCCGATCGTCGCCCTGGGCGCGCTGCTGACCTGGGTCTCCATCGAGCGGGCCATCGCGACCTCGCGGCTGCTGCCCGCCGCGGTCGCGGTGCTGGTGGCAGCGTTCACGCTGGCGGCGGCGCCGACCGGTCTGATGTGTGTCGCGGCCCTGCTCGCGGGCATCCGGCCGCTGGTCGCCATCGTGGTGCGGCGGCGCAAGCAGTTCGGCGATGTGGCGCTGCTGGCCCCCATCGCGGCCGCCGGAACCCTGGTGCTGGTGGCGGTTTTCGCCGATCAGACCTTCGCCGGGATCATGGAGGCCAACCGGGTGCGGCAGGTGACCGGACCGAATCTGGCCTGGTACAAGGACTATCTGCGCTACTACTACCTGTTCGTCGAGACGGTGGACGGCTCGCTGGCCCGCCGCTTCGCGTTCCTGCTCATGATCCTGTGCCTGATGACCACCATGCTGGTGCTGCTGCGCCGGCGACAGGTGCCGGGCATCGCGAGCGCGCCGACCTGGCGGCTCATGGGCGTGGTCTTCGGAACCATCTTCTTCATGATGTTCAACCCGACCAAGTGGACCCACCACTTCGGTTCGTACGCGGGCATCGCGGGCTCGCTGGCGGCGGTGACCGCGGTCGCGGTGTCCGCCACCGCGCTGCGGTCGAGGAAGAACCGCTCGGTCTTCCTGGCCGGGCTGCTGTTCACCCTCGCCGTCGCCTTCTCCGGCATCAATGGCTACTGGTACGTCTCCAGCTACGGCGTGCCGTGGTACGACAAGACCGTCTCCCTGCACGGCTTCCAGTCCAACACCCTGATGCTCATGCTGTTCGGGCTGGCGCTGGCGGTGGTGGCCTGGCAGTCGCTGCGCGAGGGCTACGCCAAGCCGATGGAGAACGGGAAGACCCGGCGCGGCAAGCGGATCCGCCGGTTCGCCGCGATCCCGCTCACCGTGGTCGCCGCGCTCATGGTGATCTTCGAGGTGGTGTCGCTGCTCAAGGGCGCGGTGCAGCAGTACCCGGCCTATTCGCTGGCCCGCTCGAACATCGACGCGGTCACCGGCAAGGCCTGCGGCCTGGCCAATGACGTGCTGGTCGAGGGCAATGTCAACAGCGGCAACCTGACCCCGATCATCGACCCCGCCCACCCGCCGCTGAACGGCGACCCACTGGCCGGGGAGAACCCGGTCGGCTTCTCCCCCAACGGGGTCGCCGCCAAGCTCGACGCGGACGCCGTCGAGGTGAAGCCGGGTACCGGCAACACCTCCACCCAGACCGTCGGCCCGGCCTTCGAGGAGGGCCAGAACGCGGGCACCGGCGGCGGCAAGGGCGCGCAGGGCGTCAACGGGTCGACCGTGGCGCTGCCCTTCGGCCTGGACCCGGCCACCACCCCGGTGATGGGCAGCTACCAGGACGGCGTGCAGCAACCGGCCTCGCTCACCTCGAGCTGGTACCAGCTGCCGCAGCGGTCGGACGACACCCCGCTGATCGTCATCTCGGCGGCCGGGCGCGCGATGTCGTTCGACGACACCGGCAATATGACCTACGGCCAGGACATCTTCCTGGAGTACGCGCACCGGAATCCGGACGGCAGCCTCGGCGAGATCCGGGCCTACCGGCCGCTGGACATCGGCCCCGCGCCGTCCTGGCGGAACCTGCGCATCCCGTTCTCGGCGCTGTCCGACGACGCCAATGTGGTGCGCATCCGGGCCAACGACCCGATCCTGATCGGTGATCAGTGGCTGGCCTTCACGCCGCCGCGGGTGCCGAAGCTGGTGTCGCTCGACAGCTATCTGGGCCGGACGCAGCCGATCCTGCTGGACTGGGCGGTGGGCCTGCAGTTCCCGTGCCAGCACCCGTTCGACCACCACAACGGCGTGGTCGACGCGGCTCCCGGGTACCGCATCCTGCCCGATCGCCCGCTCGCGATCAGTTCCACGAACACCTGGCAGGCGCAGGAATTCGGTGGCCCGCTGGGCTGGGCGCAGATGCTCGCGGCGTCGAAGACGGTTCCGACGTATCTGAAGGACAACTACGACCGCGACTGGGGTTCGCTGGAGCAGTACGTGCCGTACTACTCGAACCCGGCCGATCCGGGCAAGGGTGACTTCCCGAAGCCCGCGCAGATCGACACCCACGTGGTGAACCGCTCCGGGTTCTGGTCACCGGGCAAGATGCGGGTCTTCTGACCCGGAGGCGTAAGGCACTCGGTGGCCGCCCGCGATCTGCGGGCGGCCACTGCCATAGTGCGGGCCGATCGAATTCCGGGCGGCTACTACTTCTCGGCGTCCACGTGGGCGACCCACTCGTAGACGGGCAGACTGCCGTCCGGAGTGTCCTGCCACCGTGACGTCACTTTGAAACGCTCGTACCCGTTCCCGTACGCGACCCGCAGTTCGACGCCCGGTGGAGTGATCCGAACGATCCGTGTTTCGAGGCCTTCCGGCCCGCCTTCGAGTAGCGCCAGCGGTGAGGTACTCATAGCTGAAGGCTCTCACATTCGCGCCTTACAGCCGATAGATTCAGCCCAATCGGCGAGCCGCCTAGACCAGGCCCATCAGCTTCATCAGGGCTACCAGCGGCCCGCCGATGACCGGGATCGCACTGAAGCTGCCGGTGCCGCCCATGCTGCCCTCGGGCACCGCGGTGGCCTGCAGGCCGAGGGTCGAGCCGCCAGTGGGTCCGGCGGTGAGATCGTCATTGGCGGTGAAGGTGTACTGCCCGGCGACCGACGGAGACCAGGTCACACTCGCATTGCCCGAGGCGTCGACCGGAACGGTGCCGAGGCTGACCGCGGTGCTGCTGCCCGGGTTGACGACCCAGAAGCCCACCTGCGTCCCCGCGTTCGGGGCGCCGACATGGGTACTGAGGGTGTACGTCGTGCCGACGTGCGCCAGGCCGTTGACGCCGGTGATTCCGTAGGTCAGCGCGGACGCGGTCGGTGCGGAGACGACCGCCAGAGCGGTGGCGGCGGTGGCCGCGCCACCGATGATGAGTTGCCGAATTCGACGGGTAGCCATTAGCGCTTCGCTCCCAAGGCTCGCATTTCAAAATGAAATGCGAGCTTTTCATACCCGGGAGCGACCCGCAATGGTTTCGGAATCTACAACGGAAGCAGGTGATGCTTGCGCGGGTTGCGAGGAATTCTCTTGTCCTTGAGCAAGTGCAGCGCCCGCCGGATTTCCAGGCGAGTACTCGACGGCTCGATGACCGCGTCGATATAGCCGCGCTCGGCCGCCACCCACGGCGTCGCCACCGTCGCGTTGTAGAAATCGATCATCTGCTTGCGCATCTCGGCACGCTGATCCTCCGGCGCCGCCTCCAAGGACTTCGCCCCGATCAGCGACACCGCGCTCTCCGCACCCATGACCGCGATCCGCGCCGTCGGCCAGGCCAGATTCACATCCGCGCCCAGCTGCTTGGAACCCATCACCGCGTAACCGCCGCCGTAGGACTTGCGGATCACCACGGTCACCTTCGGAACAGTCGCCTCCACGAACGAGAAGATGAACCGGCCACCCCGCTTGATGACGCCGATCTTCTCCTGCTCCACACCGGGTAGGAAGCCCGGCGTATCCACCACGAAGACCAGCGGAATCTCGAAGGCGTCGCAGAGTCGCACGAAGTGTGCGGCCTTGTCCGAGGCCCGGGCGTCGAGCGCGCCCGCGTAGACCATGGGCTGATTGGCGACCACGCCCACACTGCACCCGTCCACCCGCGCGAAACCGCAGATCACATTGCGGCCCGCGGATTCACCGAACTCGTGGAAGTCGCCGTCGTCGAAGATGCGGAGCAGGATCTCGTGCATGTCGTAGCCGGCGTTGTCGGCGTCGGGCACGATGGCCTCGAGCTCCCGATCCGACTCCGTGATCTCCGGCTCCAGACCGGGATTCACCACCGGCGGCAGCTCCTGACAGCTGGAGGGCAGGTAGCCCAGGTAGTCGCGCACCCACTCGAACGCGGCCTTCTCGTCCCGGGCCACGTGGTGGATATTGCCGTACTGCGCTTGGGAATTCGCGCCGCCCAGCTCCTCGAGACTGACATCCTCGCCGGTGACCTCGCGAATCACCTTGGGACCGGTGACGAACATGTACGCCTCTTCGGTGGCGACCACGACGTCGGTATTGATCGGCGCGTACACCGCGCCGCCCGCGCAGCTGCCCAGGATCATCGAGATCTGGGGCACCAAGCCGGACAACGGTTCCTGACGTCTGCCCAGCTCGGCGTACCAGGCCAGCGAGGTCACCGCCTCCTGCACGCGGGCGCCGCCGGAGTCGTTGATGCCGACCACCGGGCAGCCCACCTTGGCCGCGAATTCCATGATGCCCGCGACCTTGCGGCCGAACATCTCGCCGACCGAACCGCCGTACACGGTCTGGTCGTGCGAGAAGACCGCCACCGGGCGGCCGTCCACCAGGCCGTGCCCGGTGACCACGCCATCACCGTAGAGCGCCTTCTTGTCGCCCGGATTGCGCACCAGCGCACCGATTTCCACGAAGGTTCCGGAGTCCAGCAGCATGTCGATGCGTTCGCGGGCGGACGGAATGGACTTCCGCGCCCGCTTGGCGATGCCTGCCTCCCCCGCCGGTTCCCTCGCGATGTCGAGCTTGCTTCGAAGGTCGGCGAGTTTATCGGCGGTGGTGCTCACTGGACTCCTTTCGGCAAAAACCTACTTTCGCAGAACCCGTGTCGCGGTGGTGCTATTTCCCGGTGGTGTCGATCTCCGCAAGTTTCTTGGCGAGATCGGCACCGATGGTGGAGATTCGCGGCTCGTCGATGATCTGGATGTGATCGCCCGGAATGTGAATGATCTCCAGATGCGGAATGTGCTCGGCCCAGCCGCCGTTCGGCCGGCGGTCGGCGAAACGCGGCTCCAGCTCGATCATTCCATCGTGGTAGCGATCGGCCAGGTACAGGGTCACGTGGCCGTCGTACTCGGTCGGCTCGACCTTCTCCAATTCCTTGCTGTCGATCCACGAGGTGCGCTGGTGCTCGATCACGCCGCCCGGAATGTCGACTCCGGCGAACTTCAGCAGCTCCATGATGATCTCGATCTGCTCCGCGTCGGACGCGGCGGCCAGCTCCTCGAGCTGTTCCTGATCGAGCTCACCCAGGAAGCCGTAGTTCTTCTGCGCGAAGGTCTGGTAGCGGCGAATCCGCTCCACCCGCTCCGCGGCGGAATCGTCGAACGGCTCGACCGGCAGCGCCAGATCGATCAGGCCGACCTCGCGCACGTCCGCGCCCTCGGCCCGCATGATCTCGGCGACCTTCAACGCGAACACCGCGCCCAGCGACCAGCCGTAGAAGATGTACGGGCCCTCCGGCTGCTTCTTGCGGATCTCCGGAATGTACTGGCGCGCACGCTCTTCGATGGTGCCCTCGACGCGCTCCAGACCGAACATCGGGGTACCGGCCGGGAGCCGGTTGAGCAGCGGCTCGTACACCAGCGTGTTACCGCCCGAGGCGTGGAACACGAAGACCGGCACCGCGTCCGAACCGGCTTCCTTCGCGCGCAGCGTGCGCACGAAGCCGTCCAGATCCGAGCTCTTGCCCTGGTATTCGACGACCACGCGGGACAGGTCCTCGACGGTCTTGCACGCCTTCACCAGCTCCGGGTCGACCTCGGCCTTGACCCGCTCCGACAGGCGCGCCACCAGCTTCGCCAGGGTGTCGTCGTCGATCGCGGGCAGCGGGTTGAAGATGCCGCCCGCGGTCTTGCCGGTCACCAGCGCCCAGGTCGCGAAGGCGAGCCGCTCCTCGCCATTGCGCGGGGGCACGTTGTCGGCGTCGGTCTCGGCGATCGGCGCGGACGCCTCGTGATCGGCGACAACAGGTTCCGCGACGATCGCTTCGGCCTCGGCCACCGGCGAGGTGGTCTCGGCCTTCGGCAGCAGCGCGGCCGGATCCGTGCCCGCGGCCATGGCGGCCCTGGCGGCGGAGACGAAGTCGGCGTCGACGGCGATGTCCTCACCGGCCGCCTGACGGGCGGCGATGTCCTCGAGCTGCTCGCGGTGCTCGATGGCGTAGCGCAGCACCTTGCCGACCTCGAGCAGGCTGGCGTCGCGCACCGCCTGGATCTGCAGCTGCGGGATGTCGAACTCGTACTCGACGCGGTTCTTGATGCGCATCGCCATCAGCGAGTCCAGACCCAGCTCCATGAGCGGGATCTCCATGGGCAGGTCCTCGACCGCGTAGCCCATGGACTCGGCCACGATGATGCCCAGACGCGCCTCGATGGTCTGGGTGCCATTCGGATCCCAGCGCTCACCGGCGGCCGCGGCGACCTCGACCTCCGCGACCGGAGCTGCGGCGACAGCCGCGACCGGCTGCTGCGCGACGGCCGATTCCGGCAGCGGAGCACCGGAGGTGACGACGGCGTCGAACAGCGGACGGAAGGCATTGCCCTGCTTGGCGTGCACCGACACCGACGCGCCGCCCGGATGCGGGGTGAGCGTGGTGGTCAGGGTGCCCGCGGCCGGAATCGCCTCGTGCGCCAGCGACGCGCCGACGGTGACATCCGAGAGCACCTGCGCGGCAGCGGCATTCACCAGCGCCGACAGGTCGGTGACGGCCTGCGCCTGCACCTCCCACACGTGGCGGCCGTCCGGCAGCGCCACGTGCGCGCCCGGCACCCGGGCATTGCCCGCGCCGCCGAAGCCGCCGGTCACCTTGGGCCAGTACTCCTTACGCAGGAAGGCGGTGCGCGGCACCGGCGCGTACGGACCGGCGGGCAGCAGCGAGGGCAGGTCCACCTTGTGGCCCTGCACGTACAGCTGCGCCAGCGCGGAGACGACGCCCGCGGCCTCGTCCTCCTTGCGCTTGAGGGTCGGGATCAGCGCGGCGTTGTGCACGCCCGCCGCGAACGTGGTGCCCAGCACCTGCATGAGCGCCACCGAGTTCGGGGCCAGCTCCAGGTAGGTGGTGATGCCGTTGTCCACGGCCTGGCGGATGGCGTTGGTGAAATACACCGAGCCGCGCATGTTCATGACCCAGTAGTCCACGTCATGCACGGGCGCGTTGCCGCCGCGGTAGACGGCCGCCGCGTGGACGGTGGAGTAGAGGTCGCGCTTGAGCTTGGTGGGCTCGATACCGGCCAGCTCGGCGGCGAGTTCGCCCAGCAGCATGTCCATCTGCGAGGTGTGGCCCGCGCCGCGGGTCTGCAGCACGCGCGCGAACTTGCCCTCGGCCTCGGCGCGCGCCACGATCGCGTGCACCTGGTCCGGCATGCCGCCGATCACGGTGTTGTTCGGCGCGGCGTAGACCGCGACCTCGATGTCGGGGAACTCGGTCTCGACGAGCTTGGCGATCTCCTCGGCGGAGTACTCCAGCAGCGCCATGTTGCGGACCTGGTCATCGGTCAGCATGGCCTCGCCCTCGGCCATCAGGCGGGAGCGGGCGCAGATCACGCGGACCGCGTCCTCGAGCGGCAGACCGCCCGAAATGTACGCTCCCGCAACCTCGCCCTGCGAGTGGCCGACCACGCCCTCCGGCTCGGCGCCGTGCGCCCGCAGCACCGAGGCCAGACCCACCTGGATGGTGAAGGTACCGACCTGGCCGGTGCCGATGTCCCAGTCCTGCTCGTCGTCCAGGATCATCTCGCGGACCGAGTAGCCGGCCTCGTCCATCACCAGCTCGTCGACCTGGTCGACGGCCTTGCGGAAGATCGAATTCTCCTGGTAGAGCTGCTTGCCCATCTTCCGGTGCTGCGCACCGAAACCGGCCATCACCCACAGCGCACCACGCGCGGCGGGGGAATCGGCGGTGTAGACATTGGTGCCCGGCTTGCCCTCGGCGATCGACCGCAGGCCCGCGATGGCTTCCTCGTGCGTCTTGGCGACGACCACACCGCGCGAGCGGCCGTGGTTGCGCTTGGCCAGCGCCCGGGCCACATCCTCGAGCGGAGTGGCCTGCCCGGCTTCGGATTCCAGCCACTCGGCCAGATCCTTGGCGGCCCGCTTGCGGCGCGAGGGCAGGTAGCCCGACACCGGCAGGATCAGCGGCATCGGCTCTTCGCGGTTGCCCCACTCGGGTTCCGGCGCGACGACCTCGGTGATGGCCTCGGCCTCGGCGACCACATCGGTGGTCTCGTTGCCGAGATCGGCGGCCGCGGGCGCCTCGGGCGCGGTGGCGGCCGGGACGTACTCCTGGACGACCACGTGCGCGTTGGTGCCACCGAAACCGAAGCCGTTGATGCCGATGGTCGCCTTGCCGCTGTAGCGCGGGAATTCGGTCGGCTGCTCGACGATCTTCAGATTCGCCTGGTCCCACGGGATGAACGGGCTCGGACCGGCGTAGTTCAGGTGCGGCGGAATGACGTTGTGCTGCAACGACATGATCACCTTGGCGAGGCTCGCGGCGCCCGCGCCGGACTCCAGGTGACCGAAGTTGGTCTTGGCCGACCCCAGCAGCGCGGGCTTGTCGGCCTCGCGGCCGCGGCCGACGACCCGGGCCAGCGCGTCCGCCTCGATCGGGTCGCCGATCGGGGTACCGGTGCCGTGGGCCTCGATGTAGTCCACCTGCGACGGCGGGATGCCCGCATCGCGGTAGGCGGTGCGCAGCACGTCGGCCTGCGCGTCCGGGTTCGGGGCCAGCAGGCCGTTGGAGCGGCCGTCGCTGTTGACGGCGGAGCCCTTGATGACCGCGTAGATGGTGTCGCCGTCACGCTCGGCGTCGGCGAGGCGCTTGAGCACCAGCAGGCCGCCGCCCTCGGAGCGGATCATGCCGTCGGCGTCCGACGAGAACGCCTTGATGTGACCGTCCTTGGCCACGCCGCCATTGGCGTCGAAGGCGAGCGACGGGGCGGGCGACAGCAGCACGTTCACGCCACCGGCCAACGCCACATCGGCCTCGCCGCCGCGCAGCGCGCGCACGCCCTGGTGAATCGCGACCAGCGACGAGGAGCAGGCGGTGTCGACGGCCACCGACGGGCCGCGGAAGTCGAAGAAGTAGGAGACGCGGTTCGGGATGATGGCCGAAACGCTGCCCATGATGCCGTAGGCCTCGGCGGACATCGGGGTGCCCGGATCGGTGTTCCCGATTCCCATGCCGGCGATGAGCATGAACTCATTGCTGGAGGAACCGATGAAGACACCGACCTGCTCGCCCTTGAGGGTGTTCGCGGGAATCCTGGCGTGCTCCAAGGCTTCCCAGGTCAGCTCCAGCGCCATCCGCTGCTGCGGGTCCATGCGCTCTACCTCGACGGGCGAGATGGCGAAGAACTCGGCGTCGAAGCTCTTGATGACGGACTGATCGAGGTAACCGCCCTTGACGGTCGACTTGGCGATCTGTTCCACCACGCGCGGGTCGTCGAGGAACTCCGACCAGCGGCCCTCGGGTAGGTCGCGGATCGCGTCGCCGCGGTTGATCAGGAAGTCCCAGGTGGATTCGGGGGTATCGCCAGCGCCCGGGAGGCGGGTGGACAGACCGACGATGGCGACGTCGTGCGCCTCGCCCGGCTGGAGCCCACGGGTATAGAACGAGTCGTCGGCCGTCTCGGCCGGAATATCGGGCTCACCGTTGATGATTCGCTCGGCCAGCGAACCGATCGTCGGGTGCTGGAACACGATGGTCGCGTTCAGCACGACTCCGGTGAGCTCCTCGATATCACCACCGAGCGCGAGGGCATCCCTGGACGACAGGCCGAATTCCTCCAGCGGCCGGTCCACCGTGATGTTCTCGATCGGGTTCCCGGTCGCGTCGGCAACCCAGCGGCGCAACCACTCCCGCAGATCCTGCACCGACATGTCGGCCACCGCGGGTTTCTTCGCGGCATCCGGGGTCGACGCGTCGCCGGTCGTCTGGGTGGGGTCCGTGCCCTCGTTCTCAGCCATCAGTTCCTCAAGCTACCTGTCTGCTTACGGTGCGCGGCGGTGTTTTCGTGCATGAGAACCGGGGTTTTCATGCATGAATGGCGCGAACCTGATCGGCTCGCGCCATCCAATTATGAGACTGTCGTCTCACTCCTCATCTGGTGCATCGGGGAAAGCCTGCTGCTTGTAACCACCCCGCAGCGTCCCGCCCATGTACTCCGCCTTGCAGGCACGACGCGCGATCTTGCCGCTGGACGTGCGCGGGATCGACCCGGCGGGCACGAGGAGGATGTCACGCGCGGTGACACCGTGCCGGGAGGAGATGGCCGCGCGGACCGCGTCCGCGATCGGACCCGGATCGGCCTTGCCCGCACCCGGGCCGCGCTCGGCCACGATCACCAGCTGTTCGCTGGCATCGTCGGCGTCGTAGCTCAGACCGGAGTGGCTGTCCTGCGCGAAGACCTCGGCGGGCAGCTGGTTGGCCGGTACCGCGAAGGCGGCGATGAAACCGGCGCGCAGCATGGTCGAGGCCTCCTCCGCGGAGTACTCGAGGTCCTGCGGGTAGTGGTTGCGGCCGTCCACGATGACCAGGTCCTTGACCCGGCCGGTGATGTACAGCTCGCCGTCCACGTAGACGCCGTAGTCACCGGTGCGCAGCCAGTTGCCGTCCAGCGGGACGTCGCCGGCGTTGCTGCCCTCGGGCAGGCGGTTGGTGAGGCGGTTCCGGAAGGTCTTCTGGGTCTCCTCGGCGCGGCCCCAGTAGCCGATGCCGATGTTGTTGCCGTGCAACCAGATCTCGCCGACCTGACCCTCGGGGAGCTCGCGAGCGCCCTCGGGATCGTCGACGGTCTCCGGGTCCACGATGGCGCCCCACTGCGACAGCGAGACGTAACCACAAGAGACCTGGGCGATGGAGTTCTCGGTGCCCTGCTCGACCTTCACCACGCGACCGGCGTTGAGCTCGGTGCGGTCCACGTAGATGACCTTGGCCTCGTCCTCGTGCCGGGTGGCCGACACGAACAGGGTGGCCTCGGCCATGCCGTAGCAGGGCTTGATGGCGGTCTTGGGCAGGCCGTACGGGGCGAACGCCTCGTTGAACTTCTTCATCGAGGTGGTGGTCACCGGCTCGGAGCCGTTGATCAGGCCGAGCACGTTGGACAGGTCCAGCGACTCGCCCGCCTTGGGCAGGCCACGCACGGCGGCGTGCTCGAACGCGAAGTTCGGTGCGGCGGCGAAGGTTCCGGCGCCGTCGGAGACCGCGGCCAGCTCGTTGATCCAGCGCGAGGGGCGGCGCACGAAGGAGGCCGGGGACATGATGGTGATGTACTTGCCGCCCACGGCGGGCAGGATCACCGTCAGCAGACCCATGTCGTGGTAGAGCGGCAGCCAGGTCACACCGCGCGAGTTCTCGTTCAGATCAAGCGCGTTCACCATCTGCAGCACATTGGTGCCGACACCGCGGTGGGTGATCTCGACACCGGCCGGCACGCGGGTGGAGCCGGAGGTGTACTGCAGGTAGGCGATGTCGTCCACGCGGATGTCGGGGCGGATCCAGGACTCACCGACACTATCGGGGATGGCGTCGACCGCGATGATGCGCGGGCGCTGGGCCGCGGGCAGCGCGCGGAAGAACTGCCGCACACCGGCGGCGGAGGAGCTCGCGGTGAGGATCGCCGACGGCGTGCAGTCGCCGAGCACGGCGTGCAGCCGGTCGGTGTGGCCCGGCTCGTCCGGATCGAACAGCGGCACCGAGATGGTGCCCGCGTAGATCGCCGCGAAGAAGGAGATGACGTAATCCAGGCCCTGCGGGGCCAGGATCGCGACCCGATCGCCCCGCTTGGTCACCTGCTGCAGTCGGGCGGCCACCGCGCGCAGCCGGGTGCCGAACTGGCTCCAAGTGAGGTCCTGGTACTCACCGTCGCGCTCGCGTGAGTAGTCGATGTAGCGGTAGGCAAGGTCGTTCGCGTCATTGCCCGCAGTGTGCATCTCGACGTAGTCGACGAGGGTACGTCCCTCGGGAATCGTGATGTTCCCCGTTTCGTCGAGGTAATCGTCGAAAGTCTCGTCCATTCCTTCTTCTCCTCCGAGGCACACGCGGCATGGAACGGCTGCTTTGCCGCTGTTACCTGTGAGGCCCCGACTGTGTTCGCCCGCGGGAGCTCCATGAGAGAGCCAACCTGCAGAATTTCGTTGCGGTCTGCGCGGTGACCGTCTATTGGCTAGATGTTCTCGAGCCAGGGACATGTTACAGAGGAGCGATCCGGCCATGCTTCGGAGCGGCCGAACATCTCCCAGCTCACACCACTGGACTATGGCTTCACCGGCGCGAATGCCTCCAAATGGGTGGGGAGCGCCCCGGATAGGACACAACTAGGACAGGGATGTGAGTTGCCGCACCCACCGGGTCTCGGCAGTGTCGCAACCCGGAGCACTTTACCGGGTGACCCCCAAACTGGGGGGTTGGTCGGTGGGGGTCACCATTCACTCACGTATGCGCTGGGTGCGGGGCGTTTTCGATGAGACCGGAGGCCCAGTTCACCGTCCACTGGGTGGCGGTGGTCCCGCTGTCGTCCACCTGGTAGCCGTTGTACAGGCTGTGAACCGGGTTGCCCGCGGCTTTGACCAGGATGTTCAGGCTGCCGAGGATGTTTCCGGGGTTGAGCGCCTGCCGGGGCGAATCACAGATCAAATCGCCTGCGGCGCAGATGGTGAAGGCCCGGTCGGACAGCTTGCCGAAGCCGCCGCGCGGTCCGGTCATGGTGATGCCCGGCACGTTCAGCCCCCGCAGCGCGACCTCCGCGCCGACGCCCGCCGGGGACGGTCCGATGGCCGTGGCCTCGCCCGGGTCGCCGATATCGCGGCGGCCGTCGGCGATGGTGGTCACACCCAGCACCAGGTCCTCGGGCACCGGGCCCTTGCCCGCGCCGATCTGCGCGGCCACATCACCCGCGATCACCGCGCCCTGCGAGAAGCCCGCCAGGACGAAGGTGGTGAGCGGGCAGTCGGCGTGGGTCTTGGCCAGCTTCTCCGAGGCCCGCTTGGCGCCTTCGGACCGGCTGTTGTTGTACGACGCCTGCCCGTCCGGCGGAAGGGCGACCGGATTCGAGAACTGGGCGACGTAGGGAACGGTGTAGACCTCGAGCCGTTCGTTCGGGAACTTGGCCCGAATCGGGTTGGAGATGTTCAACATCAGCGACGCCGGGTTCGCGGTCGGGTTGTAGGGGTCGTCGGTGGCGTTCGACTCCCAGGTGCCCGGAATGGACAGCAGCAGCACATCCGGGCAGGCGGCCGGCTGCGAACTCGGACGGGTGGGTCCCGGCGGCTTGGGGCCGGGCAGCCGCAGCCGGCCGGCCAGCAGGTACCACAGCAGCAGCGCCACCACGACCACGATCACGATCGCGGCGATGGCGAGGAGCAGGCAGCCTACGGGCCGGGTCCGGCGTTGTCCGTTTCGGCGTCGTGTCGTCACTTGTTGCAGTAGCTCTTCATGGCGACGTCGTAGTAGGTCTTACCCGCCTGCTCGACCGACATCTTGGCCGGATCGAAGGCCGGGTCGGAACCGGCGATGGCGGTCACGTACGTGATGATCTGGTCCTGCGGCGCGTTCTCCGCCTTGCCCTGGCAGACCAGATTCGCCGCGGTGATGGCGATGTCCGAGGAACCCGGGGTGATGCCGGCCTTCTTCAGCTCCTCGAGGAAGCCCTTCTCCTTGTCCGTCAGCGCCGGGGAACCGGGCGGCGTGGTCAGGAACTGGCTCGGGATCGGCTCCGGGCGCTCGGTCGTCCCGCCGTCGGGCGCGGCCGAGGGGGCCTGCTGATCGGCCGACGGCGTGGCGGCGCCGGAGGCGGCGGCCGTGGTCTTGGTGGCGCTCAGCGTGGGAGTGCTCTTGGCGGTCGAGTCGTTGCTACCGCACGCGGCGAGCAGGCCGGCGGCGGCGAGGGCGGCCACCACGCCGAATACCTTTCCACGGGTTCCGTGCATCTATTCGCTTCCTATTTCTGTCCAAGGGCAAAGGTCGCCCCCAGGCTAGCCGCAACCCGGACGCGGAGCCCGAACCACAACGGACCCTCATCCGTTTCTTAGGGCCGATTAGGGCCTGTTCGTCGGAAAAGTCTCAGTTGGGACGGACTTCAGGGCCCAGTGCGGGGATGGGTGCCGGGGACGGCGGCTCGGCCGGAGTGGGCTCCGGGGCCGGGACCGGAGCCGCCGCCGGAGCCGGGACCGCAGCGGGGACCGCGGCCGGGGCAGGGGCTGGTGCGGCGGCCGCCGGAGCGGGGGCGGGTGCCGCGGGGGCGGGAGCGGCTGCCGCCGGGACGGGAACCTCGGCCGGGGCCGAAGCCGGAGCGTTCGCGGGAGCCGGGGTGGCTGCCGGAGCCGCCCCCGGAGCCGGGTCGGGCTTGGGCGCCTCGCTGCCGGGGATGGCGATCGGCCGCCCGTCGAGGGTGGCCGCGACGGCGCGGCCGTCGTGGATGGTGATGGTGCCGCCCTGGAAGGTCTGCTGCAGACCACCCGGGGTCTGGCCCTCGTCGGAGATCGGGAAGCCGAGCGGTCCGTTCTCGAATCCGGTTGCACCCCAGGCGTCCATGATCTGGCCGGTGCGCACGCCCCAGGCGCCCGAGAGCGGGCTCCAGTAGATATTGCCGCCCTCGAAGGCGCTGTAGCGGCCGAAGTCGCGCAGCCCCTGTTCCCCGCTGGACGGGAAACCGTAAGGGCCGCTCTCGAAGCCGAGCTGGGAGTACTTGCCCAGGATCAGGCCCTGCACCAGATGCGCGCCGGTCTTGGCGGTGAAGTACATCGGTCCGTTCTCGAAACTCTGGACCACGCCGTCCTTCTGGGGCGTGCGCGCCTCCTGCCCGTTCGGGTAGCCCGCCGGGCCGTGCTCGAAGCCCTGCCGGGCCCATTCGTCGAGGATCGCGCCGCGCACCGCCTGGGCCCCGGTCTGCGGGGTCCAGTAGATGGATCCGTTCTGGAAGTGCTGCACCCGGCCGCGGCCGTCGGGCAGTCCGCCCTCGCCGCCGGTCGGGAACCCGAGAGCGCCGGCGGCGCCGCTGAGGCCGGCGTAGCTGCCGCCGATCGCGCCCGCGACCGGCTGCGCGCCCGTGCCCTGCGAGAACATCACCCGGCCGCCGCGGAAGTCCTGGCCGACGCCGCCGGTCGTCGGGTACTCGCCGGTGAGGCAGTCGCCGAGCCAGTTGTTTCCCTGCACCACCGGGGCGATCGCGCCACCGGTCCTGCAGTTGGGCGGGGTGGAGTCCACGCCGAGCGCGGCCGCGGTCTGCGGCCAGGCCTGACGCATCTCGAAATCCCAGTACGGCCAGGTGTGGGTGCCGGAGGCGCGGTAGTTCACCGAGACCGGAATGTTCAGCTTGTTGAGTTTGGCCACGAAATTCTGGGTGCTCAGCCGCGACAGCACTTCGAGCCCGAGGCCCGCGTAGTTGGTGCTGATGCCGGGAATGTCGGACAGCGGGTCGGTGGCGCCGGCGACGCCGTTGCCGCTGGAGACGTACAGCGCGGTGCCCTTGAGCTTCTCGGCCTGCTCGTAGGGGTCGTGTTCCTTCCAGGCGGCGCTGGTGGGCGGACCGAACATCTTCGACGAGTCGAAACCGCCCGCGTCGTGCATGGCGAAGTTGACCGCCTGCGGCATGCCCAGCGAGGTCAGGGTGAGGAACCCGGAGTAGGAGGAGGCCGAGCGGACCCAGCCCGGATTGCGCGCGGCCAGCATCATGGCGGCGGTGCCGCCCATCGAGAGGCCCTCCACCGCACGCACATCGGTGGCCCGGAACTGGCTCTCCAGCAGCGGCGGGAGTTCCTTCACCAGGAAGGTCTCCCACTGGTAGTTGTGGCCGTTGTCGGGGGCCAGCCAGTCGGCGTAGAAGCTGGACTGGCCGCCGACGGGCAGCACCACCAGGGCGTTCTTGTCGGCGTAGAAGCCGGCCGCGCCCGCGTCCTTGGTCCAGCCGTTCTCGTCGTCGGTCGCGCGCAGGCCGTCGAGCATGTAGACGACCGGGAATTTGGCGTCCGGCTTGGTGTTCCAGTCACGCGGCAGCAAAAGCTGAATCTGTAGGGGGGACCCGGTCGCGGGGGAGTTCACCCACACATCGACCCGATGGTCGTTCAGCCAGTTCATCTTCTGGACCGAGGCCGCCGGAGCCGGGGCCTCGGGGGCGGCGCTCGCCGCCCCCGGCACTAAGAAAGTGCCCGCTGTCAGCGGAAATACCGCTGCCATGGCGCATGCCATCCTGCGCATGCGCCCTGTTCTGATCCCACGGACAACTCCAGCCACATTAGTGTTGTACCTCCGGAACCTTGTGAGTCCCGGTAGGACACACGCAAATCTGCCGTTCCGCAGCAAACACTCAGTTGCCGGTCCGGGACCGGGCGTCAAGCCCCCAGCGCGGCCAGGATGTCGGGCCGGGCTTCGGCCAACTGGTCCTGCCAGTAGCCCCAGGAGTGGGTGCCCTGAGCCGGCAGGTTGTAGTGCGCGTCGATGCCCAGCTGTTCCATGCGGCCGATGAACGACATGGTGTTCACCATCGACAAGGTCTCCAGCGCAACGGCATTCACGGTGTTGAACATTCCGTTCGCCGAGTCCGGATTGTCGTGCGGGCCGAGTACGCCCCACGAGGCCGAGATGTACATCGGCAGATTGCGCAGCTGCGGCGCGAAGACGAACGGGTCCATGCGCAGCCACTGCGGGCTCCACGGCCAGGCCATCGAATCCACATTGAAGCGGCCCGCGTCGAGCATGGCGATCCGGATCGCCTCCCGCATCCCGGGCGCGGAGATATTGAGGTAGCCCGAGAACGAGGACGCGTGTTTGAACTGGTCGCGGTGGTAGGCGGCCAGCGCCAGCGCCGCCGAGCCGCCCATGGACAGTCCGGCCACCGCGTTGTTGGTGCGGGAGACGCCGTAGCCCTCGAGGAACGCCGGCAGCTCCTCGGTCAGGAAGGTCTCCCACTTGTAGGTGAGCTTCTGACCGTTGGTCGAGGAGGGCGCGCGCCAGTCCGTGTAGAAGCTGGACTGGCCGCCGACCGGCATCACCAGGGTGACGTTGTCCTCGGCGAACTGTTTCAAGGCATCCGTCTCGAAAGTCCAGGCATTGAAGTCATTTCGGGCACGCAGCCCGTCGAGCAGGTACAGCGCGGCGTTGCCGCCGTGCCGCGCCCACTGCACCTGAACCTTGATCGGGCCCATGCTCGAGGGGACGTACAGCTCCTCGAATCCGCCCTCGGGGGTGCGATGCACCGGGTGCGTGGGCATGGCGGCCGCGGGCCCGGCCAACGCCGGGACCGCGGCCACCGACAGGGCCGTGACCAGGGCGCGCCGCCAGAACCTTCGGACGCGAGCGCGCGTGGTGAGCCGAACCGAACCGTGCTGTGGGCATGACGAAGCGCCCTGTACTGCCATAGAGATCGATCTCCTGAACCGCAGGGGGGAACCACACCGACGTGACGGGAGTCACGGACAACGGTGCACTCTACAGACGGCTCAGAGGTAACCGGCGGGTATCCCGTTCAGCAGGCGCGTGTTTCGATCACTGCTCCACACCGAGCGCGGCCGCGGCCTGCGGCCAGGCCTGTCGCATCTCGAAATCCCAGTACGGCCAGGCGTGCGTGCCGGCCGCCCGGTAGTTCACCGAGACCGGAATGCTCAATTTGTCGAGTTTCGCGGCGAATTGCCGGGATGACATGCGCGCCAGGATTTCCAGCGCCGTACCGGACCAGTCGGTACTCACTCCGGGGATCGTCGCACCACCCCGCACACCCCCGGACCCACTGCCGCTGGAGATGTAGAGGCTGACGCCCTTGAGCCGTTCGGCCAATTCGTAGGGATCGTGGGCGGACCACTCCGCGGCGCCCGGCGGACCCCACATGAAGTCGGCGTTGTTCTCCCCCGCCGCCCGCTGCGCGAGCTGGATCGCCTGCGGCATACCGATAGTCGTGGCCGTGAGCAGACCGGAGAACGAGGCCGCGAACCGCGCGAAGCCCTTGTTCCGCGCGGCCAGCGTCATGGCGGCCGCACCACCCATCGACAGTCCCGCGATGCCGCGCACATCGGTGGTGCGCCAGTCGCGTTCGAGCAGCGGCGGTAATTCCTTGGTGAGGAACGTTTCCCACCGATTGGTCTTGCCCTCCGAAGCCTGTCTCCAGTCGGTGTAGTAGCTCGCCGCACCACCGACGGGCAGGGCGACCACCACGTTCTTGTCGGCGTAGAACGACTGTGCCCCAGCCTCTTTCGTCCATCCGCTCTCCTGATCACTGGCCCGCGTCCCGTCCAGCAGGAACAGCACCGGGAACTTGGCGGCGGGCCGCGCGTCCCAATCGCGCGGCAGCAGCAGCTGCACCTGCACCCGGCCGCGCATGGCGGGCGAATCCACCCACAGCGCAACACGTCTCGCACCCAGCGGGGTGACCTGACTGATGACGGGCGCCGCGGCGGGCGCGGGATCCGCCGCAGCCGGAGCGCCGGTGAGCACTATCGCGACGGCCGCCGCGATGGCGACCGTCCCCCTGATCCGGCACGAGCGCCGTCGTCGCGATACCACCTGTGCCACATTAGCTTTCGAACCCGTCCAGGAAACGACGAATGCCGGTCACCCCAGGGGGTGACCGGCATTCGGGCTATCGGAAGATCAGATCGCGTGCAGCGCCTGCAGCATGCCGATGCGGGACTTCCACAGTTCGGCCTCCCAGTACTTCCAGGAGTGGGTGCCGGTCGACGGGAAGTCGAACTCCGCCGGGATGCCCAGCTGCGCCAGGCGGGCCTGGAACGAGCGGGTGTTGAGCAGGCAGACCGCCTCGATGCCCATACCGACACCGGTGTCGAACACCGCGCCGACATTGGACGGCCGGTCGAACTCACCGGGCAGCGCGCCACCGGCCGAGATGTGCATCGGCAGACCACGCAGCTGCGGGGCGAACACGAACGGGTCCATGCGCAGCCACTGCGGGCTCCACGGCGGCGCCATCGAGTCGATGTTGTAGGCGCCCCAGCGCAGGACGGCCACGCGCAGGGCCTCCCGCATACCGGGGGCGGAGACGTTCAGCGCGCCGGAGTACGAGGCGGCGTACTTGAACTGGTCACGGTGGAAGGCGGCCAGCGCGAGCGCGGCGCCACCGCTCATCGACAGACCGACGACCGCGTTGTTGGTGCGGGAGACGCCGTAGCCCTCGAGGAAGGCGGGCAGCTCCTTGGTCAGGAAGGTCTCCCACTTATAGGTGAACTTCTGACCGTTGGTGTTACTCGGGGCCAGCCAGTCGGTGTAGAAGCTGGACTGACCACCGACCGGCATCACCAGGGTGACGTCGTCGTTCGAGAACTGCTGCATGGCGTTGGTCTCGAAGCTCCACGCGTTGCGGTCGTCGCGCGCGGCCATGCCGTCGAGCATGTAGATCGCGCCGTTGCCGCCGTTGCGGGCCCACTGGACCTGGACCTTGATCGGGCCCATGCTCGAGGGGACCATCAGGTCCTCGGCGGCGCCCGGGTTCATCCGGTGGGTGATGCCATGAGCGGGCAGGGCCTGCGCCGGAGCGCCGCCCACCACCACCGGCAGTGCGAGAGCGGCGACCGATGCGACCAGCGTCCGCCTCATCCATGTACCCGCACCGCGTGTCGGACGCGCCGCAGTACTCCCCCCGTTCCTGCCGAACCTCATGAATCCTGCTTTCTTTTACTCCGGCTACTTCGCTGCTGACGGCCAACCCGCCCCATGAGTGCAGCCGACATCGGCCGCGACATCACCGGACAGCGAGATCCCCGACAACCTCATCAGATTGGTTCCGCGTGACAATATGTCACGGAGCCCACTCTCGGCAACAGGACCGAATGATCTTTCGGCACAATGAGAAACACGCCGACTCGCGAGTGTCGCGACACTGACGGGAACCGCATCCGACGCGTACACGAACTCGCATTTCGCCTATGCACAAACAGCGATTCAGCACCAGTGACTTGTGTCACTCACCCGCCTATTCGCCATTCCTATGACAACAGCTCAGCCGGTAATCGACAGCCCCCAATCCCGCTGGCCGGCAATGTCTCCGATGCACAGGCAATGCCTCCCACCCGCTCCGACCAGGCACAACAAAACAGCGGCATGAGACTCGGTCTCATGCCGCTGATCGAACATCGGGCGAACTCGTGTCGAACGTGTTGCGGTGGCGCGGATTTCGGACGTCAGCCGATATTCGCCGACATGTCCGGAATCATCCGGTACGCGTCCTCCTGCCAGTTGGTCCAGGCGTGCAGCCCGGCGGGCGGGAAGTCGTAGACCACGTTGCCCGCGCCCAGCGTCATCATGCGGACCTGGAATGCGCGGGTATTGGCCAGCGCCAACGCCTCCAGCGGGGTGCCTCGAACGATGCGGTCGGCGGCCGCGCCGAACGGAATGTTCAGGTCCTGCTGCATCGGCAGGCCGCTGCCGGCCGAGACCCAGACGCGCGTGTTGTTCGCGATCAGGGTGGGCGCGAAGACGAACGGATCCATGCGCAACCACTGCGGGCCCCACGGCGGCGCCATGCAGTCGACGTTGTAACCGCCGGCGTCGATCATGGCCGCGCGAATGCCCTCGCGCATACCCGGCGCGGAAATGTTCAGATAACCGGAGAATGATCCGGCGAAACTGAATTGGTCGGGGTGGTACGCCGAGAGCGTGAGCGCGGCACTGCCGCCCATCGACAATCCGAACACGCCATTGCGATTCGGATTGAAGCCCAGGCGATCCCGCAATCCCCAGCGCAGCTGATTGGTGAGCAGTGATTCCCAGGTGTAGCGGTAGCTCTTGCCCTCACCGCCGCCCAGCGCCTCGGTCATGCCGGATCCGGAATTCGGCGCGGACGAGCCGCTGCCGGGTGCGAGGCCGAAGAAGGAACTGGGTGAATCCCAGTCCGCGTAGAAGCTGGACTGGCCGCCGACCGGCATCACCACATTGATGTTCCAGCTCTGCAGGACCTCGGCGACATTGGTGTTGATCTCCCAGCCGTTCAGGTCGCCCTGGGCGCGTTCGCCGTCGAGCACGTAGACGACGCGGTTGGTATTCCCGTCGGCGGCTCGGAAGATCCGGGACTTGATCGGGCCCATCTCGGGAGAATCGACCCAGAAGTCGAATCCCGAGGGATTGAAACCGGCGGATGCGGGCGGGGAGACGACCACCCCGGCGCCTAATGGCAGCAACATCGCCGTTGCGATACCCAGCACAGTTCGTTTGAAGCCACGCACCCGCATCGACCCAGCCTCTCATCGGAGCACAGACGATCCAGCAGAACGATCTTCTCTTCGGAACCGCTCAAGTATCGGACGTCCGCGTCGGCGTGTCGGGCGTGTCGACGCACGAGTCCCCCGGGCGAGTCCAGATCTTGACCTACGCCCGGGGGACTTGACGCGCTGAGCGCGGTTTTCTAGCCGATGTTGTTGGACTAGCCGATGTTGTTGGAGAGGTCCGGGATCATGCGATAGACCTCGGCCTCCCAGTTCCGCCAGTTGTGCACACCGCTGGCCGGGAAGTCGTAGGTGACGTTCTGCGCGCCCAGGGTGGACATCCGGACCTGGAAGGCCCGGGTGTTGGCGAGCGCGAGCGCCTCCAGCGGCATGCCCTGGATGACCGACATGACGCCGGTGACGTCACCGGCGGCCGGGATGGCGCTGGCGGCGGAGATCCACAGGCGGGTGTTGTTGGCGATCAGGCGCGGCGCGAACACGAACGGGTCCATGCGCAGCCACTGCTGACCCCACGGCGGGGCCATCGAGTCCACGTTGTAGCCGCCGGCGTCGATCATGGCGACGCGGATGGCCTCACGCATGCCCGGCGCGGAGACGTTCAGGTAGCCGGAGAACGAGCCCGCGTAGCTGAACTGGTCCGGGTGGTAGGCGGCCAGGGTCAGCGCGCCCGAACCACCCATGGACAGGCCGAACACGCCGTTGCGGTTGGGGTTGAAGCCCAGCCGGTCGCGCAGCGCGTTGCGGAGGTCCTGGGTGATGAAGGTTTCCCAGGTGTAGCGGTAGCTCTTGCCCGGGCCGCCGGCGAACAGGCCGAACGCGCCGGAACCCGACTGCGAGCCCGAGGCGGAACCGGCCGAGCCGCTGCCGCCGCCGATGCCGAGGATGGAGCTGGGCTCGGCCCAGTCGGCGTAGAAGCTGGACTCGCCGCCGACCGGCATGACCACGTTGATGTTCGCGGCGGTCAGCGCGCGGACGACCTCGGTGTCGTTCTCCCAGCCGTTGAGGATCTGGGTGGCACGCATACCGTCGAGGGCGTAGACGACGCGCGAGGTGTTGCCGTCCGCGGCACGGAACACGCGGGTCTTGACCGGGCCCATGCTGGCCGAGTCGACCCAGAAGTCGAACCCGGAGGGGTTGAAGGCCGCCTGCGCGACCCCGCCCACCCCGGCCACCGTCGCGCCCAGGGGAACCATGAGGGCCGCGGCGAGCCCGAGTGCCGATCGTTTCAACCATCCGCCGCCCAGTGATGGACGTCTAACCCACTCGCCTCGCATGCCTTAGTCCGGCCTTTCGTGTCCTGTTCATATCCGTGCAATTCCCGCCGGTCCGTCATCTCCCGGCGGAAGGTCTCGGGGAGCCTATCGTGCGTTGGAGAGGTGTTCGTTATCGGTTCGTGACAGAAGTGACCGGCGCCACTATTCGGCGGAAACGTGCCCTGAGCTGCTCATTGATACAGGACTCGAGACAAAGGGACGCGCGTCAGCCGATATGAGAGGACAAATCCGGCAATTGCTTGATGAGTTGCGGCTCCCAGGTGTGCCAGTTGTGGATGCCGGTGGGCGGGAAGTCGTAGGTGACATTGCCGAGACCGACAACGGCCAAGCGGGCCTGGAACATCCGGGTGCTCGCCAGCGCCACCGCCTCGATGCCCATGCCTTCCTTGGTCGCCATCGCGGAGATGTCACCGCCGCCCGGAATAGCGCTCGCCGCGGAGATCCACAGCCGGGTGTTGTTGGCCTTCAACCGCGTTGCGAACACGGCCGGGTCGAGGTGCTGCCATCTGGCCTCCGACGAAGCCAGGGCGTCCACGTTGTAACCACCGCAGTCCAGCATCGCGGCGCGGATCGCGGCCCGCATGCCGGGCGTGCTCATATTCGGCACACCCGAATTCGAACTGGCGTAACTGAACTGGTCGGGATGGAAGGCCGCCAGCATGAGCGCGGCGCTGCCGCTCATGGACACGCCGACCACGCCGTTGCGGGTCGGGCTGAAGCCCAGCCGATCCCGCAGCGCGTTGCGCAGGTCGCTGGTGACGAAGGTTTCCCACTTGTAGGTGTAGGACTTGCCGGGACCACCCGAGAACACCGACGAGGCGCCGGAACCGGTCACGTCGCCGGGCGCGGTGCCGGGCTTCATGCCCAGGAAGGTGCTGGGCTGGGTCCAGTCGGCGTAGAAGCTGGACGCGCCGCCGACCGGCATCACCACATTGATATTGGCGTCCATCAACGCCTGGGCGACATTGGTCTCGATCTCCCAGCCGTTGAGGTCCTCGCGGGCGCGCATGCCATCGAGCAGGTAGACCACGCGATTGGTATTGCCGTCATTGGCGCGGAAGACGCGCGACTTGATCGGGCCCATCGCGGAATCCACGTAGAAATCGAAACCGGCCGGATTCAGAGCCGCCTGCGCGGTGCCGCCGGTGCCGGCGACCGCTGCCCCGAACGGCAGCATCAGCGCCATGGCCAGGCCGAATGTCGCCCTCGTGAACCACGCTCGCCGCGGTCGAGTTCCCCGTTTCCCACCCACAGTGGCAGCGCTAGGCATCGTGTTGTTCCGGCCCTTCCAAACTCATGACATCCGCTGTGACACATAGGAAGAGATCACCCGCAGCGGCCTGCCGAGTAGCGTATCGCGGAACCCCCTGCCAGGCGTTACCTAATTGAGACAGAATTTCAAATTTCATCTTCAGTTCGTGACAAAACGCCCAAATCAATTGGAGTACAGCGCACAGCAGCCCCGTATCCGCGATGGATACGGGGCTGCTGTGCGGTCCGGCTACTTCGGCGGCTCGGTCGGATCGACCAATCCGCAGCGCTGAATCTCGTACTTCGGGACCCGATCGATCCGGTACTTGGCGAAATCGAGCGACTGCACCAGGTTGTGCCGCCAGCGGTCGAAGGTCAGCGGCGCGCGCACCGAGGCCAGCATGTCCTGGGTGGCGGGGCAGGACAACGCGGTCCGTGCCTGCGTGGTCCACTTCTCGTCCAGGAACCACGGCATCCACGGGTGCTTGTCCACCATGCCGGCGTCCACGACCACCCAGTCGGAGTAGAGGTTCTTGTCGTGGCCGATGCGGCCGTCGGTCAGTCGATCGGTGTGCGAGGCAAGCGGATACGCCAGGCCCATCTGATCGATGACGCGGACGTCCAGCGGGACGTTCATGCTGGTCATGCCGAGATTCAGGAAGAACACCACGTGTTCCTGATTGCCCTCGGGGACCGGTGCGGGCACCAGGTACCAGTTCGTGAACGAGGGCGAGCTGAGCAGCAGCGCGCCGTCCTTCGAATTCTCGATGTCCCGGACCATGGCGCGGATGCGCGGATAGTCCAGGTAGTCCTCGGCGCGGATCGGGTGGTCGTGGCCGGTGTTGAGCACGTAGTAGATGCGCTCGTCCACGATGCCGTTGGCCCGGATCTTGGTGCCGGTGGTGATCGCCGTGGTGTCGGCCGCGAACAGCGCCCACCCCGTGGTTCCGGCGAACGCGGCCAGCACGACCACGAAAGCCCAGTCCAGTCGGCGCATTCCGGTCTCGCCCGCCGCCGTCGTGCGCGGCAGCCGCAGCGGCAGCACCGCGACGGGCAGGATCAGGCAGAACACCTGCGGCAGCAGCATGCGGCCGTGCATGAAGTCGCCGCCGACCCGGATCTCGTAGACGGTGAGCACGAATCCGCTGCCCAGCATGAGCGCGACCACCGCGGCGGGGGTCCGCAGCCAGTGGCTGAAACTGTCAATTCGCCCGCGCCATCCGGGTTTCCGGGATTCGCTCGCGGGAGAGGAACCGGAGAGCTGGTCGCGACGCTGCCGCCCGACCACCACACCGGCCACCAGCAGCACCAGCAGCGGCAGCCACAGCCAGTACGGGCCGACCAGATCCCACAGATAGACCAGGCCCTGACCCCACTTCGCGCCGCCGGCGTCCTTGGCCACCGCGGTGTTCGGGTAGGGCAGGGCGTAGTAGCCCATCCGCCAGATCTGGTACGCCACGGGCAGCAGACCCGCGACCGCCACGATCAGCACCCGGAACAGCCAGGGCCGCAAGCGGGTCTCGGGCGCCGGGGCGCAGAACAGCATGAGCAGCGCGAGCGCGCCGACCAGTGTCATCTCCGGGCGGATCAGCGGGGCCAATCCGGCGAAGAAGACGAGCGCGAGAAAGCCCGCAGGGCGCACCTTCTCGGCCTGGGACCAGCGCACCATCCCCCACCAGAGCACCGCCAGCCAGAAGATGACCAGGCAGGACTCGAGTCCGGAGGTGGCGTAGTCGCGAGCCGGGGGCAGGGCGATGTAGACCAGCACGCCCGCGGGAAGCAGCAGCGCGGAACCCGTTCCGCCCCACAGCCGGGCGGTGCCGAGCATCGCGAACACGATGGCCAGCACCGACAGCGTGAGCGCGATCCCGAGCACCACGTATTCCAGCCGGGCCTGGGTCAGCCAGCTGAAGAAGTAGACGATGTAGGTCCAGGCCGTGCTGGTATTGGCCTCGACACGTTCGTCGACATTGAAGACCGGACCGTTGCCCGCCAGCAGGTTTCGCACCGTGCGGAGAACGATCAGGCCGTCGTCGGCGATCCAGCGCCGCTGCCACGCACCGGCCGCGAACAGCGTCGCGGTCAGTGCGATCCCACCGATGAACGTGGCTCGGGATAGTCGCGAGGCACCGCGCGCGGAGTCATCCGCACGCCGACGGGCGCGACCGACCGGCAATTGTGCCGTCGGCGCGCCCGTCTCTCGCTCTTCTCCCTCTACCACGTCAGGTGAGATAGACAGCGACACCCAGAGCTCCGATCAAGGCGACTGCGAGGAACTGGAGGACCCGGTCCCCCAGGGCGATCTCTTCCGGCTCACCCGCTTCGCCGCCGTCGACATCCACCGCGTACCGCATGATGGCGATGACGAACGGGATCATGGAGATGGCGAACCAGATGGTGTCCTTGGCGCGATCCTGCTCGAACGCCCACAGACCGTAGAACACGACGACCGCGGTGGCCGACAGGGTCCAGACGAAACGCAGGTAGGTCGGCGTGTAGTACTCCAGCGACTTGCGGATCTTCGCGCCGGTGTCGAGCGCGTACTTCAGCTCGGCGTAGCGCTTTCCGGCCGCCATGAACAGCGAACCGAACGCCATGATCAACAGGAACCACTGGGACAGACGGATATCCGAGGAGACGCCGCCGGCGACCGCGCGCAGCAGGAAGCCCGACGACACGATGCAGATGTCCAGCACCGCCTGGTGCTTGAGACCGAAGCAGTAGGCCAGCTGGATGCCGACGTACACCGCCATCACCACGGCCAGATGCCAATTCGCGGCGAACGACAGCACGACCGAGCCGACCAGCAGCACCGCCGAGAGCCCGTAGGCCAGGTTCACCGGCACCACGCCGGCCGCGATGGGCCGGAAACGCTTGGTGGGGTGGGCCCGGTCGGCTTCCACATCGAGCGCGTCATTGACGAGGTAGATGCCCGACGCGGCCATGCAGAACACCACGAACGCCAGGGCCACATGCCCGAGCACCGACACGTCGCTGATCACCAGATCGCCCGCGGCGGTCTTGCCGGCCGCCAGCGGCGCGGCCAGGACCAGCACGTTCTTGATCCACTGGCGCGGGCGCATGGCCTTGATCAAGCCGCCGCCCAACGTCTTCGGCGGTCCCTTGACGACCGCCTCTGCCAGGTCGGTGCTGGTCGGCTCTTCGCTCATGTCAACGATGGCTTCTTCCTGGGCGGTCACTTCGCGAGTCTCTTTTCGGCGGCGAGCACGGCGGCGGCTGATGCTGCGCCCAGCGCGGAACCCGCCAGCACGTCGGAGGGGTAATGCACACCGAGGACCACCCGCGAGAGCAGCATCGGCGGGACGAGCACCGCAGGCAAGGGTAGCCCGGTCAGCCGGCCGAGCAACACAGCCGCCGCCGTGGTCGAGGTGGCGTGCGAGGACGGGAAGCTGAGCTTCGACGGCGTCGACACGTTGACCTGCACGGACGGATGGTTCGGGCGGGGGCGCCGGACCACGCGCTTGATCACCACGGACGCGGCGTGCGCGCCGAACGCGCCGACCGCGACCCCGGCCCACTGCCGACGGCGCGGCTTGTCGACCAGCGCGCCGACCGCGGCGATGCCGATCCAGCCCAGCGAGTGCTCACCGAAGTGGGACATGCCGCGGGCGGCCTTCACGACCGCCGGGTTCTGTCCGATGGTGCCCTGCACCAGGTTGAGAATCTTGACCTCGGCCGGGGATGCGGCCGGAGTCGCCGGCGCGTCCGGGACCGCGTGCAGTCCGCGGTCCACGCCGGAAGCTGGCTGTGCAGCCGTCATTTGGGCTCATTCCTCGTCTGGGCGGCGGAAGCGTCGATACCGAAGACGTTCTCCCACGCGGCCTGGCTGGTGAGATGCGCGTGCGCGCGACGATACTGCTCGCGCACCTCCGGGAAGCGCTCGGCCAGCTCCTTGCGCAAGCGCATGGCCTCGGTGAACAGCTCCTTGGCCTTGCGCGGATCCCGCTTACGGTAGACCACGCCGCGGCCGTCGGCGGTGGTGACGGTGACTCCGTCGACCTGCGAGAGCAGGAACCAGCGCGCGTCCAGGGTCGGCACGTTCAGCTGCGGGGTGTCGTGGTGCTTCGGGTTGGCCTTGCGGAAGTTGTGCAGCACGCCCTTGCCGAGGCGCACCACCTTGGCGATGGGGTTGCCCGGCTCGCCGACCGCGCCGACCTCGGCGCGCGAGGCCAGGGGCAGTTCGGTGGAGGACGGCACCACGACCGCGTCCGGGTATTCCTTGCGCATGGCGTGCACCTTGCCCAGCGCGGTCGGCAGCAGCTCGAACAGCTTCTCCGGTCCGGCGAGGTAGTCGCGGATCGCCTCGTTCTGGATGGCGACCGTCGAATACTCCAGGCACAGCAGGTGTTTCAGCGTGGCCTTGACGGTGTTGACCACCATCGGGCGGCCGTCGTTGGGCAGGTGCAGGGAGGCGACCACCAGGCGGTTGCGCAGGTGGAAGTAGGCCTGCCAGTCGATGGCGTCGTCCTTGTCGGACCAGGCCATGTGCCACACCGCGGCGCCCGGCAGGGTGACCGTCGGGTAGCCGTGTTCCCTTGCGCGCAAACCGTATTCGGCGTCGTCCCACTTGAGGAACAGCGGCAGCGGCTGCCCGATCTCCTCCGCCACCCGGCGCGGGATGACGCAGGTCCACCAGCCGTTGAAGTCGACGTCGATGCGCCGGTGCAGCAGCTTGGAGTTGTCGCGGTCGCGCAGCGGGTTCTTGGCGAAGTCGTGGTCGTACTCGACATTGGGGGCCGCGGTCCACATGAAGATGGAGCGGTCCACCACCTCGCCCATCACGTGCAGGTGCGAGCGCTCCTGCAGGTTGAGCATCTGGCCGCCGGTCAGGATGGGCGACTTGGCGAAACGCGAGAAGGCCAGGGCCCGCAGGATGCAGTCCGGCTCGATCTCGATGTCGTCGTCCATATAGACGATGTACTCGGCGTCGGTGGTCTTGAGCGCCTCGTACATGACACGGCTGTAGCCGCCGGAACCGCCGAGGTTGGGCTGGTCGTGGATGGCGAGGCGACCGGCCAGGCGGGCCGCGGCCTCGGTGAAGCCAGGCTCGTCCACGACCTTCTTGGTGCCCTGGTCGGGGATGATGACGGCCTTGATCTTCTCCAGCACCAGCGGGTCGGAGCCCAGCGCGGTCAGCGTCTTGACCGCGTCGGTGGGGCGGTTGAAGGTCGGCATGCCGACGGCGATGCTGCCCTCACCCGGCGCCTCGATGGGCGCGTACCAGCCGCCGCTGCGCATTTCGACGTGGCTGTCGGTGGTGATGTCGAACCAGATCCAGCCGCCGTCCTCGAACGGGCCCAGATCCACCTCGAACTCGACGAAGTCCGCGGCGGCCGCGCCCTCGCCCGGCGTGCTGAACTCGTTGCCCTGCACGTGGATTCGGGAGCCGTCGGCCTTGGAGCGGTAGACGTCGACGCGGCCGTGGCCGGACAGTTCCAGGCGCAGCACGACCGACTTCAGCACGCTCCAGCGCCGCCAGTAGCTGGCCGGGACCGCGTTGAAGTAGGTGCAGAACGACACCTCCGACTCCGCGCCGATGGCCAGCGCGGTGCGCGTGATGGCATGCGCGCGACGGGAATTGGTGTCGGATTCCTCGAGGTACAGCTTGCGGACGTCCAGCGGTTCACCCGGCCGGGGCAGGATGATGCGCTGGAGCAGGGATACGGCGCGAGTCTCGGTGCTCATGTCTTCCCGCGTGAGTTGGGCGGTCATCAGGCCTCGTCCACCAGCGGCGCGCCGGATTCCAGGTGCGGGCGCAGCACGTTGTCGAACATGCTGAGCGCGGCGCCGATGGCCATGTGCATATCCAGGTACTGATAGGTGCCCAGACGGCCGCCGAACAGCACCTTCGCCGACGCGGTCTCGGCCTTGGCGCGCTCGCGGTAGGCCAGCAGCTTGGCGCGGTCGTCGGGGGTGTTGATGGGGTAGTACGGTTCGTCGCCGGTCTGGGCGAAGCGCGAGAACTCGCGCATGATGACCGTCTTGTCGGTCGGGTAGTCGCGCTCGGGGTGGAAGTGGCGCGGCTCGATGATGCGGGTGAAGGGGACATCCGCGTCGTTGTAGTTCATCACCGAAGTGCCCTGGAAGTCACCGGTTTCGAGCACCTCGGTCTCGAAATCGATGGTGCGCCAGCCGAGTTCGCCTTCGGCGTAGTCGAAGTAGGCGTCCAGCGGGCCGGTGTAGACGACCGGGGCGTCCGGGTTCTGGGCGCGGATCTCGTCGCGCACGTCGAACCATTCGGTGTCGACCCGGACCTCGATGAGGTCGTTCTCGGCCATCTTCGACAGCCACGCGGTGTAGCCGTTCTTCGGCAGGCCCTCGTAGTCGTCGTTGAAGTAGCGGTTGTCGAAGGTGTAGCGGACCGGCAGGCGGGTGATGTTCCCGGCCGGGAGCTCCTTCGGGTCGGTCTGCCACTGCTTGGCGGTGTAGTCGCGGATGAACGCCTCGTAGAGCGGGCGGCCGATCAGGGAGATGGCCTTCTCTTCGAGGTTGGAGGCGTCCTTGGTCTCGATCTCTGCGGACTGCTCGGCGATCAGCGCGCGTGCCTCGTCGGGCGTGAAGTAGCGGCCGAAGAACTGGGAGAGCAGACCCAGGCCCATGGGGAACTGGTACGCCTGGCCCTTGTGCTTGGCGAAGACGCGGTGCTGGTACCCGGTGAACTCGGTGAACTGGTTCACGTAGTCCCACACCCGCTTGTTGGAGGTGTGGAAGAGGTGGGCGCCGTACTTGTGGATTTCGATGCCGGTTTCGGGATCCGCCTCCGAGTACGCGTTGCCACCCAAGTGGTAGCGGCGTTCAACCACCAGAACTCGCTTGCCGAGCAGGTTGGCGGTGCGTTCGGCGATGGTCAGCCCGAAGAAGCCGGAGCCGACAACGATCAGATCGAAGGGGGATGCGACGGTCACGGTCGCCCAGACTACCGGCAGTGCCCGCGGGCGCGCGTCGGCTCCGGCGGGGCCGGTGGGCGGGGGTGGCGCGGGTCATCCCGGCCAACGGGATTGGTCGCGTGGTTTTCGCTCAGAGTTCACGAAACCGCTGACGGTTGCGTCATGAGAGCTGTACAACATTGCGACTCGAGTTGAACACCCGACCAGTATGTTGCCGCGCGATTGCGTAGGCCCCTTGAAAGACCATGCACATGCGCCTCGCACGATTCGCCCCGCTCGTCGGGGCATTGTCCATCACCGCCATGCTGAGCACGGCCGCCCTCGTCCCGGGCGCGGCCCCGGCTCGCGCCGACGAGGTCGACACCCTCGCCGCGGCCCAGATCGCCGACGCCGGGGAAGTCTGCGGCAAGCCCGCCGCAACCTTCGATGACGTCATCACCGCGGCCGCCACGGCCATTCGCACGGTGGTTCCGGCCGAGCAGCAATCCGCCTACGACCGCTCGGTCGAGGACTTCCGGCAGAACGTCGCCGCGATCCACGTGCACCGCAACGGGCTGCTGCCGCTGGGCCCCGACGAGGTCAATGACCGTACGCAGTTCCTCGACGACCCGATCGTCACCTACATCGTCAACAACCTGGACGCCGTGAAGACCGGCAACCTGCACAAGACCATCGCGCTCTCGCAGCTGAAGGTGCGCGACGTGGTCGAGGTGTTCATTCTCGCCACCCGCATCGTGAAGATCCCCGCCCAGTTCGCGGCCAGCCTGGTGCCGACCGTCGGCTTCGTGCTCAAGCCGGTGGTGGGCGCGCTGTTCAACGGCGTGAAGTCGCTGGCGCGGTCGGTGCAGTCCCAGCTGTCGCTGGGCTGCGATGCCAACGGCGCGTACCGGAAGCTGCAGTTGGAGCTGCCCGACGAGCACGTGGACGTGCCGCAGCCGCTCATCGACCTGGCCAACCAGCTCACCAAGGCCGACGGCGCCTGTACCACCCTGGCCGAACTGAAGACCGCCGACCTGGTCGAGCGCACCCGCGCGTTCCTCACCACCGCGGCCGGCCTGCCCGTCGACCCGGCGTCGGTGAACGCGAATGCCGCTGCGCTGCAGGGCTTCCTGCACGAGAACCGGGTCGCCGACATCATGATGCTGCGCCGCACCGAGCAGCTCGGCCCGATCGTGGACGCCATGGACTACGGGCCGCTGACCTTCCTGGCCAACCTGGGCTTCGACATCTACGAGGGCCGCGCGCTCAACACGGTGCCGCTCGCGGATGTGAAGGTGGAGAACGTCTTCTCGCTCATCACCTTCGCGCTCGACGCCACCAGCCTGCTGCTCACTGCGGGCACCACGATCGCCGGATTCACCGGGGTGGGCTCGGTCATCACGACCCCGTTGAGCATGGCGCAGACCATCGCCTTCGCGCCCACCACCTACGGCGCGCCGATCCTGCGCGGTGTCATGCAGTCGATGTGCGCGGCCTGATCGAGCACTGATCCGACCCTGATCGAGCACTGAAACAGCCGCCCGGCCGAAAGACCGGGCGGCTGTTCACTTCTCGGACCACTCCCCCGCGTGGCTGACGATCACTGCCCGGGGACTACAGCCGGGCGGCGGAGTACACCCGCATCGCGTCACGGACGTACGCGGCGGTGCCCTCGCCGTGCATGTCGTAGTTCTTCGCGAAGCGCGGGTCGGCGACATACATGTCGCCGAGACCGTTGAAGTACTGAGCGGTCACCGGCCCGCCGGACGGGGACGCCGCGATCCAGTCGTGGTGGCGCCGCACGATGGCCTGCACCTCGTCGCTGTCGACCGGGAGGCCCGCCGCGTGGGCGCGGCCGTAGTCGGCGGCGATGTCGAGGTGGCGCTGCTGGAACGCCTTCTTCTCGGCGGCGCTCATGGCGTTCCACCACTGGTTGCCGCTGTCCCAGGCCTGCTTGCCCCAGCGTTCGATGACCTCGTCCTTGTACTGGGCGTGGTCGAATCCGTCGAATACCTCGTCTGCCATCAGTTCTTCACCTGCTTCCGTCTTGCGCAATGTTGTTTGCACCGAGGCGATCTGGCGCGCTATCCGGTCCTGCTCGTTTTTCAGCAATTCCAGATGGGTGCGCAGGGCGGCGGCGGTGTCCTTTTGCCCGGCGAGCACTTCGGCGATGGCCGGAAGGCCGAGACCGAGCTCGCGGAGTAAAAGGATGCGCTGCAACCGGACGAGGGATTCCTGGTCGTAATAGCGGTAACCGTTCGATCCGATCCGGCTCGGCGGCAATAACCCGAGCTCACCGTAATGCCGCAAGGTGCGGCTGGTGGTTCGGGCGACCGCTGCCAATTGCTGGATGGACCATTCGGTTGCCACGTTCCGGCCTTTCGTATCCTCTCGTTCTCCTCGACGAATTCAGGATGCAAGTTGACGCAGCGTCAAGGTCAAGCCCCGACCAGTATGCGCCGGTCGGGGCTTGTCCGAGGGGCTTACGCGCCGGCGGTGCACTCGCTGTAGCGCACGTGCACGGACTGCTTCGGCGGGGCCGAGCTGCCGAACATGGCCGGCGGGGACGGCAGCCAGTTGGTGAGCCGGTCCATGGCGTCACGCTCGGCCTCGGCGCGGTTGCGGCCCGAACCGCCGTAGTAGTAGGCGTGGTCGGCGCTCTCGGCGATGGCGCCGCAGCCGTTGGCGAACTGCACCATCACCTTGCAGCCGCGGTGCGCGCACTTGTTCAGCGCGGCGGCGTCGGAGGCGCCCCAGCTCGGGTAGTTCCACGCGGCGCCGTAGAAGGTGCCGCCGTCGGTGCTCAGCGCGAGCGTGCCGTAGAGCGATCCATCCGGTCCCCGCTCGGCATTGGCGGTACCGGCCCCCAGCGACGTCACCAGCACGGCAGCCGCGGAAACGAACATGGTCAAGGCGAGCTTGCCCGAGAAAGCCATTCGAATTCTCCCCAATTTCGCAGCGGCCGCTGCGCATGGGCCGCTACTGCTCTCGGTGGTGCGATCACCACTGCCGGATTTCTATCACGGGCCACCGACACGGCCAAGTCAGTTTCCGCCGGAACCGGCTGCCGGGCATAGCTTTTCCGAATAGCTCCGGAAGTGGGGACTTGCCAATCACTTGCGGGCGTGACATGCTCCACGCGCGTGCCCCCGGGCTCCCGAATTCGGCGCGCTGGAATCGATTTTTTCGTGGGATGGGGAAAACCTGATGAAGTCTGCGGGCCGCGCCCGAGTTCTGCACTGGGCGGCCGCGGCCGTCACTGCGGTGAGCTCCACCCTCCTGTTCGCCGGCTCCGCGGACGCCGCCCCGGTGGTCACGCTCGGCGGTGGCTCCGGCGTCTACGTCGAAGACCTGCAGGACGCCACCTCGGTCAGCGAGTGCACCATCACCGCGATGGGTTACGACAACAAGAACCAGCTGGTCGGACTCACCGCCGGCCACTGCGGTGAGGTCGGCGCGCGCATCGCCGCCGAGTACACCCGCTCCGGCGGGATCGGCGTCATCGCCGAGAAGGACGAGGAGATGGACTGGGCCATCATCGTCTTCAACGCCGACCGGGTGATCCCGACCCGTCAGGTCGCGCAGTCGGTCATCAACTCGGTGGGCGCGCCGCCGCAGATCGGCGAGAACGTCTGCAAGAACGGCCGCACCACCGGTTTCACCTGTGGTCCGGTGTGGGAGACCAAGTCCACCTACTTCCGTAGCCAGGTGTGTGCCAACCACGGTGACTCGGGCGCGCCCGTGCTGCGCGGCGACCAGCTGGTCGGCATGGTGGTGGCGGGCACCGACTTCCGGGCCGGGCCGATCACCATCGAGCTGCCGCTGTGCACCGGTGGCGGCAACCTGATCCACGAGCCGGAGCTGGCCACCAACATCACCACGGTGCTGGCCGACATCGACCGCCACGGCGGGGCGGGCGCGGGTTTCCGCGTCGCGTAAGCATTTCGAGGCCGGGTGAACCGGCGAACACCGCGGGGCGTGACCGGATCATCGGTCACGCCCCGCGGTGTTTTCTTTGGGCGGTAGCGGCTTTCAGTAGCCGACGGTGAATCGGACGCGGTGGTGGCGGGGATTCTCGATCTCGTCGAGCAGCGCGATCGCCATGTCCTCCATGGAGATCGAGGAATTGCCCTGGTCGTCGGCGATCATCTCGTCGAGGCCGAACCGGAAGACGCCGGTCCGCTCACCGGGCTCGAACAACGCGGACGGGCTGACGTAGGTCCAGTTCACCGGGTGCGCGGTGGTCCGGAACACCTCGAGCTGACGGCGGCCGCCCTCGGCGATCGGGCCCAGCTCGGCCGGGAACTCCGGCTGCTCGGCCAGGGTCCTTCCGGTTCCGGCGACGGTCAGGGTGCCCGCGCCGCCGACCACCAACAGCCGGATTCCGCTGTCCGCCAGCCCTTCCAGCAGGGCCTTCGCGACGTCGGCCAGTTCGTTCTCACCGCCCGGGGCGGGGCGGGTGGCACTGACCACGACATCACTTCCGGCGCCGGCCTTCTCGACCTCGATCGGGTCGGCGGCGTCGGCGACCCAGACCTCGACCTGTTCGGGCAGGTGACGCAGCCGGTCCACATGGCGGGCGACGGCCCGCACCCGGTGGCCCCGGCTCAGCGCCTCGGCCACGACCCGGCTCCCGGTGTCGCCGCTGGCTCCGAACACTGTGATCTGCATGATGTTTCACTCCTTCGCAAGGTTGCCGGATCAGGCTGCGGCGCGGGTGGGGGTCTTCGGCGTGGCGGTTTCGGGTTCGGTTGCCTGGGGCGCGGTTCCGGTCTGGCCGAGCAGGGTGCCGCCCAGCGCGATCGCCATGCCGAGGATCTGCAGCGGGGCCAGGGCCTGGCCGAGCGCGGCCCAGCCGATGATGGCGGCCGACAGCGGGCTGAGCAGGCCGAGGAACGAGACCGAGGTGGCGGGGGCCTTGGCGATGCCGCGGAACCAGATGGCGTAGGCGGCGGCCGTGCCGATCAGGCCCAGGTAGAGGTAGCCGCCGATATTGCGGGCGTCCAGCGCGGGCGGCGCGCCCTCGATGATGGCGGCCAGCGGCAGCAGCATGAGGCCGCCGGCGGTCAGCTGCCAGCCGGTCATGGCGAGCGGGCTGACGCCTTCGGGGCGGCCCCAGCGCTTGGTCATCACGGTGCCGCCGGCCATCGAGGCCGCGCCCAGCAGACCGGCGATCACGCCGACCGTATCGAGAACCGCTGTGGCCCTGAGGACTACGAGGGCGACGCCGAAGAGTCCGATCACGCCCGCCAGCACCTTGCGCAGGGTGAGCCGCTCGTTGAGCGCGACGGTCGCGATGCCCAGCGCGAAAAGCGGTGCGGCCGCACCGAGTACGGCGGCGACGCCACCCGGCAGGCGGTAGGCGGCCAGGAAGAGCAGCGGCATGAAGATGCCGATGTTCAGCGCGCCGAGGATCGCCGCGCGCCCGATCCACTGTCCGTGGGGCAGCTTGCGGGTGATGGCGAGCAGCAGCAGCCCGGCGGGCAGGGCTCGCATGAGCGCGGTGAACATCGGGCGGTCCGGCGGCAGGAACGTCGTCGTGATCGCGTAGGTCGATCCAAAGACCAGCGGGGCGAGGGCGGTAACGGCGAGCGTTCCCGCGAGTCCTGCGGCTCCAGCGCGTGTGGTGGTCATCGATAGCTCCTCATTGATAATCTCAACGTTGAGATAACACCATTCCGGATACCTCAGCGTCAAGTATCTCAACGTTGAGATTATTTCCGAGACCGAAAGGAGCAGGTCACATGCCCGACGCAGTCGACCAGATCACCGCGGCCTGGCGTCAGCAGCGCCCCGACGTCGATAGCTCCCCCATGGAGATCTTCGGCCGCATCTCCCGCCTGGCCCACATCATCGAGCGCGAACTCACCGACTTCTTCCGCACCCAGGGCCTGGAGTTCTGGGAGTTCGACGTCCTCGCCACCCTCCGCCGCTCCGGCAACGACTCCGGCCTCACCGCCGGCGCCCTCAACAAGGCCGCCATGCGCACCTCCGGCGCCATCACCAACCGCATCGACCGCCTGGTCGCCAAGGACCTGGTCGAACGAGTCCCCGACCCCGTCGACCGCCGCGCCATCCGAGTCCGCCTCACCGACACCGGCCGCACCCTCGTCGACAACGTCCTGCCGTTGCACATGGACAACGAACAACGCCTCCTGGCCGACCTCACCCCCACCGACCGAGAAACTCTCATCCCCCTGCTGCGCAAGTTCTCCGAATCCCTCGGCGACCTCTCCCTGGACTGAAACACGAAAAAAGGGCGGCACCCTCATTTCGAGAGTGCCGCCCTTCGAGCCGAATTGTCCGGCCAGAGTTCACGTTTCATTCCTGCACATCCAGCAGCCATCATTGGGCAAGCAGTCCGCGGCGGGCAAGAGATCCTGGACATCTCGCCCGAGCGCCGCAGCGACGAGGATCAACTCGTCCACGCGGAACGAACCGGCGCGACCCCTCCGGCCAGCAAGCGCGGACGCCGTCATCCCGACTCGTTCCCCCAGGTCAACGTCATTCGCCCCCGCCTCCTTCATGGCCCGCTCGACCCGCGCCCCGACACACCTGTCCATCCAGCCCACAAGACCGCCTTCCGCCCCTTCGCCCACCGCCACCACCGGCCCCGCCATCGCGGCCATCGGCAGCATTTGAGCTATCGTTCGAACATGTGTTCTATTATTCCCGGTATCAAGATCGGAGTTCAACGAACTCCGCCCGCACAATCCGTGGGACGCCCCCGCCGCACATAGCTCGATACAAGTGTTCGCGAGAGAGGTGAAACCCGTTGGCCGACAATCCATTCGGCGACTACATCCGCCAACGCCGACTAGACGCCTGGCTAACCCGAACCGAACTCGCCAAGAAGGCGAACCTGTCTGTCTCCCTGATCGAAAAGATCGAACTGGGCACCCGACAACCCACCCTCCACGCCCTCCAGATCCTGTTCGACACCCTGGACGTGGCCCCCATGTACCGCCGCTACATCCTCGACCAGAGCCTCCCGGGCCTCCTCGGCCCTCCCACCCTCGTGACCCCGTCCCACCAGAACGAGGAGGACTTCGCAGAACTGGCTGCCTTCAACACCCCCGCCAGCTTCTACACCCTCCCGACCTTCGCAATCGTCGCGGCGAACACGGCCCACCACCAAGCCTTCCCCGGTCTACTTCCCGGCACGAGCTTCCCAGAATGGCTATTCCTCAACCCGATCGCCCGTGAGGTCATCGTGAACTGGCACCAAGAGGCCCAACGCTGCCTCCACAGCATCCGCCAACTCTCCCCCAACATCACGAAGGACCGACGCCTTTCCGCGATGGCAGCCAAGTGCAGTCAAGCCTCCGAATGGGACGAACTCTGGAACAGCAAGCACTCCACGCCCTTCGCCCCCAGCATCCTTGTCCGCAACCCCTCGAACCACCAGATCCGCGAACTACGCGTCCGCACCTACTCCCCCGAATGCCCCCAACGCGCTTGGTGGATCTGCCACCTCGTGCCCAGCCCAGCCCAAAGACGATCGAGCCGTTAGCGATACTGCCCTACTCCCGTTTCAATCCGAGCTGACATCAGGTTTCGAACGAGGGACCTGAGCCTCCTCGATGCTTGGTGCCTTCAGCCAGAACAGCACATCGGACCGCTCTCTGGTGTCGAATGCATGAAAGACCTCGTATGCGCAGGCGCGGGAGACTGGAGTGTCGGCTGACAGCAGCGCGTGTAGTACTGCCCACGACATCGAGCTCCAGTGAAACAATCTGTCTTCACGCAGTTCGGGAAGTAGGGCGAGATCGCGAGCCAGCCGCGCGGCAGAATCGTCGTACGCCGCTCGGCGCGCAATCTCTAGCACTGCCGTGTTCCGATCTATCCCCTTCTCACGAGCTACCTTCGCCAGATCTGACATGTCCATAGCCTCAAAATCAGATTGGTTGTCAATCGGGCCCGAAAGCTCTGGCTTGCTCCATGTCTCAGAATGGCCGTCGTCGAACAGGCTCAGAATCTCCGGATCGATATCACCGAAATCTCCTGCACCATCAACCATGATCCCGGCTTCCGCTCGCCACTGTGAATCGGGGCGTCACGTTCCACACGCTCCCAACAGCGAATCTACCGTTGTCGCGTGCTCACGCGAGTACCACGCCGACCAGCTGGGCACGTTACCGTGGTCACCGGTGGTCAGATCCCGTTTGGCGATCCGCATCATGTGGCTGACCAGCTCGCGTACGGGCGGCATCGTTCGAACATGCTGAGGCGCAGCGCGCTCTGCCCGCAGCAGGGTGTTCAGCAGAACATCGGAGACAACGTGGCGCAAGGTCGAGAAGCTCGCCCGATTCCCGCCGCCGCCCGTTGCCGCGCTCATCCGCCGCGGGCCCAGACTGGTCCGCCCTGGAGTTCGTTTCCCTGCATGGCGAAGGCCCAATCCCGCTCCGGGATTGGGCCTTCGCGCGGAGACTGCAGTTGCGGCCGAATCGGCTAAGACATGCTCGCGCCGCGAGCCGATCGCTTCAGAGCGCGACCCAGATTGTGCCGTTTGACCAGCGCGGCGGTCTGCACCTGGCTCAAGTTGTTGAAGTTGAACACTCGGCCGCCGTGATCGGCGGCGGATCCGCTGCCGCTCGGGTTGCCCGGAGTCCAGGCGGGCAGCGGCGACGTTGACAAGTGCGACATGGTCAGTACCTCCTAGTGTTCCAATCTCTGCAGGCGGGTGTAGATGTCGGCCAGGGCGTCGACCACGGTGCGGTTGCCCAGCTGGGGCCAGCCGGCGTACTGGCCGGCGTCGCGCTGGGACGAGCCGCAGAGTTGTTCGCGGATGTCTTTGACATCGCTACCGATCGGGCCGCAGAAGGCGGTGATGAAGTTCTGGATTTGGTTGACTTCGGCTGCGCTCATGGGAGCGTCCTCTCCGTCGATGAGGGCCTGGACATCGCGGCGGAAATCGTCCATGTCGATGCCGGCGGGGTCGATCTTTCCTTCGGTGCTGTACTCGCGGTGGGCCACGCAATCGTCGGCGGTGCGGCTGATGCGGCGGAGGATGGCGGCGCAGCCGCGCTTGTACGCGTCGAGTTGTGCTGGGGTCCAGTCGGTTCCGTCGCCGCGAGAGACGGCCTCGATGCCGATGACGTGGTAGTTGGCGTTGTTGGTGGGCCAGCCGGGCCAGGAGCCGCGGCCGGCGTGCCAGCACACTCCGGCGGCAATAACGCGAAACGTGCCGTCGCGTTCCAGGACCAGCTGGGCCAGAGGGCCTTCCAGGTCGGGGCGGCCGTATTGGACGATGCGCCAGTCGTCGGGGCCGCCGCCGGCGGTGTGGTGGCAGAGCACGCCGCGCAGGTCGGCGAAGTCGCCGTGGCCGCGGTCACGCCAGCCCTCGTGTTCGATTACTCGTAATCCAGCCTCGCGCAGGACATCTGCGAGCCAGACCGGATCACCGGTCCATGACATGGTTGTTCTGCCTTTCCGATCGAGAGTTCCGGATCAGCTCAGGTCGAAGGAGACGTAGGTATTCGCGCCGCCCTGGACGGTGGCGTTGACGGCCCAGATGCTCGAGGTGGAATTGGTGATCTGCACCCAGATGCGGTCTCCGGGCACCAGATTCACCTGGGTGTCGGGGAGCAGGAGAAATGCCGAGTTGTTGGTGAAGTCGGCCGACTTGATCTCCGTCGTGTTGCGCATGAGCATGACGTGCAGGGCACCTTGGGTGGAGGCCCAGTTCGCGGCCAGTTGGATACGGCAGCGGACGTTGGCGGTCACCGATCCGTTGGCGATCAGCTCGTCATTGGTGATATCCGAACTGCCGTAGCCGCTGCGGGCCGTCCAGCCGGTCAGCTTCAGATTGGTCGCTCCCGCGACAACCTGCTGGTCGGCGACCTTGTCCATGCCCATCGGCACTGCGGCGGCGGGCGCGATGATGGTGAACGGCATCAGGCTGTCACACCTTTCAAGCTCACCTGCAGGCCCTTTCCCGCCGGGCTGTCCACGGTGGTGATGTTCACCGTCAGCCGATCGCCGGCGGTCAAGGCCCACGGCCCGCCGGCGGTGACGGTGGTGTCGGCGGCATGGTTGGCCGCGGCGATCGTGGTGGAGGTGCCCGTGATCGCGGTGCCGTTCTTGCGGAGTTCGACGACCAGGTTGCCGGTGCCTGCGGTTTCACCGCGGAAGGTGATCGAACTGATCGAGATGTTCCGTTCGATCCGCACGCCTTCGGGCATCACAGTTCCGGCTCCGGCCGCACGAGTTCCGGTGTGCGACTTGAACGCGATGTCGTATGCCTGGCCCGCCGAGGTCGGCGGGCGGGGATCGGACAGGCGCGCATCGGTCGTCGCAACCGCACTCAGCGCTGTGCGCGCGGCAGCGGCGTCAGCGGCGGTGAGCACCGATCGGCCGACCGCTGTCGCATCGGACAGCTGAGCCGCCGGATGCGTATGTGCGGTCGGTGTGCGCGCATTGGTGAGCCGCGGATCATCGCCTGCGACAGCGGTATTGGCCGTAGCGCCGATCGTGGGAGGGAAGGTCGACGGCTTGCCGGTGATACCGGCCCAATCGGTGGTTCCCGCAGGACCTCGGATCACAACACCCTGGCCATTGGGCATCCACCCGCTCGCAGCCGCGTGGTACACGTACAGCAGCCCGTCCGCCTTCACGACGTACTGGGCGCCTTCCTGCGGCGCGGCGGGTAGCTGCGCATAGGTGGCAACCGATCCATCGATGTGGATGCCGGTTCCACGTTCACCGCGAACGACGGCGTTCCCCGGGCTGGCCGGAACCGGCGAAACGAGCGTCAGGTCGACGAGACCCTGCGACCCCGTATCCGGGTTGGCCGGGTCGGGACCGGGGATGTACTCGGATACCGTGAAGTTGAATGGCTCCAGGGCAATCGGCTCGCCGTCATAGTTCACCTCGAACGACACTCGCCAGGTCCAATCACGCGGATTGGTGTCACCGCTCGGTGCGACGAGCCGGATTCCGCGCTGGCCTCGCCAGGTCAGATACCCGAATTCGTCCAGCTCGCAGACGTAATGGTCGGGGAGCTGCACATAGGTGGCGGGCGCGGGCTGCGCGCCCGCCACGAGGATCTTGGGCGCGTCCGCGGTGAAGGTGATGGTGCCGGCGAGCGGCGGGAACTCGGGCAGGTCACCGATGTCGGGACCGTCCGCGATATTCGCCAGGAGACGCCCGACGACCTTGCCGTATTTCAGTGGGGGCAGATCAGCCATGGATCAATGCCTTTCTATTCAGCGGGCTTCTTGCAGACCCAGAGCAGCGCGCCGTCCTGGATGTAGGCGACCGCGCCCGCGAGATCCGCGACACCGCGCAGGGTGTTGTTCAGGTCCGCGCCGGGCGGCAGTGGAAGCGAATCGAAACGCAGTAGGTGCGTCTCGTCGGCCGGCGCGGTCGGCTCTCCGGAGTGGCTCCAGAAGGTGACCAACTTTCCGAATTCCGTTTTCGTCCACAGGAGTTCGCTGCCGGTGGGAACGAGGGCCTCGCTCCATTCCGGGCCGACGTCGACCTGAAGCCGGAAGATGCTGGTCATCGCACCGGCTCCGCGTACACGATGAGCTGCGCGCCGGTGGTGTCGACGGTGAAGGAATTGCCGCCCTTGACGCGCTTGGCGACGACATAGAGCGTGATGGACTGGTTCGGCTGGACCACGCCGAAGTCGGTGGTCGGCGTCGGCGGGAAGTCGAATCGCGGGCCGATCAGGACCCAGTCCCAATTCTGGATGTCGTAGCCGAATCCGTAACCGACGAGCTGGCCGTCGGGACTGCCGATGCACACCTCCACATCGCAGCGGGTTCCGTAGCCGTTGCCGTTTGCGGGATTGACACGGACCTGTCCCCGCACCTGAGGCCGCCATCGGGTGGCCTGGCCGGGAATCGTGATGGCGGCCAGCACTTTCGGCTCGTTGAGACTGGTGCCCCCGCTGAACTGGTTCTTCGCGATGGCCCAGGGTCCACCGAGCCGGGGGCTGGGGACGGGCACGAACTTTCCCAGCGTCGCGTCCCAGGACAGGATGTAATCCTGAGCCAGCGAATGATCGTCGTCGACGAGCACATCCGCGGCGTTCTGGATGCGCCCCGGGCCACCGGCATCTCCGACGTCTCCGGGCACACCACGGGGGAAGGTGATTTCGAGGTTCTGGCCGGGCGTCGTACCGGTGATCCGTGCGGCCGCGGACGACCCCGGCGCTCCGGCGACCGCGGTACCGGTCAGCACGTTGGCGGGACCCGCCTTCCCCGCTCGGCCGAAGGCCTGCCCGAGCGCGATGAATTCGAGTCCGGTCCAGTAGTAGACGGCGTTCTCGGAAACTACTCGCCAGGCCGAGCGGGCATCAGCGGTGGCGAGGTTCAACGCCCGCAGGGTGTCGACATCGGCGATGTCGCCGCGCCACTGCCACGGCCACGCTGGATCACCGTCGGGGCCCGCGGGTCCGACGGGACCCTCACGTAGCTCGATGAGCGCCTCCCTGTCGACCAGTTCGAGCGGATTGACCGTGTAGGGCAAGCCGATCGAGTCGGAGACGCCGCGCATGGTGATCATGATGTTGTCGTCGTAGACGACGTTGTTCTCGGTCATGTTCTGCTCCGGGGTCACGACGCCGTCACCGGCTTGGCCCAGCACACGATCTGGGCGCTGTCCTGTTTGTAGGAATAGAGGGAGTCGCCTCGGTTTCGGCGCAGCACCACGTACAGGGTCACCGCCTGCCCGGCAGGGACAACTCCGACGGTGCTGTCGGGAGTCATCGCCCGCGCACCGTAGTAGGGCTGGAAGTAGCAGTAGCCGTCAGCGCCGAAGGGGAAGCCGGCCCCGAGCGCGACGATCTGACCGACCGCGGAACCCAAACGCACTTCGGCATCGATACGCGTGTTGAAGCTGCCGATGCCCTCGTCCGTGAACACCAGCACGCCGCCGGCGATGACGGGTCGCCAGTCCACGTTCTGTGCCGGAATGTTCAACTGCGCGACGGTATTGGGCGTGGTCCCAACCTTGGATTGTGACGCGGCGAATCCCGGGCCGCCATCCCATGCCTGCGGGCCCATGATGGACCACGGCCCGCGCGAGCCCGGGAAGGGACGGCCCTGCCATCGATTGCTCGCCCCATTCCACAGCGGCACCGCGCCGTCGAGGTGCGGGCCGTCCGCATAGTCGGGGGCGTTCCGGATCGGACCGGGTCCGCCCGGGTCTCCCTTCCGACCCTTGATGCCTTGTGGCACTGTCAGATTCAGAACAAGGTTGGGTCTCGTACCGGAAATTGCGACCTGCAAGGCGGATCCGGCAGGCCCGGTCGAAACGGTGCCGATGGTGACATTGCACGCCTGCCCCTCCGGACCCGCGGCGCCGAAAGCCTCGGTGAACGATTCGAAACTCGTTCCGTTCCAATACATCAGGGTGTCGTTTGCGACGACGCGCCACGTCTTGCCCGCGTGCGCGAGTCCCAGTCGCGCGGATAGTGCCGTGAGCGCGGTCTGGTCAGCGATATCGCCTTCCCACCGGAAGGCCGCGCCAGATTCGCCCTGTGGCCCTGCCGGTCCAGTCGTCCCCGTCATCAGTTCGAGGGCTCCGTCTCGTGGAGTGCCATGCAACGACTGCACGACTCCCGCGGTTCCGATCCCCTCGTCGATGCCCCTGATCAGCGTCGATTCGAAATATTCGCCTACTGTGGACATGTCACCTCGTTCAGATGGGTTGGGCATGGACGACCAGGGAGGCCTGGTTGCGCGAGAAGCCGATCTTGCCGCTGCCGTCGCCAACCCGGGCCACGCTGACGACCAGGTTCGCCGGTTGACCAGCCGGCAGCGTGGCGAAGGGCGAACCGGGCGAGAGCGTCTTGACTGCTTGATCGTCTCGATAGCTGGGGAACAGCGGCAGGTACAAGTAGCCGCCGGTGCAGGGGCGAGTTGCAGCCAGGACCGCGCCATCGCCGTTGCTCAGCCGAACCGTGCCTTCGACCGATGCGCTCGCGCCGTACACGTACAGGTGGCCCTGCACGACCGGCCGCCACGCGAAAGGCTGGGCGGGAATGGTGAAGTTACCGAGGGTGATCGACGCGGCATCGATTTCCTGGTCCGCGACGAAGTCCTCCTGGAACCACGACCACGGCCCGGTCCCCATCGGCGGCGGCATCGGCCGGAACTTCTGGGAGGCCCGATGGTAGGCGAACACCGAACCCGGGCCGGGGCTGGTCGCTTTGTCATAGTCGGGCGAATCAGCGACGGCTCCGGATGTTCCGGCCGGCCCCTTAGTGCCTTGCAGACCGGCCGGTGCCGTCACCTTCACCTGCTGTTCCACGCCCTTTCCGGTGAAGTCGACCGCCGGAATGGTCAGGTTCGGATCATGGATGGTTCCGGCCACGGTGATCGAATTGGCCGGTGCGAGCGGACCCTGCGGCCCGACGGCGTGCGGGGAGTGCTGCCAACCGGCGCCATCCCAGACATCCATTCCGTCGTCGTCCAGCCGATGCCACCAGCTGCCACGGTCATCCGCACCGAGGCCGCTCGGTCGCGCAGCCGCATTCGCGATCGTGCCCATCTTGCGGAAGGTGGTGCGGGGTCGCCCACGCTGACCTCGCAGTCCGGCGGGACCGGCGGGCAGCGGCAGGTCGGCTACGTCGTCGGCGACCGCGATATTCGCGGTCAGGATCGGCAGCCCGTTGATGTCGAGCCCGCGATCCACGGTGAGGTGGGCGGGAAATGTACTGTCCGCCATAGTTTTTCTCCTCTACAGGTGAATCAGAAGATGAGCAGGTCGAGGTCGGCGCCGACATCGGTGGAGAGGTCCTTGATGGCCGCGGCGAAGCGACCGAGGCGCTGCCAGGCCTTGACGACCGAATCCTCTTCATCGGAGCCGTCGCCCACGGTGATGTGCCAGATGCCCGGGGTCTCGCGGCTATCGGTGAAGGTCAGCTCGGTGACGTAGTCGGTGAACACGTGCTCGCCGACCGCGAACCCGATCTGATCGCCGAGCCCGAAGTCACGGCCCAGCAGGTAGGGGGCGTTGTCCTCGATGGTCACCTTGTGGCTGGTGTAGCCGCGGGTCAGGTGCAGGCCCTGCCGGGCGGCTACCAGGCCGTCGAGGTTGAAGGCCTTGTCGCTGCCGGTGATGTACAGCTCACGGAAGGCATACGGTCCGGCACGGCGGGCTCGCTCCATGTCGCGGTACACCATCCAGGCGAGGAAGACGTCGTTGAGCTGGCCGCGATACAGCCAGCCCAATCCGATCAAGGACAGCAGGCCCTTGATGACGACTTCGATGCCGGCATTCACCCAACCGGGGGAACGGCCACCGATGATCACATCCGTGGCGGTCGGCTTGTGGAGGGCGATTTCCGATGCGCCGATGCCGGAATACTCGCCTTCGAAGTACCACACCCAGGGGAAGTTCTTCGTGGTGCCGAACTTGCCCGGCTCCCCGTAGACGGCCTCGTACTCGGTGGTCGAATCGAACTTCGGGTAGCGTTTCGGAGTAGTGCCGTCATCGGCGAATTCCTCTATCCACGACTGGATTCCATCCAGCAGTGTTCCCGTGCTGCCAGTGACGCCGGACTTGTCGACAGTCTCCAGCACCACCGTGGGCTGTTCCAGGAAGAAGTACTCCGGAGCGGGCTGCTCGTCTTCGTCCGGCAAGAAGAACCGGGCCGTGAGCATCACCCCGGAGTCCTCCAGCATGGGCTGGAACAACTTGTCCGCCATGTCGAATCGGGCGGAGGCTGCGCTCCATCGACTGGTGTCGTGCAGCGGATCCACCGGCACGACAGCGACCGGGAAGAGGGTGTTGCCCGCGTTCCATTTCGGGGAGTTCGGGCCGTCCTCCGGAGCCCAGCCCGGCGCCTGCAACCGCATCAGGTTCATCGACAGATACGTGGTCACCAGCGTACGAACCGGTCCGAAGAGGATGTGGTGGCGCGGGAACTGCGCCAGCACCGGCGCGAACGGCGAGGCCCAGCAGCAGATCGTGGCGATGTGGTTCCAGCAGTGGATGGCCTCGATGTCGACGGTTTCGACACCATTGTCGTCACGGACGAGGGAGGCCTTCGTGATGTAACCGTCCCACCGGAAACCCTTGGTGTTCACCGTGATCGGGATGGTCCCGTCCTCACCATCCGGGTTGTTGAAGAGGTGATCGAAATGCACCATGTCGCGCGGGCAGATCATCTTCAGACCGCCGGCGGAGTTACGCGGATAGGTGAACTCCAGCGAGAGGTAGCTGTGCTCCTCCCCCACTTCTTCCATGAATTTGTTCCAATAGCGCACCAGCACATCAGGATTGCGCGCCTGTTCCTGATCAATCAGGAACTGTTCGTCCATGCGCCGCACTTCGTCGTGCGGATCCCAGGTCCCCGCGCTCATCAGAACGGCCTCGAGGATCGCGGCGTCACGGTGGCGACAATGCTGGACGCGGTGCTTCCGCCGTCGACCTTCACCGTGATGTCGGTGGTGCTCCACGGCGACATCGACTGCAACCACCGCCGGCCCGCGAGCTGCGCCCACACGTTCACCGGCTGCGAACTCGCCCCGTTGTACAGGCGGGCGGTGCGATGGCGTGGATGGGTGTCGATCCGCAATGTCTGTCCCGCTGTCAAGGTCGGTGTCTGCACCATGCGCAGCAGGTCTCCGCCGACCGGGTCCAGAATCGACCACCGTCCCGGACCGTTCATCGTGTAGCGCGGCCAGACCTCCTGGTCTGCGGCATTGCGCACGCGCACAGTGCCCTCACCGAGTCCGGAGGTGTTGGTCCATACCGCGTTCTCGTCGAAATGCCGCTCCAGCGGATCCATGGCGGTGGCAGACATCTTGTAGGCGGCCAGGGCATTTCGCGCCGGATCGACGTCGCCGACCGGTTCAGGTGCGGAGTCGAGCTGGGCCTGCTGGAACCGCCAGCCCTGGTGGCGGGTGTAATAGCCGACGGTGACCGGCTTGTCCGTAGACCAGCCGCGCATCCACGCATCGTGCACGGCGTGGAAATCCCGGATCGGATCCACTCCGGCGTTTTTCGACGCACCGGAGATGACGACCAGGAAATCCCATTCCTTCTTCGACCGCACCGAGCGGACGAAGGTGGCGCCGTCCTGTCGCGCGCCCTCCGAAACCAGCAGTTGCACAGGCGCGAACATGAATCCGGTCTGTTGTGACAGCCGCACGCCTTCGCGTCCGGAGTTCACGCCGGACAGATGCCACACCCGGCCGTTGACATCCCACACGACCACCTTCGTGCCGTGGGTTTCCAAAAGTTGGTGGGTCATCGCCCGAAACCTCCTCCGCGTTGCTGGGCCACAGCCCGGCGTCGGCGAACCCGTTCGACCGCGATGGTCGCGCTCCTGGGGTCCGTGCCGTTGAAGTTGTAGATATCGCCGCGGACGGTGTGCCCGCCCGGGCCTGCAGCCAAATCGGTGAGGCCGAAACCGGTTCCCACCAGCTCTTTGACCGCATTGCCCGCCCATTCGATGGGGCGAGTGAATTCCTCGGCGATCGAACCGCCGATCATCGAACCCAGGATCGAGCCGACGGCGGGACCGAGTGCGGCGGCCGGTCCGAGGAAAGGCGCGATCATGGTGCCGATTGCGGTGCCGACCGCGCTGCCCGCGGTGGACGCCGCACCGGAGATCGCTCCGGTGATACCGCCGAGCAGACCGTGCTGTTGCAGACCGGAGATCGCGTTCGAGAACGCGCGGACGCCGATCTGCTGGGGGTCGGTCAACTGGGTGGCGGATGGGGAACCGCCTGTGCCCGTGGGGCTCCACTCGATACCGGTCAGGTTCTTGATCCAGTAGCCGAGGGTGTTGGTCCAGTTGTGGTTGGGGTCTGCGGCGCTGTACGCCTGGCCTATAGGCGTGAGCAGCATTTTCGCTAGCTGAGCAAAGGTCTCCGGAGCCTGAGCACCCAATGCCGGTGCAAGCAGTGTGCCCAGGTCGCCGCCTACCTTGTCGGCGGCCAAGGTGACGAGGTCCGCGAAGTTTCCATCGTTCGGGTTGTACTGGTGGACTTCCGCTTTGGGATCCCGCAAACTCGATGGATCCGCCCGGCCAGTCAGCGCATCGATCCAGTTCAGGCCGGTAGGCGTCTGAACCATACGACGTGGCGTACCGTCGTTGTCGGGGATGAAGTTGCCCAGCGTGAAACCGTCGGGCACCGCATCATTCGGAACCGACCGCCTCTTCTTGGTCTCGTCATCTTCCTTTGGTGTGAAGAGCGCCCAGCCTGCCGACGTGCCTAGTTCCGGGTTGGCGGCCACGTACTCCCATCGGCTGCCATCCGGATTCGTCTGCCCGATGATGTTGCCGCTGCCGCCGGTGGTGGCAGCCGGTCCGGCTGTCTCCACAACAGTGCCACCACCGCTAGTCGGTTCCGGAGCGGAACCACCGTCTCCGTAATCCGATCCCGCTCCGCCGGGTGCGGCCCCGGCCACGCCTCCGGCACCGGTCACGGAACTGGTCTGTCCGCCACCGAGTCCGGCCTGCACGGTCAGTGAGGTGCTCAGCTGACTGCCGAACTGGGATCCGATCAATCGGCCCAGTTGCTCGCCGATGACAGGCGCGAGTTCACCGGTCGGTCCGAGGGCCGGGGCGATGGCCGAACCCAGCACCTCACCCAACCGACTGCCCGCCGCCGTGGCCGCACCGCTGATTCCAGAGGTGAGAGCAGCTGCGAGAGACCCCAATTCGCTGGTTCCGCTATCAGCCGAGTTCGGCTGGCCGGCGCCGAGAATCCCCAACGTCGCGGAGGGAGTGGCTTGCATGGATGCCGTCATCGGCACCGCGGATCCGGAGTCGGCCAGACCTTGTTCACTCTGAACCGATGTAGAGGCGGCCGAACCGGGCCTGGCAGCGAGCAAACCACCCGGTCCGAACATAGGAGCCAAGGCCGATCCCAGCGCGGCGCCGGCCCAGGATGCCGCGTCCACCGCGGCATTCCCCACCCCGCCCAGCGTGTCCGCGATGACGCCCTGGCCGAGCAGATCGCGCCACTGGTTCGGATTGCTCGGCGCGGCAGTACGACTCGCATCGGCGCCTGCGAGACTCGGCAGCAGTCCCGCCAGGAAATCGGCAGAGGGCACCCAACCGGAGTTGATCGCATCGAGTAGCGACAGCGCCTGCGCGGCCGCGTCGGCATTGACCACGTACTCGCCCCGAGAGGCGGCGAGATGAACCAAGTCGGAGGACGGACCGCCGGAGCCCGCGACCAGCCCTCCATCGGCAACCGTATCGCCCGGCTTGAAGACGAGGCCGCCGCGCGCACGGCGAACCGGATTCTGCCTATCGAAGACCGAATCATCCTGGTCCTCTGGGTCTACCGACCCGCCTGTTGACCGTCCTCCCCCCTTTGCGGGGTTGAGCAACGTGGTCTTCGCGCTGAATTTGACGATCCGGGTCTCGGTCTCGTCGCCCTTCGTATGGTCCCGGAACAGGTTCAGCGCCTGCGTCGCGACCCGGTTCGCGAAGAAGTTCGGCACGTGGCCGAGCACCTCTTCGAACGCGTGGGCCAGGGCGGCGAACGGGCCGGAGCGGCCGACGAGGGAGTTCGGTGCGCTGGCCCCGTTGTCGGAGACCAGAATCGGATCCTGGTCGGGAAGCGTGACGAGAGAGGTCCCGGGAGTGGGACCTCCTTCCCAGAGGGCGCCGCTGGGGAGCGTGATCCGCTTCCCAGGAGCCGGCTGCCCGCTGGTCGTCATCGCGAGAATGTCCGGCAGTGTCATCGCCGGTGGGCGTTGCTTTTCCACAATTCACATCCACTTTCTGGGCCGAGTGCGCCCGAGCTCGCCCACCGCGAGGAATTACTCACTCCAGCCGAGGAATTCGTTGATCCGGTCGACGCCCATGGCTGTTCCCACGCGTTCACGGTCGGACTCGAGTCCCGGCCGTGAGATCCGCTCGGGGCGGTTGCGCCCGTTCCGGGCGTCGTCACTCTTGGACCACACCAGCCAGCGCAGGCAGTCGGTCATCTCCGCGAGCAGATGTTGCTCGAGCCGCCAGCGATGGTCTTCGGGGTGCATGGTGCGCATCAATGCCGAGTCGGGCGGCAGAAATTTGACTATGGCCCACAGGTCGCGCCAGCTCAGCGATTCACCACTGAGTTGACGCAACCGCAGGCCGAGGGCAATCAGGTCGTATTCGATTGCCTCGGAATGCTCTTCGAGAAGGGCATCGAGGCTCAGGATTCCCCCAGGCTGATTCCCGAATGCGCGCGCCATGCCTCCAACATCTCGTGGTAGGCATCCGGATCCATATCATCCAGGGCCGCAAGCGCTTCGGGCGAGACCGCCAGCTCCATCAGGGTGTACATGGCGTCCACATCGCCCAGGCGGCGGATCCGGCGGACCAGACCAGGCTTGAGATAGGTCAGGGACGGCAGCTCGATGTCGATACCGTCGACCTGATAGTGGAAGTCGTCCTTCACCTTCGTCGGAGTGGTGATCGTGATGGGGGCTTTCGGGGAAGTCATTGGTACACAGACCCTTTCGTTGCATCGTTATGGTTTTGCGAGTGATACGGGGGCATTGCTGTAAAGGCCCAACGGCGGCGGCGGGCCTGCGCATAGGTTTGGAATGACCGCCGCCGTTGGGGGCTTGCAGGACGGCCTGAGCCGTCGTCAGACAGGGTTCAACCCCGAGTTAGCCGGGGTTGTCACCCCGTCGTGGAGTTCGACGGTGAATACCGTCGGAATCAGGCGGCCTTGATGCCGTCGTCGAGGTAGCGGTACGCCTTCACACCGGCGTCGTCCTTGAAGGCCTCGACGCTGATGGTGAAGCCGGCCAGTGCATTCGACACGAACTTCTTCTCGGTGACCGAGGTGATCTTGGCGTTCGGCAGCACGATGCGCAGCTTCTTGTCCTCGGTGACCATGTCGAAGATCCACGAGCGACGCGGCAGCGGCGAACCGGTTTCCTTGACCTGGTACAGCGCACCGGAGGTGGAGGTGGCAGCCGTCGGAACGACATTGCCCACACCGAAGACCTCGCTCAGCACGTCCTTGTCCCACACCGCATACAGGGTCAGACCAAAACGCACCGAGTGCTCGGTCTGCAGCTGCGCGATGATATCGGCGTTCCAGTCCTTGACGGACTCGATCTTGCGCTCACCCATCGATTCGATGCCGTCCTCGGACACATAGCCGAGCGCCTTGAATGCGGGATCGATGGTGCCGGCCGCGCCGGTCGGCAGCGCGGTAGCCAGCGGCGCCACCAGAACACCGCCGGTAACAGCGATGTTCGGAGTGCCGGCGCCAATGTACTTGCTAGAGGGCAGAGCCATTTTCGTTATCTCCCTTGGGATTTGCGCAGGCCCTAGGGATTGGTTATTCAGTTTCGACTGCCACTTACACGCAGTCAGGCGAGAACTTTGCCCCGCACAATCAAGTCGGTGACAATCGTGTACCGCGGAGCGGCAGTCACCGGATCGGTATCGTTCTCTTCGCCGGCATCCTCGACGTAGTCGCACCAGACGGTGCCGATGTACCCGGGTGCAGCGGCATTCACGATCCCCCGCACCTTGGCCGCCAACTCCGCGGCACCACCGGCATCATCGACGCACTCGAACAGGACTCGCGGACGATCCAGGATCAAGTGCGCACCCCGGTGCCCCTCCCGATCCTCGACATCCAGCCGAGCCTTCCGATCGTTGCGAGATACCCGAACCCACCGCGCTGGGCGCGGATCCGGCACTCTGACAACAACACTCGCGGTATCGGACGCTGCCGAGAGCTTCGCGGTCAAAAACCCTTGCAAGGCATTCTCGATGTCAGAGAACAAAATCTGCTCAGCCACCGATCATCCTCCTTTCAACTATTTGAAGAATCTCCGAAATCATGCGATGTGCCATTCTTCGCAGCACCCTCCTCCCAAAGCAAATATGTGCGATAAAGAATGGAGTCGATAAGCCCACGCTCCTCATCCGTAGGCGCACGACTTTCACTCTTTGCAATATCAATGATCCCAGCAACAACTTCATAAAGAGCAAATGCGGGGCCGACACCTTGCACCTCGTGCATTCGGATACCCTCGGTCTCCATGACGAATTCATCGAAGCCTAGGCGCCAGATCTCCGGATGACTCATCGATGTTTGAGCCCTCGCGGCAATTTCACTCGAGGCAGGCTCAAACTCTCCAGTCCACGTATTCAAGATGCTGTTCACAGATCTACCATCCGCAGTGGGTTCGATCTTGACAGTACGACCGAAGTAATGGTAGTAGCGATGAGAAACCGCCATTCTTTCGACAAGCCTTCCACACATTAGATAGCGCAACTCAAGCATGGCAGGGGAACGCGGAATTCCGTAGGATTCCAAGACGGGGTCCTAGGTGTCGACTACAAACTCGACACCCACCCTTTGGCCAATAGAGCTGAACAACCATCGATATCGGCCCTACAATACCCGACCCAACCGATGATCTCCCGAACAATCCCGTTAACAGAGATTCCCGGGCGGTCACCATTACTTCACGAATCGATCGTACAGATCCTTATCAACCCATTCAGCATCAAAGGACTCCAGAATCCTCTCGTAAGATCTCTTTCGATTAATGCCTCGCTCTGAGTGCATGCACTCACTGGCGGCCTCACGAATCTCGCCCCACTTGAGAATATGCATGCAGAACTGAAGTAGATCAACGTAGCCATTCGGCAACGTCGATAGCAGCTTCACAAACTCACCAGACACAGAATCTCGACACTGAGGGTGCTCTTGCAAATACTCAACCAGATCCACAAACAGTGGTTCTATTTGGTCAACACCGTCAACCATCGGCTCAATCTTGAGGATGAAATGAACCTTGGATAATGCTCGGTTACAGATATCAGGGGAACTCGTATCCAATATACTTTCCTTCCGCAATGAACCCATTTTCATTAAATGCGCGAACAGCAGCGTCTTCGGCATTCCTTCCCCACGGTCTATAGTGACCAGAAAGATTGTTCAGTTCAACAATTCTCCCACTCTTCATTTTGAGCTCACCAGCAGCCAGAACCACGTCACCCTTGGCAAGGCTAACATGCCCGTCAGTAGGCCGGCCGAGAACAAGACTTCCATCCTGTAGAACCACGTAAGCATACTTCCCGGAGCGGCCACTTAGTAGCGTCTGGGGACTAAAGGTCCTCGCCCAATCAGGACGATCCTCTGGGAATAAATTCTTGAACGTCAGAGGCCCATCAGGATCTTCTATTTCGGGACCTGGTGAGCCCGACTCATTACGGCCGGCCTGCCCGTTTCGACCACCACCTGCAGGACCCACTCCAGTGCCGTGGCCCCCCAATGCCGGATTAGGATGGCCGGTCGCTTGTCCGGATCCTGCGCCGACGCCTTTCCCGGAACTGCTTGCGCGAGCGCGTCCACTCCCAACCGATGCCTCCACGAGGGCATCCATGGTGATCTGTACTTCTGCGGTATTCACGGTTTCGGATCGATCGGCGATGGATTTCAGCGTCAAAATCGATTGCGGTTCCCATATTGGCGTTGCGGCTCCACTCCCAGTTAATGGTGAATTCTTCGGCGCTGGCAGCTTGGCCATCGACCCATCTTCTGGCGGTGGCTTCAATGAATGGAGCTTGTTGCCCATTGTCTTGGCTACAGGCGCAGCTCCTCGCGCTGAGCGATCGATGATCGGGAATCGGGGACTGTTTGCTATTATTGCGTTCGGGGGGACCAGAATCCCCGGGGCGATAACGTCGCCTAGCATCGAACTAGGCACCCATCCGTGGTTCAGTTGCAGTATTTCAGTGTGTCCGATACCAGAAATTCCAAATGGAATGACATCCGATTTCACGATATTTGCACCGACAGTCGGTGCCGATATGGATGCCGCTTTGGTGTCCATCGAAGTACCGATTCTCACTGGTGCGGCACGACCTTTGGGCCCAAGGAACATTAGGGCGACCATTGCGGTGGTTGCGCCGGCCGAACCCCAGGGATCCTTTGCCCATCCCTCGCGCGAGATGCTGGTGACGTCGTGGATCAGCTCGCTCGCACGGTCCGGCGGCTTGTAGGTGGTGGCTAGTCCGGCTGGGGTTGCTTGGACAGAACCGAGAGAGACCATCGAGTCGGCCAGCGTCCCGAATCCGAATTTCAGCGGGCCCAGGATGGGCATTACGGAACTCTTGCCAATATCGAGTAGTTCGGATTCGCGGTTCGGAGACTGGTAGGTTGTCATCAGTCCCGTGTTTGTTACTTGCGCCGACGACAGCGTCGCCGTCGAATCGACGACCTTCCGGAATGGATAGGAGATTAGCGTCCAGGCCGTCTTTGGGATGCCGATTAGGATGGCTGACCCGAAACCGAGTCCAAGCTTTTCCCACCCGGCTTTGCCGTCAGGGCGCTCAGTTCGACTGATCTCCTTGCCGCTCTTGTCGTATTTTATAGCCGTGAAATCGGCGAGCAGACGAGTTCTGAATCCATCGACGTCCTCGGTATCGCGATACCATTCTTCAGCCTTTCCGGACTTCGGCTTGAATTCGTCGGTAACCACCCCAATAGAATTCGCGTGGAGGAAATGAATACCACCCCCGACCTCCTCGGTGCGCTGCATTCCGAGCCGCCCATGTCCATCCGGGAAGACAGACCATTCCTTGTCATCAGGATCGACGTAAACGCCGTAACCTGAAGGGTCGAGCTGCATCGCGAGGCGGGACTTGAATCCGTCGCTGCCGTTTGGGGTCACCAGCGTGACGAGGCGGTTTCCAGCCAGATCGGAGTGGATGTTGTCGTAGAGACCGGCTGCGTTGCGAACACCGCGATCAGTGCCGACAAGATTTCCATCCGAGTCGTATGAGTTCCCGTAGGTCTCCGTCCAACCTCGGTTCGCACCGGATTCTCGATCAGGCGGGCCAGATGTTGAGGATCCAGGTTCGAAGGATTGAATACGTGCGGGCGCTTCTGCGGTTCTTTTGTCGACGTAGGATCCGGCCCCGGTGGACTCGTTGTTCCAGCGTTGGAAACCGCCCAGGCCGTTAGCAACGACTCGTGAGTGGGTAATCGTGCCGTCAGCGTTATAGATCACCTGGTCGACGGTTTGGGTTCCGTTCCCGAATGGGATCGTGTTTACCCGGCGAATTCCTTTGGGGTTACCCGGGTTTGGAGGCAGGAACTCTTCCCAGGTGTCACCCTCTTTATGACCAGTGACGTCAGGCAAACCGAAGACATGTTCGTCGGCGCCGGCCGGTACGACATCGACCGTCTCTGGCTGCTGTTGTTGCTGATTTGGATCCGGTTGCGGCGCCTGAGGATGGCCCGACTGGGCCGCAGGCGTCTGCGAGCCCTGTTGCTGAGCTGGCTGGGGCTGCGAGTTCGGTGCAGGCTGTCGCGCTGGCTCGGGCTTTGCAGGAGGGATCTTCGTGGGATCGATACCGGGTACCCAGCTTCCGGTTTCCGGATCCTTGTACATGGGGTTGTGGAAGGTCGGTCCCAGATCGCCGCCTGGCGCGGATGGGTCCTCGTACTTTCCGCTGACGAGTTGGAGGCCCAGAATCGACTGCGTGCCAGCGGATTCGATCAGATCTTGGCTGCGGAGTATTCGTGCGAACTGTTGCACTGCATCGGCGCTCGATCTGACGGAGACGTTGTGTACCTTGCCCTGGCCTGTTTCGGTTGGAGTGATCGGCATGATCACTCCTCACGGACTCGCCGGGCTTGTTCGATTCGCTGGCGGAGCTGGTCGACGAGGGTGGCGTAGGCGTCGGTTTTGGTGGGGGCTTCGGAGGCCAGGCCGCGGGGGTGGGTAGCTACCCAGAAGCCCTCGTCGGTCTTGGTGACCTGGATGTCTTCTAGGTTGTAGAAGTCCTCGGGGTCGGGGGCCGGCCAGCTGCCGGCGGTGTCCTTGGTGATGTGGATGCCGGTGTCGAAGACGCCGGGCTGGCCGCCGGGGGTGGGGGTCCAGCGGATTTCCTCTAGTTCGGGATGGACGCGGACGCCGCGCTTTACGAGGTATTCGGCGACGCGCACGGCCTGTTTGATGCTCGTCACGGTGGGTTCGGCGAGTTTGCGGCCGACTTCGGTGCGCCATTCGGGGAGGTGGATGACGGCGAGTTCTTCGGCGAGAGCCTTGACCTCGGGGGACAGTTCGTCGGTCTGGCTGGTCTCGGAGAGCTTGCCCGAGAGGGACTGCTGGATGAGGGCGAGGAATTCGGGGGTGACCAGCTGGCCGGTATCGGTTTTCACGTACTCGGAAGGGGGCTGGTGGTTGCCGAAGTGGATGGATTCGATGATTTCCTTGTCGGGCATCGGGTATCAGGACCTTCCGGAGGCATGGAGCGACACCGGGCCCTGGGAGGCCGCGGGATCGGTGAGGTGGGAGGGTCCCGCCCCCGCTCACAGGGGGACGTGCGGGGGCGGGACCCATTGCGCCCCTTGCGCTGCGACCGGCGTCTGCGACCACTGTTGATCTGCGGGAGACGGGCGCGCTCGAGGGGCGGGCATCCGACGGCGGGGTGCCGTCAGAGTTCTTCTTCGAGGTTGGGCGGGATCTTGTAGTTCGCCTGCGGCGGATCCTGATCCGGGACGTGGAGGCCGAGGAACGCTAGCAACTCATCGATGTGCCGTTGCAGGGCGCGGATCAGACGGATCGCGTCACGGAAGCGGCGCTGATCGCTGATCGCCTGATCCTCCAGGGCCGCAACTCGTTCGCGGAGCTTCGCTACCTCGCGCGCCTGCCAGGCGGTGACGGCGGCGATGATCGTCGCGATGGCGGCGCCGACCGCCTGGACCAGATCTGGACTGACGGATTGCTGCATCTCAGCCTGCACCATCCCCTCGCACCACCGGAGTCACGGCCGGTCTGATCGCCGCACCTGCGATCACGGGCGTGAACAGTCCGTAGATGGTCAGGACAGCCTCGATCCAGTCGGTGCTGATCTGGCGGCCGAGCAGGTAGGCCACGACACCGGTGGCCGCCACCAGGACCGATCGGATCAGGGCTGGTTCGGGAGCCTTGGTGATTCGCATGATTCTTCCTTCTGACGAGCTGGCCAGGTCGATAACGAGAGCTGGTTACAGGCCGAACAGCGGCAGGATCAGCGGAATCAGGTCGGCGATCAGCTTGATGATGTCTTCGGCGATGGTGATCACTGGGTTCACCTCCTCTCGGGATATCGGTTGAGGATGGCCGCCAGGCGATCGCAGTAGCCGCCGGCGACGTAGGCGGTGGTGTGTTCACCACCGAGTAGGTAGCCCTCCATCGAGGCCGCGGCCTTCGACCAGAGGTCCAAGATTCGGAGCGGGTTGGTCCAGGAGCCGAATTGCACTGCTTGCCAGCGGTTTCTACGGATGCGGTCGGCCAGGTCCAATGTCCAGCCGCCCATATCGGCGACACCGAACGCGGATACCGAGTCAGCGAGGGTGCGAAGCGGCGAGTCGGCTGGGCACGACGTGATGCAGTCCGAGGGATTCGCGACCTCCCAAATCGGGAACTCGTCCGGCCAGCGGTCGTGGCGGCCGGCGATCCCGAATCCAAGCGGGTTCGGGTCGATCGAATCACCGTCTATGCGAATCGGATTGGCGATATTGGCAGCCCATGCGAGCTCGCAGTCCGGATACTCGCCACGCCCCTTAGCCTCGAGGAACCGGGTGACGACCTCCGCGCCGAGGCTGTAGCCCAGGAGGCCAACTTGATTGGGGGTGGCGTGGATCGCCTTCGCAAGAGCCGCGACGCCCTGGTCGATGGATTGTTGTTCGCTGCAACCGAGGAGGTTCCGTTGCGGGTTGGCGGGGCCGATGGCGGCGGGGTACTCGACATCGGGGCCGATTTCGTACTTCGCGGGATCGAGTTGCCTGGTCACGTTCGCGAGCATGTTCGCCGGGGACCCGTGGGGTTCGCCCGTGCCACGGCAGGTCAGGACTGTGATCACGCGGAGTCGCCTTTCGGTCCGGTGGATAGCGGACGGCCCCACCCGCGGGAAGCGATTGCGGGTGGGGCCGTCCGTGTGGCACCCCTGTGCTGCGGCATCTGCGACCGCGGACCACCTGCGGGAGACGGGCGCACGAGGGGTGGGCATGCGGCGTGCTCTGAACCCGCGTTGTACCTGCGAAGGGTTTTCGGGGGCGTGCCGCATGAGGTTCGAGAAGGGCGTGGTGCCGGCGAAGTTTGTGCCGGGGCAGCGGATCTCGGGTCAACACCGGATCCGAGAGTGGAACCTGGTGTTGGAGTGAAGATTCCCGGAAGATTCGGGAGGAAGGCGCAACTGTGGCGCTGCACAAAGCTTCACTTAAGCGACGAGGAAAGTCAACAGTCCAGTCTGAACTTCTTGAAAGTTGCTGGTAGGAGCCATCTTCGAAGTCACCGCAACCGACCGGAATCGGGCGTGATGTGGCCGGCGGCGACCAACACGTGGAAGGCCGCTGCCTTGCGCGGGCACTCACGCGCGGGACATTCCCGGTGCAGGCGCATGACCTCGTGCGCGCGATCCGTGGACAACGGATCGGCGGGAGCTGTATGCGCTGCGAGCTCGATCAGCTCGAGAAGGGTGTAGTTCATGACGGGCCTCCAAGGCACGGTGGAAACGACGAAGGCCGCCGAACCGCGGGTGAGCGGTGGTTCGGCGGCCTGGGTGACAGGGGTGATTCGGGCGGGACAAGCAATCACGCGGTGGATTTCCGGCGACGCATCGGGTATTTCAGATGGGCGTCGAGTACGTCGCCGACCAGGAACAGTTCCGGCCAGTCGGGTGCCCAGGGCCCCGGTACGGGCGCGACCTTGCCCGCGTCACGCAGGGTTTGGATGCGACGGACGGTGACAGTCCGGAACGGATCACCCAATTCCTGTGCCAGGATGGCGATTCCGGAGACATTGAGCCGCGCCCGGCGAGCGGCCTCGACCGATGCGGCATCGACCACGAATCGCTGCGCCGGCGGGCAGACCACCCGTTCGGCCGCTTCCACAGCGGCGCGGATGTCCGCGGGAGCGGACTCCATCCCCTCGGTCATCGCCAACGCGATCAGGTTCGTGCGCAGCCACGCGGCGAGTCCGGCCGTCGAGGTCGGGCCGCTGTAGTCGAGAGCGCGCTGTTCGCACACCAGCCGCACCCAGCCGACCAGGCTGGCGTGCAAGTGGTCACGAACCCTGGCCGCTCCGACGCTGAAGGGCAATGGCTGATCACCGGTCCGTCCACTCAGCCGGGTATTGGCCGCGCCGAGTCGAGCCCGGCCATTGACGGAGTCCGCGAGGTCCTCGACCAGATCCGGGATGCCGGCGAGCAACTCGGCGAGCTCGCGAAGGGCATCGACTTCGAGATACAGGTGAGCCGATCCGTCGCTTGTCATCACGCCACCTCCGAATCCACATGGGCTGAAGTCGGAAGTAGCTCGGCAGGCTCACGCCCCAGCGCGCACGCTACGAGCACTAGATCGGCAACGCTGAACGGCACAATCGCGCCCATTTCGGCAGCAAGCGAAGTCGCACTGAGGCCGGTTCGGGCAATGATCTGCCCCAACCCCACACCCGCCTCACGCATCGCCAGTGCCACCCTGTCGGCGATATGTCGATCCAGAAGGTCCATACGGGCCAGATTAAGGTCCGTACGGACCTTCAACAAGTCCAAACGGACTAGTTATCCAATCGTTACATAAAGAGGGGTTTGGACATACTCCAGCCTGGGTGTGTTTGCAAGAATTCCGTTTGGACCTCATGATGGTCCATATGGAACTGCGGGATCTCCACGACGGCATCAACCGCGCAGTGGGTGAAGAGCTCCGCGCTGCCCGCGCCCGGCGCGACTACACGCGAGCCCAGCTCGCGGCCGCGTCAGGTGTCGCGGTCAGTACGATCCAGCGCTTCGAGAACGGGGAGCGCTCCCCCGACATGCATCAGCTGTTCGCGCTATGCAATGCACTCGGCGTTTCGCCGCTCGAGATCATGGAGCGTGCCGTGCAGTTCGTCAAGGGAAACGGGTAGCAACTCCCCCAACTCCCAGCCGATGACCTCCGATGCCAGGAAGAGATCGGCCACGGTGGCCTCCCCCCGCACGATTCGCTGCGCCACGTCGACGCCCAATCGGCTTGCTACCAGAGTCAAGCTTTCCGAATCGAAAACCTGGACGAACCACTCAACCATTGCTTCTGCGAGCACAGCGCAATTGCCCCTTCTTCGAGCCCGCATTCAGCGGACCACCAAATCCGTCGACCACGATCGGGTCATGAAAGACCGTCGACGAGTCGATGGTGGCAACACGGCGCTACGCCGAGCCTGGTCGACCCCCTCGACAGCAACTACCGCTCCGCCCGGCCCCCATGCCGCGCGGCCTGCACAGACCTAACGCATTCATCCACCTGTCTGTGATGCCCTGGGGCACAACACCTTCGAATCAAGGTCAACGAGCGGAGTATACACATTCCGCCAGACAACTATCGATTCAAGTCTCGCCCAATGCATCTGGCTATTCAGCCGCTCAAAGCGCTACCCGACAGGTAAGGGTTAGCTATATTGCGCAGCTACGCCTTGGAGCCGAAATCGGTTGGTATTACGCGACTTTGACTTCAGCCTTCGCGCTATATGCGTTCACGCAGTCAATAACAATGACCATTCGTGCCAATTACTCAGGAGACTGATAGGTCGAGGCCGGGGTGGTGGGCTGAGGCACGGCGTAGGTCGGGCGAGCGGGGGTGGAAGGAGTTGGGGTCGTGACAGCCCGGGGAGCCGGGGTGACGGTGGGGACCGCTAGGGGCTGTGGGGGTGTTTGGTCGGGGAGTCCGCGGGTGTCGGAATGTAGGGAGTTCAGGTCGGCGCTGCCGGGACTCGGGAGGGGGACGATACCTCGGGTTCGGTTGCCCGGGCTGGGGCGAGCCGGGGTGTCCGGGGTGGCATTGCCTGGGGTTGCGGGGTTTTCGGCGCCCGGAACGGTCTGCTGGGCGTAGGACGGATCCGTGTAGGTCGGAGTGCCGGCACCTGGGGTGGCGATCTGCGGGGTGGCGCCGGTTTCGGGATCGAGTTCCGGTGGGGTGGTGTCTGTTTGGGGAGACTGCGGGGAAAGCAGGCTGGGGAGGAGGCCCTGGGGTTGGACCGCGGGGAAGTCGGTGAGGGCGGGGCCTATTTCCATGGCGGAGGCGGGGGTCAGGGGGCCGCCGTCGGGGGCTGCGGAGTATTCGGCTCGGAGGATGTGGTTGTCGCGGACCAGGACTCGGCCGGAGGTGGAGTCGACGGCTTCGGTGGTGCGGGGGTCCTCTTTGTCGGTGCCGAGGTACATCTGGCAGTCGGTGGTGTCGCAGGTTTGGGCGTAGGCGTAGCGGTCTTCGGCCAGGGCGTAGGAGCGGGCGGCGATGGCTTGGGCTTTGAGGGCTTCGGTGCCGCCCTGGTCGGCCCAGCCGGGGATCATTTCGGCGGGGACCACGCCTTTGAGGTAGTCGTCGAGGTCTACTTCGTTGACGGTTCGGAAGGCGTCGCCGTCGAGGGCTACGCCGAGGACGCCGCGGAAAGCGTTGCCGCCGCAGATTTCCAGTTGTTCTTCGGCGGGGCGGGCGGTGCCTTCGGTGACGGGGTAGGCCCAGGGGTCGTCGGTGGCGCCTTCCCACAGGGTGTTTCCGTCGCAGCCCTGAGTGATGGTGACGTCCGCGCCGGAGACGGTGGGGGTGAGGTGGGCGGCCTGGCCGGGGATGACACGGCGGCCGGCGACGTAGAAGACGGAGTCGGAGACGACGTCGAGGGTTTTGTCGTCCTGCTCCATGATGCGCACTCGGACGGAGGTCGCGCCGATGTCGGCGAGGTCGGCTCCGGAGTAGTAGTTCGCGAGGATGCGGTCGGCGGTCCAGCCTTGGGCGGCCTTCTCGAACGCGCCGTTCTGGCTCAAACCGCGGCCGTGACCGGCGCCGACCGTCAGGTTGAAGGCGTTCTCGGGCCAGGGCCACACGAGGAGGGCGGTGCCGCCCGTGGTGGCGGCGACAGCGAGGGACAGGGTGAGCAGACCGCGCCGTCTACGGCGCTCGGCTAGGTACCCGTTCGGCATGTCATACCCGTTCTCTCGAGGGCCGAGGCTACATTCGAGTTATCCAAAGCTAAGCCTCAACCAAACGTTCAGGGAATGTGACAGTAGGGACTAGTGTGATCGCTGATGCGCCAAGTAGCAAGCTTGTGCTCGGGGCGCGGTTAGACCGATTTGCCTGAATGGGAGATGCTTGTGCCGTATCGCAGACCGAAACACGCCTACACGCTCCCGGTTGTCACCGCCCTCGCGCTGATCATCCCCGTCGGCGTCCTCGCGTTGAGCGATTCCCGGGATGTCCGGAACGCGGATGAGAGCAATCTGGCGGCTATACCTGCGCAAATGGCCGAAGTCGCCCTGTCTTCGGTGCCCGACATCGTGCTGCCGCTGCGCGAGCTGACCGGGCTGGACCTACCCGATCTACGACTGTCCGATCTGCGGATGTTGCCGCTGCCCAGCTCGATTCAGATCCCCCAGAATCTGATCCCCGGTGTGCCACTGCCGAGCGAGATCCCGCTGCCCAAGCTCAACAATTCCCAACAGCAGCCCGTCGGCCCCGCCCCGGAGCCGCACGCCGTCCGGCCCACCGTGCCGGGCTCCCTCCCCAACGCCACACCGGTGGTCCCCGGCTCCGCGAAACCGAACAGCCCTGCGGGGGTGCCCGGATTCATCGCCGAACCGGGTCCGGAGATCCCGGCCGCGGACAACCCGGCGGCCCCGGGCCCGCATCCGGTCCCCGGTCTCACCGGCGATCTGCGCGCCCCCGCCCTCTCCCCCGGCGCGGTCCCCACCGACCTGGTCGACAAGGTCGGCGCGCAGGTCAAGGAGCTCTCCCGCGACACCCCGTTCAGCATGGTCGCGCTCACCGCGACCGATGTTCTCAACGCCACCACCAAGATTCGCGCCCAGCGACCCGACGGTACCTGGGGTCCCTGGTACGACGCCGAGTCCGAGTCCGGCAGCGACAAGTCCCAGCCGGGCAAGCGCAAGGGCACCGAGCCCATCTACGTCGGCAACACCAAGACCGTGCAGATGCTGGTGACGCCGAAGGCGAAAGCCGTCTCCACGCCGGCCGAACCGACTCCACTGGACGACAGCAAAGCCGATCCCGCGCAGATCAATCTGGAGAAGCTGGCCGCGGTCCTGATCGATCCGGGCCGTGGCAGCATCGACGAGAACCTCACCTCGGTGGCCGCCCCGCTGCCCGGCGGCGGTCCGAAGGTGATCTCGCGGGCGCAGTGGGGCGCGGACGAGTCGCTGCGCTGCGAGGAACCCACCTACGACGACGGCGTCTCCGCGATCACCGTGCACCACACCGCCGGCCGCAACGACTACACCAAGGCCGAGTCCGCGGGCATCGTGCGCGCCATCTACTCGTATCACGCGAAAACGCTGGGCTGGTGCGACATCGGGTACAACGCCCTGGTCGACAAGTACGGGCAGATCTTCGAAGGACGCTACGGCGGCCTGGACCGCCCGGTCGAGGGCGCGCACGCGGGCGGCTTCAATATCGATACCGCGGGCGTCGCGCTGATGGGCGACTACGAGGAGGACGATCCGACCGACGTCTCCATCCAGGCGCTCGGCAAGTTCATCGGCTGGCGAGCCAAGCTGGCGGGCTTCGACCCGCACGGCTCCACCACCATGTATTCCGAGGGCAGCGACTACACGAAATACGCGCTCGGACAGGCGGTCAAGCTGCCGAATATCTTCGCCCACCGCGACGTCGGCAACACCACCTGCCCCGGTGACGCCGCCTACGCCCTGATGGACAAGATCCGGCAGATCGCCGCCGACGCCGCGAGCGGCACCGACACGGTGGCCCCGACCGGCCCCAACCGGACCCGCCCCGGCCAGAACGCGGGCGCGAACCCGCAGGTCCAGGCCGCCCCGGCACCACCCGCGCCCAGTTCCAGCGAAGCGGACCTGGCCGCCCTCGCCGATCTCACGCAGCGGATCCTCGGCATGCTCGACCGCAGTGCCGTCGCCCGCTACTGGAATGAGCAGGGCGGCGCGGAAGGTCCACTGGGACAACCGAAAGCGGAACCGGTCGCACTCGCGGACGGCGGGCAGTACGGGCAATTCACGAATGGCTTCGTGTACGCCAATTCCGCCGGGCGGATCGTTTCGGTGGTCGGGAAGATTCTGGAACGATTCCTGCAAATGGGTGCGGACACAGGCATTCTCGGTCTGCCGACCTCGAACGAATATCCGGTCTCGAACGGTGTCCGCACCGACTTCCAGAACGGCGCACTGATTTTCGACCGGATGACCGGGATCGTCACCACCGTGCTGAAGAACTACGGCGCGGTTCAGGATCCCATCAAACCCATTCCCGCGGTGGCGCCCAACTAGATCAGGACCACCAGCGTTCCAGGGTGCGGGCCACGCCGTCGTCGACATTCGAGGGAGCCACCTCGTCGGCGGCGGCGATGGCCTCCGGGTGGGCGTTCGCCATGGCGACGCCGTGACCCGCCATGAGCAGCATCGGCACATCGTTCGGCATGTCACCGAAGGCGATCACCGAGGAATGCTGGACACCCAGGCGCTGCGCCACCGCGGCCAGACCAGTCGCCTTGGTGACGCCCGGCGCGGACAACTCGATCAGGCCGTTGTCGGTCGAATAGGTGAGATCGGCGCGGCCCTCCAGATGCGGTTCCAGGGTGCTGCGCATGATGGCGCTGGAGGTTCCGGGCAGCCGGATCAGCATCTTGATCGCGGGGGAGGCGATGACCTCGTCGCGGGAGACCTGGGTGTCGTCCGGGTTCAGCCAGGCGTGCTCGTACTCGGGGGAACTGACGAACTGGGGAGTAGCGGCGTCATGGGCGGTGGCGCCAACTCGTTCGGCGGCCAGGCCGCAGCCGGGGAGCAGATTCTCGGCCAGATCAGCGAGCCAGGTGAGGGTTTCGATATCGAGGGTCCGGCTGTCCAGCACCCGATCCGAGGCGCTGTCGTAGATGACCGCGCCGTTGCCGCACACACACAGCGGCGCGTACCCGAGCCCCTCGACCACCGGATCGATCCAGCGCGGCGGCCGTCCGGTCGCCAGCACGAACGGGACCCCATCCGCGATCAGGGCGTCGACAGCGGCCTTGGTCCGGGCGCTCACCTGCTCACGGTGGTCGATGAGCGTGCCGTCCACGTCGGAGGCGACCATCTTGGGTTTGGGCAGGTGAAAGAGCGTCACCTACTCCATCCTGCCTCGAGCCGCGACCCGTGCGCCCGTGGATTACGGACGATGCCGTGCAAACGAGACCTTTCCGGCACCACGCCGGACGGGCCGGTTAACACACGGATTGCCGGGGCGTCCGCGGTCCGTACCCCGCGTTTCCCCACTCCACTCCCTATGATCTGGTGCAGAACTCGACCCCGAAAGGGAATGATGGCCGGTTTTCTGCTGCGACGTGCGCTGAACTATGTCGTGCTGTTGGTACTGGCGTCGTTCCTTGCCTTCGGGCTCGCGTCCCTCACGTTTCGCCCGCTCGACAGCCTCGAGCATCGCAACCCGCGGCCCCCGCAGTCGGTGATCGACGCCAAGCGCGAAGAGCTGAAGCTGGACATGCCGATCCCGCAGCGCTACGCGGAGTGGGTCGGCGGGATCGTCACGCACGGCGACTTCGGGAAGACGCTGGCGGGACAGCCGGTGAACCAGGAACTGCCGCGGCGCATCGGGGTCAGTCTGCGGCTGGTCCTCGTCGGTTCGATCATCGGCACGATTCTCGGTGTGCTGATCGGCGCGGCCGGGGCGATCCGGCAGTACAAGTTCAGCGACTACCTGACCACGGTGATCTCCCTGCTGATCATCAGCACGCCGGTGTTCCTGCTCGCGACATTGCTGAAATACGGTGCGTACGGCATCAATACGGCCACCGGTGAGCAGATCTTCTTCTACACCGGCGAGACCTCGGCGAACGCGGTGCACGGCGCCTGGAATCAGTTCGTGGACCGCTTGCAGCACATGATCGTGCCCACCGCGGTCCTGATCCTCACCGCCGCCGCCGGATACAGCCGCTATCAGCGCGCCGCCATGCTCGACGTGCTCCAGAACGACTTCATCCGGACGGCGCGGGCAAAGGGTCTCACCCGTTCCCGGGCGTTGTACAAACACGGCCTGCGCACCGCGCTCATCCCGATGGCGACGCTGTTCGCGTACAGCTTCGGCGGGCTCATCACCGGCGCGGCGTTCGTGGAGAAGATCTTCGGCTGGCACGGCGTCGGTGAGTGGCTGGTCGACTCGATCAACGCTCAGGACCTGTACCCCGTGGTGACGGTGACCGGGTTCGTCGCTCTGGTGATCCTGTTGTCCGGATTGTTGTCCGACATCGTCACCGCCATTCTCGACCCCAGGGTGCGTGCGTGATGTCCGAAACCGAACTCCTCGCCCAGGGCGCTCCCGAGCCGATGGCCGCGGGCCGCCGCAAGTTGGTGGTGCGGCGCTTCCTGCGCAACAAGCCGGCCGTCATCGGGCTCGCGATCCTGATCCTCATGCTGGTCCTCGCCTTCGCGCTGCCGCCTTTCCTGAAGTACGACTATCAGCAGCTCGATTACACGGCGCTGCTCAAGCCGCCCAGTTCGCGACATCCCTTCGGCACCAACCAGATCGGTCAGGACGTTCTCGCGCAGACCCTGCGCGGACTGCAGAAGTCCTTGCTCATCGGCTTCGCGGTGGCCTTCATGGCCGCGCTGATCGCGGCGTTCACCGGATCTGTAGCCGGATTGCTGGGCGGCTGGACCGATCTGGCGATCATGTGGCTGGTGGACCTGCTGCTGGTCATCCCCAGTTTCATCATCGTCGCGCTGTTCGCGCCGCGGGCGAAGGGCAGCGGGAGCATTGCCCTGCTCATCCTCCTGCTCGGCGGTTTCGGCTGGATGATCAGCGCGCGCATCGTGCGCGGACTCACCTTGAGCCTGCGGGAGCGTGAATTCGTACGGGCCGCACGGTACATGGGTGCGTCGACCTGGACGGTCATCACCACCCACATCATCCCGAACGTCGCGTCGTTCCTGATCATCGACACCGCGCTCGCGGTGGGCGCGGCGATCATGGGCGAAACCGGGCTGAGCTACCTCGGATTCGGTGTCCAGCCGCCGGATGTCTCACTGGGCACCTTGATCGCGGCGGGCACCAAGTCGGCCCTCACCTACCCGTGGTTGTTCCTGTTCGCGGGTGGATTCCTGATCCTGACCGTGTTGTGCACCAACCTGGTCGGCGACGGGTTGCGCGATGCCTTCGACCCCAGCTCTCAGCGTGCGCGGTCACGCCGCAAGGACCGGGCGGCGACCGCTGCCGGAAAGGCCGCGGCATGACCGACAAGACGACCCTGTCCGACAATGGAATCCGATCCACGACAGCGCCGCTGCTCGAGGTGTCCGACCTACGGGTGAGCTTCCCGAGCGAGGAGGGCCGCATCGAGGCGGTGCGCGGTGTGAACTACACCGTGCAGGACGGTGAGGTCCTGGCCATCGTCGGCGAATCCGGTTCCGGCAAGTCGGTGTCCTCGCTGGCGGTCATGGGTCTGCTCCCGGATCAGGCCCGGGTGCAGGGATCCATCCGTCTCCGCGGCCAGGAACTGCTCGGTATGGGTGACCGGCAGCTGTCCACGCTGCGCGGCAGCAAGATCTCCATGGTCTTCCAGGACCCGCTCTCGGCCTTGACGCCGGTGTACCGGGTCGGAGACCAGATCGCCGAAGCGCTACTGGCACACGGCAAGATGAGCAAGCAGGAAGCCGCCGACAAGGCGGTGGATCTGCTGGATCTGGTCGGCATTCCGGATGCCGCCCTGCGCGCCAAGGCGTTCCCACACGAGTTCTCCGGCGGTATGCGCCAGCGCGTGGTGATCGCCATCGCCATCGCCAATGATCCCGAACTCATCATCTGCGACGAGCCGACCACCGCGCTCGACGTCACCGTGCAGAAGCAGATCCTGAACCTGCTGCGCAAGGCGCGTGACATCACCGGCGCGGGCGTCGTCTTCATCACCCACGACATGGGCATCGCGGCCACTCTGGCCGATCGGGTGGCGGTCATGTACGCGGGCCGGATCATCGAAACCGCGCGCACCGCCGACCTTTTCAACGCGCCGCGGATGCCGTACACGGTGGGACTGCTGGGTTCCATTCCGCGACTGGACGGTCCGGCACGGATGCCGCTGGTACCCATCGTCGGCGCACCGCCCGCCATGCACGCGCTGCCGCCGGGTTGCCCGTTCGCGCCGCGCTGCCCGGTCGCGGTGGAGGACTGCCGCGCGGCCGAACCGCCCCTGCAGGACACCGAGCCCGGGCATCGGGCCGCCTGCATCCGCGTCGCCGAAGTCGGGACCGCGGACCTGTTCGCGGCCTACCGCAGCGAGGTCCCGGCCGCCGAAACCCCGATACCCACCGACGAGCAAGTGGTGCTCCGGGTTTCGGATCTGAAGAAGACCTTCCCGATCACCTCCGGTGTGGTCTTCAAACGCCGTACCGGCGAGGTGAAGGCGGTCGACGGCGTCAGCTTCGAGATCAAGGCGGGGCGCACGCTGGCGCTCGTCGGGGAATCCGGATCCGGGAAGTCGACGACGCTGACCCAGATCATGGAACTCATCGGACCTGAAGGCGGCAGCATCGAGGTGCTCGGCAGCGACGTCGCCGGCCTCACCAAGGCCCGGCGGCGGGAAATCCGGCGCAAGATGCAGATCGTGTTCCAGGATCCCGCCGCCTCACTGGACCCGCGCCTGCCGATCTCGGACGCGCTCGGCGAGCCGCTGCGCATCAACGGCCGCCCGAAGGACGAGATCCAGCGCCGGGTCAAGGAATTGCTGCAGCTCGTGGGCCTGCGCCCCGAGCACGCCGACCGCTATCCGGCCGACTTCTCCGGCGGCCAGAAGCAGCGCATCAATATCGCGCGAGCGCTTGCCCTGGACCCGGAGATCCTGGTGCTCGACGAGCCGGTGTCCTCGCTGGACGTGTCCATTCAGGCCGGGGTGCTGAACCTGCTGCGCGACCTGCAGGCCGAGCGTGGACTGTCCTATCTCTTCGTTTCCCACGATCTGTCCGTGGTGCGCAATCTTGCCCACGACATTGCCGTCATGTATCGCGGTCAGATCGTCGAATATGGTGCGGCCGAACAGGTTTTCAGCGATCCGCGGCACGAGTACACCCGCGCCCTCATCGACGCCGTTCCCGTCCCGGTGGTCAGGGGATAGGAGCGGAGAGTGTTCCAGCAGAACTCCAACGGAAGGAGCAACCGGTGAGGATTCGCTCGATCGGGACGAAGCTCGCGGTCCCACTGGTCGCCGTGACAATGGTGGCGACCGGATGCGGTGGCGGCGACGACGGCACCGCGCCGCAGGGCAGAGCCGAGCTCGGCACCACCAGCGATATCAATCCGCACGATGTCGCCGACCTGAAGGACGGCGGCAACCTGCGGCTGGCCATGACGGCGTTTCCGGCGAACTGGAACACGCTGAACATCGACGGCAACGACTCCGAGATCATGGGCGTCGAACGGTCCATGATGCCGCGCGCCTTCAAATCCGACGCGTCGGGCAACCTCTCGGTCGACACGAACTACTTCACCGATATCCAGCTGACGAACACGAATCCGCAGCAGGTCACCTACACGATCAATCCCAAGGCCGTCTGGTCCGACGGATCGCCGATCACCTGGGAGGACATCGCCGCCCAGGGCAATGCGCTCAGCGGACGCAACAAGGACTTCCTGCTCGCCAACAACCAGGGGTGGGACCGGGTCGAGAAGATCGAGCGCGGGACCGACGACCGGCAGGCCGTCATCACCTTCAACAAGCACTTCTCGGAGTGGAAGGGCCAGTTCGCGGGCAACTCCTTCCTCTACCCGAAGTCCGTGACCAGCACGCCGGAGTCCTTCAACAAGGGATACGTGGACGCCATCGGGCTGACGTCGGGGCCGTTCATCGTGCAGTCGACCGATCGCGGGCAAGGCCGGATCGTGTTGGGGCACAACCCGAAGTGGTGGGGTGACGCCCCGAAGCTCGACACCATCACCTTCAGCGTGCTCAACGACCAGGCGACCATGCCGGCCCTGCAGAACAACGAGATCGACGCGATCGGCGTCGGCTCGCGCGACGATCGCAAGACCGCCGAGAACACGCCGGGCGTAGCCATTCGCCACGCACCCGGTAACTCGTGGTCGCACATCACCTTCAACGGCGCGTCCGGATCGATCTTCGCCGATCCCAAGCTGCGGGTGGCCATCGGCAAGGCCATCGACCGGCAGGGTATCGCCACCGCCATCCAGACCGGCCTGGTCATCGATCCCAAGCCGCTCAACAACCACATCTACATGGCTGGACAGAAGGGCTACCAGGACAACGCTCCGGCGTTCGACGCGAACGAGGCCGCCAAGGAACTCGACGACCTCGGCTGGAAGGTGCCCGCCGGCGGCGGCATCCGCGAGAAGGACGGCAAGAAGCTCGAGTTCCGCGATGTGATGTACAACGCCGACACCTGGGTGCAGATGGCACAGATCATGCAGCAGAATCTGGCCTCGATCGGCGTGAAGATGAACATCGTGACCAAGCCCGGCCAGGACTACTTCACCAAGGTGATCCAGCCCGGTGACTTCGACATGGCGCACTGGAGCTGGGTCGGCGACCTGTTCCCGCTCGGCAGCATCGACCAGATCTGGGGCTACCACCCCGAAACCAATGACCTGCAGGGCAACTACGGCCGCATCGGCTCGCCCGAACTCAACGATCTGATCGAGAAGACCGTCTCCGAACTCGACCCCGACAAGGCCATCGAACTGGCCAACCAGGTCGACAAGCAGATCTTCGCGGAAGGCCACTCCCTGCCGCTCATGCAGTCGGCCGGCAATATCGCCGTTCGCGCCAACCTCGCCAACTATGGCGCGGCCGGTCTGGCCAGCCTCGACTACACCAAAATCGGCTTCCTGAAGTGAATTCCCGGATGGGCCATCCCCTGGCCTATCCGGCGCTCATGACGATCGGGACCCTGGCGATCACCATCGCCTGGGTCCCGTTCGCCGATCCGGAGCAGGTTGCGATGTTGATCGCCGTGGCGGCGGTCGTTGTGGGGTACACCGGGTTTCGGTTCGCGGTCGCAGTCGGGCTGCTGCCCAGTGGATTGCCGCGCGGGAGCCGGGAGGCGGTGGTGCGGCGGGTGCGGCAGCAGCATCGGTTGGTCAGTCGGTCGTGGCTGGAAATGACTGTCGACGGCCGGAATCGTTGGCTGCCGGTGTATTTCGAACCGGCGCTGGTGCTGTTGACGCAGGAGAACGCCGAGATCGGCGGGCGGGCCGTGGCCGTTGGCGGGCGGCGGGTGTATCCGTCGGGGCGGCTTCGGGATTCGGAGCCGGTGGGGCGGCTGGTCGACAATCCGGCGCGGCCGGATCCGGCGGCGTTGGGGCGCACCGGTTTCGGGCGGCGAGTGGTGTTGGATGCGCAGTCGGCTGTGGTGGGGCCGTTCGCCGGGTTGTTGTGGGTCTATGTGGACGGTGGGGGGATCGGCGCGTTCGCGGGGGCGACGGTGGTCGCGGCGGGCGCGGCTACCTGGTTGTCGGCGGTGCGAGGGTCGGACCCCAGCTGAGCGGCGCGCGGACGCGAACGGCCTGCCTCGGGAGTGCTCCGTCTCGAGGCAGGCCGTGGGGATTCGCGGGGATCGGCTAGTCGGCGGGCTGCTGGGCGCGGCGGGCGGCCTTCTCCGCGGCCTCGGCCTGGTCCATCGCGTTCGCCTCGTCGAGGGTGGGGGCGCCGCCGCCGAGGCGGGACGGGACCCAGTAGGCGCCGGGCTCGTGGGTGTAGTCCTGCTGCAGGTCCAGGAGCATGTCGTGCATGGTGCTCTTGAGCTCCTCGGTCAGGGCCGAGGCGGGTTCATAGGGCTGGATCGGCTTGCCGACCGCGATGGAGACCGGGGTGTTGGTGCGGCCCAGGCGCTTCGGGTGGCCCTTCGTCCAGACGCGCTGCGCGCCCCAGATGACGATCGGGATGATCGGGACGCCGGCCTCGATGGCCATGCGGGCCGCGCCGGACTTGAAGTCCTTCAGCTCGAAGCTGCGGCTGATGGTGGCCTCGGGGTAGACGCCGACCAGTTCGCCGGACTTCAGACGTGCGACGGCCTCGTGATAGGAATCCGCGCCCGCCGACCGGTCCACCGGAATGTGCTTCAGGGCACGCATGACCGGGCCGGTGATGGAATTGTCGAAGACTTCCTTCTTCGCCATGAAGCGGATGTAGCGCTTCGTGGTGCGGGCGGGCAGGCCCGCGTAGGTGAAGTCCATGTACCCGGTGTGATTGATGGCGATCACCGCACCACCGGTCGCGGGGATGTTTTCGTCGCCCTTGATGGCGAACTTCAGGCCCTGCAGTGCGAAAACAGTGCGGGCCAGCCCGATGATCGGGTAGTAGACGGGTTCCACAGTTCCGCTAGCGTAGTCGCTGCCCGCGCGGCATCCAGTGATGCAGGTAACAGCATCGCTTTTTGGTGTGACGCGGTGACACTGAAACAGGTCCGGTATGGGTAGTCGGACGAAACAGATATACATCTCGAAGTCGGGCACCGAGCGGTTACTGCATCGGTGACGTCTCCGGCCAGCCAGTAGTCTGGGTGGCTGGTAACGGTCAGGGAGGAATGAAGCTCGTGCAGATCACCAGCGTCGGACACGCCGGATTCCACATCCGAACCGCGGCCGGAACGATCCTCTGCGATCCATGGGTCAATCCGGCCTATTTCGGGTCATGGTTCCCGTTCCCCGACAACACCCAGCTGGACTGGGACGAGCTCGGCAACTGCGACTTCCTCTACGTGTCGCATCTGCACCGCGACCACTGGGACGCGAAGCTGCTCGCGGACAAGATCAACAAGGACACCACCGTCCTGCTCCCCGACTACCCGGTGCCGGACCTCAAGCGAGAGCTCGAGGCCCTCGGGTTCACCAAGTTCGTGGAGACCGAGGATTCCGTCAAGACCACTGTCACCGGGCCCGGCGGCGACCTCGACATCATGATCATCGCGCTGCGCGCGCCCGCCGACGGACCGATCGGTGACTCCGCGCTCGTCGTCGCCGACGGGGAAACCGTCTGCTTCAACATGAACGACGCGCGACCCGTCGACATGGACGTGCTGCACGACGCGTTCGGGCACGTCGACATCCACCTGCTGCAGTACTCCGGGGCCATCTGGTACCCGATGGTCTACGACATTCCGACCAAGACCAAGGCCAACTTCGGCAAGCAGAAGCGGCAGCGCGGCATGGACCGGGCGCGCTCCTACATCGAACAGGTCGGGGCCACCTGGGTGGTGCCTTCCGCCGGTCCGCCGGTGTTCCTCGACGACGAGCTGCGCTACCTCAACGACGACCGCGGCGACGAAGGCAATATCTTCCCCGACCAGATCACCTTCCTGGATCAGATGCAGATCCACGGCAACGAGGGCGGGCTGCTGCTGATCCCCGGCTCCACCGCGGATCTGCGTGGCAAGGAACTGCTTTCACTCGAGCACCCCGTCGACCCCGACACCATCTACGGCGACAAGGCCGCCTACATCGAGGACATGGCCCAGCGCATGGCTCCCGTGCTGGCCGCCGAGAAGGCCACCTGGGCGCCCGCCGAGGGCGAGCCGCTGCTGCCCGCGCTGAAGGCCAAGTTCGAGCCGATCATGAAGCAGAGCGACCTCATCTGCGACGGCATCGGCTACCCCGTCGGGCTGGTCATGGGCGACGAGACCGTGGTGCTGGACTTCCCCAAGCGCGAAGTGCGTGAACCCGTCGAGGGAGAAGGCAAGTACCGCTACGGATTCCGCATCGCGCCGCAGCTGGTCCGCACCGTGCTGCGCGACGACGAACCCGACTGGGTCAACACCATCTTCCTGTCCACGCGCTTCACCACCTGGCGCATCGGCGGATACAACGAATTCCTCTACACCTTCTTCAAATGCCTCACCGACGAGCGCATCGCGTATGCCGACGGCTGGTTCTCCGAGGCGCACGACGACACCGCCTCCACCGAACTCGACGGCTGGGAAGTGCAGCGCCGCTGCCCGCACCTCAAGGCCGACCTGTCGAAATTCGGTGTGGTGGAAGGCAATACGCTGACCTGCAACCTGCACGGATGGCAGTGGGATCTGGAGTCGGGGCGTTGCAAGACGTCCAAGGGTCACGAGCTGCGGTCGAAGAAACTGGTCTGATCCGTTGCATCGCGGCCGGTACCGGGTACCGGCCGCGATCAGCGAATACCCGTGTCACGCACGGGATCTGGCGGCGATAGCCACCGCCACGAAGGTCAACGCGCATCCCGCCACGGTCAGGGCCGAGATGCCGAGACCGGTCGGCGCGACCACATCCAGCACCACCGAGGCGAGCAGCTGCCCGGCCACCGAGGTCAGCCCCAGGAGCAGCACGCCGATCCAGCGCACCACGGCCACGGCCAGCGCGACGAACGAAATCCCGATCAGGCCACCGAGGTACAGCCACGGCTCGGTGGGCGGCGTGCGCAGGCCACCGCGCCGGACCAGCACCACCGTTTCGATGACCACCAGGGCCGCCGTGCCGGTCGCGAAATTGGCCAGCGTCGCCGACAACGGTCCACCAACGGCACCCACCCGACCGTTCACCGCCTGCTGCCAGGCGACAAAAACGCCCGCGATCAGTGGTAACACCACCAACAGCACCGATGCCGCGGGCGTGGCGTTCCCCGAGCCGGATCCGTTGCGACCCACCACCGCGAACAACACCGCCACCAAAGCCAGCACCGCCGCTCCGACCCGCGCCACCGTCACCGGAGTCCGCCCGGACGGCCCCCAGCCCAGCCGATCCACCACCAGACTGCTCGCCAGCTGACCGGCCACCGCCGCCACGGTGAACATGGTGACCCCGATCGTCGCCACCGTAAGCCCCTGACACGCAACGAAATACGCCCCCGAAAGTCCACCTACCAACTGCCACCAGCGCAACTCCCCCGTCGCCAGGGCGTCCCGCACCCGCTCGACTCCCGAACGCAATCGACCGCTGAACGCGAACACCACAGCCAGAATCAGCAACCCACTACCGAAACTGATGGCCGCCGCCGCAACCCCATCCCCCAGCCGATCCCCCAACTCGCCATTGATCCGGGCCTGCACAGCCACAGCCGCACCGATGGAACCCCCGAACCCCAACCCCACCCACCGCCGCGCCGCCACGGCTCGATTCTGCCTGCACCTGGGGCGTAAGCACCGCCGACCGGCCGGATCGCAAGTGTGGCGGCCGGTGACAACGGCTGTACCCGGCTGGTCCGGCCGTCAAGGCCCGTCGATTACCAGCGGCTACTTGTTCTTGCGGGTTGCGGAGGGAGCGGCGCGTGGCGGGAGCTTCCGGCCCAGGAGCTTCTCAGCCTCACGGCGGTTGGCTTCGACCTGTTCGGGGGTCAGCTTCACTCGACGTGCGCGCCATTCTTCCTGCGTCAACGCACTCACTGCTCGCCTCCCTTCACGATTGCCTGGATGCGCCACATATTACGCGTGGCGTCCATGCCGACTCCAATAACGACATAGCTTCGAGCGTCGATGAGCAGGACCTCACGTTCGAGTGGGACGGGACTGAACTCGCTCAAACGCAGCGCTGGAGTTCCTGCGGGCACGAGCATATCCAGGATCACAGGGTTTCGGTGCCGCCTCGACCGCGGCGGCACCGAAACTCCGCTGGTCGACATGAATCCGTCGTGTGTGAATTGTTCATCGACCAGCGCTGCCGCTGATGCCTCGTCAACGAGCCCATAGACCTGCCCTTCTGCCTCCCGAGTTACGCGAACCGTCTGCGGGAGTGGGTATTTCGCAAGAGCCGACCTGATGAGCGCGACACGCCGGGCCAGAGTAGGCGTCATCGCGATCTGCCCCCACAAAGCGTCGTTGATGTCCTTGAACCCGTTGTGCGCGTATGCGCACAGCACTCCACGTTCCTCGGCGGTCAGCCGGTCAATACCTTGCCCCGCCAGGGCTGCCTCCGCCCACGGCCACTCGTCGAATCCGAACTCGTCGTCCGCCACGCGCGGATTGTTCTGCATCACGACCACCGCCACGCCGCACTCACCCGATTCTCCGTTTCAGCGGGCGTGTATGCGACCGACCGGCCGGATCGTAAGCGCGGCGGCTCGGCTCTCGGCCCGATTCTCGGCTTCGATGCGGGCCCGGATCGCCGCGACCGAATACCGATCCCGCCCGTGCCGAGCCGCTGACACCGGTTCGTCCTGAGTCATCCGCACAGCTGCCAGCACGCACAGAATCACCGTCACCGCCGCGAAGAGCAGTTCAACCAGCATCGGAGTGCCTTTCGCTCGGTTCCACCGTCCGGACACGCAGATACGCGGCCGCGCTGGCCTTCCGCGCACACGCCGAACCGCACTCGGCATGAATGGCGAGAATCCCCTCCGCCCGCTCCCGGGAAACAGGGACGATCCGCCCATTCGCGCAGTGATCCTCGGCGCGCGTTCCCGACCGGGCCGCGCTCATTCCCGATCCCCATCGAAACCCCGTGCCGCACTGACGAATCCCTCCAGCACGGCCCGCGCCCGCTGCCGCACCCGGCATACATCCCGATCGCAATACCGGTGCATCTGCCACGCCAGCCGAGCATCGACCCTCGTCAACAGTCCCGGATCCGATTCGCAAGCAAGAAGATTCATCGCAAACCTCTCAATCGGTGCGAATAGACGCGCCCGGCGAGGATGTCGGAGTGGAGTGCACCCTCAACCGGACGCAATCCCATTGGACCGCCCGGAGAGGTGGCGATGACCCGATGTGGTGACTCCGAATCGGTTTCACCGAATTGCCTGCACAGTCACCGAATTCGGTGGGACCCTTACACCGAAACGGGTGACGAGGGCACCCGCAGCGAATGAGCGTGACCACTGGAAACGGAGGATGCGATCATGTCCGACCTCTGCTCGACTGTGCCTCTCCGGCAACTCGGAAGACTGATGCTGGAGTGGCGAAATCGATCTGGTTTGAGTCAGGCGCGGGCCGCCGAGCTACTCGAGATGGGGGCGTCCAGTCTGGCGCGCATCGAGAAGGCTGAGATCACACGCATCAAGACGACCGTCATCAAGGAAGCCTGCGGAATCTATGGCGTACCCGGTGATATCGCCGAGGGCATGATCGGGCTGGCACAGCAGGCCAAAGTCAAGAGTTGGTGGCACTCTTACGCCGATCTCATGCCCAAGAACCTCGACGTATACGTGGGACTGGAAGCCGCTGCCGTCGGATGTGTTGTGTATCAGCCGGATTTGATCCCCGGTCTGCTCCAAACAGAGGCTTACGATCGTGCCTTGTTGAAGGTCCGCTGGCCTGACGAACCCGAGGACGAGCGAGATCGCCGCGCCCAGATCAAGCAACGCCGCCAGATCACCATCACGCGAAAACACCGTCCACTGGACCTGGGAGTGGTGATCGGCCAGGCGGCGCTACACCGCACGGTCGGCGGACCGACCATCATGGCAAGCCAACTTCGGCACCTCGCGGATATCTCGACACGCGAGAATGTTTCGGTTCGCGTGCTGCCGTTCGAGGCCGGTTTTCCCGGCGGTATCGCCATGTCGCCGTTCGTGATTCTCGACTTCGGCGAGCCGCCCCGAGGGGAGCCCACCGAGCCTCCGGTCGTGTACCTGGAGGGTGCAGTCGGAAGTATGTACCTTGAGGAACAGGACGACGTGAGGTTCCACTACGCGGTTCACGACGTCATCCGACAGGCCGCCCTGGACGAGGTAGCCTCTCGAAACCTGTTGAGGCGGCTAGCGAGGGAGTATTCGTCGTGAACGTGAAGCTATCCGATGCACGGTGGTTCAAGAGCAGCTACAGCCAGGCTGGTGGGGAGTGCGTCGAGGTCGCCTTCGTCGAAGGCGGGCACGTTGCCGTCCGCGACAGCAAGGACCGCGGTGGCCCAGCCTTCGTCTTCACCCCCGGCGAATGGGATGCGTTCGCCGCTGGCGTCCGCAATGGTGAATTCGACTGTCCCTAGCGGTAATCCACAACCAAGTGCTCGAGCGCCCCGGATGAGCCGCCTCATGAGGTGCCAGGAGGCGGCCACCGACAGTGCCTACGGGCCCGCGGAACGCCTGTCTCACCGACGTTCCCACGGGACTAGCCCACGTCGTTCGTCTCCCGGCTGAAGCAGTCGGGGATCATGATCGCGCACGCGATGGTGCCGGCGATATTGAGGGCCGCGTCCAACGCTGCCGAACCGGTGGTGATCGGGAAGGCCGAGCCTGTGGCCGAGCCGGACTGCGCGACCGGGGAGGCCGGAGCGTCGACGAGCGGGAGCGGCGCGGCCCCCGCCTGACCGGCTCCGACAGTCAGTGCCGTAGCAATGCCAACCGACGCAATGAGAGTGCGCATGCGTGAAACCCTTCGATCGAGCGTGCGGCCGGACGTCTCGACCACCGCCAAGAAAGGTAATCGCTTCCGTTTCAATACGATCCTGGAATCCGCGCCCTCGCGGGCCCCGAGTTTCAGGGGCTAGTCGTGTTCGGCTGCAAGACCTCCGATGCGTTTAAGGGTCAAGCCGCCGAGGGTGTCGGCGGTGTGTCGGGCGCGGAACCGAAAGCCTTTACCGGATCGAATAACTGGCCCGATAGGAGGCAGTGATGCAGCTGGCCGAGCATCTTGTTGAACAAGTGCCGCATGGCGGGTGCGTGGCGGTCGCCGTGGATGCGGCGACGCAGATAGTGGTCGCGGGCCGGGCCTTCGTTGGCCATTGCGGAGAAGGCCCAGACCCATCCGGCGGCGGCCAGGCGGTCGTTCTTGATGCGGCGGTGGGTGATCGCGATCATCTTGCCGGAGGCGCGGGTGACCGGAGCGGATCCCGCGTAGGCCTTCAAGGCTCGGTCGTTGGCGAATCGTGTGCGGTCGTCACCGATCTCGGCGAGAACCCGGGCGCCGTTGAGGTCGGCGAGCCCGGGGAAGCTGGTGACGACCGCATAGTCAGGGTGCTTGCGGAACTCCTCCGCGGCAGCCTGTTCCAGATCGTCTGCGCCGACGCAGGCAGCGTCGAGAGTGGCCAGCAGGGCGAGGGCCTGGCGGCCCATCGCCTTCTCGACCGGCAGCAGTTGGCGCAGCTGCGGGGCGCGCAACCCGATCAGGATTTCCTCGGCCAGGGCATCGACGCTGCGTTTGCGTCCGGCGCGTCGCAGTGCCGCGGCGACGCGGGTCTTGGTGAGTTTGGCGACGTGGGCAGGCGTCGGGGCCAGCGCCAGAATCGCACGGGCTTCGGGCTTGGCGAGATTGGTGGCCGACTTTCCGGCGAAGGTGGCCAGGAACGCCGGGTAGTACTCGCGCAGCAGCGAACGCAGCTCGTTGCTGGCTTTGGTGCGGCGCCAGACGGCGTCCTGCTGGGCGCGCGCCAGCACCGCGATGGCCTGGACGAGTTCGCTGTCGGCGGGGATGCGCCGGTGGTATTCGGCGTCAACGCGGATGATGTTGGCCAAGGTCATGGCGTCGACATGGTCGGACTTGGCGCGGGCCATCGAATGCCGTTCGCGATAGCGGGCGACGGCCATCGGGTTGATGGAGTAGACCGGTCGGCCGGTGGCGCGCAGCGCCGCTACCATCAACCCGCGCGGGGTCTCGATCGCGACCGCGATCGGGTCTTCGGCGGTGTCGCCGGCCTCGGCCAGCATGGTGGTGAGCTCGGCCAGGCCGGTCGGGTCGTCGCTGATTCTCTTCTTCGACACCAACTTTCCGTCGCGGTCGACGACCGCGATGTCGTGATGTCCTTCGGCCCAATCGATTCCGCAATATCGGTGCATAACGGCCTCCCTCGTCTCGGGTGTGTCCGCAGGTCCAAGACCTCGGCGAGAACGCGCAGCGCCCTACTTACGAGCCTCTATGGGCTTGCCTCCGATGAGCTGTTCGCGATCCCAGCGCACCCGCACGGCACCGGTCTTTCCAAGAGCTCACAGCTCTCGAAAGCCGAGGCGTCTGATCGTGCGAGCAGGCTCGAACCACGAGCAATTCGATTCGACATGCACAACCGGACGGGCCCGACACACCTCGTCGGAGCCTCGTCCGGCTGCACCAACTGTCGTGCGCCCACGGTCTTGCATAAGGGCTCGATGCCCCGAGATATGAAAGGGGTCGACACGGCAGCACGGATATCGGCTGGGCCGTGGCGCACAGATGCCTGGTTGGAGGACTCCGACGGTCCTGGAGACAACGACAGGTCACCACGGCCCAACCTCGAACGATCGACCCTGTCAGCGCTACGCACTGCCTTCCAGAAGACCTAACAGGTCCAGAACTCGCGGATGCGTTGAGCGCTAACCAAATCAACCGTTACTAGCTAAGTAGAGATCTGGTGTCGGAATGGAGTAGGAGCCAGGTGGTGGCGACGGCTGCGAAAGCGAAGACCAGCAGGGCGATCACCTCGAGCGCGGTGTGAACGGACGGGTCAGCGTCGGCGTGGAAGCCAGGTCGGGGTTAGGGCGGCGGCCAGGAGGAGCGGTGCGCCGAGGGCCGCGACCATGATCGGCAGCGGCAGCCAAGTGGTGGCCACGGCTGCGAAGACGAAGACCAGGAGGGCGATTACCTCCGTGGTGAAGCCGGCTACCGAGGTCACTGTGGCTCGGGCGGGGCCGGTGATGGCGTCTTGGAGGCGGGCTGAGGCCAGGACGTCGGCGTTGTAGTCGATGCCGTAGGCGACGCCTATTGCCGAAAAGCCCAGCAGGGTCAGGGAGTACAGGGCTGTCGGGTGGTGGGCGGCAGCGCCTGCGAGGAGGGCGCCAGCGATGAAGAGGAGGCCTGCGGCGGTCAGGGCGAGGGACATGGTTCGGGTGGAGATGGACTCGGTGCGGCCTGCCAGGGAGGAGCCGATCAGGGAGCCTGCGACGGTCAGGGCTACGAGGACGGACGCGAAAGATGGTCCGGCACCGGCGTGACCTGCCAGCAGGGAGAAGTACTCGTCGAAGGCGGTTACTCCATTGAGGAGAGCTACAAGGATTACGCCTCGGCGGATCATTCTGACGCGCAAGGCCTCTCGCATACCGGCGCGGAGCATCGCGATGTAGCCGGGCGCGGGTGACGGGTGGAAGTCGCCGGGGTCGGCTGGGGTGTCCTCGGCGTCGCCATCTGCATCGCCGCCATCTTCTTCGCCGTCCTCGGCATCGTCGATCTCCTTGGCGGAGATGGACTTCGGAGCCGTAGGGAGGAGAAGGGCGGTGCCCGTGTGCAGTACCGCCAACGCGACGCTGGACCAGGCTACGAGCGCGTAGCCGCCCCAGGCGTACAAGGGGGCGGCGGCGAGAATGCCGAGGAGGGCGGCGGATTCGGTGGCGGTTCGGACGTAGCCCATGGTGCGGGCGTAGGCGGCGGTGGCGGAGCGGGCGTGTAGTTCGTCGTAGAGGAGGGCCTCGAAGGTGCCGGAGCGGAGGGCGCCCGAGGTGCCCCACAGGACGAAGCCGGCGGCGAAGCCCAGGTAGGTGGGGTAAAGGGTCCAGACCGCGAAGCCCGCGGCGAGTAGGGCGCCGGAGAGGATCAGGAGGGCTCGGCGGGAGACGGTGTCAGCCCACGCGCCGGACGGGATCTCCAAGAGGAAGGCGGTGGCCGACCAGATGGCGAACAGGGACGAGATCTGCGCGGGGTTCAGGCCGTGGTCGGCGAACAGCAAAGCGTAGATCGCGTACAGCGGGATCAGGTCCGCGGTGAAGGCGAACAGGATTGCCCGGAAGGTCAGCGCCCGGGTCGAGGACGGGCGGACGTTGGTGAGGCGTAGGGATCAACAGGCGTAGATCAACATGCGCATGGGATCAACTCTGCGCGCCGGGGGTACCACCGTCAAGCGGATTATCGATGGGGATCCAGCCATTGCTGGACGGCTCGCCTTCCGACACCGATGCGCCGACCAGGCCGGGGCGTTCGTTGAGGTCGTTGATGAGCTCGGTGACCGGGTGCGAGTCGCTGTAGTGGTAGCCCTGGGCGAGAGCGAAACCGAGCTCGGTCAGGACCGCGGCCTGGTACTCGGTCTCCACACCCTCGGCGATCACCTGCAGGTCCAGGGACTTGCTCAAGGCCGCGATCACGCCCAGCAGCGGCGGGGCGGGGGAATCGGAGCGGATCGACGCCACGAAGGACTGATCCACCTTGAGGATGTCCGACGGCAGCGTGGCCAGACGGCTCAGCGAGGAGTAGCCGGTCCCGAAATCGTCGATGGCGATGCGGACGCCGAACTCGCGCAGCTTGTGGAGGTTCGCGATGGCGGTCTCGGATTCGGCGGCCAACTCGCTCTCGGTCACCTCGAGCACGAGTTGCTCAGCGGGCCAACCGGTTTCCTCGAGGATGCCGGACACGCGGGCAGCGTACTCGGATTCGGCCAGCTCCAGGCCGGACACGTTCACGTTCAGCGTCAGGTCCAGCTGGGCGAAGGTCTCCTGGAGGCGGGCGGCGTCCGCGCAGGCACGGCGCAGAACCAGCTCGTCCAGATCGGAGATGAGGTCGTATTCCTCGGCGACGCGGATCAGGCCCTCGGTCGTGACCTCCGGCTGCGCGTGAGAAGACCAGCGCAGCAAGGCTTCCACGCCGACCGCGCGGGTATCGCCGTCGGTGAGACTCACGATCGGCTGGTACTGCACGTCCAAGGTGCCGCGGTCGATCGCCTCACGCAGCTCCACCGCCAGCGGCAGCTGCCGCGACGACTCCAGCACCGTGCGATTACGGCCCGCCTGCTTCGCCCGGTACAGACCCACATCCGCGCGCGACACCAGCAGCGAACCGGATTCACCCGGCTGCCACGACGTCACCCCCGCCGAACAACCGGTGGTGACAGCGGCCCGCAGCTCCTCGGTCAACAGGATCGCGGCCTGCTCGGTGGTGCCGGGCAGCAGCAGCGCGAACGCGTCACCGCCATAACGGGCCAGGCGTTGATCCGGCGCAAGCAGTTTCGACCAGGTGTCGGCCACCCGCTGCAGCACGGCGTCACCGGCCCGATGACCCAGATGGTCGTTGATCTTCTGGAAGCGGTCCAGGTCCACCAGCACCAAGGCCAGACCCTGACCGGTGCGGGTGGCGTGCGCGATGGCATTGCTCAACGCGCGATCGAAACCGCGGCGGTTCAGCAGACCGGTCAGCACGTCGATGTCGGCGTCGGACGCCATGCGCGTCAAAATGCCGACCACGATGCCGATTCCGAAAGTGATACCCGCCGGAATGATGCCCGACCACCACGGCAGCCCGCGCGACGGCACCACCCACAGACAGCAGGCTATGGCGAACGCCAGATGCCCGCCCAGCCAGCGCCAGGAGAAGAAGATCGCGGCGTCACAGGCCACGAACACATAGAACGCTGCCAGGCTGATCGCGCCGACCGTGTTCGGAAACCAGTGCACCGCAACGGTCACCAGCACCGTCGCCGTCGCCACATAGGCGTGATGCACCGAATGCGGCAGCCTCGGACCCCAGATGAGCAGGCTGATACCCAGCAGCAGCGCCACGAACGCCGCCGCGCCCACCAGCGGCCGATTGCCCTCATCACCCGGAGCGACGGCGGTCAGGGCAAGACCCAGAAAGCCACCCATGACGTAGAACGCCCCGGTGGTCCGAGCCATGACCATTGCCGTCGCCAGCGCCGATGCCGCCCGGACCCGGGTTCGGGCATCGCCGCGAGACCCGATTCCTCGCACGCTGCCCAGCCTAGCCACAAGCCCAGCCAGCGGTAGACACATCCGGCGGAATAAGCCACGCCGAGTAGCGAATACTCAGCGCGGCTCCAAAACCTCGGAGCCGACGAAAGGCACCAGCGCAGCGGGCACTCGCACCGAACCGTCCGCTTGCTGGTGGTTTTCCAGCAGCGCGACAATCCAGCGGGTTGTCGCCAATGTGCCATTCAAGGTGGCGGCGGTCTGCGGCTTGCCGTTCTCGTCGCGGTACCGGACATTCAGGCGACGGGCCTGGAACGTGGTGCAGTTCGAGGTCGAGGTGAGTTCGCGGTAGGTCTGCTGGGTGGGAACCCAAGCCTCGCAATCGAATTTGCGGGCCGCCGAGCTGCCCAGGTCGCCCGCCGCCACATCGATCACCCGGTAGGGCACCTCGATGGCGGCCAGCATCTCCCGCTCCCACGCCAGCAGCCGCCGGTGTTCCTCGTCGGCCTGCTCCGGGGTGGTGTAGACGAACATCTCCACCTTGTCGAACTGGTGCACGCGGATGATGCCGCGGGTGTCCTTGCCGTAGCTGCCCGCCTCGCGACGGAAACACGACGACCAGCCGGCATAGCGCTTGGGACCGGCGCTCAGATCCAGGATCTCTCCCGAGTGGTAACCCGCCAGCGGCACCTCCGAGGTGCCGACCAGGTACAGGTCGTCGTCCTCGAGGTGGTAGACCTCAGCCGAATGCTGGCCCAGGAAGCCGGTGCCCTGCATGATCTCCGGGCGCACCAGCACCGGCGGGATCATCATGGTGAACCCGTTCGCCGTCGCCTTCTGCGCGGCCAGCTGCAACAGGCCGAGCTGCAGCAGCGCGCCGTTGCCGGTCAGGAAGTAGAACCGCGAACCCGACACCTTCGCGCCGCGCTCCATGTCGATCAGGCCCAGCGACTCGCCCAGATCCAGATGGTCCTTCGGCTCGAAATCGAACTCGCGCGGCGTGCCGACCGTCTCGAGCACGATGTAGTCGTCCTCGCCGCCGGCGGGCGCGCCCTCCTGCACCACGTTCGACAACGCGCGCTGGGCGGCGTCGAGGTCGACGTCGGCAGCGTTCTCCGCCGCCTCCGCCTCCTTCACCTTCGCCGACAGCTCCTGGCCCACCTGCAGCAGCGCCGGGCGCTCCTCCTTGGAAGCCTTGCCGACCTTCTTGCCCAGGGCCTTCTGCTCGGCGCGCAGATTGTCGGCCGTCGCGACCGCCGCGCGACGGGCGGCATCCGCCTCGAGCAGGGCATCCACCAGGGACGGGTCCTCACCGCGAGCACGCTGCGAAGCACGGACCACGTCGGGGTTTTCCCGCAGGAATCGAAGGTCGATCATGGGTATTCAGCCTAGTGGGAAGGCGCCACCGGTTTTCGTGTAGGTCCGATCAATTCATCCACCCCACAACCAGGTGATTTCCGCCATAGGGTTAGCCCGATGGGACGGCAGGAGCCCGGGAGGGGCTCCGCCGTGGTCTTTCCGAGGAGTCACCATGCCCCAATACACCCCGCACACCGCCGATTTCGTCGTAGTCGGTGCCGGATCGGCGGGGGCCGCACTGGCCGCGAAACTGAGTGAGCGACCCGGCGTCAGCGTCGTGGTCCTGGAGGCCGGCGGCGAGGACAACGACAAGTTCGCGCACATTCCCGCCGCGTTCAACCAGCTGTTCCAGGGCGACAACGACTGGAACTACCGGACCGAGACCCAGCCCGAGCTCAGCAACCGGCGCGTCTACTGGCCGCGCGGCAAGATGCTCGGCGGATCCTCCTCCATGAACGCCATGATGTGGGTGCGCGGCTTCGCCGCCGACTACGACGAATGGGCCCGCTACGCCGGACCCGAATGGTCCTTCGAGAACGTGCTGCCCTACTTCCAGCGAATCGAATCCGTGGAAGAGGCCAGCGAGCCCGGCGAAGGCCGCAACGGACCGCTGCACATCTCCCGCCAGCGCAGCCCCCGCGCCCTCACCCACACCTACCTGCAGGCCGCCGCCGAAGCCGGATACCCGGTCGAACGCGCCAACGGCGATCGGCCGCAAGGGTTCTCGCAGACCATGGTGACCCAGAAGCGCGGCGCCCGGTGGAGCACCGCCGACGCCTACCTGCGGCCCGCCCGCCAGCAGGGCCGCAACCTCACCGTCGTCACCGACGCGCACGCCACCCGGGTGCTGTTCGAGGGCACCCGCGCCATCGGCGTGGAATTCCGGATCGGCGGCGAGACCAAGCAGATCAGCGCCAAACGCGAGGTCATCCTGTCCGGCGGCGCGATCAACAGCCCGCAACTGCTCGAGCTGTCCGGCATCGGCGACGGCGACCGGCTCCAGGAACTCGGCATCCCCGTGGTGCGGCACCTGCCCGAGGTCGGACGCGGCCTGCGCGACCACCTGGCCGCCCCCATCGTCTACCGCACCACCGGCGGCAGCCTCTACGGCGCGGACAAGAACCTGCTCGAACTCGCCAACTACCTGGTACTGCGGCGCGGGCAGCTCACCTCCAACATCGGTGAGGCGTACGGGTTCACCCGCAGCCGCGAGGACCTCGACCTGCCCGACCTGGAACTGATCTTCGCGCCCGCCCCCTACATCGCCGAGGGCCTGGGCGAACCCGACGGGCACGCGCTCACCTTCGCCGCGGTGCTGCTCAAGCCGGAATCCATCGGCAGCGTCTCCATCACCTCGCCGGATCCGTTCGTCGCGCCGCGCATCAACCCGCGCTACTGCGCCGAACCCGCCGACCGCGCCGCCCTGCTAGCCGGCCTGCGCACCTGTGTCGAGATCGCCAGCCAGCCCTCGCTGAAGGAACACATCGGCGAGCTCATGCAGCCCGCCGTCCCGTCCGACACCGCGCTGGACGAGGTGCTGCGCCGCTGCCTCGAGGACCACTCGCACACGCTGTACCACCCGGTCGGCACCTGCGCGATGAGCCGCGACGAATCCAGCGTGGTGGACCCGGAGCTGCGGGTGCGCGGCATCGAGGGCCTGCGCGTCGCCGACACCTCGGTGATGCCGGTGATCACCCGCGGCCACACCCACGCCCCGGCCGTCATGATCGGCGAGAAGGCGGCGGACTTGATCTTGTCCTGAGACGGCACAGGGGGTGCGAAGCCGGTGGTTCGTGGCAGCGGCAGGGTGGCGCTGCAATGATGGACCGCGATGCCTGAGCAAAAGACGCCTTCGCAGTGGTCCGCGCCGTCCTCGCAGCGCCCCGGGTCGCCGTCCCGTCGCAAGCCGACGGCGACGGATCGACTGCTGACGCCCTTCCGCGCGGTGGAAGCCCAGCTGGACAAGAACGGTCCGCTCTCGGCATCCACCGTGCGGTGGGGGTTGCTGGCCATGGCGGTCGGCGTCACGCTCGCCGTGCTCATCACCATGTTCGTCTCGCACGGCTTCGACTCCAACCGGGTGAAGGCGCACGCGCCGGGGGCCGCGCAGCCCACCGGCGCCGTCGCGGGCGCGGCCTTCGGCACCGCCAAGGAGGGCGACTGCCTGACCTGGACCAAGTCCAACGCCAGCGACCTGTCCAAGGTGGAGTGCGGCAGCAAGCACCTGTTCGAGGTGACCGCCGACATCGACCTGAGCAAGTACCCGGGCAAGGAGTTCGGGCCCGGCTCCCGCTTCCCGGACTCGCTGCGCTTCTCCGAACTGCGCGACGAGCACTGCGTGTCCGCCGCCCAGGAGTACCTCGGCGGCCGGCTCGACCCGCGCGGCAAATTCGTTGTCGGGCTGATCAATCCGGGTGAGGCGGGCTGGAAGGCGGGCGAGCGGACGCTGCGCTGCGGCCTGCAGGTCTCCGGCAGCCAGGGCCTGGCCACCAAGCCCATCACCGGCAGCGTGCGCGACATCAACCAGTCCAAGGTCTACGACGTGGGCACCTGCATCGGCATCAAGTCGAACCTGCCCACCGACCCGATCGACTGCACCCAGCCGCACGCCTTCGAGATCGTCTCCACCGTGGACCTGGCCACCCACTTCAACGGCGGCCCGCCGTCGAAGGACGAGCAGGACAAGTACATGGAAGACCAGTGCGCCAAGGACGCCACCGACTACCTCGGCTCCCCCGACGCGCTGCGCAACAAGACCCTCACCCTGTTCTGGGACGCGCTCGACACCCGCAGCTGGGTGGCCGGCAGCCGCAGCCTGAACTGCCTGGTCGGCAAGGGCGCGGATCAGGAGGGCTTCGCGGCCATCACCGGATCGGCCAAGGGCGACATCCAGATCGACGGTCAGGCCCCGGTGCCGCCGCCCAACAACGGCCGCTACACCCCGCCGCCGCTGCCCGGCGCGGTGCCGCCGGTCATCCCCCAGCCCCGCTAGTTCCGGAGACAAAGCAGTCATGCCCGTCTCCATGTCCGACGACCGCTTCGAGGAGCTGGTCGGCGACGCGCTCGACCTGATTCCGCCGGAGCTGGCCCGGGCGATCGACAATGTGGTGGTTCTCATCGAAGCGCGCAGCGACGAGGACCCCCACCTGCTCGGCCTCTACCACGGCATCGCCATCACCGATCGGGACTTCAGCCACTACGGGGGTGCGCTGCCGGACACCATCACCATCTATCGCGACGCCATCCTCGAGATGTGCGGCAGCGAAGACGAGGTGGTCGAAGAGGTGGCGATCACGGTGATTCACGAGGTAGCGCACTATTTCGGGATCGACGACGAGCGGCTCCATCAGCTGGGATGGGGCTGATTCGGGGAAGCCGGGAACCGGTCGGCAGACCTCTGCGTCCAATCTCCATAGCCGGGGGAAGAACGTAGAGAGGGAGCCCGATCATGGTTGGCCACGTCCTCGTGCAGCCCGAGGTGATCCTCGCGGCCGCCCTGGAACTCGACCTGCTCGCCGAACGCCTGGCGGCCGCAGCGAGCGCGGCCGCGCCGGCGACCCATGTGCTCCCCTCCGGCACCGAAGAGGTGTCCTTCCTGGCCGCCGCGCACTTCAACACCGCCGCGCTGACCCATGACCGGTCCGTCGCCCAGGGCATTCTCGAACTGCACCACGCCGCCGCGACCCTGCGCAGCCAGCTGGCCCAGTACCTGGCCCTGGACGCGGTGCGGGCGGCCGATATCGCGGCGATCCAGGTGTAGGGGGAGACACGTATGACTTTGGGGATCACGGGGGTGTTCTGGCTGCCTCGCCTGGCCGAGATCAACTCCATCTCGCTCAATGCCGGGGCGCACGCGATTCCGATCGCCGCCGCGGCCGGCGCCTGGGGCGGGCTCACCGCCGCCTGGATGGACGCCACCGCCACGGTGGCGCGGGTGATGGCCGAGATCGGGATCGGACTCGAGGGCATCAACGGTCTGAACGTGCTGGCCCGGCTCGGCGGGTTCACCGTCTGGGCCGAACAGCAGGCCGTCATGGCGGGCGTGATGTCGAGCAAGGCCGACACCAATGCGACCGCGTACACCGTGGCCTCCATCGCCATGCCGAGCTTGCCGGAGATCGCGCTGGTCGAGACCGCGCGGGTGGCCGCGTACTCGACCGGCGGGGCGCTCAACGGCAGTGCGGAGGCCGCCGAGGCCGCGAAGCTGGCGCTCGACATCCGCGCCGCGCTGGTGATGGAAACCTATGAGGCGGCGACGAGTTCGATGGTCGCCACGCCGGGACAGTTCCTGATGCCGCCGCCCATCGCGGTGGGCGCGGGCACGGCGAATGCGGGTGGGGACGCGTTCCCCCTGACGAGCGCGCTGGCACAGGTCGCCCAGGTGGCCGGGACAGTCGCCGCCAGCGGTGTCAGCGGCGTGGGAAACGTTGCGAGCAGCGCGATTACGGCCGTCGCCAACGCGATGACATCGACTCAGGGATTCGGGACGCCGATTCCGCCCGGCACCGCGGCGGCCGTGACCGCCGGCGGGGCGGGGCTCACCACGCAGGCCGTGTCCTACTCCGGCAATGGCGGATCAGTGAATATCGGCAATGGCGCGGGCGCACTGCGTCTGCCCGAGGGCTGGGGTGCGGGCCACGGAAACCCCGGCGGTGCAACGGCTCCCACCGCACAACTCGCCGAACCCATCGGCGCGTCCGCCGCGACTCCGGCCACCGCGCCGATACGGTCGAGCGGCACCGGCCCGCTGCTCGGTACACAGAGCGCCGACGAGAAGGAGACACACCGCGGCCACGACTACGGCCGATCGGTGGAGGTTTTCGCCGACGGCCGGTTGATCGGGCCCGCGGTCATCGGCGCAGACGTCCTGGCCGACCGGTGACCGTCCTCGGCGCGGGCCGCGGGCCGTCGCTGCTCGGCTCGGTCACGTTGTCGCTCGACGAAATGCAGTATCTCCAGCAGACATTGGGGATCGACGAGCTGCCCGTGGTGCTGAATGCCCTGGGGCGCTATGACAATGCCGCCGACCACGACGCCGCCATGGCCGCCGCGGCCACCACGCTGGCCGAACGCGAACTGCTCGACGGTGATCCGGCCGCTGCGGGCCGCGACGGCGACGGGTCCTCCAGCGCTGCCCGGACCAGCCCGAACCAGGTCCATCCGGAACTCGCCGAACGGCTGCGCGCGCTCTACCGGCCGCACTGGGTGCTGGCATTGCGCTGGTACGTCGAGGGTCGGGTCAATCGGCTCTGTATCGCCAAGGGCGACGACATCGAGGTGGTCGCGCTGCGCGGCCCCGGGTCCTATGTCGTCGACGAGGCGAGCCATGACCTCCCCGGCACCGTGCTGGCCGCGCTCGGCCCGGCCGATCCGCTGGAACTGTCCGGAATGCACGCGCCCACCGAGGATCTGGCGCCGATCTTCGACGACGCGGGCGACTCCGCGACCACGGCGGCCCGGCTGAGCACGGTGTGCGATCCGGCGCGGGACGCGCAAGCCATCGCATCGGCGCTGGTGCGGGTGCATTCGCACGCGGAGATCGTCGGCGTGCGCTACGGCGACGGCGTGCGTGAGGTCGCCGGGAATCACCTCGCCGTGTACAACACCCGCCATGGCCGGTTCCTCGCCATCACGACCGCCGCCGACGACGGGACCCGGTGGACGTCCTTCGCGAGCGGCACCCCCGCCCGGCTGCGCACGGCGTTGCGGGATCTCGTCGAATCCCTGCCCCTGCGTGCCGAATTCGGGGCCTAGCCCATCGGGTCGTCGCCAGTGCCGGCGAAGGCGCCGGTGAACGGTGCGGGAAAGCGGCCCCAGCGGGTGCACTCCCAGGTGTCGTCCTCGAACGGCTGCAGCTCGATGGTCTCGGTGTTGTCGAGATGGTTGTTGGCGGCGAAAAGCCGTGGCACCCCGGTGAGTTCACGCGACACCAGGCGCATGGCCGCACCGTGGCTGACCACGATGATATCGCCGGCGCCGGGCCGGGTCAGGTAGTCGTCGCGTAGTCGCCGCAGCGCGGGCAGGTAGCGGGCGAGCACGTCCTCGCCGGATTCGCCGCCCGGGATCCGCACGCTCAGATCACCGAAATGCCAGGCGTGATAGACCTTCTGGAATGCCAGGTGCGCGTCCCGGCCGGTCTGACCCTCCAGGTCCCCGAGCTGCACTTCTTGCAGGTCGTCGAGCACGTTGAGCGCGACGCCGGTCGCGGACTCGATGTAGCCGCCGGTCTGGCGGGCTCGCAGCGCCTGCGACGAGAACAGCTGTTGCGGCGGCGCGAGCAGGTTCGCGCCGAAGTTCTTGGCCTGGGCCACACCGCGTTCGGTGAGCGGCAGCCCGGGCAGCCGGGTGTCGAGGATCTTGCCCACATTGCCTTCGGTCTCGCCGTGGCGGACCAGGATGAGTTTGCCGCTCACAGGTCGGCCACCCCCTTCTTCAGATCGGCCAGCCAGGCCGCGGCGGGCGCGTCCGGTGGCGGCGGGGTGCCGGTGGCCGCGGTGGCGGGCCAGGACCCGAGGAACCGGATCCGGGCGGCGGTGCGGTGCAATGCCTTCAGGGCCTCGGCGACGGCGGCGTCGTCGATGTGTCCGACACAGTCCAGGTAGAAGCGATAGGTCCCCATGCCGGTGCGCGTCGGCCGGGACTCGATGCGGGTGAGATCGATTCCACGGGTGGCGAACTCGGCGAACGCCCGCATCAGCGAACCCGGTTCGTTGGCCAGCTCCAGCACGATCGAGGTGCGATCCGTACCCGTCCGCGCCGGGGCCGGTCGCGGCGGCGCGACCAGCACGAAGCGGGTGACGGCGCGCTCCACGTCGGCGACGCCGTCGGCGAGGGTGTCCAGTTTCAGGCGCTCGCCCGCCAGCGCGGTGGAGACCGCGGCCTCGGCGTGCCCGGCCACCACGTCCTCGGCGGCCGCGGCATTCGAGGCCGAGGTGTACATCTCGGCCAGTGGCATGTTCACGGCCAGCCACATCCGCACCTGCGCGGCCGCGACCGGATAGGCGGCGATGCGGCGCACCTGGTCGAGCGCGACGCCGGGGCGGCCCACGATCGTGAACGCCACATCCAGATCGGTCTCCGCGACGATCTGCAATCGCGGGCCGACGGCCAGCGCGTCCAGTGTGGGCGCGATCGAACCCTCCACCGAGCTCTCGATCGGCACCACCGCGCCCGCCGCCTTACCGGCGCGCACCAGTTCGACGGCAGCGCCCTGACTCGGGGCGGGGACACGCTCGACCGGTCCATCGAAGGCTCCGGTGGACTCGAGTTTGGCGAGGGCCATCTCGGTGAAGGTTCCCGACGGCCCGAAGTAGGCGATACGCGGCACGGTTACGACAGTACTTGCGTGCGCGCGGTCACCCCCCGCTTTGTCCGACTCCCGGGTAACTTTCGGCGAAATCCTCGGTGTCGCCATAAAAACCGCAGGCCCGGACGCCGGGAGGGCGGACCTGAGACCGGCGGCTGGGCGGATTCAGCCGCCCAGAACCGCCAATCCGGTTCGCACGGCAACCTCATCCGAGGTCTCGACGGCGAGCAGGACATCGCGGAACGCCTCGACGGCGGGCGGCTGCAGGCCGGTCAGGAACGCGGTGTCGGGGGTGGTCAGTGCGGTGCGGATGTCCTCGCCGCAGAGGGCGGCCACGGTCGCGGCGACTGCGGCCAGGGCGCGCTCGCCGGAGTCGGTGCGGGCCACGAAACCGGTGTCGCCGTGCACGATTCGCACCAGGAACTCCGAGACCGCCTCGTCGTCGAGGGCGAGGTCCAGGATCTCGACGCCCGGGTCGGCGGTGAGCGGTCGGACCAGGTCCTCGGTGAGCCCGCGCGCCGGGCGCGGCGGGACGGACAGGCTCAGCGCGACCGGTTCGGGCGCGTGCGATGAATCGTGCGGCACGCCCCCACCGTAATGGCCCCGGCAGGCCGCCTGACCTCGACCCCGAGGGCGGGCGGCGGGGCGGCGCGGTCCCGGCGTGCGGGGGAACGTCTTGCGCGAGCGACCTGCGTCACTTAGCTTAGGTTTACCTAATTCACCCCCGGAGGTGTCCATGACGCACGCGGCCCAGGTCGTCGCGCCCACTACCGCCGAACGCGTGCACAGCGCCTGCGCGCACGCCGAACACGCGGTCCTGGCCCTCCCCGGCCTCGACCCCGTGCCCACCTCCGTGCACCTGCTGCGGCAGTGCGGCGACATGGTGATGGCGGTGCCGATGAACTCCACCGCCGCCGGACTCGTGCACGGCTGCGGCGTGAACGGCTCCCCCGCGGTGCTCGAACTCACCGACCAGGCGCCACTGGCCCTGCGTGAACGCGTCCGCGCCCTGGTCTGGCTGCGCGGCTGGGCCCACGCGGTGCCCGCGCACGCACAGCGCGCCCTCGCCGGGGCGATCGCCACCGACCACCCGCACCCCGACCTGCTCGACATCGGCCACACCGCGACTCTGCTGCGGCTGGTCATCGACTCCGCCGTAGTGGCCGACACCTCCGGAGCCGCCTCGGTCGACCGCGAACAACTCCGCGACGCCCGGCCCGACCCGTTCTGCGCGCTGGAAGCCGGTTGGCTGCAACACCTTCAAGCCGACCACCCCGACGTGGTCGACCGGCTCGCCCGCCGCCTCCCGCACGCCCTGCGCCGCGGCGCGCTCATCCACCCGCTGGCCATCGACCGGTACGGCGTCACCCTGCGCGTCGAGGCGATCGAAGCCGACCACGACGTCCGCATCCCCTTCGAGGCCCCCGCCGACGACATCGAATCGCTCAGCCGCGCGGTACACGCTTTGGCGGGCAACCCCTTCCACGGCGGGATGCACCGGATCTGACGCCGCCGCGCCTAGATTGGCGGCATGGTTTCGGCTGATCCCGCGCCCGTCTGGCCCGCGCCCGAGTCGTCCGAACAGGCGCGCCGGGCGATCACACTCGAGATCGCGGTGGTGCTGGTCGTCACCTTCGGGCTGAGCGGGGCCAACGCGGCACTGTCACTGCTGGAGAGCGCCCTCTCCCCCGGCGGGGTCGGCGGGCAGACGGTGGCGCTCAATCCCTCACGCGCCACCCAATCGGCCATCGACCTGCTGTTCCAGCTGTTGAGCGTGGCGCGGCTGCTCGGATGGGCGGCGCTGGGGATATATCTGTTGTGGCGCAGCGGGATCGCGCCGCGGGCCATCGGGCTGGCACGGTCACTGCGCTGGCGCGCCGACGTGCTGCCCGGTCTGCTGCTCACCGCGGTGATCGGGATACCCGGACTGGGGCTGTATCTGGCAGCGCACGCCCTCGGCGTGAGTGTGACCATCGTCCCCAGTTCGCTCGAACACTGGTGGCGACTCCCCATGCTGGTGCTGGCCGCCTGGGCCAACTCCGCGGCCGAGGAAGTGCTCGTTGTGGCCTATCTCATCACCCGGCTGCGGGCGCTCGGCTGGACCGAGAACCGGTCCCTGCTGGCGTCGGCGCTCCTGCGCGGCAGCTACCACCTGTACCAGGGGCTCGGCGGCGGGCTCGGAAACCTGGTGATGGGATTGATCTTCGGGCGGTACTGGCAACGCACCAACCGGCTGTGGCCGCTGCTGCTCGCGCACGCCCTCATCGACACCATCGCCTACCTCGGGTACGCCTTCCTGCGCGGACATGTCTCCTGGCTGCCGTGAATCCGCCCGGAAAGCGGCGCGGCGCGGGCGCGGTCGGTACTGTTTCCAGTAATGAACGGCGACGACCCCCAGCACTTTGCACGGATGCGCCGGGAGCCGCCGCCGGGACGTCCGGGGGAGCGCCCGGCCCACCCGCAGCGCCCGATGGCGAATCCCGGGCAACCACAGCGGCCTTCGGCTCCACGGCAACCCATGCCCGATCGAGCGCGGAACTACGACCCGCCCGTTAACGACGGCGGCCCGCGGGTAGAACCAACCCAGGTGATCCGACGCGATGAATCCGGTCAGGCCCTGGCGTATTCACAGGTGCCGCCGCCCCGGAACCCCGACCCGCGCCAGCGGCCGCCCGGGAACCGGATGCCGCCGGGCAATCGCGTGCCACCCCCGGGGAATCGGGTTCCGCCCCAGGGTGATCGGATGCCCGCCCGGACCGCGACGCCCATGGGACACGCGCCCACCCAACAGCCGGTCCCCTTCCACGAGGACCCGCCCCGCACTCCCCCGCCGCCGCTCCCCGGCAAGCGCCGCGGCGGCGACGGCCGTCCCCCACGCGGCGCCCGGCCGCGCCGCAAACGGCACTGGTTCCGCTGGATCCTGTCGCTGCTGGTGGTGCTGCTCGTGCTGCCCATCGCGGCGGCCATCTATGTCGACACCCACCTGACGCGGATCGACGTGCTCGCGGACTACTCCGGACGGGTCGGCGACACGCCCGGGACGAATTGGCTTCTGGTCGGATCCGACAGCCGCGCGGGGCTTTCGCAGGCGCAGGAAGACGAGTTGTCCACCGGGTCCGATGTGGAGGGCGAACGCACCGACACCGTGATCCTGGTCCACATCCCCAAATCGGGGCGGCCCACGCTGGTCAGCCTGCCGCGCGACTCCTATGTGAACATCCCGGGCGTCGGCAAGGACAAGCTCAACGCGGCATTCTCGGTGGGCGGCGCGAAATTGCTGGCCCGCACCGTGGAAGGCGCGACCGGCGTGCACATCGACCACTACGTGCAGATCGGATTCGGCGGCTTCGCCAATATCGTGGACGCGGTCGGCGGCATCGATATGTGCCTGGACCAGCCGATGAAAGACCCCTTGGCGGGAATCGATCTGCCGGCGGGCTGCCAGACCCTGAGCGGCCCGAACGCACTGGGTTTCGTGCGTTCCCGCGCCACGCCGCGCGCCGATCTGGATCGCATGCTGAATCAGCGCAAATTCCTCAGCGCGCTGTTGAAGAAGGCGTCCAGCCCGGCCACGCTGGCCAATCCGTTCCGATCCTGGCCGCTGGTACGGGATCTCACCTCGGCGTTGAAAGTCGACGACGGTGCGCACGTGTGGAATCTGGCGGGCCTGGGCAATGCGCTGAGCGACGATCCGATCACCACGACGGTGCCGGTCGGCGGCTTCGAGAATGTCTCCGGCAGCGGCAATGTGCTGCTCTGGGACAAGACCAAGGCGAGTGCGTTCTTCGACGCGCTGGCCAAGGATCAACAGATCCCGGCGGACCTGATCACCACGGTCGGAAGTTAGTTCGAATTAGGCAATACTTGCCTCAATAAGGCTGTACTCAATAAGGCTGCACTTGGATGACACGCGGTTTTACCAGGATTAATGTCTTCCGCATGTCCACCCGAACCCAGACCAAGCGCAGCAAGTTCCAGGCCCTGCTGCAGGATCAGATCCGCAACGAATTCAATGCCGAGCACCAGTACATCGCGGTGGCATTGTGGTTCGACAATGCCGATCTTCCGGTCCTGGCCAAGTATTTCTACAAGCAGGCCGTGGAAGAGCGCAATCACGCGATGATGATCGCGCAGTACCTGATCGACCAGGACATCAGTGTCGAGATGCCCGGGGTCGATTCCGCCACTTCGCATTTCGCGAACGCCAAGGAGCCGATCGCGCTCGCCGTCGCGCAGGAGCAGTCGGTCACCGACCAGATCGTCCAGCTCGCCAAGACCGCCCGCGAAGAGGGCGACTACCAGGGCGAGCAGTTCATGCAGTGGTTCCTCAAGGAGCAGGTCGAGGAAGTCGCCACCATGAAGACCCTGCTCACCGTCGCCGAGCGGGCCAGCGCGAATCTGTTCGACCTGGAGAACTTCGTGCAGCGGGAAATGAGCAGCCCGAAGGACGCTTCCGGCGCGCCGCACGCCGCGGGTGGCTCGCTGTAACAGGCGAATCACGGCAATAACCCGTGGGGCCGAACACGATTCGGCTCCGTCCGGTGGATAGACGACACAGGCCCGGTCCGAAACTTCGGACCGGGCCTGTTGCCGTATCGCGCGGAAATCCGCGGACGGTCAGCGCAAGGTGACCTGACGCGAACGCAGGCCGTCACGGGAACGGCGCTCGTCGGAGGTCAGCGGGGCGTCCGACTTCAGCGCGGCCGCCAGCTTCGCGCCGAATTCGCGTGCGGGGGCTTCCCATTCGCTCGCGTGGCGCTCGCGGTCCAGGTCGAAGACCGGCACCAGCAGGCCGTGGGTGCGGAACGAGCCCGCGAACCGCGAACCCTCGCCCAGGTGCAGATCACCGGCGGCGTGCAGGCGGGCCAGGGCCAGCATCAGCTGGTCCTCGTCCTCGGGGCGCACCCAGCGGATGTGCGCCTTCTCGCCGGCGTCGACCCACCAGGCCGCACCGATCGCGTCCGCGCCCAGCTCCAGGCGGGCCGACGGCATGATGGCCCGATTGGCCTGCTCGATGGTGGCGGCCACCTGCGGGTCCGGGGTGACGCCCGCGGGCACCCACCAGTTGAAGTCCTGGTGCACCGTGAGGTCCAGGGCCGCACCGGAATCCAGCACCTCGGTCAGCGGGGCGCCGCCGACGCTGGCGGAGGCGAGCGAGTCGCCCGGGGTGGCGGACTGGGTCCACAGGATGGCGGCGGCCAGATCCGCGGCGGGATCCGCGGACTGGAACTGCACCTGCGTGCCAACGAAACCGACCGGCTCGTCACCGGCCCGCACCAGCGCGGCCACCGCGCCCGGCAGCACGGTGGCGAGGGTGACCTCACGCTCCGCGCCGACGCTCGGCGCCAGCTTCAAGGTCGCGGTCGCCGACGGCACGAACTCCCGTAGCGCGACCAGATCGCATTCCGCGGCCAAGCCCGCGAAGGGCCGCGTCACCGTCGACGCCGCCGCCTCCTGCTCGGCACGGCGAGCGGCCAGCTTCTGCGCCCGATTGGAGTCCGGCTTGGGACTGTTGCGCTTGCTCTTACCCATAGGTCCAGAACCTACTGTGTCTTCGGCCCTGCGCTTCGCTCCGGGCAGGGTTCGCGGCCCCTGGTCCCGATTCTTCCCTCCTCCGCTCCTCCGCTTCGCTCCCCCGCTCCGTCAGTCCAGAATCGGGACGGCCGCGAACTTCGGGGAATTCTCCTCGGGGCGAGGACTATGCGGCGGTGAGCACGGCCTTGGTGCGGGCGGGGTGGTTGGTGGCCACCCAGTCCACGCCGAGGTCGGCGCAGAGCTGGATGTCCTCGGGGTCGTCGCAGGTCCAGACGTAGGTGGCACGGCCCGCGGCGGCGGCCTTGTCGACCAGATCCGGGTGCTCGCGCAGGGTGCGGACCGACGGGCCGATGGCGGTCGCGCCGACGGTGTGCGCCGCGCCGCCGGACAGGTACAGCGAGGACTCGCCCAGCAGCACCGTCGGCAACAGCGGGGCCGCGCGGCGGATCCGCCAGACCGCGGTCGCGGCGAACGACATGACCACGGCGCGTGAGTGATCCGCGGAGGCGGGCGCGCCGATGCCGTAGTGGTTCAGCTCGTTCAGCAGGGTGGTCTCCACCAGTGCGCCGTACCGGACCGGGTGCTTGGTCTCGATGAACAGCTTGGTGGGCCGGCTCTTCCAGTCCAGCACCAGCTCGATGAGTTCGCGCAGGGTGAGCACGCCCTCCGGTTCCGCGGCGGTGCCGAAGTTCAGGGCCTTCAGCTCCTCCAGCGTCATCTCGCTGACCGCGCCGGTCCCGTTCGCGGTGCGGTCCACCGTGCGGTCGTGCACGCAGACCAGGTGCCCGTCGCGGGTCAGGCGGATATCGCATTCGACGCCGTCGGCGCCCTCCTGCAGGGCGAGATCGTAGGCGGCGAGGGTGTGTTCGGGTCGCGCCGCGGACGCCCCCCGGTGCGCCACCACGAACGGCGCGCGACTGGCCCGGCTCACTTCGCCACTACCTCCTGTTGCTCCGCGTCCGGAGCTGCCTGTACAGCGTTCCCGGCGGCGGCCTCATCCCCGACCACAGCATCATCCCCGACCGGAGCCGCGGGCGCGCGCCGCACGGGCTCGATCACCGGGCGCGCCGGTCCGGTCGCGATCAGCCAGCGGCGCGGCGTCTTCGGACGACCCTGCAGATCCAGGCCCGCGAACGCGCGCACCAGACCCAGGGAGGCCACCGCGACACCGGCCGCGACCAGATCCGTCCACATCGCCACCAGCACGCCGTCGGCCTGCACCTGCAGCGAATCCGCCCATCGGTAGCCCAGCGCCACCAGCACCAGCACCGCGTTCGACAGCCAAGCGGCCCACCAGATCCGGACCGCGCGCAGCAACCGCGGATCACCGTCGCCGGTGCGCTGCGCCGCCTCGGTCAGGAAGATGCCCGGCCAGATCAGGTTCGCGACCGGCACCACACAGCCGAGCACCAGCGACAGCAGCGACCGCGAATCCGACTCGCCCACATTCGCGTACGCGGCTCGGCGGGTCTCGGCGAGCCAGCCGACCAGCGCCACCGCCGACAGCAGGGCCAGCGCCAGCGCCAGGATCGCCGAGACGGTTACGGCCGCATCGGAGATCCACAGCAGCCAGGGCTGGATGAGGCGGGTGCGATTGCGCAGCAGGATCCCGTAGCGACCCAGTTCGGCCAAGGCCGCCACCACGAAGACGGCCGCGGTCACGATGAGCAACCGGTCCAACCGGTCGGTCCACGCGGCCAGCGGGCGGTACGGCTCGGGAGCTTCGGCCGGGGGCCGGTCGTGCAGTCCCCAGCGCGGAATCTGCTGATAGCGCGGCGTCACCGCGGAACCCGGGCGCCGGACGGGCTGAGCAGCAGCGGATTTGCGGCCCGGCGGGCGGGCCACCCAGCGGTAGTTGCGGCGGTCGGCGGGCGCGTCCACCGGGGCCGGTGACAACAGCACGCCGTGGCAGCGCGGGCACCAGTGCAGCGGTTTGCCCTGGACCGCCCAGCGGGCGCCACAGCGGGCGCACGGCTGTACGACGGCGGATCGCGATCGGCCCACCTGTCCCCCGTTCATCGCTCCACCTCTCCGCGCCTAGTAGATCTTCGCCTCGGGACCGTCCCCGGTGAGCGGACGGCCGGTCTGCTGCCAGGCCACCATGCCACCGGAGACATTGATCGCCTCGTAACCGATCTGGTTCAGGAACTCCACCACCGCGATGGACCGGCCGCCCTGCCGGCAGATCACGAAGATCTCGGCGTCGATGTCCAGGTCGTCGAGCCGGGCCGGGACGTCGGTCATGGGGATGTGGATGGCGCCGGGCGCGCGGCCGAGCTGCCACTCGTCGTCCTCGCGGACGTCGAGGAGCTGGGCGGGCGCGGGCGCGGCGGAGCCCCAGCCGTCCGCGGCGTCGAATTCCGCGGGCACCTCATCGATGGGCACCGAGGGCACGTGGGGGTTCGTCACGGTTTCGATCCTGCCACGCGCGCGCGAGGGCTGTGGAGTTCCGTACCTGCACAAGGTTGGTTTCGAGAGTTATCCACATAATCCACAACCTGATCCACAGGTTGATGGACGACTGATTCGTCCGGGTCGGCCGATCCGGAAGTCCCCTCCCCGTTCCGGAGCGGCCGACCCGAAGGCCTGTCTCAGAAGGCCTCATCCAGTCTGACGCCGCAGGTCGGCCCACGGTTCCATTCGCACCGGAAAAAAACGACATAACTAGAGAAAACCGGAAATACACGGTCCGGCCAGGCAAGATCGGTAGCCTGGCGCTATGACTGTGAGCAGGGGGCTACTCGACGACCTGGATATCAAGGGACTGAACCTCGCGCTGTCGGAGGCAACCTGCCTCGGCATCGACGTCGATCCGGCGGCGGCCACGCTGAGGCTGGAATTGGACGTCTTGACCCTCCCCGCGGACGGCCCGCCACCAGCCGACTGCGACATCTACCTCAACCTCCTCGGCGTCAGCCGGATCGCCGCCTCCCTGCGCCGCCAGCGCTGGGACGACCTCGAGCCGGTTGTGCTCCCGCTCACCGTCGACGGCCTGCACGACGCCGTGAACAGCTTCGGCGGCGGCGCACTGCACGGGTGGGACTTCGTCGACCTCAGCGACAGCTCCTGGAACCAGTGGCGCAAGCTGCTCAGCTTCGACACGGTGCTGCGCGACGAACCCGGCGCCCACCTGATGGAGTTCTCCCAGGAGGAGGGCATCGACCCGCGCGAACTCGACATCCGCGTCTGGTTCGACGCCGCCGAGGTCACCGACAAGCACGGCCGCCCGATCCCGTTGCCGGAGTTCATCGCCGGCGGCGTGCGCTGGTGGCAGGCCCACGACGCGGGCGACCCGCGCACCCAGCGGCCGGACGTGGTCCCGGCGCTCTAGGCGGCGGTCACCCCGGTCGCGTGATCGGGGCAGTAACCGCCGGGGTTCTTCGCCAGGTACTGCTGGTGATAGCCCTCGGCGTAGAAGAACGCGGAAAGGTCCGGGAGCGGGGCGATCTCGGTGGTGATCTCCCCGAACCCGGCCGCCGACAAGCGTTCCTGATAGTCGGCCCGCGACGCCGCGGCCGTCCGCGCCTGCTCGTCGTCGAGGGTGAAGACGGCCGAACGGTATTGGGTGCCGCGATCATTGCCCTGCCGCATGGCCTGGGTCGGATCGTGGTGCTCCCAGAACCGCCGCAGGATCGCGGCGTAGTCGATCACCCGCGGATCGAAGACCACCAGTACGCATTCGGTGTGACCGGTACGGCCCGAACAGGTTTCCTCGTAGGTCGGGTTCGGGGTGTAGCCGCCCGCGTAGCCCACGGCCGTGCAGTACACGCCCTCCAATTCCCAGAACCCCTGCTCGGCGCCCCAGAAACAGCCCATGGCCAGCACCGCGAGCTGCGTGCCCGCCGGGAACGGGGGTTTGAGGGAATGACCACTGACGTAGTGCTTGCCGGGCACGACCAGCGGTTCGGAACGCCCGGGCAGAGCTTGCCCGGGAGTCACCATGGTCGGCTCCGGCAGTCGCAAGCGACCGACGAACTCGTCGTACCACGACATGACTCCAGGCTACGGGACGTGTGGGATATATATCTGGGCCGGAATGTGGGGGCACGCAGCCCGGTTGCGAACGAGCGGGTGTACGAATGATGGTTGGGTGCGCCTCGGATCATGCCGAGGGCACGCGGCCCCCCGACACGGAAAGGGACATCGTGGCTGTTTACACGTTGCCAGAACTCGATTACGACTACAGCGCCCTGGAGCCCTTCATCTCCGGGCAGATCAACGAGATCCACCACACCAAGCACCACGCCGCCTACGTCGCGGGCGTCAACGCTGCCCTCGAGAAGCTGGAAGAGGCGCGGGCCAAGGACGACCACGCCGCCATCTTCCTCAACGAGAAGAACCTCGCGTTCCACCTCGGTGGCCACGTGAACCACTCCATCTGGTGGAAGAGCCTGTCCAAGGACGGCGGCGACAAGCCGGTCGGCGACCTGGCCTCGGCCATCGACGAGGAGTTCGGCTCCTTCGACAAGTTCGTCGCGCAGTTCTCCGCCGCGGCCAACGGCCTGCAGGGCTCCGGCTGGGCCTGGCTGGGCTACGACACCCTGGGCAACAAGCTGCTCACCTTCCAGCTCACCGACCAGCAGGGCAACGTGCCGCTCGGCATCATCCCGCTGCTCGGCCTGGACATGTGGGAGCACGCCTTCTACCTGCAGTACAAGAACGTCAAGGCCGACTACGTGAAGGCGTTCTGGAACGTCGTCAACTGGGCGGAGATCCAGGACCGCTACTCCAAGGCGGTTTCGCAGGGCAAGGGCCTGATCTTCGGCTGACGCCCGCTCATGCTTGCGGAGGCCCGCGAACCGGTCGGTTCGCGGGCCTTTCGGCATTTCAGGGGGCCGGGTGCTAGCACTCTTTGGTACTTGTGTGCCAGTTAGCTTCGGGTACAACCTGGTGTTCCCACTGGCAACACCGGGCACAGCCGCCCCCTGGGAAGTTCGGGAGGCACATCATGAGTGGTCAGATCGGCGTCATGCCCTTCCAGGCCCATGGTTCGCTGCAAGGATTCGTGATCTCCGGACGCTGGCCCGACTCCACGAAGGAATGGGCGCAACTGCTGGTACTGGCCGTGCGGGTGGCCGGATTGCCGGGCCTGCTGCCCACCTCGACGGTGTTCGGAGCACGGGAAGAGCTGCCCGACGACCCCGACCCGGCCATGGTGGGTTTGGTGATCGCGGAAGGGCCCGTGCTCGGAGACGAAGCGTTGCAGCCCGGCAGGTTTGCCGGACATGTGCCACCCGCCTTGATCATGTTGCATCCGCCGCGCGAAACGCGCCCCTCACTGCCCGAGTGCTCGGGCGCGGCCTCGGGCTGCCTACTGCTGCCGGGCCTGCCGCACCTCGGACTGGAACACCGCGCGGCCTGGGTGGAGACCGATTCCGACGGTGCGGTGACCTCGATGGTTTCGCGGGTCGGGGTGGATCCGATCAGTGATCCCGACACCGCGGTTCTGGCTATGCTGCTGGCCGCGTAAGGGAACCCGAAACCTTTCGGCAGCATCGCCAAACTTATTGCGCGCATTGCGATTTGGATGACAGCGGTTTGCATGCGCCCGGTTTGCCGGAGTAAAGTTGCCCCCGAGCGAAGGGGAGTAGCCCCCAATCACGCCGTCGACATACTGATCCCCCGGGATCCGGCGCGTGAACCGGAGTCGTCCGGTGGGCGAGACCTTCGGCCGACAAGAACCAAACCGATTTACCGGTGCGGTGTCGGCTGAAGCGCCCCCGCATTCAGCCGACAGGCCGGAGACCTGGGAGCTGACTTCATGATCGCCACGATTTTGCTGAGTTTCGGCGTGCTGTTCCTCGCCGAACTGGGCGACAAATCTCAGCTCATGGCGCTGACCTTCGCGCTGCGCTACCACTGGTGGACCGTGCTGTCCGGCATCACCGTCGCCAGCGTGCTGGTGAACCTGATCGCGGTCGGCGTCGGCCACTTCCTCGGTGCGGCCCTGCCGACCGGTGTCATCTCGCTGTTCGCCGCCGCCACCTTGATCGGCGTCGGCCTCTGGACCCTGCGCGAGACCCTGACGAACTCCTCGGACGCCGAGGACGAGGTCGCGCCGCAGGTCAGGTCCCGGTCCGCGTTCCTGGTCGTGCTGTCGGCCTTCCTGCTCGCCGAGCTCGGCGACCGCACCATGTTCGCCACCATGGCACTGGCCACCAACAACAACTGGGTCGCGGTGTGGATCGGTTCGGTCGCGGGCATGGTGGCCGCGGGCGCACTGGCCATCGTGATCGGCGTGACCGTCGGCAAGCACATCCCGGAGCGGATCATCGCGGTCTGCTCGGGCCTGCTGTTCCTGTACTTCGGTGCGCTCACCCTGCTCGAGGCCTTCGCGCACGAGCTGGGCACTCCGCTGGCCGCATTGCTGTCGCTGGCGCTGCCCGCCCTCGCCGGCGGCGTGCTGCTGGTGCTGCGCCGCCGCGCCGGGACCCCGGCCGGATCAGTCGCCGAGCACGTTGTCGCCGAACAGATCCCCGCTGCGCCGCACGAGGTCCAGTAGCGGCGCGCGCAATTCGCGCAATCCCTCCGGGTCGCCGACCGCGATCCGCGCGGTGACCATCGAGCTCAGCGCCGCGACCAGGGTCTGACAGGCGAAACGCTGCGACTCGGTCTCGGCGCCCAGCACGTCGGCGACCATGGCCACGAAGGTTTCCTGCAGGTGGGTGCGCCGCGCGATGGCATCCGGGCCGGCGGCGTACACCTCGACGAGAAACACCCGGGCGTACGCCGGTTGGGCGGCCAGTGCCTCCAGGTACGCGCCGAGCAGCCGTTCCATCCGTTCGGTGCGGGTCTCCCCGTCGAACTCGGCGCCGGTGGCCGCCAGGATGCCGGTCAGCATGAGTTCCGTGGCGCGCTCGTAGGCGGCCTCGAAACAGTCCTCCTTGGAACGGAATTGCTCGTAGAAGGTTTCACGGGAAACCCCCGCGCGCTTGATGACCGCGGCCACCGGTGTTCCGACATAACCGTTCTCGGTCATCGCCTCGGCCATGGCGGCCAGGATGCGGTCGCGCTGGGCGGCCACCACGTGCTCCCGGGGCAGGCCGTGCCGGCCGCGGGGAAGTTGGCGGGTTGCCGATTCGGTCATACGCGGGACTCCAAGTGGCCTCGGTCGTTCAGGCGAGCTTTCTCATTCTGCGGGGCCGGGCCGGTTGCTCGGTGGTGAACCCCGTTGGTTCCGTATCGGCGATGGCCAGTCCACTCGCTACACCCCGGCGCAGCGAGAAGTCGATCAGGTGCTGGGTGAGCGGACGGCACCACAGCGCCATGCTCACCCAATACGGCGAGACGATGTGGCGGGAACGGCGGGCCAGCGCCCGCTCACAGGCGTCGATGGCCGGGCCCAGCGGGGCGACGCCGGAGACGGTGGACCGGCCCAGAATGCTGCGGGCGGCCTCGGTGCCGAAGCCGCGGGTGGTCATCTCGGTGTCGAGTTCGGCGAAATAGGCCAGGCCCACTTTGGCCCCGGTATGCCGCAATTCGATGCGCAAGGTGTCGCCGAGCGCCTCGACCGCGGCCTTGGAGGCGCTGTACGCACCCGCCAGGGGTAGATGGATGGCGGCGGCCAGCGAGGAGACGATCAGGATGTAGCCGCCCGGGTGCGCGATGTGCGGTCCGGCGGCGCGCATCGTGTAGTAGACGCCCAGCACATTGACGGCGAGAGTCTCCTCGAGCACGGTCGGGTCGCCGCCGAGCAGGGATAGCTGCCGGGCGATGCCCGCGTTGCAGACCACCGCGTCCAGGCCGCCCAGCTCGGCGGTCAGCGAGTTCACCACCCGTTCCACCTGGGCCGGGTCGCCGATATCGCAGTACCGCCAGGGCGCGTCGCCACATTCGCTCGCGACCTGGGCCAGCAGCGTCTCCTCGATGCCGAGCAGTGCGACGTGCGCCCCGTGCGCGTGCAACTGACGGGCGAGAGCGGCCCCGATGCCGCGGGCCGCGCCCGTGATCAGAATGCGTTTGCCGGCCACGCGCGGGATCCGGCGGCGGAAACCACGGCGATGACCGACCGTGCTGGCGTTCATGAGCTGAAACTACCACTTAGACGAACACCCGTGTTCGCAAATCTCGAGAGCCTGTTGTGTAGGCCCGCACACAGTCCCGCTAGGGTGCCTATTGACGGATGGCCAGCGAGAGGGCCGTCCCTTGTCGAGAGGACCAAACCGTGGAGATTTCGGGCTCCGCCGCCATTGTCACCGGAGGTGCTTCCGGTCTGGGTGCGGCCACCGCCAAGCGTTTCGCCGATGCGGGCGCCACCGTGTTCGGCCTGGATCTGGCTCAGTCCATCGAGCGTGCGGGTGACAGCGTCCCGGCCGGCGTCACCCTCATCCCGACCGACGTCACCAGCGGTGACGAGGTGGCCGCCGCGGTCGCCAAGGTCGTGGAATCCGGTGTGCCGCTGCGCATCGTCGTCAACTGCGCCGGTGTGGGCTGGGCGGGACGCATCCTGTCCAAGAACGGCCCGCACGACCTCGAGCTGTTCCGCACGGTCATCACCGTGAACCTGCTCGGCTCCTTCAATGTCATGCGCCTGGCCGCCGACGCCATCGCCAAGACCGATCCGGTCGACGAGTACGGCTCGCGCGGCGTCATCATCAACACCGCCTCGGTCGCGGCCTTCGAGGGCCAGATCGGGCAGATCGCCTACTCCGCCTCCAAGGGCGGCGTCGCGGGCATGACCATCCCGGCCGCGCGTGACCTCGCGCAGTTCGGCATCCGCGTGAACACCATCGCGCCCGGCATCATCGACACCCCGATGCTCGCCGGTGTCACGGAGGAGTACCGCAAGGGCCTCGAGTCCGGCGTGCCGTTCCCGTCCCGCCTGGGTCGCCCGGACGAGTACGCGCAGCTCGCGCAGTACATCACCGAGCACGACTACCTGAACGGCGAGACCATCCGCATGGACGGCGCGCTGCGCATGGCTCCGCGCTGACGCTGAGTCTCGGGGGCTTCGCCCCCAAACCCCCGTAAGGGATTCCGGGGGCCCAGCCCCCGGACCCCCAGACAGCACAAGGCCCGCACCGGAATTCGGTGCGGGCCTTGTTATTTCACGTGTGGGGAGCGGGGTGCGACCCCGCGGCCTCCCTTAGTGCGGGCGAACAGCGGCCGCCTGGGGGCCCTTCTTGCCCTCGGTGATCTCGAACGAGACCGCCTGGCCCTCCTCGAGCTGACGGTAGCCGTTGCCCTCGATCTCCGAGTAGTGGACGAAAACGTCGGGGCCGTCCTCGCGGGCGATGAAGCCGTAGCCCTTCTCCGCGTTGAACCACTTGACGGTGCCCTGAACCATTACCTTCTCCTGACGAGGTGTTTCTTTTTATTGCGTGGGCGTCGCGGCTGCGATACCCGGGTCGATCAGAAGGCGGCTTGCAACTTGACTGGCAAGGTGAAGCAACGCCCGCACACTGTTCCGCGCGAGCATGTTGAAACACGAACACGAAAAACTTACGACCAAGACATACAACGTACGCCCTCGCCGCGAGTTCCCGGAAATCGCCGAGCATGTGCACCGTCACATCCGCACCCGGCTGAGCATGACCGATTCCCGCTCGCTATGGATCGGGAACGTAGCGGCGACGCCGCCACGACCCGATCCGACGCGCCGGGTCAGAGTGTGCGGGTGAGGCGATCGGCGAGGATCCGGGCGAAGTGCGCCGGGTCCTTCAACTCCCCACCCTCGGCGAGAACCGCCGTGCCGTAGAGCAATTCGGCCGTCTCGGTGAGGGCGAGCGGCTTGTCCTCGTCGTCGGCCACCTGCGCGTACGCGTCGCGCAGACCCGTCACCAGAGCGTGGTCCGGGTTCAGTTCCAGGATCCGCTTGCTGTGCGGCAGCTCCTGGCCGGAAGCGCGGTACATGCGCTCCAGCATCGGAGTGAAATCGAACACATCGCCGACGATGCAGGCGGGGGAGGTGGTGAGCCGGTTGGTCAGGCGCACCTCCTTGACCTCCGCGTCGAGGGTCTGCCGCAGCCAGCCGAGCACTCCGGAGAAGTCCTTCTCCTGCTGTTCGCGCAGCTGCTCGGAGGCCTTCTTCTCGTCCTCGGTCTCGAGGTCTACCTCGCCCTTGGCGATGGAGACGATCGGCTTGCCCTCGAACTCGGTGACCGAGCCGACCCACATCTCGTCGACCGGGTCGGTCAGCACCAGCACCTCGAGGCCCTTGGCCCGCAGCGCCTCCATGTGCGGCGAGTTCTCGATCTGCTGTCGGGACTCGCCGGTCATGTAGTAGATCGCGGACTGGGTCTCGGGCATGCGCTCGACGTACCCGGCCAGCGTGGTCAGTTCGCTCTCGGAGTGCGTGGACGCGAACGACGAGACGCCCAGAATGGTCTCGCGGTTGTCGGCGTCGGAGAGCAGGCCCTCCTTGAGCACCCGGCCGAACTCGCGCCAGAACTCCTGGTACTTGGCCTGGTCCTCGGCGTTCTTCAGATCCTTGACCGTGGACAGCACCTTCTTCACCAGGCGCTTGCGGATCATCTGGATCTGGCGGTCCTGCTGCAGGATCTCGCGGGACACATTGAGCGACAGGTCCTGTGCGTCGACCACGCCCTTGACGAAGCGCAGGTACTCCGGCATCAGTTCTTCGCAGTTGTCCATGATGAACACCCGGCGCACGTAGAGCTGCACGCCGCGCTTGTGCTCGCGGGTGAACAGGTCGAACGGCGCGTGCGAGGGAATGAACAGCAGCGCTTGGTATTCGAAGGTGCCCTCGGCCTTCATCGGGATGATCTCGAGCGGATCGTCCCAGGCGTGGGCGACGTGCTTGTAGAACTCCGTGTACTCCTCGTCGGTGACCTCGCTGCGCGGGCGGGTCCACAACGCCTTCTGGGAGTTCAGGGTCTGGGTCTCGACGATGGTCTTCTCGACCTTGTCCTCGCCGTCGCCCTCCATGACGGTGCGCTCGACGTCCATCCGGACCGGCCAGGCGATGAAATCCGAGTACTTCTTGACGATTTCGCGGAGCTTCCACTCCTGCGTGTAGTCGAAGAGGTGATCGTCCTCGTCGGCCGCCATCAGGTGCAGCGACACCGAGGTGCCCTGCGGGGCGGTGTCGAGTTCCTCGATCGTGTAGGTGGGGCTGCCGGCCTCCGATTCCCAACGGGTACCGGTGGTTTCGCCCGCCTTGCGGGTGGTCAGGGTGACCTTGTCGGCCACCATGAAGGTCGAGTAGAAGCCGATGCCGAACTGGCCGATCAGCTCCTCGGCCTGCTGGTCGCCGGCCTTGGCCTCCAGCAGCTGCTGACGCAGCGCGGCGGTGCCCGACTTGGCGAGCGTGCCGATCAGGTCCACCACCTCGGCGCGGGACATGCCGATGCCGTTGTCGCGCACGGTGAGCACGCGGTTGTCGCGGTCGACCTCGAGCTCGATGTGCAGATCCGAGGTGTCGGCGTGCAGGTCCTTGTCGCGGAAGGTCTCGAGGCGCAGCTTGTCCAGCGCATCGGAGGCATTGGAGACCAACTCCCGCAGGAAGGTGTCCTTGTTCGAATACACCGAGTGGATCATCAGCTCCAGCAGCTGATGGGTCTCGGCCTGAAACTCCAGGTGTTCGACGTGTTCGGTCACGACGCGATATTACGACGGTCGAAGTCGGCGATGGCGGGAACCTCGGCGTCCGCGCGGTCGGTCATCCAGTCCCGCAGCACCTGGGTCGCCCGGCAGTCGTCCTCGTTGTACTCGAAGATGCGGGTGCGCTGGGACTGGTCCGGTTCGCCGCCGTCGTAGGCGACGGCCAGGCGGTACCAGGCCATCGACGCCTCGCCGCCGGCCTCCGCGTCACGCCAGTGGAAGCCCGCGACCGGCGCGATCTTCTTGAGGCCCTTGCCGTTCGGGCAGATGAACTGCTCCGACACCGCCTGGAACATGTCCACCCACTGCGGCCCGTCCACGAACCGCTGCACCTCCCGCTCGGTGGGGATGCCGGGGCGGCCCGCGAACCGGCGCGCCGACTCGTAGAGCCACTTGTCCTCGGCGGTGCGCGAATAGCAGTAGGCGGCAAAGGATTTACCGTCGGCGGCGGCCTGCGCGCGCACGCCCATCAGCCAGGTCCAGAACTCCGCGAAGGAGCGGCCCTCGTCCTCGGTGGGCAGCGGATCCCAGGTGACGAACGGGCGGTACACGCCGTCGAGCAGGGTGCCCCACAGGTAGGCGCCGTGCTCCTGGAAGCTCTCCAGGTCCACGTCCACCTCGACGTCGGCGCGGGTCACCCGCACCCGGTCCACCCGGCGGACCAGCGGCGCGCCCGTCGCCCAGGCGCGGGCGGTGACCACGGCCTCGGTGAACGGCTCGTACTGCCAGTCGTCCGGATCGTCACCGCTCCAGGCGGCCAGCTCGTCGATGGTCTCGACGCCGTGGCGGCGCAGCACCTCGGCGCGCGAACCCGGGGCCACCAGACTCACGTCGCGGTGCTCGACCAGCCACTGCTCACAGCTGCGGCCGCCCTCCTCGGGGGCCCGGTTCCACCAGGGGCACTGGCGGCATTCGGGGACTTTCGAAGGGACGGTGGGGAGTTCGCCGCGCACCACCGCGATGCGGTCGGCGTAGCGGATGTCGTAGTCGTCCAGCAGCAGGGCTAGGTCGTGCACCAGGATGCGGTCGAAGTGGTAGCCGATGGCGCCGCCGGTCAGCGCCGGACTGGCCAGGCCGTGCCGCTGCAGCATGCGGTACAGGTGCGCGAGGCGCTGGAGGTCGCGCGGCTGCGGCCGGGTGCGGACGTGCCTGTCCTCCTGGGGATTCCACTCGTACAGGCCGCTGGTCACCGGGTGGTGGTCGGCCGGGTCGGGCTGGCGGGGGTCGGTCACCTTGTGGTTCACCACGATGACCGGGCGGTATCCGCCGCGATCGCGGTCGCGCCACAGGATTTCGCAGCCGCCGCGACGGCCGGTGTCGGCCTCCTGCGGGAGCAGCGCGCCCCAGATGCGGTCGGCGCCCGCGGCCATGGCGGCCATGGTGGCGGCGGCCCGCGCGGTCGCGGGCTGCTTGGGATCGATCACCGTCCAGCTCTCGGGCGCCGCCGCGACCAGGGTGTCGCGCACCTGAGATCTGTGCGCGGCCGCCGCTTCTCGTCGCTGCTGCACGCCGGCGTCCTCGGCGACTCCGGTCAACACGCCCGGATGGGTGGCGTCCAGGAAAAGCCGGTGCCGGCACCCGATCAGCGCGCGCGCGTCCACGAACGCCGCCCGCTCGCCATGGTCACCGATGCCCGAATACACGCCAGTCAGTATGGCCTCATCCCCCGACAGGGTCGGCGGGCCGCCCTGTTTCCGCCAGGCGCTCGCTGTGACGGGAACCCACCCGATAGGGTGATTCGCACACTGCGTTTCATGGGCGGACAGGCATTTCCCCCGGCCCTGTACTGCCATGGCGAACCAGCATGACGGAGGCCATCAATGGGGTTGTTCACCAAGCGCAAGAAGCGGGTCAGCCGCCGAGCCGAGGCGAAAGCCCTCAAGCACAAGGCCGGCATGGAGGCCAAGCTCGGCGCGCGCAACGAGCGCAAGCGCAACCGTGCCGAGGCGCGCACGCAGCAGCAGGTCGCCAAGGCCGAGATCGCGAAGCTGCAGGCCGAGGAGAAGGCCGCCGAGAAGGTGGCCGCCCGCGCCGAACGCGACCCGTTCAGCGCGGCCTCGATCCGCAAGTACCTGGGCGTGGCCCGGATCCTGGTGCCGGTGCTGGCGCCGCTCGCCTACCGCGGCGCCACCTTCGTGCGCGGGCAGCTCGACGCCCGCCGCGCCCAGCAGCTCGGCGTCGGCCTGGACCAGCTCGGCGAGTTCGCCGGGCCGGGCGCCAAGCTGCAGGCCCGGATCGCGGGCGTGGAGTCGACGCTGGCCGAGATCGAGGCCAAGCACACCGACACCGAGACCAAGAAGTTCGTGGCCGCCAGTCGCGACCGGCTCGACAGCCTGACCGCGGCGGTCCGCACCGCCGCCCAGATGCCGGTGCCGCGCCGCCGCGCGGTGCACGCCTCGATCTCCAACGAGCTCTCCGGCATCGAGGCCGACGTGCTCAACCGGCTCGGCGTGCGCTGAGTCACCCATGAGCTCGGTGCGCGGCGGATCGGCCGGGGTGGCCATGGCCGCCCTGGCCGTCGGCGCGCACGGGTTCGCGGGCGGCGGCTACCCCGGCACCTCCGGGCTGATGCTGCTGATGCTGGCGGCGGCCGCGCTCGGCGCGATCGCCGCCGTGCTGCGCCCGCCCGCCGCGCTGCCACTGCTCATGCTGGCGGGTCAGCCCGTCTGCCACGTCGCGCTGAGCGGCCTGGTGCAGCACGGGCACGCCGCGCGTGCAATGGAATTCACCGCGCACGGGCCGATGGTGTTCGCGCACGCGGTCGCGGGCCTGGTCTGCGCGTTCGGGATCCTGGTCGCCGAACGGCTCTACGAACTGATCTCCCGGGCCGTCCGGGTGGCGCTCACCCGCCCCGCCGGTCCGCCCGCGCGGGTCGCGCGGCTGCGCCCGGCGCACCACTCCCCCACCTCGAAAACCCTTCTCGCACTGGGCGCGGCCGGACCGCGCGCGCCCCCGGTCACGGCGTAACCCCGCTCCCTAACTTCCCGTAGCCATTGTCAGAGAAGGCAATACACTCATGAACACCTCTCTTTCGCGTGCCCTGATCACGTCGGCCGCCGCCGCGGGGCTGCTGCTGTCCGGCGCGGGCATCGCCGCCGCGCACGTGGTGGTCGACGCTCCCGGCGCGACCCAGAAGGGCTACACGGTCGCGACCTTCCGGGTGCCGACCGAGTCCGATACCGCGTCCACCACCAAGGTTTCGGTGACGCTGCCGAATCTGAAGAGCGCGCGCACCGAACCGATCCCGGGCTGGAGCTCCAAGGTCGAGAAGAACGCGCAGGGCCAGGCCGTGTCGGTCACCTGGACTGCCGATCCCGGCAACCCGGGTGTGGCGCCGGGGCAGTTCCAGCGCTTCGCGGTCTCCCTCGGGCCGCTGCCCGAGCAGGCGAAGGTCAGCTTCAACGCCAGCCAGACCTACAGCGACGGCAAGGTCGTGGACTGGAACCAGCCCGCGAACGCCGACGGCACCGAGCCCGAGCATCCGGCCCCCACCCTCACCCTCGCCAAGGGCACCGGCCACGATGACGACGCGCCCGCCGCAGCCGATTCGGACAAGGCCGACAAGGCCACCGACGACACCGCCCGCTGGCTCGGCGGTGTCGGCCTGGCGCTCGGCGCGCTGGGCGCGGCGCTCGGCCTGGGCAGCGTCATCCGGGGACGGCGGTCATGAGCCGCAAGGTCGCCGGCCTGATCACCGGGCTGCTGGTCGCCCTGTTCGCGCTGCTCGGCGGTGGCGTCGCGGGCGCGCACTCGGCCGTGGTGGGTTCCAGCCCGGAGAACGGCGCGCAGATCGACACCTCCCCCGCGTCGGTCAGCGTCACCTTCAACGAGAGCCTGCAGCCCGCCTACCCGTCCATGACGGTCACCGGGCCGGACGGCAATCTGTGGTCGAAGGGGCAGCCGAAGGTCGACGGCGCGACGCTCAGCGTCGAGGTCGGCGAGCTGGGTCCGGTGGGCGAGTACAAGATCGCCTACCGGGTCACCTCCGCCGACGGGCACCCGGTCAGCGGCACCCGGTCGTTCACGCTCACCAAGGCGGGCAACGGAACTCCGGGCCCGAAGTCGGACGCCGGCGCCAAGTCGGGCGGCTCCGACGGCGGGGTGCCGCTGTGGATATTCATCGTGTGCGCGGTGGCATTGTTCGGCGGCGGCCTGGCCTTCGCGCTGTTCGGCGGACGGGGCAAGCGGCGCTCGTGAACCGGCCCGGCCGCATCGATCGTCGCCGGGAGCGCGGGACGACCGGCGGTGGCAGCTCACCGAGATGGCTACTGCTGCTGGTCATTCCGGCCGCCCTGGCCGGGGCCGCGCTGGCCTGGGCGCTGGCCGCCGAGGATCCGGTGCAGGCCGAGGCCCCGGTCCGGGTGCTCGCGGACTGCGCGGGGGCGACCGTGCTGGGGCTGGCGGCGCTGCCGCGGCTCTCGGACCGGTTGACCCCGCACTGGCGCGCGCTCACCGTGGCCGCCGCCGCGTGGGCGGCCACGGAATTCGCCATGCTCGTGCTGGAAGCCGCGGAGGTGCAAGGGATTCGGGCGCGGCGGCTGAGCGGGACCCAGTTCGGCGACTACCTCGCGCATGTGAGCGGCGGGCAGATCGGGATCGCGCTGCTCATCGGGACCGGGGTGGTGGCGGCCTACAGCGCCTTCGGTTTCCGGCGACCGGATCGGGCCACGGCGGATCTGGTGCTGGTCTTCACCGCGGTGACGCTGGCGCTGCGGCCGATCACCGGGCACATGTCCCAGCAGACCTTCGGGTCGGTGCTGGCGGCGGTGCACGCGCTGGCCGCGGCGGCCTGGTTCGGACTGCTGCTGGCGCTGGCGATGACCGTGCGCACCCGCGGCGAATGGGCGGCGCTGCTGCCGAAGTACTCGAATTGGGCGCTGCCGCTGGTGGTCACGGTGACCGTCACCGGGCTGGTGAACGGGCTGGTGCGGATCGGCGGGGTGAGTCCCCTGGTGACCAGCGGGTACGGGCGGATTCTGCTGGCGAAGACGGTGCTGGTGGCGGTGCTGATCGGGCTGGGCTGGTGGTGGCGGCGCGGCTGGGTGCCGAAGGCCGCCGATCACCGGATGACGGCGGAGCAGTCGCTGCGGCGCGCGATTGTGGAAGTGCTGGTGATGGCGCTAGTGTTCGGGTTGGCCGCGACGCTGGCAGTGACCGCGTGATAGATGGCATGCATCACAACCCCTGCGACGAAAACTAGAACACGTTACAGTTGCGCCCATGACAGAAGTCAAGATCGTCGCGGATTGCGCCGCCTCGGCCGAATCCGCCTTCGCCTATGTCAACGATTACCGGCATCTGCCGAAATTCATCAATGAGATCAGCGCCTTCACCCCGCTGACCGAACAGATCGAGGGCGTGGACGCCACCTTCGACGGCACCATTCAGCTCGGGCCGATCGCGCTGCACTCCACCATCAAGATCGTCCGGCACGAGCCCGGATACGCCATCGCGGTGAAATCCATCAAGGGCTTCGAAATCGAATCCACCTTCCTGTTCCACGACAAGGGCGCCGAATCCTGCACCATCGACGCCATCGTCGACTACCGGGTCCCCGGCGGCCTGGCGGGCAAGATTCTCGGCAAGACCATCGAGCCCTTCGTGAAGCTCGCGGTGAGGAGCTCCACCGGCAACCTGGTCAGCCAGGTCTCGGCCTTCCACGCCGAGCGCGCCAGCGCCGAGCCGGACCGCACCAACGCCTGATCCAGTCCACGGGTCGTCAGAGCCGCCGACCCCCCGCGGTTGTCCGCCGCGCGCCCGCTGAGGGATCCTGGGCGCATGTCCGAACGCACCACCCCCAGCCCGCTGCAGCGCCTCGGCTACATCTGCGGCCGGCCCCTCCCGCCTGCCATGCGGGACTGGGTGCTGCGCGACCTCACCGGCCCCGGCGCCACCCGCCGCTACCTGCTGCGGATCCTGATCCCGATCATCCCGGTGCTGTGCCTGTTCCTGCTCATCCCCGGCCCGCTGTGGATGGGCCTGGCCATGATGGCCCTGCTGTATCTGCCGCTGATCTACTTCACCGCGGCCCTCACCTACGTCTTCCGCCGCAACCGGCTCATCAAGAACGGCCTGGACCCCGCGCTCGCCGACGCCGACCGCCGGGCCCGCGAGGCCGCCGACCGCACCGCCTACGAACAGCGCCACGGCCGCGCCTGACCCTGTGTCGCCGGTCTCGATTCGAACCCCCCGACCGCCGCGAGGAATACGCTCGAAGGCAGTGATAATCGGCTTCGGGTTCGATGGAGAACCAGATGGAACCTCAATGGGCGGCACCGCAATTCCTGGCGAGTGATGCCGATCGGGAACACGCGATCGAGGCGCTGAAACAGAGCTTTCAGGCCGGGCGGATCACGGTCGAGGAATTGTCCGAACGCATCGGGCACGCGCTCACCGCGCGGACCTGCGGGGAAATCGACCGGGTGATGAGCGGATTGCCGTGGCAACCGGTCACCCCGATGCGATATCCCGCGTACTACGCGCCCTATACGCCGCCGCCCGCGCGGTCGAAGGGGATGGGGATCGCCGCGTTCGTGCTCGGGGTGTTCGGATTCCTGTGCGGACTCACCGCGGTGCCCGCGGTGGTGCTGGGTTTGGTCGCGCTCACCGTCGAACCCGAACGCCGCGACGATCGGGGATTCGCGATCGCGGGGCTCGCGGTGGGCGCGATGTGGATGCTGGTCTTCGGGTGGATCTACTTCAGCTGACCGCTCGCTCGAAGGCCAGCAGGTCGGCCTCGGTCTGGCGGAACAGCCAGTAGTCACCGAGGAAGCCGAGCACGCCCGCCACACACAGGCCGTAGATCGGGACCAGCACCAGCGCCACCTCCCCCGTATCGAGGAACATCAGGCTGGCGATCACCCCGACCAGCGGAATCGCCACGGCCACCGCCAGATAGCGGGTACAGCGGCGGCCCAGCGAGCGCAGCGCGTCCCGATCCTCCGCCGTCTCGCCGTGGGTGAGCAGCCGCGGATAGAAGCAGCGCACGATGAAGAAGGTCACCACGAAGAACGGGTAGGCGACCGCGATCGCCCCCGAAACCAGCAGCGTCGCCACCAGATTCACGATCCGGCCCGGCGACAGGTCGGTCAGGACGACCAGCGACACCGCCGACACCACGGCCGCCAGCACCCACCACACGAAGGCCAGCAACGCCACCCGGTCACCGTTCTTCAAGGTGTCCCGGCGAGCCAGCGACAGGGTCGCCGAATCGTAGGTGCGGCCCCGGCGCAGACCACGCCACACGATGAAGGCGCGGCGGCACAGATAGTTGGTGACCGCGATGGCCGCGGGCGTGGAGACCAAGACCAGCATATTGCCGACCACCTGCAACCGGGCCCGCTCCTCGGGCGTGAACCACAGCGCCCAGAGCGGATGGTTGTGCAGATTCGCGTATGCCATGCCGAGCGCGTCGCCGACCAGGCTGGCCACCGTGATCAAGGCCAGCAGCGACCACGGCCCGACCCGGGCCCGCCAGCTGTGCTCGGGCGGATCCACCAGATCGCGGGCCCGCTCGTCCAGGCACAGCTCCAACTGCTGGGCCAGGGCCGCGCCGTCCGCCCAGCGGTTCTCGCGGTCTGGGGCCAGGCATTTCAGCAGCACCCGGCGCAGGGTCGCCGGGCAGTCGGGCGGAAGCGCCTCGAGATGGACCGGATCCACCTCGTGGCGGCGCAGTCGCAGCATGCGCTCGAGCGAGGACTCCGAATCACCCGCGCGGGTCTCGTCGTCGAAGGGGCGGTAGCCGGTGAGCAGTTCCCACAGCACCACCCCGAGGGCGTACACATCGCTGCGCCCGTCCAGCGCCTCGGCCGTCTCCGGCAGGTGCGGATGGCAGGCGGCCAGCTGTTCCGGGGACATGTAGGCCAGGGAGCCGCCGAAGTAGGCGAGCGGACTCGCGCCCGCCACGTGCGTGCTGAAACTGATGTTGTAGTCCGCGAGCTTCGGGCTGCCGTCCGCGGTGAGCAGCACATTGGCGGGCTTGATGTCCCGGTGCAGAACGCCGTTGGCGGAGGAGTAGTCCAGCGCGCGGGCCAGCCGGGCGCCCAGCCACGCAACGGTTTCCGGCCAGGACCGCTCCGCGTGCTCGGTGCGCGTGGCGGATTCGCCGGGCACCAGGCCGCCCTTGTCGCGCATGGCGGCGTCGACGGCCTCCAGCAGGATGCCGCCGTTCCGTTCGGCCGGTTCCCGGGAACGCACCAGCCCCAGCACCTTCGACAGGGTGCCGCCCGGAAGGTACTGCATGTAGAGCAGTTTCAGTTCCCGGTCGGCCAGCAGCCGCTGATCGAAGACGCGCACGATGTGCTCGTGGTCGAGCTGGGCCAGGGTCTCGGACTCGGTGCCGTGATTCTGCGAGATCTTCACCGCGACCAGGCGCTGCATGGATCGCTGCCGGGCCAGGAAGACCCGCGCGAAGGCGCCCGCGCCCAGTTCCACCAGCAGATCGAAATCGTCGATCCGGTCGCCGACCTCGATGCCCTCCAGCGCGTGCTGGGCCTGCGGGCGGGCGATCAGGGTGCTGCGGTAGTCGTGCTCGGCCCATTCGGTGGGGGCGGCCTCGGTCGGATAGCAGCTGATGTCTAGGGCGATGCCGGAGCGCTCGAGCGCGTGGAACTCCTCGTAGGCCAGGTCCGGGGGCAGTGGGCCGGATCGCAATTCGTCGAACTCGCCGCGGTATTCGGCCAGGCGTTTGGGGAAGTCGTAGCGGATCCAGCGGTATTCGAGGTCCACCTTGATCAGTTCGATCAAGGCGACGCGACGCAGTTGCGGTGCGCGCGGCAGGAATTCGACCAGGTTCGGCGGGGCGCCCGCGGCCTCCCAGGCGGCTTGGAACCCGGCGATGGTCGACGCCAGCAGAGATCGGATCTCGTCGACGCCATCGGAGTCGATCACCGGTTCCACGTACATGCCTCCCCCGACCTGGATTCACCGGGTGGTCGCCAGTATGCGCCCGAGAATCCGACTGAGCGGTTGATTCATTCCTGTAGATAGATCGCGGAGCGAGCGCGGAGCGCATCACCCCCGGCCCGGGGCAGCCGACCGGAGCCCCCGCACGGCCGGTCACGGGGCACTATTGTCGCGGTATGAGTGAGCAGTTCCCGGAACGGATCTGGGGTTCCCGTACCAACCTGCTGTCCCGGCTGGCCAGCCCGTTCGCCGCCACCAAGCTCGGATCACTGGTCATCCGCAAACTGACCCCGCTCGATCGCAGGGTGCTCGAACGCAGCGGCGGCAAATACACCGTCCTGGGCCCGATCGGCGCGCCCGTCATCCTGCTCACCACCGTCGGCCGCAAGTCCGGCGCACCCCGCACCACCCCGCTGCTCTACGTGCACGACGGCGACACCCTGTACGTGATCGGCTCCAACTTCGGCCAGTCCCACCACCCCGCCTGGACCGCGAACCTGCTCGCCAACCCGGCCGCCGAGGTCGCCATCGCCGGGCAGCACCTGCCCGTCACCGCCGCCCTCGTCACCGACGAGGACCGCCAGCGGGTGATCTTCGAACGCTTCGAGGAAACCACCGAGGCGTACACCGCCTACCGCAACCGCACCGCCCGTGACTTGCGGATATTCGCCCTGACAAGATAGTTCTCGTGACCGAATCAACGAACGTAGTGGCAACCGCCGACCTAGCCGACGAGATCGGCCCCGAGATCCGAAGCTGCGACACCCAGTTCATTCAGTTCGGTGGCCGCGAGACCTTCGCCGGCCGCATCGTGACCATCAAGACCTTCCAGGACAACCTGCTGGTCAAGCAGACCCTCGGTGAGCCCGGCGCGGGCCGCGTGCTGGTCGTCGACGGCGGCGGCAGCATCCACACCGCCCTGGTCGGCGACATCATCGCGGGCCGCGGCGTGGACAACGGCTGGGCCGGCGTCGTCATCAACGGCGCGGTCCGGGACTCCGCCGTGCTGCGCACCATGCCCATCGGCATCAAGGCGCTCGGCACCAACCCGCGCAAGAGCACCCAGAAGGAGGGCAACGCCGAGAAGGACGTCACGGTCGAATTCGGCGGCGTCAGCTTCGTCCCCGGCGACATGCTCTACAGCGACCATGACGGCGTCGTGGTTCGCAGCGAAGACTAGGCCGACTCTCGGGAAGCTCTCAGCGGCTGAGGCCCGGAACCCCCGACAATGGGAACCCGTGTGCCTTCAGCCGCTGGTGACCCGAGCCTTGTGCCCGGCCAACGCCACCACATCCCCGGCGTGTAGCTGCCGCCCGCGGCGCAGCTCCACCTCGTCGTTGACACGTACCAGGCCCTGGGCGATAACGGTCTTGGCTTCCGAACCCGAATCGATGAGGTTCGCCAGCTTCAGGAACTGGCCGAGTCGAATGACCTCGTCCTCGATCGGGACATCGAATGGATCCGACATGGGGTACATCCTCACCCGCGGCCGCCGTGAGACCAAACCGCGCCCCCGCCACCGGCCGCCACGCGGCGGTCACCGCCACCGGCCGCACCGCGGTTTCCGCAATCAGCCGCACCGCGGTTTCCGCCACCAGCCGCACCGCGGCGACAAGACACGAACCGGGTTCTGAGTGCACATGGGTACGGGCAACATTCACACTGGTGCGGTGACTTCCACGCAGGACCGGCCGCACCCCGACTCCGACCACAGACCGGAGCCGCGGTCCCCGGAGGTGCCGCACCGCGGGCACGGCCGGTTGCGGGAGCTGCCGCACGTCGCGGGCACCGCGCTCGGCATCTTCTCGGTCCTCTGCTTCGCCTGGAGCATCTCGCCCGGGCTGCGCTACCTGACCACGCACCTGCGCCACTTCGTCGACACCTACTACTTCGACGCCCCCGACACCTCACTGGTGTGGGCCCTGGTCATCGGCCTGCTGGCGGGCGCGACCGCCAGCCGCAAACGCATCGCCTGGTGGCTGCTGGTCGGCTACATGGCGGCCTTCGCGCTCGCCAACGCCCTCGACTTCGCCTCCGAGGGCGACATCAACGCCCTGGTGGCGTTGATCATCCACCTCGCGGTGATCGGCGTCCTGATCGCGTCCTGGTCGGAGTTCTACACCCACGTGCAGCAGGGCGCGGTGTGGCGGGCGCTGGGCGTGCTCGCGGGCGGACTGGCCGTGGGCAGCCTCGCCGGATGGGGCCTGGTCGAACTGTTCCCCGGCAGCCTGCCCGACCACACCGAGCGCGCGCTCTGGGCGGTGTCGCGAGTGACCGCCACCATCCTGGTCTCCAACGAAGACTTCGACGGGCATCCGCCGCATCCGGTGAACCTGCTGCTCGGCCTGTTCGGCGCCATCGCGCTGCTGGCCGCGGTGATCACCCTGTTCCGGTCGCAGCGCTCCTCCAACGCGCTCACCGGACTCGACGAATCCGCGCTGCGCGGGCTCATCGAACGCTCCGACGTCGAGGATTCGCTCGGCTACTTCGCCACCCGCCGCGACAAGGCCGTGGTGTTCGCGCCGACCGGCAAGGCCGCCATCACCTACCGCGTCGAGCTCGGCGTCTGCCTGGCCTCCGGCGACCCGATCGGGCCGAAGGAGGCGTGGCCGCACGCCATCGACGCCTGGCTCCGGCTCGCCGACCAGTACGGCTGGGCCCCCGCGGTGATGGGCGCCAGCGAGCTCGGCGCCACCGCCTACCGGCGGGCCGGACTGTCCGCGCTGCGCCTGGGCGACGAGGCCATCCTCGAGACCCGCACCTTCTCCCTCGCCGGACCCGATATGAAGCCGGTCCGACAGGCCGCCAATCGTCTTGCCAAACAAGGCATCACGGTGCGGGTGCGCCGCCACAAGGAGATCTCCCCCGAGGAGATGCAGGACGTCATGCGGCGCGCCAACGAATGGCGCGACACCGAGACCGAACGCGGCTTCTCCATGGCCCTGGACCGGCTCGGCGACCCGCTCGACGGCGACTGCCTGCTCGCCGAGGCGGTCGCGCCCAACGGGCAGGTGCTCGGCATGCTGTCGTTCGTGCCGTGGGGCCGCACCGGCGTCTCCCTCGACCTCATGCGCCGCGACCGCACCGGCCCCAACGGGCTGATGGAACTGATGATCTCGCGGCTCGCCCTCACCTCCGACCAGTACGGCATCACCCGGATCTCGTTGAACTTCGCGGTCTTCCGCGCGGTCTTCGAGGAGGGCGGCCGGATCGGCGCCGGACCGGTGCTGCGGCTGTGGCGCGGCGTGCTCATGTTCTTCTCGCGCTGGTACCAGCTCGAGGCGCTCTACCGCTCCAATGTGAAGTACCAGCCCGAATGGGTGCCGCGGTTCTCCATGTTCGAGGAACGCCGCCACCTGCTGCGGGTCGCCACCGCCAGCGCGCTCGCCGAGGGCTTCCTGCCCCGCTTCGGCCGCGAGCACGACGCCTCCGCCCACACCGGTCTGCGGCCCTCGGTGCCCGCCGGCGTCACCGGCCTGCACGCCGACGGCAGCCCGCCCGACCTGCCGTCCGAGGAACTCGAGGAGAACGGCCCACGCCGCCCCGAACAGGTGCGGGTGCGGATGGACAAGCTGGCCAAGCTCCAGGACTCCGGCGTCGAGGCCTACCCGGTCGCCTATCCGCCCACCCACACCGTGGCCGCGGCCCGCGGCTGCCCGCAGGGCACCACGGTGCGAGTCTGCGGCCGGCTCTTGCGGATTCGCGACTACGGCGGCGTCATCTTCGCCGTGCTGCGCGACTGGTCCGGTGACATCCAGCTGCTCATCGACCGCGGCCGGGTGGGCGCGGACCGCAGCGAGTCGTTCACCGAGTTCTTCGACCTGGGCGACCTGATCGAGGTGAGCGGACAGCTGGGCCGCAGCCGCCGCGGCGAACTGTCCCTGCTCGCGCAGGACTGGCGGATGATCGGCAAATGCCTGCACCCGCTGCCCGACAAGTGGAAGGGTCTCTCCGATCCGGAAGCCCGGGTGCGGCAGCGCTACGTCGACATGGCCATCAACACCGACATCCGCGAGGTGATGGCCAAGCGCAGCGCCGTGGTGCGGTCCCTGCGGGACAGCCTGCACGGCTGGGGCTTCCTCGAGGTCGAGACCCCGGTGCTGCAACAGGTGCACGGCGGCGCCAACGCGCTGCCCTTCACCACCCACATCAATGCCTACGACCTGGACCTGTACCTGCGCATAGCACCCGAGCTGTACCTCAAGCGACTGTGCGTGGGCGGCATGGAGAAGGTGTTCGAACTGGGCCGCGTCTTCCGCAACGAAGGCGTCGACTACAGCCACAACCCCGAGTTCACGATCCTGGAAGCCTATGAGGCGCACAGCGATTACGAACGCATGATGCACGCCTGCCGGCAGCTCATCCAGACCGCCGCGGTCGCCGCCAACGGCAGGATGGTGGCGCTGCGGCCCGGACCCGACGGCGCGCTCACCGAGGTCGACATCTCCGGCGACTGGACCGTCAAGACCGTGCACGGCGCCGTGTCCGAGGCGCTCGGCGAGACCATCACCCCCGACACCGACGCCGAACGCCTGCGGCTGCTCTGTGAGAAGGCGGGCGTCCCGTTCCAATTGGGCTGGGACGCCGGGCAACTCGTGCTCGAGATGTACGAGCACCTGGTGGAGTCCAGCACCCAGCACCCCACCTTCTACATCGACTTCCCCACCTCCGTGTCCCCGCTCACCCGCGCGCACCGGCACATCGCCGGTGTCACCGAGCGCTGGGACCTGGTCGCCTGGGGCGTCGAATTGGCCACCGCCTACAGCGAATTGACCGATCCGGTGGAGCAGCGCCGCCGCCTCACCGAACAGTCCATGCTGGCCGCCGGCGGCGACCCGGAGGCCATGGAACTCGACGAGGACTTCCTGCAGGCCCTCGAACACGCCATGCCGCCCACCGGTGGCCTCGGCGTCGGCGTGGACCGGGTGGTCATGCTGCTGATCGGCCGCAGCATCCGCGAAACCCTGCCCTTCCCGCTGGTGAAACCGCGCGGCGCGGGCAGCTGAACCCGGCAGGACCGGGGTAAACCCTGATTCCCGCGGCCGTCTCCCCGGTTAATCTGGGAGTTCGGCCCGGGAGGGCCACCGGCCACACCGATTGGGGACTCCATGCATTACCTAGATCTCATGACCCAGGCGACACTGCTGGACCACCACGTGTGGACCCACCCCGACACCTGGAACGCCGCCCTCGAGAACACCGCCGCCCGCCGCTCCAGCAGCAAGCGCGGCATGAGCTTCTGGGGCTTCCTGGGCGTCTGCTGCATCGGCATCGTGATCCTGATCCTGGGCATCGTCTACCTGATGCGCCGCAAGAAGGGCTGACCCCCGGCACCCCCGGAGTGCGCTGCGGGCCGGGTGCGGCAGAGTGGGGGTGTGCAGTTGATCCTCGTCCGCCACGCCCAGCCGCAGCGCGTCCAGGCCGAATCCGGCCACGCCGACCCGGATCTCACCGCGCTCGGGATCGAACAGGCGGGCCGGGTTCCGGCCGCACTCGCCCAGCACCGGATCGCGCGGGTGGTCAGCAGCCCGCAGCTGCGGGCCCGCGAGACCGCGCGGCCCACCGCGGAGAAGCTCGGGCTCGACATCGACATCGTGGACGGGCTCGCCGAATACGACCGCGAGCTGCCGATGTACATCCCCATCGAGGACGCGCAGCGGGACTTCCAGGAAACCTACGAGCGGATCAAGGCCGGGCATCTGCCCGAGCAGATCGACGGGGATGCCTTCATCACGCGGGTGCGCGACAGCGTCACCGCCATCGTGGCGACCGCCGCGCCCGCCGACACCGTGGTCGTCTTCGCGCACGGCGGCGTGATCAACGTGCTGCTGCAGGACGTGCTGGGACTGGCCCGGCCGCTCACCTTCCCGATCGACTACTGCTCGATCACCCGAATCCTGTATTCGCGCACCGGCGGCCGCACCGCCGCCACCGTCAACGAGAACGGGCACGTCTGGGACCTGCTGCCGCGCGCGCAACGCGCCCTGCCCTGACCGGCGCCCGTCCAACGCTCAGCCGACTCCCAGCCCGATCGCACATACCCCGGAGGCCCGGGCCTTTCGATGGGACTCGTGCGCCGCTCCCCCGCGGCGCACGATCCCGACAGAAAGGCACCACGATGTCCGCCCTCGACAAGCCCCGCCGTCGTCTCGCCCTGCGTCTGGCCGCGGCCGGGTTCCTGGCCGCCATCCCGCTCGCCGTCGTCGCCCTCCCGGCGAACGCGGCGACCCCCGCCGATTCCGCCACCCCGGTCGTCGCCCAGCAGATCGACGACAACGGGCCGTGGGACCACGATCACGACCGGGACCGCGACCGGGATCACCACGACCGCGATCACGACGGTGACCGGAACCGCGACGGCGACTGGAACAACAACGGCGACAACGGCTGGAACAACAACCCCGCCCCCGCGCCCGCGCTGCCGCCCACCGGCTCCTTCGGCTAGATCCCCGCAGACAGCCGAAAAGGCCGCTCCCGGACCGGGAGCGGCCTTTTCGATGCGGTGAGGTCCTGGGGCGCAGGACCTCTCACCCGAGGATCAGGCGTTGGTCGCGATCCAGTTGTGCATCCAGGTCAGCGCGGTCTGGCCGCCGCCGACGCCGTAGCTGCCGTAGCTGGTGTGCTTGCCGCTGCGGTAGAACTGCTCGAGCTGGTGCGCGTACTCGCTGTCGGCGCCCTCGGCCAGCTGCGCCTGCAGGGTCGGGAAACCACCCTGGGCCATCAGGTCATTGAGGATCGACCCGAACTCGAGCTGGGTCTGCCACGGGTTGAAGTTGTTCGGGTTCGTCGCCTGCGCCAGGAAGCCGGCGAAGCGGGTGACGAAGTCGGTCTCCTCGGTGGAGCAGTACAGGTCGCCGAGGGCGCACACGGTGCGCACCTTATCGCTCACCCAGCCGAAGCCGCCGGCACGCGGACCGCCCGCGCCCGCGCCCGGGGCGAACGGACCGATCTGGGCGTCGGTGGGCGAACGCCGCGGGTCGGAGATCAGCGCGACGGCCGCGAGGCGATCCGGCGGCACCACGCCGTGGCCGCTGCCGATCTCGGCGGCGAGATCGCCTGCGGCGTCGGCGCCCTGGCTGTAGCCGGTGATGGCGATCTTGGTGCCCGCGCAGCGCGCGGCCATGGCCTGGACCAGACCGCGGGCGTTGTCGACGGCTTCCTTCTTGGAGGCGGCGTAGATGTCGCCCTCCCACGGGAAGGCGGTCGCCGCGTAGGTCACGTAGTCCACGTCACCGGGTAGACCATTGGTCACCGTGGCCAGCATGCCGGGCTTGGGGTCCTTGTCGTGACCGGTCTCCCAGGTGCCGGGGACGGCAACCGTGTAGAGACGCGGGCACCCCGGGTCCGCCGAAACGGGACCGCTGCCCAGGACGATTCCCGACATGAGCACGCTCGCCGCTGCACCCGCAGCCGCGACAATATTCTTCAACCGCACCCTTGCTCCAGTTCACGCTTGTGCCGGGACATCTCACGCGTCCCGTATTCCCGATCATGGTGCGGTCGCCGGATGACACTCCGGTGCACTCCGGGTTAACCCAGGTAACCGCCCCGTATGAGTTCGCCGGAACAAACTGGTCGACGAGATCAGCGACACACCGCCGACAAGCATAAAGGGGCCTAGTCAGCAGTGCCAGACGAGCAGGCGAAGACGTCCGATTCCGGCCGAACATTCACCGGCGCAGCAATATCCGGCAAATCCGGCGGATCAGCCCTGCAGCGCGGCCTCGAGCATGGGCCACGAGCGGTGCAGCGCGTCCTCCCAGTACCGCCAGGAATGCGTTCCGGAGGGCCGGAATTCGACCTGCGCCGGGATGCCGAGCGCGCCCAGCCGATCGGCGAGCTGATGCGTGCACCCATTGGTCGCGGCCTCGATCAGACCGCCCAGGATGATCTGGTTGGCCAGCGTCGCCGGGCGACCGCCGATCGACGGCGAATCCAGGGTGTCCATCGGACCGGGCAGTCCGGTGGAGTTGGAGATGAACAGCGCCTTGCCGCGCAGCTTCTCGGCATTCATCACGGCGTCGTGCCGGGCCCAGTCCGGGTCGCCGGGCGGGCCCCACATATTGCGGGAGTCGGCGTCGCCGCGGTCGAGCACCATCTGAATGTACTTGCGGCTGTTGTCATCGGCGGTGGAGGCACAGCCGCTGTAGGCGGCGACCGCGCGGTAGCGATCGGGCGCGAGGATGGCCATGTTCAACGCGGAGGTCGCGGACATGGAGACACCCGCGATGGCGTTCGCGCCGGACGTGTTGAGCGCCTTGTCGATAATGGGCGGCAGTTCGGCGGTCAGGAAGGTTTCCCACTTCTGGCGGCCGATCGCCGGGTCATCCTGTTGCCAGTCGGTGTAATACGAGAATTTACCGCCGACCGGCGATACCACATTCACGTTCTTGTCGGAGAAGAAACTGACAATATCGGTTTGCCGATACCAGGTCGCAGCGTCCTCGCCGCCGCCCGCGCCATTCAACAGATACAGCGTCGGTCGCGGCACGCTGTTGTCGAATGCGGTGAGGACCTGGAGCGTGATCTCCCGGCCCATGGCGGCCGAATAGACCTTGAACTCTTCTTGCCGCTGTCCGGGCCGATCGATCGAAACGAGATGGGATTCCGCGGAATTCGCGGGATCGGCCGTGGCCGTACCGATGGCCTCCGGCGACAACGTGAGGGCCAGCGAGAACGCCAGGCCCGCAATCGCGGTGAGTGCCGGTGACTTACGGGTGCGCATCGGTACGGGTGTTCCTATCGATCGAATCGGCCCGGTCGGGGATCAGCTGCCGATGTACTTGCGGATCGCGTCCGAGATGATGTCGGAGAACGAACCGGTCGAGCTGGTCTGACCGTCCGAGGAACCCAGGCCGTTGTTGTTCAGGCTGCCGAGGGCGGACTCGCCGACGGTGTTCGGGCGGGCGGTGAAGCACGCGGTCAGGTTCGGCAGGCTGTTGCTGACGCCGACGGTGCCGGCGACGCCGATGCCACCGCTGGTGACCTGCTGACCACCGGAGAGGTTGGTGGGCACGCGGTAGGTGATGGTGTAGGTGACCGGGTTACCCGAGTTCACGAACCAGCCCGGGTTGGTGACCTTCCAGCCGCCGCCGTTCGGCTCCGGGGTGACGTCCTCGGTGCGCTGGCCGCCGGCCAGGTGGTAAGCGGTGACGCTGGCGCTGAGCGGGGCGCCGAAGCCCGACGGCGGGTAGTCGGTGATGGTGTTGACGTACGGGTTGCCGATGCCCGTGGTGCCGACGACGATCTTGTACGTCGCGGTGGTGCCGACGCCGATCGAGTCGCCGTTGACCGACTTGTCGTAGGTCATGGTGATGCCGACGGTGCTGGCATCCTTCTTCTCGGCGTGCGAGCTGATGGAGCAGGTGCCCTCCGCGGAAGCGACACCGGTCTCGAGCGCGGTCATACCCATACCGGCGAAAACCATGGCGGTAGAGGCGGCGATAGCGGCCGCGCGGCGATTACGGAACATTTGTTTTTCCTCCAAGTTGTCCCGAGATCCTCCGGGACCGATCCATACTTACCGAGCGCTGCGGACGACTCGGAGTGGTGGACTCCACACTGGGGGTAAGTAAACAGGTGTAACTGGTCCCCTGTCCAGGGTTTGCGAAAACTACTCGAAGCTACTGACTAGTAAACATTTCACATACGTTTTGGGTATGAAAAAAGCACCCCCGGACCGAAGTCCGGGGGTGCCTTTCAGCCTTTGCGAACGGCTTCGCGCCTCAGCGCTGGGCGACCATGGTCGGGGTGATCGGGGACGGCAGCGCCGTCTCACCCTCCAGGTACTTGTCCACCGCGGCGGCCGCCGCGCGGCCCTCGGCGATGGCCCACACGATCAGCGACTGACCGCGGCCCATGTCGCCGGCGACGAAGACGCCGGGCACCGTGGTGGCCCAGTCCTTGTCGCGCATGACATTGCCGCGCTGGTCGTAACCGACGCCCAGACCCTCGAGCAGGCCGTTCTTCTGCGGGCCGACGAAGCCCATGGCCAGCAGCACCAGGTCCGCCTCCAGGGTGAAGTCGGTGCCGTCGACCTTCTCGAAGCGGCCGTTGACCATCTTCACCTCGTGCGCCTGCAGGCCGGTGACCTTGCCGTCCGCACCGACGAAACGCTCGGTGTTGACGGAGAACACGCGCTCGCCGCCCTCCTCGTGAGCCGAGGAGACGCGGTACATCAGCGGGTAGGTCGGCCACGGGGTCGAGGCGGCGCGCTCCTCCGGCGGACGCGGCATGATCTCGAACTGGTGGATCGACTCCGCGCCCTGACGGTGCGAGGTGCCCAGGCAGTCCGCGCCGGTGTCACCGCCACCGATGATGACGACCTTCTTGCCACGCGCGTTGATGCGCGGCAGACCGTCCTCGTCGGTGATCTGGTCGCCCAGCTGCACGCGGTTGGCGAGCGGCAGGAACTCCATGGCCTGGTGGATGCCGTCCAGGTCGCGACCCGGGATCGGCAGGTCACGCGCGATGGTGGCGCCACCGGCCAGGACGACCGCGTCGAACTGCTTGCGCAGCTGGTCGGCGGTGACGTCCACGCCCACGTTCACGCCGGTCTTGAAGATGGTGCCCTCGGCCTCCATCTGCGCGACGCGGCGGTCGATGAAGCGCTTCTCCATCTTGAATTCCGGGATGCCGTAGCGCAGCAGGCCGCCGATGCGGTCGTCGCGCTCGAACACGGTCACGGTGTGACCGGCCCGGGTCAGCTGCTGGGCGGCGGCCAGGCCCGCGGGGCCGGAGCCGACGACCGCGATGCGCTTGCCGGTGAGACGGGTCGGGTAGACCGGGGTGACCCAGCCCTCGTCGAAGCCGTTCTCGATGATCTCGACCTCGACCTGCTTGATGGTCACCGGATCCTGGTTGATGCCCAGGACACAGGACGCCTCACACGGAGCCGGGCACAGGCGGCCGGTGAACTCCGGGAAGTTGTTGGTCGCGTGCAGCCGATCGAACGACTCCTTCCACGCGCCCTTGTACACCAGGTCGTTCCACTCGGGAATCAGGTTCCCGAGCGGACAGCCGTTGTGGCAGAAGGGGATACCGCAGTCCATGCAACGGCTGGCCTGCTTCTGCAGGGTCTCGTGGGAGAACTTCTCCTCGTAGACCTCTTTCCAGTCCAGCAGTCGCAGCGGAACCGGACGGCGCTTGGGCAGTTCCCGGGAAGTGTGCTTCAGGAAGCCTTGTGCGTCACCCATTTACGAACTCCTGACTAATGCGCTGCGCGCACGGAACAACGATGGTGCTGCGTTGCACCGCAAAGGTGAGGTCAGCCACGAGCCGCCTCCATGATGGCTTCATCCACGTTCCGGCCGGCCTTCTCGGCCTCGGAGATGGCGAGCAGGACCTTCTTGTAGTCGCGCGGCATGACCTTCGCGAACTTGGTCACCTGCTGCGACCAGTCGCTCAGGATGCCTTCGGCGACAGCCGAACCGGTCTCGTCGCGGTGCTGCGCGACGATGTCGTGCACGATCTGCGCGTCGTCGGACGAGAGCTGCTCCAGGTCGACCAGCTCGGTGTTGAGGTTGGCCTCGAAGGTGCCGTTCGGGTTGTACACGTAGGCGATACCGCCCGACATGCCCGCGCCGAAGTTGCGGCCGGTCTCACCGAGGATGACCACGCGGCCACCGGTCATGTACTCACAGGCGTGGTCACCCACACCCTCGACGACCGCGGTCGCGCCCGAGTTGCGGACGGCGAAGCGCTCGCCGGCCACACCGCGCAGGAAGGCCTGGCCGCTGGTGGCGCCGAACAGGATCACGTTGCCCGCGATGATGTTCTGCTCCGCGACGTAGGACTCCGGCGCGTCGTCGGACGGGCGCACCGTGATGCGGCCACCCGAAAGACCCTTGCCGACATAGTCGTTGGCGTCGCCGACCACCCGCAGGGTGATACCGGCCGGGACGAACGCACCGAACGAGTTACCGGCGGAACCGGTGAACGTGATGTCGATGGTGTTGTCCGGCAGGCCGACTCCGCCGTACAGCTTGGTCACCTCGTGGCCGAGCATGGTGCCGACGGTCCGGTTCACGTTGGTGATCTTGGAATCGAACTTGACCGGCTTGCCGCGCTCCAGGGCGTCGGCCGAACGCGCGATCAGCTCGTTGTCCAGCGCCTTGTCCAGACCGTGGTCCTGGTCCTTGGTGCGGCGGCGGTCCTGGAACATGAACGCGGTCTCGACGTCGTCCAGGATCGGCGACAGATCGAGCTTGGCGGCCTTCCAGTGCGCCTTCGCGGCGGTGGTGTCGAGCAGGTCGACCCGGCCGACGGCCTCGTCCAGGGTCCGCAGACCCAGCGACGCCAGCAGCTCGCGGACTTCCTCGGCGACGTAGAGCATGAAGTTCTCGACGAACTCCGGCTTGCCGGTGAAACGCTCACGCAGCACCGGGTTCTGGGTCGCGACGCCCACCGGGCAGGTGTCGAGGTGGCAGACCCGCATCATGATGCAGCCCGAGACGACCAGCGGAGCGGTCGCGAAACCGTACTCCTCGGCGCCCAGCAGCGCGGCGATCATGACGTCGCGGCCGGTCTTCATCTGACCGTCGACCTGAACCACGATGCGGTCGCGCAGACCGTTGAGCAGCAGGGTCTGCTGGGTCTCGGCCAGGCCGAGCTCCCAGGGGCCACCCGCGTGCTTCAGCGAGGTCAGCGGCGACGCACCGGTACCACCGTCGTGGCCGGAGATGAGCACCACGTCGGCGTGCGCCTTCGAGACACCCGCGGCGACGGTGCCGACGCCCGGCTCCGCGACCAGCTTCACGTGAATCCGCGCCTGCGGGTTCGCGTTCTTCAGGTCGTGGATCAGCTGCGCCAGATCCTCGATCGAGTAGATGTCGTGGTGCGGCGGCGGCGAGATCAGGCCGACGCCCGGGGTGGAGTGCCGGACCTCGGCGACCCACGGGTACACCTTGTGCGCCGGAAGCTGGCCGCCCTCACCGGGCTTCGCGCCCTGCGCCATCTTGATCTGGATGTCGGTGCAGTTGGTCAGGTAGTGCGCGGTCACGCCGAAGCGGCCCGAGGCCACCTGCTTGATCGCCGAACGACGCCAGTCGCCGTTCTCCTCCGGCTCGAAGCGCGCCGGGTGCTCGCCGCCCTCACCGGAGTTCGAGCGACCGCCCAGGCGGTTCATGGCGATGGCCAGGGTCTCGTGGGCCTCGGCCGAGATGGAGCCGTAGCTCATCGCACCGGTCGAGAAGCGCTTCACGATCTCCGACGCCGGCTCGACCTCGTCGATCGAGATCGGGTTGCGGTGCTCGTTCTTGAACTTGAACAGACCGCGCAGCGAGGCGAGACGCTCCGACTGGTCGTCGACCAGCTTCGTGTACTCCTTGAAGACCTTGTACTGGCCCGAGCGGGTGGCGTGCTGCAGCTTGAACACCGTGTCCGGGTTGAACAGGTGGTACTCGCCCTCACGACGCCACTGGTACTCGCCGCCGATCTCGAGCTCGCGGTGCGCGCGCTCGTTGCGGTTCTCCAGGAACGCGATCCGGTGCCGCTGCGCGACCTCGTCGGCGATGTCGTCGAGGCCGATGCCGTCCAGCGGCGAACGCAGACCGGTGAAGTACTCGTCGACGAGCTCCTGCGCCAGGCCGACGACCTGGAACAGCTGCGCGCCACGGTAGGAGGCGATGGTGGAGATGCCCATCTTGGACATCACCTTCAGCACGCCCTTGCCGGCCGCCTTGTTGTAGTTGTAGACGGCCTTCTTGAAGTCGGCCGCGTGATCGCCGGTGCTGCCCGGCATCTGCAGCGCGCCGCGCTCCAGCATGTCCTCGATGGACTCGAAGGCCATGTAGGGGTTGATGGCCGCCGCGCCGAAGCCGACGAGCATGGCCATGTGGTGCACCTCGCGGGCGTCACCGGCCTCGATGACCAGGCCGACCTTGGTGCGGGTGCGTTCCCGGACCAGGTGGTGGTGCACCGCGGCGGTCAGCAGCAGCGACGGGATCGGGGCCAGCTTCTCGTTGGACTCGCGGTCGGACAGCACGATGATGCGCGCGCCGCCGTCGATGGCCGCCGAGACCTGACGCTGCACGGCCTCGATGGCCTTGCGCAGCCCCTTGCCGCCCTTCTTGACCGGGTACAGGCCGTGCACGACGACCGAACGCAGGTCGGGACGGGAGCCGTCGTCATTGATGTGGACGAGCTTGGACAGCTCGTCGTTGTCCAGGATCGGCTGGGTCAGGGTGATCTGACGACAGGACTCCGCACCCGGGTTCAGCAGGTCGGCCTCCGGGCCCACCATGCTGCGCAGCGAGGTCACGACCTCTTCGCGGATGGCGTCCAGCGGCGGGTTGGTGACCTGCGCGAAGAGCTGCGAGAAGTAGTCGAACAGCAGGCGCGGCCGCGAGGACAGCACCGCGATCGGGGTGTCGGTGCCCATCGAGCCGAGCGCCTCGCCACCGGTCTGCGCCATCGGCGAGATCAGGATGTTCAGTTCCTCGGTGGAGTATCCGAAGATCTGCTGGCGGATCAGCACGCGGTCGTGCGACATGTGCACGTGCGGGCGGTCGGGCAGGTCGCTCAGCTTGGTCGGGCCCTCGTCCAGCCACTGCTGGTACGGGAACTCGGCGGCCAGCGAGGACTTGACCTCGTCGTCGGAGATGATGCGGCCCTGCGAGGTGTCGACCAGGAACATGTGGCCGGGCTGCAGGCGCTTCTTGTAGACGATCTTGGCCGGATCGATGTCGAGCACGCCGACCTCGGAGGCCAGCACGCACAGACCGTCCTCGGTCACCCAGATACGGCCGGGGCGCAGACCGTTACGGTCCAGCACCGCGCCGACGACCGTGCCGTCGGTGAAGCACACCGAGGCCGGGCCGTCCCAGGGCTCCATGAGGAAGGAGTGGTAGCGGTAGAACGCGCGCTGCTCCGGGGTCATGGACTCGTGGCGCTCCCACGCCTCCGGAATCATCATGAGCACGGCGTGCGGCAGGCTGCGGCCACCCAGGTGCAGCAGCTCGAGCACCTCGTCGAAACGCGCGGTGTCCGAAGCGCCCGGGGTGCAGACCGGGAAGATCTTCTCCAGGCGGTTGTTGCCCTCGGCGTCGGTGCCGAACACGTCGGAGTTCAGCAGCGCCTCACGGGCCCGCATCCAGTTCTCGTTACCGGAGACGGTGTTGATCTCACCGTTGTGGGCGACGCGCCGGAACGGGTGCGCCAGCGGCCACGACGGGAAGGTGTTGGTGGAGAAGCGCGAGTGCACGATGCCCAGCGCCGACTCGACCCGGTCGTCCTGCAGGTCCAGGTAGAACGCCCGCAGCTGCGGGGTGGTGAACATGCCCTTGTAGACGAAGGTCTCGCCGGACAGGCTCGGGAAGTACACCGACTCCCGGCCGGTCGCGCCCTCACCGGCACCCGCCTTGCCGAGCTCGTGCTCGATGCGCTTGCGGATGACGTAGGCGCGGCGCTCCAGGTCCATGCCGGAGAGCTGCTCGGCGCCGCCCGTGGGCGAGGCGATGAAGATCTGCCGGAAGGTCGGCATCGCGTCACGCGACAGCGCGCCCAGCGACGACCCGTCGATCGGGACCTCGCGCCAGCCGAGGACCTCGAGGCCCTCCTCGCGCACGATCTTCTCGACGCCGTACCCGGCGCGGGCGGCCTCGCGGCGTGCCTGCGGCAGGAAAGCGATACCGGTCGCGTAGGAACCTTCGGCGGGGAGCTCGAAGTCGACCACGGCACGGAAGAACTTGTCCGGGAGCTGGATCAGGATGCCCGCGCCGTCACCCGAGTTGGGTTCGGCGCCGGCCGCACCACGGTGCTCCAGGTTCAGCAATGCCGTAATAGCCTTGTCGACGATGTCGCGGCTGCGGCGGCCGTGCATGTCGACGACGAATGCGACACCACAGGCGTCGTGTTCATTCGCCGGGTCATAGAGCCCGATGGGTCCAGGGGACCTGTGGCCAGGAAGTTGCGTCATGCCTCTGCCTTCACAAAAAACAGGCCTTCGAAGAATGCGGCCTTCGTCGAACGCCTCCGGTCTGGACTGCGTCCGGACGTTTCGGAGACCAGCGGCGCTGATGGTCACTCCGTGCAGTCAACTTTGCAGTTGTCCACCCGCTTCGATTACCTAGTCGGGTGCTCGGTGGTAACGGAACTCTTACGCGTTCGCTACACGCCGTGCCGTTCTCGCCCGCTAGGCTGAGCGCCGATCGGGCCTCTGTCCGTATGGGGAGATACGCCGAATTGTGTGGTTCGGCGTAAGAGCAAACGATAAGTCAGGACTGGAGCCCAACCAACTCAGGTAAGGCTAATTCCAGCTTCTAGCTGGGCTTCTACATCCGGTCCTCCAACACACGCGCGTTCTCCAGTGTAAAGCAGGGGTGCCCGTGCGTTTCAGTTGAGTTCACCACTGTGACGCACCCGCGCGAGGTCGACGGCCGGACGGTCCAGCGCAGCTCCGGACTGCCTCCCACCTGCAATGAATCAGGTTTCCCCACAAGCGGATCCGGCAAACCGGGCGTTAGGCCGCTAACTTTCCGGACAAGTTCCGTCGCTCCGGCGACCACCCGGGAGACATGGGCTCGCAACGTGCGGACCGTACGGAATTTTTCCTGAATGTGGGATTCAGCACACGTTCAGCAAACCGTAAATCTGTCTCCCGACTCGGTTTTCGGCGATATCCGAGACCGGGCGCCGGTGATCAACACCACCTCAACGGCCCGAAAAGGGCCGATGTGAGCCTGGCCACATCACACCCGCCGCGGTCGGTGTAACCGCCGGACGCCTGTCACGCTGAGACAACGAATCAGCGACAGTTTCGCTCTGCCGAACCACCTGGGACGTAGAGGATGTGAGCCTCCCATGACAGATCCCCACGTCCATTCCCCGGCCGGACCCGGCGACCTGCTGGTCTGGCTGGGTGGGGCGCAACCGCAGCTCACCGCCGGTCCCGAACGTGCGGGCTACACCGTCACCGGTGCGGTGGTGGCCCTGTTCGCGGTCACCGCGGGAGGCGTCACCGCCGCCGCGACCGGGGCCGCGGGCTGGCCCGCCCTCGGCGTCGTCGCCATCGCGCTGATCGCCACCCTGCTGGTCGGGGCGCTGTCCCGGGCCCTCGCCACCGCGGCCACGCCCGATCGGCGCGCGGACCGGCGGGCCGTCGCCGAATTCGCCGGGCGCATCGCTGTCGCGGTGCTGGCCGGGGTGGTGGTGGCCGAACTGGCCTGCACCCTCCTGTTCTCCGGCACCGTGCACCGGCTGCTCGACGAGAACGCACAGCACGCGGTGGAATCAGCGCCCGCCGTGGTCACCGCACGCACCGACCTGGACCAGGCGAAAGCCGCGCGCGGCGCGCTCGAGCAGCAGATCATCAAGGCGCAGAACGACGTCGCGACCGCGCTGAAGATCGCGCGCTGCGAGATCAACCCGGCGCAGGACTGCGACGGGATCCCCCGGACCGGCGTCCCCGGACGCGGTCCCGAGGAGCGCACCGCCAATCAGATGCTCGACGACGCGCGGAACCAGCTCACCGCCGAGCGGAACAAGGTGGCCGGGCTCGACGACAAGGTCACCGCGCAGGACAAGGCCCTCGCCGACGCCCGCAAGGCCGCCTACACCGACGGCGACCGCGGACTCGGGGCGCGCTGGGTGGCCATGAACGACTACACCACAGGGCATTTCGGAGGGTTCATCCTGCGCTTCGCCGTCGCCCTGCTCCTGATCACCCTCGCCCTGCTGCCACTGCTGCTGCGCTGGTGGCGCGGCGAGACGGCGTTCGACCGCAGCGTCGCGGTCAGCACCGAGACCGACCGGATCGACCAGGCCGCCGCCACCGCCATCGCCGTCAAACAGGCCGAGGTGCGGGTGGAGACCGAAAACCTGCGCGCGGAACAACAACTCACCGCCGCGCGGCTGGCCGCGCACGCCGACACCGCCATCGACCGGGAACGGCAGCGCACCCGCATCATCGCCGCCATCGGCAATTTCGAGATCGGCATCACCGAGCCCGCGCAGCGCGCCGTGGCCGAATTCGACTCCGCCACCAGACTGGAACTTCCGGCCGGGACCGCGGCCGGAGATCGAAAGGACAGCACCGTGTCCCAGGAGGGGATCGTGACACAGTCGCCGAACCTGCCCGCCCAGCTCGCCTCGGGTGCGCTGGCCCCCGTGCCGTCCGGCGGCGCGCTCGCGCCCGCCGCGCCGGCGCCGCAGCCCGCCAAGGGGGGCGGGCTGGAACTGCCGATCATCGGCACGGTGCCGTTCACCGACACCGCCGCCCGCTGGATCCGGCCGCTGGTCCCGTCCTTCGTGGCCAATGCCATCGACACCGCCACGCATCCGCTGCGCACGGTGCGGCAGGCCTTCGAGGAGGCCGAGGAGATCACCTTCACCCTGCGCCGCACGCGCAAGGTCACGGTGGACTCGGAGGATTCCGCGCAGCCGCAGCAGCACCAGCAGCAGATGTACGCGCAGCCCCAGCAGTACGGATATCTGCCGCAGGGCGCGCCCCAGCAGGTGTACGCGCAGCGGGTGGCCGCCACCGTGGTGGATCAGCCCTATGCCGCCTACCCGGGATACGCCCCGCTCCCCCAGGGTCAGGTGGTGGACCCGGGCTACCCGCTGCCCGCGGCCCCGCAGCAGGACGCGCTGGCGGGTCGCCGCAACCCCGAACTCGACTACCGCGCCCCGCGCGAACTGCCGCCCGGCAAGGGCCAGGAGTAGCCCGCGGAACGCACTGTGGCCCGGATGTTTCACGTTGAACACGGAAACATCCGGGCCACAGCCTTTTTCGACTACTCCGCCGCGGTCTTGCGGGTCGCCGCGCGGTAGGCGACGAACGCGGTCAGCAGCAGGATGACCGCCGTCGAGGTGGCAGCCAGATGGATGCCGCTGACGAACGCCGTGTGCGCCGAGTTCAACAGCTCCCCGGCCGCGGGTTCCGGGAGCGCCCGAGCGGTTTCGATGGCGCCGCCCAGGGACTCGCGCGCCGCGTCCGCCTGACCCGACGGCACGTGCGTCAGGTCCAGACCGCCGCGGAACGCCGCCATCACGGCGCTGCCCAGCACCGCCACGCCCAGGGCGATACCCATCTCCATCGCGGTCTCCGAGATGGCGGCGGCATTGCCCGCGCGCGCCTCGGGCGCGGTGCTCACGATCATGTCGGCCGACACCGTCAGGGCCACACCCTCACCCAGTCCGATCAGCAGGAAGCCGACGATGAACGGGGTCACCGAACCCGAGGGATCGGTGGGCAGCAGCCAGTAGAGGCCCGCGCCGAGCGCGACGGTCGCCAGCGAGCCCGCGAGCACGGTCGCCGGACGCCAGTACCGGACCAGCCATGCCGCGGCGAGCGCGCCCAGCATGGAGCCGACCGTGCCCGGGATCAGCAGCAGTCCGGCCTCCAGCGGCGACTTGCCCAGCACCAGCTGCAGGTACTGCGAGCCGAAGAACAGCACGCCGGCCAGCGCGAACACCGACAGCAGGTTGGTGACCACCGCGGCCCGGAAGGCGGGCAGCCGGAACAGGTCCAGGTCGATGAGCGGGGCCGACAGCCCGCGCTGACGACGCACGAACAGCACCCCCGCCGTCACCCCGACACCGGCGCTGATCAGCAGGTTCAGGCTCGGGCCGTGGGCCGCGAACTCCTTGACCGCGTACACCACCGGGATCAGGGCCAGCATCGACAGTCCGGCGCTCACCAGGTCGAATCGGCCCGGGTTGGGGTCCCGCGATTCCGGTACCAGGATCGGTGCCAGGACCAGCAGCAGCGCCATGACGGGCAGGTTCACCAGGAACACCGAGCCCCACCAGAAGTGCTCGAGCATCCAGCCGCCGAGCAGCGGGCCGAACGCCGCACCCGAGGCGGCCATCGCACCCCAGACCGAGATGGCCAGGGTGCGCTGGCGGGCGTCGGCGAACATCGACCGGATCAGGCCCAGGGTGGCGGGCATCAGGGTCGCACCGGCGACACCCTGCAGGACGCGGGCGGCGATGAGCATTTCGGGGCTGATCGCCCAGGCCGCGAGCGCCGAGGCGGCCGCGAATCCGGCCGCGCCGATGAGCAGCAGGCGACGGCGGCCGATGCGGTCGCCGAGGGTGCCCATGGTGACCAGCAGGCCGGCCAGCACGAAGGAGTAGACATCGATGATCCAGAGCAGCTGCGGGGTGGTGGGCGCGAGGTGCGCGGTGATCGAGGGGACCGCCAGGTCGAGCACGGTGGCGTCGACGGCGATCAGCAGCAGCGCCAGGGCCAGCACGGCGAGCCCGGCCCAGTCCCGGGCGCGCGCCTTGGGCGCGGCGGGCGGGGTCACGGGCCGGTCGAGGGTCGAAGGAGTTCCGGAACGCGCGGTCGAGTGGGTGGTCATCAGCTTTCTCTTTCGGTTCTGAACCGTCCAGACGGTACAGTAACAGCCTGAACCGTCCAGCCGGTACAGTCAACCCCCGTGACCACCCGCGACCCCGCCGGCACCCGCGACCGGATCCTCGACGCGCTCGAGAACCTGCTGCTCGACAAGGGCCTGTCCCAGGTGACCCTGGAGAACGTCGCCGCCACCGCCGGCGTCTCCAAGGGCGGCCTCCTCTATCACTTCAAGAGCAAGGACGCGCTGCTCGCCGGACTGCTGCGCCGCGTCACCGAACGGGCCGACCAGCAGGTGCGCACCGCGATCGAACAGGGCCGATCGGTGGCCGAGTGGTATCTGCAAGCGCCACATCCAGACAACGAATCCGACGCCGTCGAACTCGCGCTGTACCGATCCATGCTCGCCGCGATGCGGACCGTCGACGCCCCGGCCGACGCCGCCCAGGCCGAGACCGACCGGGCCATCACCGAGGTGATGACCTCCTGGAAGACGGCCCTGGACAACGAGATCGACGACCCGGTGCGGGCCGAGATCGTGCGACTGGTCGGCGACGGCGTCTACCTGCGCGCACTGATGGGAATGCCGCCGATCGAACCGGACATGTACCGCCAGGTCGTCGCCAGGCTCCTGGGGCCCGAGTCCGGATAGACTCGGGCCCGTGTTGCCGACCGCCGCCGACTCCGTCGGTTCGCCGACCGGCTCGGTGGGGGAACCGACTTCGACCGACCCGGCGGTTGTTCCGATTCGCCCGATGCAGTTCCGGGAACTGCTGGACCTGCCGTTCGCGCTGATCCAGGCCCGGATCACGATCCTGGCGGCCCTGCTCGGGGCGGCCTGGGTGGCCGCCGTGCTGGTGTCCGTCGCGGGCACCGCTGCTGCCGCCGCGATCACCGGTGATTCCGACCTCGGAACCTTCTGGGGCGCGCTGCTCACCAGCCTGCTGTGTGCTTGGGCGCTACGGTTTTTCGTGCGCGGGGTGACCGTGCCAGCCGGACTGGACGTCGTGCACCGCAGGCCGTCGACCTGGCGTGGCGTACTACGGCGACTGCGCTCCGGAGCCGGACCGCTGCTCGCCTACCAGGTGATGTACACGCTGATCGGGGTCGGCGTGCTGACTGTGGGCACTCCCCTGATATTCACCGCGCCGTTCGCGGTGATCTGGCTGGCCTGGCTGCGCGGACGGCGATTCACGCTGGTGCCCAGCATCTTCGACGGTTCGATCGGCTATCGCGAGGCGGCCCGGCGGGCGAAGCTGCTCGCGGGTGGGACGGAATGGCAGCTGGTCGGGCTGTGGCTGTACCTGCGGGTCCTGCTGCTGGTGCTGGCGGTGCCGCTGCTGGCATTGCCGCTGTTCATCACCGACTTCTCCGGCACCCACCGCTGGACGGTGACGGTGCTGGTCTTCTCGATCGCACTGCTCGCCGTGGCGATCGGCGAGCTGGTGGAATCCGCCACCCAGGTCGTCACCTACGTGGACCGGCGCTGCCGCCGCGAAGCCTGGGACATCCGGGTACCCACGGGAGGCGCCCGATGACCGAGCTTCCGCACGCCGCGCCTCCCGAGCCCGCGCTGGGCCCGGCCGCCGCGCACCTGGCCGCGGCCGAGGAAGCCGCCCGGCGCGGGGACTTCGGAGTGGCGCTGCGCGAACGGTATCGCGCCGTCACCCGCGGTCTGGAGCAGCGCGGCATCCTCGACGAGGAGCGGGCGCGCACCGCGCGGGAGACGGCGCGGGCCGCCACCGCGGCGGTCCACGAGGCGGGTGAACTGCCCTCGGCGGCACACAGTTTCGACGAGGTCGTCTACGGCGGCCGGTACGCCACCGAATCGGAGTACCGGCAGCTCGAACAGGCCGACCGGTTCTCGAGCGCGCCGCCACCCAAGGCCGGGCCGGTCGAGCTCACCGAGAAACGCAAGGTCCGCAAAACCAAAGCCGCCAAGGACAAATCCGCACGCGAGCGCCCGGAACTGCCGGAGCTGCTGCGGGATTGGCGACTGTGGGCGGCGCTCGCGGCTCTGCTGGCGGTCGTCGCGCTGGTGTACGCGCTCTCCCACCTCGGGACGCCCACGCCGCCGCACCATCCGGACATGCCGCCGACGCGTCCGCCGAACCCGAGCCGGGAACCGGATCTGCCGCCGAACTTCGGTGGCGGCGACGACTCCATCTTCGAGCGGCTGCCGGGCTGGCTGGCCTTCGGCGGACTGCAGTTCCTCATCGCCTGGGTCGCGGTGCTGTGGTGGCGCGGCCGTCGGCGCGGTGCGATCGTGCGCGAACCGCTGCCGGTCGAGGCCCCGGCTCAGGAACTGCTGGCTGGACAGGCCGGGCTGTACCGGAAATCCCGCGATCACGACCACGTGGCCGCCAAACTGCGGGCGGCGGCGCTGCGCCGATTGCGCCCCGTGCTCGGCGTCACCGCCGACACCCCGGCGGAACTGGTGGTCGGGGCGCTCGCCGTCCGCACCGGCGCGGACCCGGCCGTCCTCCGCGCCGCCCTCTACGACCCGGTCACCGACCGGGAGACCCTCGAACTCGTGGCGGCACAACTCGAATGGATCGAAGCGGAGGTCTTGTGACCAACCTGTCCAAGGACGTGGTGGACACCCACCACGACGGCACCCCGGCGACCGACGGTCAGGCGCCGACCGCGCAGGACGCGCAGCAGGCGCTGCTGGCCCTGCGCGCCGAGATCGGCAAGGCCGTGGTCGGCAACGATCATGCCGTCATGTTCCTGGTGCTGGCGCTGCTGTGCCGCGGCCATGTGCTGCTGGAAGGCGTTCCGGGCGTGGCCAAGACACTGCTGGTGCGGGCGCTGGCCACCGCGCTGGACCTGGACCACGCCCGCATCCAGTTCACCCCCGACCTGATGCCCGGCGATGTCACCGGCTCCCAGATCTACGATCCGCACTCGGCCGAGTTCACCTTCCGCCGCGGCCCGGTGTTCACCAATCTGCTGCTGGCCGACGAGATCAACCGCACCCCGCCCAAGACTCAGTCCTCGCTGCTGGAATCGATGGAGGAGCGCCAGGTTTCGGTGGACGGCGTGCCGCAGCCGCTGCCGGACCCGTTCGTGGTGGTCGCCACCCAGAACCCGATCGAGCAGGAGGGCACCTATCCGCTGCCGGAGGCGCAGCTGGACCGGTTCCTGTTCAAGGTCGACGTCCAATTGCCCGGCCGCGACGACGAATTCCGCATCCTGCAACGGCATGCCGCCGGCTTCGACCCCCGGGACCTGGCCGCAGCCGGACTGCGGCCGGTGGCCGGGCCCGCGCACATCGCGGCCGCGCGCGCCGCGGTCGCCCAGGTCGCCATCAGCCCCGAGGTGCTCGCCTACACCGTGGACCTGTGCCGGGCCACCCGCACCTCCCCCGCCGTGGCGCACGGCGCGTCCACCCGCGGCGCGACCGCGCTGATGGCGGCCGCGCGGGCCTTCGCCTGGTTGCACGGCCGCGGCTACGTCACCCCCGACGACGTGAAAGCCGTTGCGACGCCGGTGCTGCGGCATCGGCTGCACCTGCGGCCCGAACACGAGGTGGAGGGCGTCACCGCCGAGGGCGTGCTGGCCTCGCTGCTGATGTCCGTCCCGGTTCCGGTGTAGCCGGTGGTCGTCACCGGCCGGCTGGCCGCCGCCGCGGTGCTCGCGGCTCTGTTCGTCACCCTGGTGCTGCCGTCGTGGCTGGGCGTGCTGGTCGCCACGCTGGCGCTGGCCGCGCTCATCGGGCTCGATCTGCTGCTGCTGGGATCGCCGGGCGCGCTGGAACTCTCGCGCGAGCCGCTGACCAGCGTGCGCACGGGCCGCAGCATCGACGTGGAACTGGCGGTGCTCAACGGCGGCGCCCGGCCGGTGCGCGGAACGCTGTGGGACGACTGGCCGCCCAGCGCGCACGCCCGGCATCGCACCCACCCCTTGAACCTGCCGCCCAACACCAGGATTCGGCTGCGCACCGAACTCACCCCCGCCTATCACGGCGACCGGGTGGCCGGTCCGGTGACGCTGCGCCTGCTCGGGCCGCTCGGCCTCGCCGGACGTCAGGTGCGCCGCGAGGTGCCCGCCCGGTTGCGCGCGCTGCCGCCGTTCCGCAGCGAGCCGCTGCTGGCTTCCAAGGTCAAGCAGTTGCAGCAGTTGGAAGGCCGCAACACCACCACGATTCGTGGGCAGGGCACCGAATTCGATTCGTTCCGTGAATATGTCGCGGGCGACGACGTGCGCACCATCGACTGGCGGGCCACCGCCCGCGCCAACGACGTGCTGGTCCGCACCTGGCGGCCGGAACGCAACCGGCACGTGGTGATGCTGCTCGACACCGGACGGGTGAGCGCGGGTCGCATCGGCGGCGGTACCCGCCTCGACGCCGCCATCGAGGCCGCCCTGCTGCTCGGCGGACTGGCCGCCGCCGGGGGCGACTCGGTGGATCTGCTGGCCTACGACCGGCGGCTGCGCACCGAGGTGCGCGGCGTCGGCGGAAAACGCCTGCAGCTCAAGCTGATGCACGCGCTCGCCGGCCTCACCCCCGAGCTGGCCGACACCGACTATCGCGGCATGCTGCGCGCCACCCTGCAACGGGCCCGCCGCCGCAGCCTGGTGGTCTGGTTCACCCATCTCGACGCCGCCACCGTGCAGGAGGGCCTGCGGCCGGTGCTGCCGGTCCTGGCCGAACGGCACCGGGTGCTGGTGGTGTCGGTGACCGACCCGGAGGTGGCGGCCGCCCCCATCCATCGCACCGGCCTGACCGATCTCTACACGGCCGCCGCCGCCGAGAACGTGATCGCGGAGGAGGCCGTGGCCCGGGAGACCCTGCGCCGCGCGGGCGTCCGCGTCATCACCGCGCCGCCGGACCTGCTGCCCGGCGCGCTGGCCGACGAATACCTCGAACTCAAACGGACCGGAGCGCTGTGACCGGCGCGGGTCGGTCGACCGGCGGCCGCGGCGGGAAGGACGGCGGCGGCAACTGCCGCCGCTGCCGCTCGGCCAGCACCGCGCCCAGGATCTGCAGCGGCGGATAGCCGTTCAGGGGCGCGGTGCGCAGGCTCGCGCACACCGAGACCACCAGCGCCCGGCCCAGCCGGTCCTGCACCTCGGGGGTCAGGGTGCGGAACCGCAGCAGGTACTGCCGCACCGCGAACGCCTGGTCATCGGAGAGCCCGGACAGGTCCAGCTGCCGCGCCCAGCCCGCCAGCCACGGCGGCGGCGCGGCCAGCGCGGCGAACGGCAGCCGGCTGCGGTCGTGCACCACCACGGTGCCCGCCAGCGCGTCCCCGACCCGGCGGCCCTGCGGCGAGCACAGCGACACCACGACGGCGATCAGACCGGTGCCCAGCGCCCAGAAGTCGACGATCCCGGCCAGGCCCCGGGTCACCGCGTGCTTGAAATCGATGGGTCCGCCGTCTGCCCGCACCACCCGCAGCCCGACCGCCATCTTCCCGAGCGAACGCCCGCGGGTGAGGGTCTCGAACACCACCGGATATCCGATGGCCGCGCACACCAGCGCCACCAGCCGCGCCGCGTCCTGCCAGGCGGCGTCCGCGCCGAACCGCACCAGCATCACCTGGAACAGCAGGATCAGCGTCACACCCAGCATGATCTGCACGATCAGGTCGAGCAGGAACGCCGCGGCGCGCGTCGGGATCCGCGCGATGGGCAGTTCGACGGCTACGGCCTCGCCGGTGGTGAAAAGTGCCATGGTGGTTAGCATTTTGTCAGCCGTAGCGCAGGAGGGGAACTCATGGATCTGGACGCTTACACCTTTGTCCACCGGTCTTCCTGGGATCGGCTGGATCGGCTGGCGTCGCGAGGGAAGCGGCTCACCGGCGCGGAGACCGACGAACTGGTGCGGCTGTACCGGGTGGCCTCACAGCAGCTGGCGCGGTTGCAGACCCGGGAGGCCGATCCGGAGCTGATCGCCGGGCTGTCCGCGGTGCTGACCCGGGCGCGGGGACGGATCCTGAGTGCGCGCATCGACACTCCCCACGAGATCGGGTACTTCTTCACGCACCGCTTCCCGGCCGCCGTGTACCGGGCCTGGCCGTGGTGGCTGTCGGTGGCGGCGGTGTTCCTGCTCGGCGCGGCGGCGCTCGGCGCGGCGGTGGCCAATTCCGAGACGACGCGGAAGCGTCTCGGGCTGAACATGGACGCAGACGCCTTGACGATGCCGGGCGGCAGATTCGAGACCTACTACTACGAGCACTCGCACGACGCGTTCGCGGCGAAGGTGTGGACCAACAACGCGTGGGTGTCGGCCATGGCGCTGTTCCTGGGGGTGCTGGTGCTGCCCGCGCTCTACCTGTTGTTCATGAACGCGCTGAACCTCGGCGTCAGTGCCGGGCTGATGGCGGAGGCGGGACGGCTGGGACCGTTCTTCGGCTGGATCCTGCCGCACGGAATGCTCGAGCTCACAGCCATTTTCGTGGCCGGCGGGGCGGGTCTGAAGCTGGGCTGGACGCTGATCGACCCGGGCCGGGAGAGCCGCCCGCAGGCGCTGGCCCGGCAGGGGCGCGCCACGGCCGTGATCGCGCTGGGCCTGGCCTTGGTGCTGCTGGTGTCGGGATTCCTGGAGGGCTTCGTGACGCCCAGCGGATGGCCCACCGCGGTGCGGGTCGGGATCGGGGCGGTGGCCGAACTCGGTTTCCTGGCCTACGTATTCGGGCTCGGTCGCCAGGCGGCGAGAGAGATGGACGCCACAGCGCGAGCGATGAACGACGCGGCGCGGGAGTCGAGCCCGGAGCACATCACGGGCAATTCGGTCGGGAACCCTCCGGAACCGGCTGTGAGAGTGGCGACTTCGTAGTCGCGAGCACGGTTCGGATTGATTTCCACTGGCCGCAGCGAGTCCGGCTCAGCTGCGGCCAGCGTTGCCGTTGACTCTACACAATCGTTATGGCTACGCAACCTCCGACTTGCCCACCGGGCGTATAACGCGACCAGGCGAAATGCACCCTCCCCGTAGGGAACCCGGCACCATCGCTAATTCTCCGCATACCCTTTGCGGACGGTCTGCGGAGGGCTCCGAAACTATCCCCGCGGTTGCGTTTCAGGACCCGTTTCAACCCATTGCGCGCGATGCGTTTCGAACGCCGTCATCCGGTTTGCGGAAAACTCGCAAATTCTCCGCCCACCATCGGTTCAACCCCCGTTAAGCTGGCGTTTCTCCCCAGCTCAGGCCGATTGCCAAGCAGTCGCTTGGGGTCAAACAAACCTCAAGTTTGTTTCGAATGGTTTTAGCTAAATGATCATCAGGCAACGCTGGACAGTAATCGGGCGCATACCCGAGGCGACATCCTCCGGCAAACGATTTTCACCCCTCGCGAGGCCCAGAAACGGCCCCTGGCAACGTCTCTCGAAACCCACCCTCGACAGGGTGTGCGACCTTCGTCACATCCATTGATTCCCGGATGATCGGGACAGATCGGACCGAGACCGGGTCCGGACAAAGAAGAAGGCCCCCGATCCGGTGGATCGGGGGCCTTCCTCGTGGTGGGCGAAGGGGGACTTGAACCCCCACGTCCTTACGGACACTGGCACCTGAAGCCAGCGCGTCTGCCATTCCGCCACTCGCCCGAGCGACGAGAAGAACGTATCACGGGGTTTGCACCAAAACGAAATCGCCTGGTTATCAGGGGTGCGCATGCTTCGCTGCGCAGTGGGTACGCCCCGGGAACCTGGGCTCGCCGCCAAGAGTTACAGGTGTGGACGATCGTGGATATCATGCAAAGACCGTGTCCCTCCGGCGACACGCCATGCCTGCGTGTTGCATTCCGGGACGCTCCACGCACGACTATTGGCAGGTCAGAAACGACACGACCCGGGAAGGAGGGGCGATGGGGTTCGTTTCCCGCTTCGAGCGCCGCCTCCAGGGTGCTGTCGGTGATGTCTTCGCCCGTGCGTTCGGCGGCAGTGTGGTTCCCCAGGAGGTCGAGGCCGCGCTGCAGCGTGAGGCCGGCGACCATGTCCAGGATCTGGGCGGGGGACATCTGCTGGCTCCCAACAGCTACGTCATCACCGTCAACGAGTCCGATCTCCGGCAACTCGTGCACGGTGAAGGCCAGCCGGATCAGCAGGTCGCCACGGAGGATTACCAGCTCACCGTGCGTGCGTTCGCGAAACATCTGCAGGACCACATCCGTGAGCAAGGGTGGCAGACCTACGGTGAAGTGCACGTGGAGTTCGAGGCATCCCCTACGCTGCACACCGGACAGTTCAGGACGCGCGGCCGGGTGGATCCGGACGCGGGCAGGCGGGCCAGCCCGTCACCGGGACCTGAACGCCCACAACGACCCAACCCGCAACCAGGAGCTGGCCCCATGACGCAGAACTCAGGCTACGACCCCAGCCGTGAGCCCGCGGAGTCCGATCCGCGGAACCGCGGGTACGCGCCCCCGCCTGCGGGCCGCCCCGGTCAGCAGGGGTACGGCGAGTACGGCTACGGCCAGTCCGAGCAGGGCTACGGCGAGTACCAGAACGGCTACGACTACCAGCAGCAGGGCAGCGGCTACGGCGCCCAGCAGCAGGGTGGCTACGCCGAGCAGGGCTACGGCCAGCAGGGCGGGTACGGCGCGCCCGATCAGGCCTACGGCCAGCAGCAGGGCTATGCCGACCAGCAGCAGGGGTACGGCCAGCAGCAGGGCTACGAGCAGGGCTACGGCGACCAGCAGGGCTACGGCCAGCAACAGGGTTACGCCGACCCGGGCTACGGCCAGCAGCAGGGCTACGGCCAGCAGGGCTACGAGCAGGGCGGCGGCTACGGCGGCCAGCAGCAGGGCGGGTACGCCGACCAGGGCTACGGCGGCCAGCAGCAGGGTTACGCCGACCCGGGCTACGGGCAGCAGCAGCAGGGCTACGAGCAGGGTTACGGCGACCAGCAGGGCTACGGTCAGCAGGGCTACGACCAGCAGCAGGCGGGCTACGGCGCGGCTCCCGCGCGGGGCGCCTCGGGCTACTCGGCGACGCTGCAGCTGGACGACGGCTCCGGCCGCACCTACCAGCTGCGCGAAGGCAGCAACATCATCGGCCGTGGGCAGGACGCGCACTTCCGGCTGCCGGACACCGGGGTTTCCCGGCGGCACATCGAGGTTCGCTGGGACGGCCAGACCGCGATGCTCTCGGACCTCGGTTCGACCAATGGCACGCTGGTCAACGGGTCTCCCGTCCAAGATTGGCAGCTGGCCGACGGGGATGTCATCCGCGCCGGGCATTCCGAGATCCTGATCCGGATCGTCTGATCCCGTAAGCTCGCGGTGCAGGTCACGATATGACTAGGAATTCCTCGGTCGTATCGTGATCGCAACCGGTCGACGGCCCTATGATGCTGCCATTACTCGCGGCGGACTCTGGCCGCGCTGACACGCAACACACCGGTTGGGGGTCACGGAGCCATACCTCCGTAACTGCCCCGTACCTACGACACGGTCGAACAGGAGGTGGAGCACCGTGCAGGGACTGATCCTGCAATTGACCCGTGCGGGGTTCCTGCTGCTGTTGTGGCTGTTCGTGTGGGCGGTGCTCCGGACCCTGCGCAGCGATATCTACGCGGCTTCCGGCCTTCGGGTCGCGCCTCGGGCCGCAGGCGGTTCCGCGGTGCTCCCATCTTTTCGCCGGGGCCAGAAGGGCGCCAAATATCTCGTGGTGACTCAGGGTTCTCTCGCCGGCACCCGCATCTCACTCGGCCAGCAGCCGGTGCTGATCGGGCGCGCGGACGACTCCACACTGGTCCTCACCGACGACTACGCCTCCACCCGCCACGCGCGACTGTCTCCGCGCGGTGAGGATTGGTACGTCGAGGATCTCGGTTCCACCAACGGGACCTACCTCGACCGGTCGAAGGTCACCACTCCGGTCCGAGTTCCACTCGGCACCCCTGTCCGTGTCGGCAAGACAGTGATCGAGCTGCGATCGTGACACTTGTTCTCCGCTACGCAGCGCGCAGCGACCGTGGTCTCGTCCGAGCCAATAACGAGGACTCCGTCTACGCCGGTGCGCGACTGCTCGCGCTGGCGGACGGCATGGGCGGCCACGCCGCCGGTGAGGTCGCCTCGCAACTGATGATCGCCGCCCTGGCGCATCTGGACGACGACGAGCCCGGCGACGATCTGCTCGGCAAGCTGAATCGTGCCGTGCACGAAGGCAATGCGTCCATCGCCGACCAGGTCGAGGAGGAGCCGGAACTCGACGGCATGGGCACCACGCTCACCGCCATCCTGTTCGCCGGCCGCAAACTCGGCCTCGCCCACATCGGCGACTCCCGCGCCTATCTGCTCCGAGGCGGTGAACTGGCCCAGATCACCCGCGACGACACCTTCGTGCAGTCGCTGGTGGACGAGGGACGAATCACCCCGGAACAGGCCCACACTCATCCCCAGCGCTCGCTGATCATGCGGGCGCTCACCGGCAACGAGATCGACCCCACCCTGGTGGTGCGCGAGGCCCGGGCCGGAGACCGCTACCTGCTGTGCTCGGACGGTCTGTCCGACGTGGTCAGCGACGAGACCATCGCCAACACCCTGCGCGAGGGCACCACCGACGAGGCGGCCGACCGGCTCATCGAATTGGCCTTGCGCAGTGGCGGTCCCGACAACGTGACCGTGGTGGTCGCCGACGTCATCGACCTGGACTACGGCCAGAGCCACCCCATCGTGGCGGGCGCGGCGTCCGGCGAGGACGAGGACACTCCCCCGCCGAACACCGCCGCCGGCCGGGCCGCCGCCATGCGCCCGCCGCGGGCCACCCCGCGCCGCACGGTGGCGCAGCCCGAACCCGAACCGCCCAAGAAGAGCCACAAGCTGCGCTGGCTGGCGCTGTCGCTGGCCCTGCTGGTGGCCGTCGGCGCGGGTCTCACCGTGGGCTACAACATGATTCGCAGCAACTACTACGTCGGCGTGGACGGCGAGAAGGTGGTCGTGCTGCGCGGCCTGCCCGGTTCGGTGCTGGGCTACTCGATCCGCGATGTGGATCAGGTCGGATGTGTCACGCGCTCCGGTGAATTGACGCTGGCCGCGCCCGGCGACAAGTTCGCCTCCGGTTGTGTCTCGCTGACCCGTGAGGCGCTGCGCCCCAGTGGCCGGGATTCGGTCGACAAGGGTCTGCCGCCGGGCTCGCGCGACGACGCCATCAAGCAGATCCGCATGCTGGTGTCGACCGAGCTGCTGCCGCCCTGCGACACCAAGGCGCAGGCTCCCAGCACTCCGACTCCGACTCCGGCCCCGCCCGCCGACCCGAACCAGCCGGGCGCCTCGGTCACCCCCACGCCCGCCGCGCCGACCGCCGTCCCCGGCGGCCTCAGCGGCGGCGAACGGACCGGCGAGAACCACCCGCTGGAGCACAAGTCCGAGCAGCCGAACCCGCCGGCCACCACCGTTCCCACCACCACGGCACCGCAGAACCCGGGGCAGAACTGCAGGACGGCGGACTGATGTCCGCACCGGCACCGCCGTTCACTGGGGCTTTCCCCAGTCCACCCGGCGGATTCGCTCCTGCGCCGCCGCCCGCCACCCGGCGCAATGTCGAGTTGCTGCTGTTGGGGCTGGCGGCCCTCATCACCACCGTGTCCCTGGTGTTGGTGGAGGCCAGTCAGGAGCAGGCGATCACCTGGGAGATCGCCAAGCTCGGTGCCGCGTATCTGGCCCTGTTCGGCGTCGCGCATCTGGCGGTGCGGCGGTTCGCGGCGTTCGCGGATCCGCTGCTACTACCGATCGCGGCGCTGCTGAACGGGTTGGGCCTGGTGGTGATTCACCGTGTGGACCTAGCGCAGGCCCAGGACGCCGCCTTCGCCAACCTGCCCATCCCCTCCCCCGACGCCAACCAGCAGGTGCTGTGGACGGGGTTGGGGATGGTGGTCTTCATGGGGTTGTTGATCGCGCTGCGCGACTACCGCAGCCTGGCCCGCTACTCCTACACGGTCGGTCTGCTCGGGTTGGTCGCGCTCGCGCTGCCCGCGCTGCTGCCGGACCGGTACTCCATGGTGAACGGCGCGAAGATCTGGATCCGGCTGCCCGGCTTCAGCGTTCAGCCCGGCGAGTTCGCCAAGATCGCGCTGATCGTGTTCTTCGCCGGGGTGCTGGTGTCCAAGCGCGACCTGTTCACCGGCGCGGGCAAGCACGTGTTCGGCATGGAGTTGCCGCGCATGCGCGACATGGGACCGATCCTGCTGGTGTGGGTGGTCTCGGTGGGCGTGCTGGTGGTCGAGAAGGACCTGGGCACCTCGCTGCTGATCTTCGCGACCGTGCTGTGCATGCTCTACATCGCGACCGAGCGAGTGGGCTGGGTGGCGGTCGGGCTGGTGCTGCTGACCATCGGATTCGTGTTCGCCTACAACGCGTTCGGGCATGTGCGGGTCCGGGTCTCGACCTGGCTGCACCCGTTCGACGACTACTCCAGCACCGGCTACCAGATCTCGCAGTCGCTGTTCGGCCTGGCCACCGGCGGTCTCGCGGGAACCGGTCTGGGCAGCGGGAATCCGTCGAAGGTGCCGTTCGCCAAGACCGACTTCATCATCGCCGCCATCGGTGAGGAGCTGGGTCTGATCGGCCTGGCGGTGGTCCTGGTGCTGTTCTGCATCCTGTCGGTGCGCGGCATCCGCACCGCGCTGGCCATCCGGGACAGCTTCGGCAAGTTGCTCGCGTCGGGACTGGCCTTCACCATTGCCATTCAGGTGTTCGTCGTGGTCGGCGGGGTCACCAAGCTGATTCCGCTGACCGGGTTGACCACCCCGTTCATGTCGTACGGCGGTTCGTCGCTGCTGGCGAACTACGTCCTGCTGGGAGTGCTGATCAAGATTTCCGACGCGGCCCGCCGCCCGGCGCCCGCCCGCAAGCGGGCCGAGCCGATCGCGGACGCGTCGACGCAGATGCTGCGCAAGGTCGAATCGGATACCGCCCGGGTGAACCCGCCGATTCCCAAGTCCGAGGGGGGTGCCGGGTGAACACGCCTCTGCGCCGGGTGGCGCTGGCGGTGATGGCGATGATCGTCGCGCTGCTGATCAACGCCACCTACGTGCAGGTCCAGATCGGCCCGATCGGCAAGGCCGACAGCCTGCGCAACGATCCGCGCAACGATCGCGTGCTGCTCGACGAGTACGCCCGCCAGCGCGGCCAGATCTCCGCGGCCGGAACGGTGCTCGCGAGTTCGGTCGCCACCGACGACCGCTACAAGTACCTGCGCACCTACCCGACCGATCCGATGGCCTACGCGCCGGTGACCGGCTTCTACTCGCTGCAGAACGGCAACAACGGACTCGAGCACACCGAGGACTCGGTGCTCAACGGTTCGGACAACCAGCTGTTCGGGCGGCGGCTCATCGACCTCATCTCGGGCCGGGATCCGCGCGGCGGCAATGTGGTGACCACGATCAACCCGCTCATGCAGAAGGTCGCCTACGAGCAGCTGACCGCGAAGAAGCTGACCGGTTCGGTGGTGGCGATCGAGCCGAGCACCGGGCGCATCCTGACCATGGTGTCCACGCCGTCCTACGACCCGAACACCCTCGCCGGGCACGACGCCGGCCGGGTCGAGGACACCTACAAGCAGCTGGACAAGGACACCGGCAAGCCGCTGATCAATCGCGCCGTGTCCACCACCTACCCGCCGGGATCGACGTTCAAGGTGGTGGTCACCGCGGCCGCGCTGTCCAACGGCATCGCGAAACCGGAGGACCAGTTCACCGCCGCGCCGCGGATCACCCTGCCCGGCACCCAGACCACGCTGGAGAACTACAACGGCAGCCACTGCGGTCCCGGCGACAGCCAAACCGCCTCGCTGACAGAAGCTTTCAAGTACTCGTGTAACACGGCTTTCGTGGAACTCGGTATCAAGGTGGGGACCGCGAAACTCAAGGACGAGGCGAGCGCGTTCGGGATCGGCAAGGATCTGCACAACAGCATCCCGATCCCATGGACCGACAGCACCGTGGGCGACATTCCCGACAACGCGGCGCTGGGCCAGAGCAGCATCGGACAGCGCGATGTGGCCCTGACCCCCTTGGACAACGCGGTCATCGCGGCCACCATCGCCAACGGCGGCGTGCGGATGAAGCCCTACCTGGTCGACCAGTTGCAGGCGCCGGACCTCAGCACGCTGAGCACCACCAAGCCGACCTCGGTGGGTCAGGCGGTCACCCCGCAGGTGGCCACCCAGATCACCAATCTGATGCTCGAGTCGGAGAAGAACACGCAGGGAGGGACGCAGCCGCGCCCGTATCAGATCGCGTCGAAGACCGGAACGGCCGAACACGGCTCGGATCCGCGCAACACCCCGCCGCACGCCTGGTACATGGCGTTCGCACCGGCGCAGAACCCGAAGATCGCCATCGCGGTGATCGTCGAGAACGGCGGCGACCGGGCCCTGGCCGCGACCGGCGGCTCGGTGGCCGCACCGATCGCGCGGGCCGTGCTGGACGCCGGGCTGGGGGGCTGAGAGACATGAGAGTGCAAGGTAGACAGGGTCACGAATGCTGAACAACGGTGCGATGATCGCGGACCGGTACCGGCTGCAGCGGCTGATCGCCACCGGCGGCATGGGCCAGGTCTGGGAAGCTCTGGACACCCGGCTGGACCGCCGGGTCGCGGTGAAGGTGCTCAAGGCGGAGTTCTCCACCGACCCCACCTTCCGGCAGCGCTTCCGTACCGAGGCGCGGACCACCGCGCAGCTGAATCACCCGGGCATCGCGAGCATTTACGACTACGGCGAGACGCAGGATCCGTCCGGCGGCGAGATCGCCTATCTGGTCATGGAATTCGTGCAGGGCGAGCCGCTCAACGCGGTGCTGTCCCGGCTGAACCGGCTCTCGGTGGCCCAGGGCCTCGACATGCTCGAGCAGACCGGGCGGGCGCTGCAGGTGGCGCACCTCGCGGGTGTCGTGCACCGGGACGTGAAGCCCGGCAACATCCTCGTGACGCCGACCGGTCAGGTGAAGATCACCGACTTCGGCATCGCCAAGGCCGTCGACGCCTCCCCGGTCACCAAGACCGGCATGGTGATGGGCACCGCCCAGTACATCGCGCCGGAGCAGGCTACCGGTGAGGACGCCACCGCCGCCTCGGACGTGTACTCGCTGGGCGTGGTCGGCTACGAGGCGCTCGCGGGCGCGCGGCCGTTCACCGGCGACGGCGCGCTGACCGTCGCCATGAAGCATGTGCGGGAGGCCCCGCCGCCGCTGCCCGCCGACCTGCCGCCGAACGTGCGGGAGCTCATCGAGATCACCATGGCCAAGGAGCCGGGCCAGCGCTACGCCAATGGCGGCGAGTTCGCCGACGCGGTGTCCGCGGTGCGTTCCGGTCGCCGGCCCACGCCGCCCGGCGGCCTGCCGTCCGCGGCCATGACCGGCGCCACCCGGGTGCTGCCGCCCGGACCGACCATGATCATCCCGGGCGCGCGGGCCGACCAGGCCACCTCCCGCTATGCCCCGCCGGCGCAGCAGCCGATGCGCGGACCCATGGAACCGCCCGCCGCCCAGACCACCGTCATGTCCGGACCCCGCACCCCGGTCGGTCCGATGACGGTCCCCGGCGCGGAGGGCGCCGGCTCGGGTCGATTCACCAACGGCCAGAAGGTCGTCGCCGGACTGGGCGTGGGTGCGCTGATCCTCGGCGCGGCCGTGGCCATCATCCTGATGAGCAGCTCCTCGCACGACTCCACGCCGCCCGCCCGGACCAGCGCGGTGATCGCACCGCCGGTGATCACCCCGACCACCACCACGGCCCCGCCGACCACCACCACCCGGGAACGGCCGGTGCCGCCGCCCGTGGTGACCACGGTCGAGCCGCCGCCGACCACCACGGTCGAGCCGACCACCACTCCGCCGCCCGTCACCACGACGACGCCGCCCAAGACCACCCCGCCGGTCACCACCACCCCGGCGAAGCCCACGACCACCAAGCCCGACCGGTGGCCGTGGCCGGGCCAGGGCGGCGGCGACCTACCATCATTGCCAGTGACTCCCGGCGCGAATTCCGGCGGCGCGAATTCCGGCGGCGCGGTGAGTCCCGGCAGTAACCGCAGTCCGGTGTACGCACAGGACCCCAATTCATCCTCAGTCGCGCAGCAAGGATTGCCATGACGACCCCGAAGAACCTCTCCTCCCGCTACGAGCTGGGCGAGATCATCGGGTTCGGTGGCATGTCCGAGGTCCACAAGGCCCGGGATCTGCGGCTGGGCCGGGATGTGGCGATCAAGGTGCTGCGCGCCGACCTGGCCCGCGACCCCACGTTCTACCTGCGCTTCAAGCGTGAGGCGCAGAACGCGGCCGCCCTCAACCATCCGGCCATCGTCGCGGTGTACGACACCGGCGAGGCCGAGATCGACGGCGGACCGCTGCCCTACATCGTGATGGAGTACGTCGACGGCGACACCCTGCGCGACATCGTGCGGGGCAAGGGACCGCTGCCGCCGCGGCGCGCCATGGAGGTCATCGCCGACGTATGCGCGGCGCTGGACTTCTCGCACCGCAACGGCATCGTGCACCGGGACATGAAGCCCGCCAACATCATGATCAACCGGGCCGGCGCGGTGAAGGTGATGGACTTCGGCATCGCCCGCGCCCTCGCCGACAGCTCCAACCCCATGACCCAGACGGCCGCCGTCATCGGCACCGCCCAGTACCTCTCCCCCGAGCAGGCCCGCGGCGAGCAGGTGGACGCGCGGTCGGACGTGTACTCGGTGGGCTGCGTGCTCTACGAGATCCTCACCGGCGAACCGCCTTTCACCGGCGATTCCCCGGTCGCGGTCGCCTACCAGCACGTCCGGGAGGATCCGCGGCTGCCGTCGCAGGTGCATCCCGGGGTGCCGCGCGAGCTCGACTCGGTGATCCTCAAGGCGATGAGCAAGAATCCGGCCAACCGGTACCAGACCGCGGCCGAGATGCGCGCGGACCTGATCCGGGTGCTGGGCGGGCAGAAGCCCACCGCCCCCATGGTCATGACCGACGAGGACCGCACCGGCTTCCTCGACGACGACCTGCCGCCGCCGCGCAGCTACCGCACCGTCGAACGCCGCGACGACACCACCGAACAGGAGATCATCGAGGCCAACCCGCGCCGGCGCACCGCGCTCATCGGCATCCTCGGGGTGGCCGCGGTCGCGGTGGTCGGCATCCTGCTGTGGATGCTGGTCGGCCCCGGGTCACGGGCCGATCAGGTCACCGTGCCCGACGTCGCCAACCAGAACTACCAACTGGCGCAACGCGATCTGGAGAAGGCCGGTTTCACGGTCGCCATCCAGCAGAAGAACGACCCGAAGGTGGCATTGAACAATGTCATCGCCACCCAGCCGCTGGGCGGATCGCGGGTCGGCAAGGGCAGCACCATCACCCTGCAGGTGTCCGCGGGACCGCAGCAGGTGACGGTGCCGAAGCTGGCCGGGCTCACCCGGCAGCAGGCCGAGCAGAACCTGAATTCGCAAGGACTGCGGATGAATCCCGACGTGAAACGGGAGGCCTCCAGCGCCGACGACAAGGACAAGGTCGTCTCGTCGACCCCGGACGCCGGCCAGAAGGTCGACTCCGACGGACAGGTCACCATCACCCTCGGTTCGGGTCCGGACAAGGTGGTCGTCCCCAATGTGGTCGGGCAGTCGATCGAGGTCGCGCAGTCCACGCTGGGCGACACCGCGCTGTTCAAGGTCGTGGTCCAGGAGGTGCCGAACAACCAGCCCAAGGGCACGGTCATCGCCACCAACCCGTCCGCGGGCACCCAGGCCGACAAGGGCTCCACGGTGACCGTGCAGGTATCGAGCGGCGATCAGATCACCATGCCCGACCTGCGCGGTCTCACCCCGGCCCAGGCCGTGGACATGCTGCGCAAGAGCGGCTGGAACGGGCAGGTCAGCCAGAACACCATGAGCACGCTGAACGCGGGCGAGGTCGGGCGGATCCTGGCCCAGCAGCCGACCGCGGGCTCGTCGCTGGGCAAGTCCCAGACGGTGACCATCACCACCGGGGTGCTGTCGCTCGGCCCGCCGTGATTCGGATTCCTTTGTGAGAACAGGGGTTCGCGGACGATCCGCGAACCCCTGTTTGTTTCATGTGAAACCGTGCGCGGGCGAAACCTACAGCCGCAGATGCCGGTTCATCGACATGGCCTCATCGGCCAGATCGGGCAGTTCGACCACCTCGACGCCGTGCTCGCGCAGCCGCTCCACCCCGACGCAGTTGTCCACGAAGGTGCCGGGTTCCCGCCAGGCGATCACCACGCGCCGGATCCCGGCCCGCAGAATCCGATCCGTGCAGGGCAGCCGATCCTGGCTCGCGCGCTGCGAACACGGCTCGAGGGTGCTGTAGAGGGTGGCGTGCTGCAGCCGCCGATCGTCCGCGGCCAGCTTGTTCAGCGCCGACTCCTCGGCGTGCACCTTGTCGTCGGTGTCCCGCGACCACCCGTGCTCGATCTCCACCCCGTCCGCGCCCACGATCACCGCGCCCACCGCGAACGCGGTGTCGCTGTGCGGGCACAACCGCGCCAGACCGATGGCATGCCGCATCCAGCCGCGATCCAGCCGTGCCTCATCCGACATCGGAATCCTCCTTCGGCAGATAGTGCAGCAGGGCGATATCCCCGATCCGGGCCACATCGGCCAGCTGCATGCGGTGACCGGTCCCGCCCGGGAACGCGGCGGGTCCGAGGAAACGCGGGGCGGCCGGATCGCCGACCACCAAGGGCGCCACGGCCATCCAGATCTCGTCGACCAATCCGGCGGACAGGAACGCGGTGTGGATGGAACCGCCGCCCTCCACCATCAGGCTCTCGACACCACGTTTGCCCAGGTCGTCGAGCAGTGCCGCGAAATCGATCGCCCCGCCCAGGGATACCACCTCGGCCAGGCCGGCGAGCCGGTCACCGAGGCGGGCGGCCCCGGAATCGGTGGTGTAGACCAGTCTTTCGCCGCCGCTCTGCCAGAACCGCAGCTCCGGGTCGAGCTCGCCGCGCGCGGTGACGATCACCCGCACCGGATAGTCGGGCTTGCCCGCGGCGACCCGCTGCAGGCGGCGGTCCGAACTGTTCACCAGCAGCCGGGGATTGTCGCGGCGCAGGGTTTCCGCGCCGATCAGGATGGCGTCGGATTCGGCGCGCAGGGCGTCGACCCGATCGAAATCGGCGGCGTTGGACAGCAACAGGCGGTCCGGGCTCGCGTCGTCGATGTAGCCGTCGATGCTGACGGCCACCGACAATATGACCCGCGGCCTCACGCCGCGTCGCCGTTCATGACGCGAGGGCCGCGACCTCCGCCTCCAAGGTCCGCACCAGCCCCTCCGCCGGCCGCTCGCCGCACACCTCCAGCCAGTTGGCGAGCATGCGGTGCCCGCCCTGGGTGAGCACGGATTCGGGGTGGAACTGCACACCGTGGATGGGCAGATCGCGATGCCGCAGGGCCATGACGATGCCGGATTCGGTGCGGCCCAGCACCTCCAGCTCCGGCGGCATGGTCTCCTCGAGGACGGTCAGGGAGTGGTAGCGGGTGGCGGTGAACGGATCCGGTAGCCCGGTCAGCACGCCCGCGCCGATGTGGAAGACGCTGCTGGTCTTGCCGTGCAGCAGTTCGGGGGCGCGGGTCACGGTGGCGCCGAAGGCTTCTCCGATGGCCTGGTGTCCCAGGCACACGCCGAGCAGCGGGGTGGCGTGCTTCGCGGCGGCGTGCACCAGCGGGATGGAGGCGCCGGCGCGGTCGGGGGTGCCGGGCCCGGGGCTGATCAGCACGCCGTCGAAGTCCTGCACGACCTGGTCCACATCCGCGAGCTGCGGGTCGTCATTGCGCCAGACCTCGGCGTCCACACCCAGCTGTCCGAGATACTGAACCAGGTTGAACACGAAGCTGTCGTAGTTGTCGACGACCAGTACACGCATGATTCGAGAGTAGTTGGCGCGGCCGCCACCGTCGCACGCAATACCGCCGAACCGTGTCGCCACAATCGCCCGCGCCCTCCCCAACGACACTTTCCCCAGGGTTCCCGGGATAATGTCTACGCAGACAGAACGCCGAAAACGAGGACGTCATGCCTAAGTCGAAGGTCCGGAAGAAGACCGACTACACGATCAACCCGGCCAGCCGCACCCCGGTGCGCGTCAAGACCGCAGGTCCGTCGCCGGTCTGGTACGTCTCCATCATGCTGGGCTTCATGCTCGCCGGTCTGGTGTGGCTGCTCGTCTACTACCTGGCCAACGAGCAGATCCACTGGATGAGCGATCTGGGCGCGTGGAACTTCCTGATCGGATTCGGCCTGATGGTGGTCGGTCTGATCATGACCATGCGCTGGCGCTGAATGCCCCGCACGGGTGGCCCGCTCCCCCGGGAATGTGGCTTACACCATTGTCATTCATGCACACCTGTGGATGAGCCTGTGGACAACTCGAGGAAAGAGTGGGGACAGTGACCGCCACCGGCCCCGACTCCCGACTGTCCTGGTCCACACCCCCGGCCGCCCTCGTGGCCTGCGGCATCGGCGGCCTGGTGCTGGCCGTGGCCGCGATCGTGTCGACGGACGGCCCCGGCCGCCTGCTCATCGGGCTGGCCGCGGTGGGACTGCTCGGCCTGACCGCCCTGGGCGTGCGGCAACGGCCGCGGCTCGCGGTCGAACCCGGCGACCCTGTGCATATCGTGGTGCGCGGCCTGACCGGGCCGCAGCGCTACACACCCGAGCAGATCCTGCGGGTCCGGGTTGTGCACTACCGGCGACTGGGCCGTCGGATGCCCATGCTGGAGATGGATGTGGACAACTCCGGTGAGGAACGGCTGGTGATCTTCGGCCGCTGGGATCTGGGCACGCGCCCCGAGGATGTCCTCGAGGTGCTCCGCGCGCATCTGTCGCGTTAGAGGGTGGGCGCGGCCAGCACGGTGACCAGCACCGCGGCCAGCGCCACCGCCGCGACCGCCGCCCAGCCGACGGTGAGTGCCTTCCGGGCGTCCCGGATCCCGATCCAGCGCGGCAGATACAGGATTCCCGTGGTCGCGAGCGTGCCCGCGAGCAGCCCGCCCAGGTGCCCCCACACCGAGATGCCGGGCACCGAGAAAGTGATCACCAGGTTGATCCCCAGCAGCACCGCGATCTGGGTGAGGTTCTGGCGGATGCGCAGCATGATCACCGCGACCGTGCCGAAGATCCCGAAGATCGCGCCCGAGGCGCCCGCGGTGGGGGTCAGGGCACCCGACAGCGCCGTGATCGCGGCCGAACCGCCCAGCAGGGACGTGAAGTAGACCGCCACGAAGCGGGCCCGGCCCAGCGCCACCTCGCAGTACGGGCCCAGCACGTAGAGCGCGAACATATTGGCCAGCAGGTGGATCGGCCCGTAGTGCAGGAAGCCGGAGCCGAGCACCCGCGCCCAGCCGCCGTCGTAGCCGACGAAGCCCGGCACCAGCACCCAGTCGTAGAACAGCCGGGAACGCTGGTTGTCCATCAGGCTGTGCGCCTGCAGCGCGGTGACCGCGAAGACGATCACATTGACGGCGATCAGCGTGTAGGTGACGTACGGCTGCGAGATCCGCGACAGCGTGGTCCCGGCCGCGTTGCGGACCGGTCGGACATCGTCGCGGCCCTGCTGGACGCATTCCACGCAGTGCTGCCCGACCGCGGCCGCGGTCAGGCATTCGGGGCAGGCCGGACGCCCGCACCGGGTGCAGGCCAGACCGGTGGGCCGGTCGGGGTGGCGGAAGCAGGCCGGGGCGGGCGGCTGGGGCTGCATGGGAAGTCCTAAGCGATGGTGATGCTGTTGATGATCACGTCGTCCTTGGGGCGGTCGCCGCGGTCGGTGGAGATGGTGGCGATGGCGTCGACCACCTTGCGGGAATCGGGGTCCAGGACCTCGCCGAAGATGGTGTGGCGGCGGTTCAGGTGCGGCTGCGCGCCCACCGTGATGAAGAACTGGGAGCCGTTGGTGCCGGGCCCGGCATTGGCCATGGCGAGCAGGTAGCCGCGATCGAAGCGGAGTTCCGGATGGAATTCGTCCTTGAACTCGTAGCCGGGGCCGCCGCGGCCGGTGCCGGTCGGGTCCCCGCCCTGGATCATGAAGCCGTCGATCACCCGGTGGAAGATCGAGCCGTCGTAGAACGGCCCGGAGTCGGTGCCCGCGGCGTTCGGGGTGCTGTACGCCTTGGAGCCGTCGGCCAGGCCGACGAAATTGCGGACGGTGGCGGGGGCGTGGTTACCGAAGAGCGAGATCTTGATGTCGCCGTGGTTCGTGTGCAACGTCGCCACTGCGGTCTGATTCGGTGAGGTCACGCCGCCAGGATAGGTGCAGGGCACGCGGCCCGGCCGAAGCGGCACACGCGAAGCCCTCGGATCCGCCGCGAGATGTGATTCCCTGCCCGGATTCGGGCACAGAAGTGGCGGAAACAGTCCCGGCATGGCATGTTCGGTCGAGTGAATGACGGGGATCCGGTCGATCTGGTCCGCCATGTGGCGGCCTCCACCGGCCTGCCGCCCGCCGTCGCGGCCCGCGTGGTCGCCGATGTCGTCGGATACTTCGACGAGACCGCCGAGCAGTTCGTGCGCCGCAGACATGCCGAATTGCAGAGCCGTCAGGTCCGCAATGCCGAGATCTGGCAGCGCCTGGCGGCCGAGCTCGCGCAGCGCCGGGTCGCCGCCCCCGACTTCACCGAACGGCAACTGCGTCGCATCGTCTACGGGTGAGGAGTCCGTCGCTCAATGTGTGGAATCGTCGGTTATATCGGGCATCGTGAGGCCGTTCCGGTCCTGTTGGAAGGCCTGCACCGGCTCGAATACCGCGGCTACGACTCCGCGGGCCTGGCCGTGCCGCACCGCGGCCGCCTGCGGGTCACCAAGACCCAGGGCCGGGTCCAGGACCTGCGTAACAAGGCCGACGCCGAAGCCGCCCGGCTGCGCGGCAATGTCGGCATCGCCCACACCCGCTGGGCGACCCACGGCGAACCCTCCGACGCCAACGCGCACCCGCACACCGACGTCTCCGGCCGGATCGCGGTCGTGCACAACGGCATCGTCGAGAACGCCGAGGTGCTGCGCGCCGCGCTGACCGCCGAGGGCGTCGAATTCGTCTCCGACACCGACACCGAGGCCATCGCGCATCTGGTCGCCGCCGCCCTGGAGGGGTCCGAGACCCTGGAGGACGCGGTCCGCACCGCCATGCGCCGGGTCGAGGGCACCTACGGCCTGCTGGTGCTCGACGCCCGCCGCCCCGACGAACTGGTGGTGGCCCGCAACGGCTCCCCCATCGTGCTCGGCGTCGGCGACGGCGAGATGTTCGTGGCCTCCGACGTGGCCGCTCTGGTGCACCACACCCAGCGCGTGGTGTTCCTCGACGACGGCGAGCTGGCGACCGTGCGCGCCGACGAATTCCGAACCAGCACACTGGGTCTCGAGGCCCGTCGCACCGACAAGATCCCCACCACCATCGATATGGCGGCCGAGGACTACGCGCTGGGCGGGTACCCCGACTTCATGCGCAAGGAGATGGCCGAACAGCCCGACGCCGTCCGCCGGGCGCTGCGCGGCCGCCTCGACGAACGCTTCGCCACCGCCCACCTGGGCGGCCTCAATATGGACGCGCGCGAGCTGCGCGGCATCAGCAAGGTGGTGTTCCTGGGCTGCGGCTCCGCCTATTACGCCGGCCAGCTGGGCGCGCAGCTGGTGGAGGAGCTGGCCCGGATCCCGGCCGTCGCCGAACCCGCCTCGGAGTTCCGCTACCGCAATCCGGTGGTGGACCCGGACGCGCTGTACGTGGCGATCAGCCAGTCCGGCGAGACCCTGGATACCCTTGCCGCCGTTCAGGAATTGCAGCGCAAGGGCGGCCGCGTCATCGGCGCGGTGAACGTGGTCGGCAGCGCCATCGCGCGGGAGTGCGGTGCGGGCGTGTTCCTGCACGCGGGCCCGGAGGTCTCGGTGGCCTCGACCAAGGCCCTCACCAATATGACCGTGTCCTTCGCCATGCTGGGCCTGCTGCTGGGCCGGGTGCGGGATCTGTCGGCCGCGGCGGGCGAGCGCATCGTGTCCGGGCTGCGCGCGCTGCCCGACGCCATCGACGCCGTGCTGGCCGAGGAGGAGGCGGTCGCCGATATCGCGTCCCGATTCGCCAAGGCGCGCAGCATGTTCTTCATCGGCCGGGTGCGCGCCTGGCCGGTGGCGCGCGAGGGCGCGCAGAAGCTGAAGGAGATCTCCTACATCCACGCCGAGGCGTACCAGGGTTCCGAACTCAAACACGGGCCGCTGGCGCTGATCGACCCGGAGATGCCCTCCATCGTGCTGGTGCCCGGCGACGAGCTGCTGGCCAAGAACATCACCACCATCGAGCAGATCAAGGCGCGTGGCGGCCCGGTCATCGCGGTCACCAATACCGATCTGCCGGACGGCCTGGCGGATTCGGTGATCCGGGTTCCGGCGGTGTGCCCGGAACTGGACCCGATCATCCTCACGATTCCGTTGCAGTTGCTGGCCTATCACACGGCCATGGCGCTGGGCCGGGACGTGGACAAGCCGCGCAATCTGGCCAAGAGCGTTACCGTCGAGTAACCGATCGGCGGCCCCGTCCGTGCACGAATTGTCTTGCTGTGCCAGCATGGTCGGATGGAGCTGGGGAGCGTTCGTAACAAGGTCATCGTGGCCGCCATCGTCGCTATCGCGGGCGGTGTCGTCGCGTTCTTCGTGAACAAGCGTCCGCAACCGGAGGCACCGGCCGCCGAACCGCCGCGTCTGGGCTACTCGCGCAACGGTTCGGCGCCCTCGCCGGACCTCGTCAACCGCTGAAGCCGCGGTGAGTCGCCGACTCGGTCAGCGACTCACCGAGCGCTGGTACTGCTTCAGGGCGAGCGGCACGAAGATCGCCAGGATCACGACGACCCACATCAGGGTCGTCGCGACCGGATGCCGCATGGGCCAGACGTCCGCGCTCGGTCCCATCGGCGAGGTGTTGCCGAACAGATCGCGGGTCGCCTGCGTCACGGCCGACACCGGATTCCATTCCGCCACAACGCGCAACACCGTCGGCAGGTTCGCGGTCGGCACGAAGGTGTTGGCGATGAACGTGAGCGGGAAGATCACCATGAAGCTGGCGTTGTTGTAGACCTCCGGCGCGCGCACCAGCAGGCCGACCACCGCCATGATCCACGACACCGCGTACGCGAACAGCAGCAACAGCACGTACGCCAGCACCGCGTCGAGGAACGAGCCGCGGATCCGCCAGCCCACCAGCAGACCGGTCAGCGACATCACCACCAGGCTCACCACATTGATGACCACGTCGGAGAGCGTGCGCCCGATCAGCACCGCCGACGGGGCCATGGGCAGCGACCGGAAGCGGTCGATGATGCCCTTCTGCATGTCCTCGGCCAGGCTCAGACCGGTGAACGTCGCGCCGAACACCACGGTCTGGGCGAAGATGCCGGCGATCAGGAACTCGCGATAGGACGTGCCGGGCAACTGGATCGACGAGCCGAAGACGTAGGCGAACAAGAGCACGAACATGATCGGCGACAGCGTCGAGAAGATCAGCACGTCCGGCACCCGCCGGATCTTGATCACATTGCGTTTGGTGACGGTGATGCTGTCGGTCACCACCATGGCCAGTCGCTGTGCGAGCGAAGGCTTTCCGGCGACGGCGAGCGCGGCGCTCATCGGGCGCCCTCCTTCTCCTCGGCGGATCGATTGCCGTTGATCAGTTCCTCGGCCTGGTGTCCGGTCAAGGACAGGAACACGTCATCGAGCGAGGGCCGGCGCAGCCCGACGTCGTGGATCTTCACCTCGTGCTTGGTCAGCTGCCCGATCGCGTCCACCAACGCCTGCGAGCCGTCCTCGACGGGCACGATGATCCGCCGCAGCCCCGGCTCGAGCCGAATCTCGCCGTCCGCCAAGCCTTCCAGCGCCTGCCGCGCCACCGCGAGATTGTCGGCGTGATCGACGACCAGCTCGATCCGGTCGCCGCCCACCATCGCCTTGAGCTCGTCGGAGGTGCCCTCCGCGATCACCCGGCCGTGATCGATGACGGCGATGGAATCGGCCAGCCGGTCCGCCTCCTCCAGGTACTGGGTGGTCAGCAGCAGCGTGGTGCCGCCCGCCACCAGTTCCTCGATGACATCCCAGAGGTCCAGGCGCGCACGGGGATCCAGGCCGGTGGTGGGTTCGTCCAGGAACAGCACCGGCGGATTCGCGACCAGCGCGCCCGCCAGATCCAGGCGGCGGCGCATACCGCCGGAGTAGCCCTTGACCGGACGGTCGGCGGCATCGGCGAGGCGGAACCGGTCCAGCAGCTCGCGCGCTCGCGCCTTACTGCGCCGCACCCCCATGTGGTACAGCCGGCCCACCATCTCGAGATTCTCGAAGCCGGTGAGGTATTCGTCGACCGCGGCGTACTGGCCGGAGGTGCCGATGCGGGAGCGCAGCAGCTGCGGGTCCTTCAGCACGTCCACCCCGGCGACGACAGCGTGGCCCGCGTCGGGGATGAGCAGCGTCGTGAGCACGCGCACGGTGGTGGTCTTGCCGGCGCCGTTGGGGCCGAGCAGGGCGGTCACGGTGCCTTCGGGGACCGAGAGGTCGAGGCCGTCGAGGGCGACCAGATGGCCGTACCTCTTGACCAGCCCCTCGGCGACAATGGCGTCGGGCATGATTCTCCTGTTCCGAACTGCACAGATGCGGTCGAACACGATCGTCGGCGTCTGGCCAGTATGCCCGGATCGACGGAGTGAGTCATCCGAGTTTCACCAGGGCCGGCACGGGCGGCGGCCGGGATCGCGAGTCGTCAACTACTCGAACGTAATTCGGCGAAGGACGCATTTCGGTCACGATGCCGAGCCCGCTGCCGCGAACCGCGCTTATTCCTCGAAAAAATTCTTCGAACGCGATGCCCCGATAGCCACACAATCCGAATTCGTCGCGTAGGATCGTTCCCGTCGGCCCCTCCCCCCCGGGCCGACCTTACGCGGGCCTCGGCTAACTCCCCCCCTTCGCCGAGGCCCGCCCCCATTCCCGGAGCACGTCCTCGACGGGGATCACTCAGACCAGCGGTCGAATCTCATTGCGGCGCAGCACATGCCCGTACAGCCGGTTGATGCCCTTCACCCGCACCGTGGCCAGATGCCGCAGCGTGAAATCCAGATCCGCCTCGATGGCCGCGGCCGCCCCGTCGTCCACCAGCACCGTGCCCGGCCGGGCCACACCGGTGAGCCGCGCCGCCGTGTTCACCGTGGACCCGTAGAGGTCGCCGAAGCGCTGCAACACCTCCCCGTAGGCCAGACCCACCCGCAGCTCCTGGGTGACGCCGTGCGAGGCGATGGCGGCCTCCTGCACCGCGAGCGCGATCCGCGCCCCGTCGGTGGCCGTCGCCGCCGCGAACATGACCTCGTCGCCCACGTTCTTGATCACCCAGCCGCCATTGGCGACGATGGCGTTGCTGGTGGCCGTCTCGAAGGCCTCCAGCAGCGCCGACAGCTCATCGGCCTCCAGGTGGCGGGTCAGGCGGGTGTAACCGACCATGTCGGCGAATCCGACGGCCAGCACGCGAACCGTGTCCCCCGCCGCCGCTCCCCCGTCCAGCGACCGCGCCAGCGCGGCGTCCAGATGCCTGCGGAAGGCGTAGCGCTGCAAGGTCTCGAATTCGGAGACCACCTCGTCGGTGGCGATGCGCGCGGCTTCCTTCGGATCGATGTCCGGCTGCTCGCGCGTGATGGTCGTGATCCGGTCCAGGATCTCCTCGGTCACCAGATCGACCTGCCACTCCGCCAGCCGCGCCATGGACCGCCCCAGCGTCCGCGCGGCGGTGGTCTGGCGGTGGGTGTCGGCGGTGGCCAGCACGTGCAACTTGGCGAAGGTCTGGGCGGCCTCGATATCGGAGTCGCTGTACTCCACGGCCTCGTCGTCCGGATCGGCCGGGAAGCCCAACGCCACCCACAGGCGGCGGGTGACATTGTTGGGCAACCCGGTCAGATCCGCGACCTGATGCCGGTTGTACCGGCGCGGGCCGCTCAGCAGATATGGCTCGACCACGGACTGCACCAGCTCGGAGATCTCAGTGGACGCCATCTCTCGACCTTACGGCGTGAATCGGATGGAAAACCGCCGCTTGTTCCGTGTCACAGCCAAATTCGAGGCGGTCAGCGCGTGGTGACCTCATGCCACAGGTCGGCGTCATTGCGCTGACGCAGTTTGCTGATCCCGAAAACGACGGCGGCGGCGATCACTATGGTGAGCACGATTTTCATGAATCCCACAGTACTGCAACGACAGAAGCCGCAGACCGAAGCGGTCTGCGGCTTGTGTGAGTGGAGCCTAGGGGAATCGAACCCCTAACCCCTGCCTTGCAAAGGCAGTGCTCTGCCAATTGAGCTAAGGCCCCTGGGAAGGCAGTTCGTTCTTTACCTGTGGGTGGGCCTAGGAGGACTTGAACCTCCGACCTCTTCGTTATCAGCGAAGCGCTCTAACCGCCTGAGCTATAGGCCCTTAGTGGGTGTTCGAAGTGTGTGACTCGAACGAGGCAGAAGATTACCGTACGTCGGCACCGATAACCAAAACGGCCGGTCAGCGGCTTGCGGAAGCAAGACTGACCGGCCGTCGCAGACGGATCGAAAACAGCGGTTTCCTAGTCCGGATCGGACAGGGTGACCTGGATGCCGCCGACCAGATCGGTGCACTGGTTGTAGACGAACACCCCGACCGTGGACAGCGCGGTCAGCAGCACCACATTGATCAGGCCGATCACACCGGCGTAGCCGAAGACCGTGCCCGCGTCGATGAGCGCCGAGCTGGAGTTGTCCGAGACCATGTCGGTGAAGGTGGAGTTCAGGCGCTCCCAGACGCCCATGCCCTCCAGCACCAGGTACAGCAGGCCGACCGCCAGCATCCAGACGAAGAACATGGCCACGCTGATCACCAGCGAGACCTTCAGCGTGGACCACGGGTCGATGTGGCGCAGCTGCACGGTGGCGCGCAGCGGCTCACCGGTGGCCGCGGCCTGCGCCACCGCCGCGGGGGCGGACGGCGAGACCGGACCGGCCGGCGCGATCGGCTCCGGCGGCGGCAGCGGGTGCCGCAGCTCGGACAGATCCGGCAGATCCTTGACCAGTTCCGGGCGGGCGATGCTGCGGGTCGGTCCGTCGATGCCGACGGACTTCACCATGGCCGCCTCCTTGCGCGCCGCCTTGGCCGCCAGGTCGGCGGTAGTGCGGGCATTGGAGACACCGGCGTTCAGGCCGCCGCCCTGCAGGCCGCCACCGCCGAGGCTCGGGTTGGTCCCCGGCCGGCCCGTCGCCGGGGCCTGGCCCGGGCGGTACAGGTTGGACTGCGGCTCCCGCTGCGGCAGCTGCGACCAGCCCTCCTGGAAGGGCGAACCGCCCTGCCCGTCCGCCGCCTCGGGGGCGGCGGGCGCCGCGTCGGCCGCAGGGGCCTCGGCGGCCGAATCACCGGACTTGTCCGGCAATTCGGAATTCTGCGGCATTCCACCGTCCTGCGCGCCCGGCCGCGGAATGGGCCGCGGCGGAATCGGGGACGGAGCGATTCTCTCGGTCACGCCGTTGGCGTGACCTCGCTGGTCATTCGGCTGATTCGTGGTCAATGGTGAATCCTTCGATCCGTTGTGCCGCCGCTGCTGTGGAGAAACTACTGCTTCGCCGAACCGCTGGTGTCATCTTCGGCAACCTGGTCGGGCTCATCCGCGTTCCTAGCGATCGCGAGCAAAGTATCGCCCTCACCCAGGTTCATCAACCGGACGCCCTTGGTTTGACGACCCGCTTTACGAACCTGGTGCGCCAGTGTGCGAATGACACCGCCGCCGGAGGTGATCGCGTACAGCTCGTCGTCGTCATTGACAATGAGCGCACCGACCAGACTGCCACGCTTCTCGTCGTACTGAATCGTCAGCACACCCTTGCCGCCACGACCCTGCGCGGTGTACTCGTCGATGGCCGTGCGCTTGGAGTACCCGCCCGCCGTCGCGACAAGCAGATAGATGCCCTCCGCGTCACGAACCACGTTGAGCGACAACAGTTCGTCGTCGGCGTTGAAGCGCATGCCCTGCACGCCGGAGGTGGCGCGGCCCATGGGGCGCAGCACCTCGTCATTGGCGTTGAAGCGGATCGACTGGCCGTGCGCGGAGACGAGCAGCAGATCGTCGTCGGCCGAACACAGTGCCGCGCCGACCAATTCGTCCTCGTCGCGCAGATTGACCGCCACGATGCCGCCGGTCCGGTTCGAGTCGAAGTCGGTCAGCTTGGACTTCTTGACCAGGCCCTTGCGGGTGGCCAGCACCAGGTACGGCGCGTCCTCGTACGACTTCAGCTGGATGACCTGGGCGATCTTCTCGTCCGGCTGGAAGGCCAGGAGGTTCGCCACGTGCTGGCCGCGCGCGGTGCGGTTGGCCTCGGGCAGCTCGTACGCCTTGGCCCGGTACACCCGGCCCTTGTTGGTGAAGAACAGCAGCCAGTCGTGGGTGGAGGTGATGAAGAAGTGCTTGACGATGTCGTCCTGCTTGAGACCCGCGCCCTGCACGCCCTTGCCGCCGCGCTTCTGCGAACGGTAGAGGTCGGTCTTGGTGCGCTTGGCGTAGCCGGTCTCGGTGATCGTGACGACCACGTCCTCGCGGGCGATCAGGTCCTCGTCCTGCACGTCGCCGTCGGCCGCGATGATCTTGGTGCGGCGCTCGTCGCCGTACTTGTCGACGATCTCCGCCAATTCGTCACGGACGATGGCGCGCTGACGCTCCGGCTTGGCCAGGATGTCGTTCAAATCGGCGATCTCGGCCTCGATCTTGGCCAACTCGTCGAGGATCTTCTGCCGCTCCAGGGCCGACAGGCGACGCAGCTGCATGTCGAGGATGGCGGTCGCCTGGATCTCGTCGATCTCCAGCAACTGCATCAGGCCGGTGCGGGCGGTCTCGGTGTCGGCCGAACGGCGGATCAAGGCGATGACCTGATCCAGCAGATCCAGCGCCTTCACCAGACCGCGCAGGATGTGAGCCCGCTCCTCCGCCTTGCGCAGCAGGTAGCGGGTGCGCCGGATGATGACTTCCAACTGGTGGTTCACGTACAGCCGGATCATCTGATCCAGGCGCAGCGTGCGCGGCACCTTGTCGACGATCGAGAGCATGTTGCAGCCGAAGGAGGTCTGCAACTGGGTGTGCTTGTAGAGGTTGTTCAGCACCACCTTGGCGATGGCGTCGCGCTTCACGGTCACCACGATGCGCATACCGACACGGTCGGAGGACTCGTCGTGGATGTCGGAGACACCCGCGATCTTGCCGTCCTTCACCTGCTCCGCGATGGCGTTGATGAAGTTGTCGGTATTGACCTGGTACGGCAGCTCGGTGATGACGATCGTGGTGCGACCGCGGCTGTCCTCCTCGATCTCGACGACACCGCGCATGCGGACCGAACCACGTCCGGTGGTGTAGGCGTCGTGGATGCCCTGGGTACCCACGATCAGGCCCGCGGTCGGGAAGTCCGGACCCTTCACCCGCTCGATGCACGCGGCCAGAGTGGCTTCCTCGTCGGCGTCGTGATTGTCCAGCGCCCAGTAGATGGCCTCGGCCAGCTCGTTCAGGTTGTGCGGCGGGATATTCGTCGCCATACCGACGGCGATGCCGTTGGAACCGTTCATGAGCAGGGCGGGCACCCGGCTCGGCAGGACGGTCGGCTCCTGCGTCTTACCGTCGTAGTTGGGGACGAAATCGACCGTCTCGTGGTCGATCTCGCGCAGCATCTCCATCGCCAGCGGCGTCAGGCGGCACTCGGTGTAACGCATGGCGGCCGCGCCGTCATTACCGCGGGAACCGAAGTTGCCCTGACCGTCGACCAGCGGATACCGCAGCGCCCACGGCTGCGCCATACGCACCAGGGTGTCGTAGATGGCCGTGTCACCGTGCGGGTGGTAGTTACCCATGGTGTCGGCGACCGGGCGCGCGGACTTCACGTAACCGCGGTCGGGCCGATACCCGTTGTCGTACATCGCGTACAGGATGCGCCGGTGCACCGGCTTCATACCGTCGCGCACCTCCGGCAGCGCGCGGCCGACGATCACGCTCATCGCGTAGTCGATGTAGGAGTTCTGCATCTCCTGCTGGATGTCGACCGGCTCGATGCGGTCGCCACCCGAAGGCGGAAGCGAAGTCTCAGTCATGAATTGGTCTCCGTCAGAAGTTGTGGGTGGTCCTCGCGGCGCGCAGGCAGCGACCCGGAAGGGCCGCTGCCGTCGCGAATTACACGTCGAGGAACCGGACGTCCTTGGCGTTCCGAGTGATGAAGCTGCGGCGAGCCTCCACGTCCTCACCCATCAGGATGGAGAACAGCTCATCGGCCGCGGCGGCGTCATCGAGGGTGACCAGGCGCAGGACCCGCACGCTCGGATCCATGGTGGTCTCCCACAGCTCCTTCGGGTTCATCTCGCCGAGACCCTTGTAGCGCTGGATGCCGTCGTCCTTGTTGATCTTCTTGCCGGCCGCCAGACCGCGCTCCAGCAGCCCGTCGCGCTCACGGTCGGAGTAGGCGAACTCCGGCTCCGAGCGCTGCCACTTCAGCTTGTACAGCGGCGGCATGGCCAGGTACACGTGACCGTGCTCGACCAGCGGGCGCATGAAGCGGAACAGCAGGGTGAGCAGCAGGGTCGAGATGTGCTGGCCGTCCACATCGGCGTCGGCCATCAGCACGATCTTGTGATAGCGCAGCTTGGCGATATCGAACTCGTCGTGGATGCCGGTGCCGAACGCGGTGATGATGGACTGCACTTCGGTGTTCTTCAGGACGCGGTCGATACGCGCCTTCTCGACATTGATGATCTTGCCGCGCAGCGGCAGGATCGCCTGGTACATCGAGTCACGACCGGACTTGGCCGAGCCACCGGCGGAGTCACCCTCCACGATGTAGATCTCGGACTTGCTCGGATCCTTGGAACGGCAGTCGGCCAGCTTGCCCGGCAGGCCGCCCAGATCGGTGGCGGACTTGCGCCGCACCAGCTCTCGCGCCTTACGAGCGGCGACGCGGGCCTGCGCCGACGAAACCGCCTTCTGCACAATCGTCTTCGCGTCGGCCGGGTTCGCCTCGAACCAGTGCGAGATGTGCTCGTTGCAGGTGCGCTGGACGAAGGACTTCACCTCGGTGTTGCCGAGCTTGGTCTTCGTCTGGCCCTCGAACTGCGGGTCGGCGATCTTCACGCTCACGATGGCGGCGAGACCCTCACGGATGTCGTCACCGGTGAGGTTGCCTTCCTTCTCCTTGAGAAGCTTCTTGTCCTTCGCGTACTTGTTCACCACCGTGGTGAGCGCCGCGCGGAAGCCCTCCTCGTGGGTACCGCCCTCATGGGTGTTGATGGTGTTGGCGAAGGTGTGGACGGACTCGGAGTAACCCGAGTTCCACTGCATCGCGACCTCGACCTCGTGGCCGGTGCCCTTACCGGTGAACGCCACGATCGAGTTGTGGATCGGGGTCTTGGTCCGGTTGATGTGCTTGACGTAGTCCTCGAGGCCGCCCGGGTAGTGGTAGGTGCGGGTCTTCACCTTCGGCTCGGCGGCCGGGGTGTTCTCGTCGACATGCTTGGGCGCCTCGGCGGTCTCGCTGACCACCTCGTCGGTGACGTCGCCCTCGGACACCCGCTGATCGGTCAGCGTGATGGTCAGGCCCTTGTTCAGGAACGCCATCTCCTGCAGGCGGCGTGCGACCGTCTCGAAGCTGAAGGTGGTGGTCTCGAAGATGTCCGGGTCCGGCCAGAACTTGATGGTGGTACCGGTGCGCTTGGTCGGGCTGCCCTGCACCAGCTTGCCCGGCTTGGAGTCCTTGTACTCCTGGGTCCAGTGGTACCCGTCGGTGTCCACATCGGCCTGCAGCCGGGTCGACAGCGCGTTCACCACCGAGATGCCGACGCCGTGCAGACCGCCCGACACCGCATAGGATTCGCCGTCGAACTTGCCGCCCGCGTGCAGCTGGGTCATGACCACCTCGATGGTGGGCACACCCTGAGCGTGCATCGCGACCGGGATACCGCGGCCGTCGTCGACCACCTCGACGCCGCCGTCGGCCAGCAGGGTGACATCGACCCGCGAGGCGTATCCGGCCATCGCCTCGTCGACCGAGTTGTCGACGACCTCCCAGATCAGGTGGTGCAGGCCGCGCTCACCGGTGGAACCGATGTACATACCGGGGCGCTTGCGAACCGCCTCGAGGCCCTCGAGAACGGTGATGGAGTCGGCACCGTACGACGTCGGCTTGCCTGACTTGGGCTGGGTCGAGCCGTCTGCGTTGGAGTCCATGGCAGCCACTGGTCGGTAGCTCTCCTTACTTGCTGATCCTCCCGGCACAGTGCGGTCGCACGCGTGAGGCCCACAGACACTGTCTGCCCGAGCTCCGGAACACTGTCTGCTCGAGAGTTACGGGGGCCCACGCGCGGGCGCTACGGAACGCGCCGGGAGGTATCGCCGCTAGTTACTCCCTCATCCTACTGGTACGACCGACAGAGAACCCACCTATGACACCCCTGAGTGGGCCGTACGGTCATGAAATCGACCAGCGATATGACCCGTTATGGGTCCGGGCGGTTCCGGGAGCCTCAGCGGTCGATGCGCCAGGGGACACGCGGGCGTTTGCGCGAGGGTTCATCGTGATCTCCGAACGTTCCACGTGAAACCAGCCCGTGGACGCCGGGATTCGCGGCCCGAACCCCGGTGACAGCGGCCTACCCGTAGGTGTCGCGCGGACCGCGGCCCTTGATGTGCCGCTCGCCCTTGCGCCAGCTCGGCGCGGTCGGGCCATTGATCTTGAGCTGCTTGACCACGCCGTTCCCGACCGCCGCCGCGATCTTCGCCAGGATCTGGGACTGGAACATGCGCAGCTGAGTGGCCCAGGCCGTGGACTCGGCCTGAATGCTCAACACGCCGTTCTCCAGCGAGATCGGCTGGGCATGGGAAGCGATGTCCTCCCCCACCACGGCCGCCCAGCGACCGAACACCGTGCCCTCGGCAACCTTGGCCGACCAGCCGCGCCCCTTCGCCAACTGCATCGCCAGCGCGGCGAACGCCTGCGGATCCCGATCGTCGGGGCCCGCACCCGACCAGCTTCTGCGACCCCCTCGCAGTGCCCGGATACCACCCTTGCGTGGCGCGGCCGGCGAAGCCCGCCCCTGCCCCACCGACTTTCCCGCCGCACGCGCCGCGGCCCGCGCCTCCTCCAGCGCGCGCCGAGCCAGATCGACTCCGCGCAACTCCGGTTCGGCGCCCGGTCCGGTCGCACCCCCGCGCGGGGTGTGGTCGTCGGTTTCCGGCGACTCGGCCATCCACAACTCCTTCCACACCTGGGAATCCGGATGATCACCCTCGGTTCGTCACGTGATTCTGCCGCATGCCACCGACGACTCGGCGATTCCCGCCGCCGACGCATTCGGCGAACCTCACTCCACGATCCGGGAGGCCCGCTGATCCGCCTCCCCGGTCGTCTCCACGCGCTGCGGCGCGGCATCGAGTTCGGGCGGAACGTCCTCGGGCACGGCCGCGGTGATCAACACCTGCTCCGCGCCCGCGGCCACCCGCGCCAGCGCGCTGCGACGGCGACGATCCAGTTCGGCGAAGACGTCATCGAGGATCAGCACCGGATCGGTTCCGGCGGACCGCAACAATTCGAACGCCCCGAGCCGCAAAGCCAGTGCGAAGGACCAGGACTCACCGTGGCTGGCGAAACCCTTGGCCGGCGCGGACCCCAGCATCAGGTCCAGCTCGTCACGGTGCGGACCGACCAGGCACACCCCGCGCTCCAGTTCCTTGGAACGCGCGGCGGCCAACTCCCGCAACAGGATCGCCTCGAGCGCCTCCTCGTCATCGTCCTGTGGAGAACGCGCGGAATCCAGGAACTCCGGCGGCAGACTCGCACTGCGATAGCCGATCGACGCGGGCCGGGACTCGGGCGCGATATCTGAATAAGCCTGTGCAAGATGTGGATAAAGGTCGTGGACAAGCCGCAGCCGATGCGCGAGCAGCACCGCGCCGTGCGCCGCCAGATGCCCGTCCCACACGTCGAGGGTGCTCATCTCCGCGCCCCGCGCCCCCGAACGGGCATTGCGCCCAGCCGTTTTCAACAGGGCCGACCGCTGCCGCAGCACCTTCTCGTAATCCGCGCGCACCCCGGCCAGGCGCGGCAGCCGGGCCGTGGCCAGCTCGTCCAGGAACCGCCGCCGCTCCCCCGGATCCCCGCGCACCAGCGACAGATCCTCGGGAGCGAACAACACCGTCTGCAGAATCCCCAGGATCTCCCGCGGCCGCCGCACCGGGGAGCGATTGATCTGGGCACGATTGGCGGCGCCCTGATTCAGCTCCATGTCCACCCGCAGCTCGCGGCCGGTGTTCACCACCGTCGCGCCGATCCGGGCCTTCTGCGCGCCGATCCGGATGAGCGGAGCATCGGCCGACACCCGATGTGAGCCGAGTGTGGACAAATATCCGATGGCCTCGATCAGGTTGGTCTTGCCGTTCCCGTTGGACCCCAGGAAAACCGTTCCACCGGGCGAAAGTTCGAGTTCGGCGGCCTCCCAGGACCGGAAATCGCGCAGTGACAGCGCACGCACGTGCATCCGGTCAGTCCACCGTCCCCGCGTTTTTCACAGGTTTGTCAACACTGTGCACAGGTGTGTCGTTCGCTCCGAAGCGATGGGTCGCCAAACCTGCTCAGCCCGGCAGCCGCACCGGCATCAACAGGTAGATGTAGTTTCCGGCCAGCGCCGCGAAGGCGCCCGACTCCAGCTGCGCGGGCTCCTCCTCCGGCGCGGGCAGGAACACCGCCGGACGGCTGGGCGTGGTGAAGCCGAAGGTCACTCGGTCCGAATGCGCGGCGGAGAGGCCGTCGAGCAGGTAGCCGGGGTTGAAGGCGATGGTCAGCGGCTCACCGCGGAAATCGGCGACCAGCCATTCCTCGGCGCGACCGGCGTCGTCGCCACCGGCGGAGAGCAGCAGGCCCTCCTCGGAGAACTCCAGCCGCACCTGGGCGCCGCGCTCGGCCACCAGGGCCACACGCTTGATGGCCTCGGTCAGGGCGCTCACCGCGATGGTCGCGAGCGAGGTGTGCTCCTTGGGGAGCAACTGGCGGAACTTGGGGAATTCCGCGTCGAGCAGGCGCGTGGTGGTGCGGCGGCCGCCGTTCACGATGCCCAGCAGGCCGTCGGTGCCGGTGCCGAACGCCAGCTGCACCGGCTGATCGGAGGCGCCGAGGGTCTTCGCGGACTCGGACAGGGTGCGAGCCGGGACCAGGACCGCGGTCTCCACATCCGCACGGCCCGGCTGCCACTCCAGTTCGCGCACAGCGAGCCGGAAACGGTCGGTGGCGGCCAGGACCACCTTCGGGCCCTCGATCTCCACACGGATGCCGGTGAGCATGGGAAGGGTGTCGTCACGGCCGGCGGCCACGGCCACCTGGGAGACGGCCTCGGAGAACAGATCCACGGCGAGCTCACCGGTCTGCGGCGGGAGCTCGGGAAGCTGGGGATAGTCCTCGACGGGCATGGTCGGCAGCGAGAACTTGGCGCTGCCACAGGCGATCAGCACGCGGGTGCCGTCCACCGACACGTCCACCGGCTTGTTCGACAGCGCCTTGGTGATATCGGCCAGCAGGCGGCCCGACACCAGCACCTGGCCCGGACCGGCGACCTCGGCGGCCACCCGCATCTGCGCGGAGACCTCGTAATCGAAACCGGAGACCGTCAGGCCGTCCTCGTCAGCCACGAGGAGTACGCCACCGAGCACGGGCACCGGAGGCCGCGACGGCAGGCTGCGGGCCACCCAGGCTACGGATTCGGCGAAGTCCTCGCGGGCGACCCGAAACTTCATGCTTGCAAGCTCCATCGCCCGGTCTGTCCTCTCCACTGGGGGTCGTTCGGATCTCGAAACGGTAATCGGCAGTCTCGCACACGGGGCCGACACCAAACCGTACCTGCGCCAGACCGACCCGCCTACGCCGACCCACCGAGCCTTTGCCCCGACCCTGCCGAGCCTGCCGTTGCGAACCGGTCCCTCTCCCTTCTCCTCCCTGCCTCCCGATCGGGTGTGGAGGAGCTGCCCATCGCACCGTGCCCTCCCAACCCGAGTTTCCACACACCCTGTTTTAGAAGAACCTTCTCTAGATGAAGAACTGAAGTAGTAGTAGGTCCTGTTAGTTCTGTGGACTTCGCCTGTTTCCGCAGGTCCGACCGGGCGGCGGCGTGGGGATGTCGTTGGGGTGGCTCGAGGATGAACAGCCGGTGCTTGTGGAGTCCGCCGGGAACTCCCCAGCCATCCTCGAGTGATCCTCGAGTTGCTCCCCCGAAACGGGCCGGGATACCCACATGAGGATGGAACCGGGGACTACCCCGTGGATTCCTCGAGGACCTGACAGGGACTCCTCGAGGAATCCACAAGCCGAAAACCCCATCCGCGCAGCTCAGCCCTCGAGGATGAATTCACCTGTGGGATCTGTGGATCAACACCTGTGCACCACTGTGAGTAGCGACCTGTGCGCAACCCCGTGGACAACAGTGGGATTCCTCGAGGACTCCACACCCTTTCCTCGAGGACTCCTCGAGGAATCCACAACCCCGGAAAGCAAAGAACCCCACGTCAGACGACGTGGGGTCCTGTGGACTGTGGATCAGCGCGAACGCTGTTTAATTCGGGCTGTGAGTTCTTGAACCTGGTCGTACACACGGCGCCGCTCGGTCATCTCCTTGCGCACCTTCTTCTCCGCGTACATGACCGTGGTGTGGTCGCGACCGAAGGCCTGGCCGATCTTCGGCAGGGATAGATCGGTGAGTTCACGGCACAGGTACATGGCGATCTGCCGGGCCTGCGCCAGCGGCCGCGCCTTACCCGGACCGGTGAGCTCTTCGAGCGTGGTGTTGAAGTACTCCGCGGTCACGGCCATGATCGTGGCCGCCGTGATCTCCAGCGTCGCGGTGTCGGGCATCAGATCCCGCAGCACCACCTCGGCCAGCGACAGATCCAGCGGCTGCCCGTTCAGCGACGCGAACGCGGTGACGCGGATCAGCGCGCCCTCCAGCTCGCGGATATTGCGCTCCACCCGGCTGGCGATCAGTTCGAGCACGTCGTGCGGCACATCCAGGCGGTCCATGCGGGCCTTCTTGCGCAGGATCGCGATGCGAGTCTCCAGCTCCGGCGGCTGCACATCGGTGATCAGACCCCACTCGAACCGCGTCCGCAGCCGCTCCTCCAGCGTCGCCAGCTGCTTCGGCGGCCGGTCGGAGGACACCACGATCTGCTTGTTCGCGTTGTGCAGGGTGTTGAAGGTGTGGAAGAACTCCTCCTGGATGCCTTCCTTGCCCTCGATGAACTGGATGTCGTCCACCAGCAGGATGTCGGTCTCCCGGTAGCGGCGCTTGAACGCCACCTTCCGGTCGTCACGCAGCGAGTTGATGAAGTCGTTCGTGAACTCCTCGGTGGACACGTACTTCACCCGCATGCCCGGGAACAGCCGCTGCGCGTAGTGGCCCGCCGCGTGCAACAGGTGCGTCTTGCCCAAACCCGAAGCGCCCCAAACGAACAGCGGGTTGTAGGCGCGCGCCGGCGCCTCCGCGATGGCCACCGCCGCGGCGTGCGCGAAGCGGTTGGACGCGCCGATGACGAAGGTGTCGAAGGTGTACTTCGCGTTCAGACTGGCCGAGGACGGCGCGGGCGCCGGCTCCCGCTCGGGCGGCCGGTTGAAATACGTCGGCCACGAATTGCGGACATTGACCACCGGCTCGTCGTCGTGCGGCTCGTCCATCGGACGGCGCGCGGCCGGTTCCTCCGAGTAGCGCGGCGCGGGCTCCTCGTAGCGGGCCGCCGGTTCGTCGGCATAACGCTGCGGCGCGGGCTCGTCGGAATACCGTTGCGGCGCGGGCTCGTCCGCGTAGCGCTGCGGGGACGGTTCGTCGGCGTAACGCTGGGACACGGGTTCATCCGCGTAGCGCTGCGGCGCGGGCTCCTCGGTGTACCGCTGCGGGGCGGACCGGACCGGTTCGTCGTCGGGATCCGGGGAGAACAGGGACTCCTGTCCCGGCGGCATGGGCGCGCCGCGATGGTTGTCCCGCCGCCGGTCGGGCCGCTGGCCCAGGGGCGCGGCGGCCGGTTCACCACCCGGCAACGGCCGCTCGGGCGCGGCCGGACGGTCGGCGGTGACGGGCGGCAACTCATCGGCCATCGGCGGCTGCCCATATTCCACAGGTGGATAAGCATCGCGCTCGTCGTACTCGCCCGGGTACTCCTGGGGAGGTAGGTAGCGCGGCGCGTACTCCGGCTGGGACTGGTACGAGGGCTGTGGACGCTCGGCCATCGGCGGTTCGGGCGCGTACGCCGGGGGCGTCGGCTCGGGCTCGCGGGGACGCTCCGGGCGGGAGGTCATGCGGGCGTGCCGGGGCGCGTTCGCGGACCGTCCGGCGGGCGGATTCTGCTGCGCGCGGATGCGCACGCCCAGGCCCTCGACCTGAAGTCCGCGGCGGGCGAGAGAGCGCAGAATCAGCTCCCGCAGGTCGCGTTCGACCGTCACCTGCGCCATCGTGCCGGGCACCGAGAGCAGGGCGAACCCCTGTGCGAAGGTGATCGGTTCGATAGTGTTGAGCCACGCCTTGTGAGCCTTGCTGACCGGCTGGATCTCCCCATCCGCGGAGCCACTCGCCAATTCGGCGATCACCTCCGGCCAGACAGCCGTCAGCACATTCTGCTCGTCGTCCACGAACGTAGTCCTCCCCGGATGTAGGTCGATAGGAGCAGACGGTTGCGCTGCTCGGCTCCCCCAGTCACCGGGCGTCGGCGGGTACCGTCGGCCCTACGAATATGCCACTCCAGGGGTATTTCCACACAATTATCCACAGATGTGGACAACCTGGGGATACACGTGTCCGCGTGTCTGATTCCTCGGATCCGGCGCGTACCTGCGGCTTCACAGCTACCAGCTGGCAATACCGCTCGCGGGGCGGAGGACGAGGCCATCCGCGGTCACCGGAAGGGACTGGGAAGGACCGTACACGACACCGGTGCTCCGACACGAACCCTCACCGGACGCCACGCGGAACGATCGATCCAGTCCCGCGAAATCGGGCCTCGACCCCCGGGTTTGACCCTCGTCCAGGGGGTAAGTACCCTTCTACAGTCACCCTATGGTGCGGTGGCGGCTGTCTGCTGCCCGTGCCGACAAGGGTATTGCGCCGAGGGACTCCCGTCCGTCGAGAGCACCGTTTCACCGAACAGCTTCGGGCGTCACCAGACGTCCACCACTTAGAGGAGTGTTGACCGTGGCCAAGGGCAAGCGGACGTTCCAGCCGAACAACCGTCGTCGGGCGCGCGTCCACGGCTTCCGTCTCCGGATGCGGACCCGTGCGGGTCGCGCCATCGTGTCGGCTCGTCGTGGCAAGGGCCGCGCCAAGCTGACCGCCTGATTCGGAAACCCCGGATGCGGCGTCGTATGAGCGACTCGCCGTCCGGTCTCCGGTCCCCCATCCGCCCGCACTCCGCTGGACGCTCAGGTGCTGCCTGAGCCCTACCGGCTGCACCGGCGCACCGACTTTTCCCGGACGGTGCGCCAGGGCCGGCGGATCGGGAGACGGGACCTCGTTGTGCACGTACTGCTACACGACGATCAAGCGAACGGATCGACCCCGGCTATCCGGGTGGGCGGTCCGCGTTTCGGCTTGATCGTCAGCAAGGCGGTGGGTCCGGCGGTGGTACGCCACCGGGTGGCCCGCCGCCTGCGTCATATCTGCGCAAGCCTGACGGCCGAATTGCCCGGCGGCGCAGATGTTGTCATTCGCGCCCTCCCGGGTGCCGCCGACGCGCCCTCCGAAGAACTGCTGCGCCAGTTGCACAGTGGGCTGCGCAAGCTCGGCTCCCTCGCATGAACGCGCCGCATTCTTCTGCGGGCGCGCTGCGCGCGGCTGCCGGATTACCGGCCAAAGCTCTGATATTCCTCATCGAGCTGTATCGGACTTACATCTCCCCCACCCGCATGCCGGTGTGCCGATTCACTCCCACGTGCAGTGAGTACGCGGTGACGGCGTTGCGCACCCGCGGACTGTTCGTCGGACTCGGACTGGCAGCCGTCCGTCTGGCGAAATGTGCGCCCTGGCACCCTGGTGGGTGGGACCCCGTTCCGGAGCGCAAGCACCGGCACGCGGCATCAGCTTACGAAGGATCATCGCCCGCGGTGACCGGCGATACGAACGACGGGAGTGCATAGCGCCGTGCTCGACTTCATCTATTACCCGGTGTCGGCCATTCTGTGGTTCTGGCACCAGGCATTCGGGTATGTGCTGGGCAAGAACAGCGGATTCGCCTGGGCCCTGGCCGTGGTGTTCCTGGTGTTCACGTTGCGGCTGGTGCTCTACAAGCCGTTCGTGAAGCAGGTCCGCACCACCCGGCAGATGCAGGAGCTGCAGCCCCAGATCAAGGAGCTGCAGAAGAAGTACAAGAACGACCGTCAGCAGATGACGGTCGAGATGCAGAAGCTGCAGAAGGAACACGGATTCAACCCGCTCATGGGCTGTCTGCCGGTGCTGCTGCAGGTTCCGGTGTTCCTGGGTCTGTTCCACGTGCTGCGGTCGTTCAACCGCACCGGCACCGGGATCGGCCAGCTGGGCATGTCGCCCTACGACAACGCCCACACCCCGAACTACATCTTCTCCGCGGGCGACGTCCAGTCCTTCCTGACCGCACGGCTCTTCGGGGCTCCCCTCTCGGCGTACATCACCGAGCCGGCGAAGGTGCTGGAGTCCTTCGCCGATTACGGCGGCGTGCCGACCAAGCTGGCCATCGCGCTGGTCTCGATTCCGCTCATGGTGATCGCCGGTGTCGCGACCCACATGAACGCCCGCGCCTCGGTGGAACGGCAGTCGGCGGAGGCCGCGGCCAACCCGCAGGCCGCCATGATGAACAAGCTGGCGCTGTACGTGTTCCCCCTCGGCGTGCTGGTCGGTGGCCCGTTCCTGCCCGTCGCCATCCTGATCTACTGGGTCTCCAACAACATCTGGACCTACGGTCAGCAGCACCTCGTCTTCAGCAAGATCGGCAAGGAAGAAGACGAGAAGAAGCAGGCCGCCCTCGAGCGCCGCGCCCAGAACGCCCCGAAGCCGGGCGCGAAGCCGGTCGACGTTCGCAAGAAGCAGTCCGGCACCAAGGTCGAGGACGCCGTGACCGATGCCGCCGACGACGCGTCGCAGAATGGTGTGAACCCCGCGCCCGCCAAGCCGGCCGCCGGCGCCAAGCCCGCCACCGGAAAGAAGCGGTCGGGCAACCGTGGTCGCGCCAACCAGAAGCGGCGTCGCTGAGACTTACAACTCCAGATGAAGGAAACAACCATGACTGTTGAAACCGACGGAGGGGATCCCACTGTGACGTCAGCGACGGCCGCGCCGGGCGCCGCGAGCGACTCCGAGGAAGCGCTCATCGAAGAGGGCGAGATCGCCGGCGACTACCTCGAGCAGTTGCTGGATGTCCTCGACTTCGACGGCGATATCGACCTCGATGTCGAGGGCGACCGCGCCATCGTGAGCATCGACGGCGGCAAGGATCTGGCGAAGCTGGTAGGCCGCCGCGGTGAGGTGCTGGACGCGCTCCAGGAGCTGACCCGGCTGGCCGTGCAGCAGGCGACCGGTATCCGCAGCCGGCTCATGCTGGATGTGGCGGGCTGGCGGGCCGCGCGTCGTTCGGAGTTGAGCGCGCTCGGCACCGAGGCCGGTAAGCGCGTGCTGGAGTCCGGCGAGCGCGAGGCGCTCTCCCCCATGACTCCGTTCGAGCGCAAGATCGTGCATGACGCCGTGGCCGCGATCGACGGTGTCGTGAGCGAGAGCGAGGGTGTCGAGCCGAATCGTCACGTGGTGGTACTCCCCGGCTGACACGCGGATCGCAGAGGTAGGGCCCCCGGGTTTCGGAAACCCAGGGGCCCTACTCTTTTAGCTACAGTCGTCCCCCCGGAAGGATGTTTCACGTGGAACCAGACACCGAGATGACCGCTCCGGGTCCGGTCGATCCCCCGGCCGCTGCCGCGGTCGTTTTCGGCGATCGACTCGACAAGGCCCGGCAGTACTACACCGCGCTCGCGACCGCGGGTGTGGAGCGCGGACTGATCGGCCCCCGCGAGGTTCCCCGACTCTGGGATCGCCACATCCTCAACTGCGCGGTGATCGGTGACCTCATCGCGCCCGGCGCGCGCGTGGTCGACATCGGCAGTGGCGCGGGGCTGCCCGGCATCCCGCTCGCCATCGCCCGGCCCGATCTCCGGATCACCTTGGTCGAGCCGCTGCTTCGCCGGACCGTCTTCCTCGCCGAGTTCGCGGCCGAGGCGGGGCTGGACAATATCGTCATCGTGCGCGGCCGAGCCGAGCAGGCGGGCGTGAAGAAGGAGGCGGGCGGCGCGGACATCGTCACCTCCCGTGCGGTCGCTCCCCTGGCGAAGCTCGCGGGCTGGTCCATGCCGCTGGTGCACGAGCACGGACGGATGTTGGCCCTCAAGGGAATCAGCGCCGCCGAGGAACTCGAGCGCGATCGCGACGAGCTCACCAAGGCGGGCGCGGGTCACGCCGAAGTTCTGGAATGCGGTGTGGGAGTGCTCGAGACGCCCACCTTCGTCATCAGTGCGGAGCGGCTGGCCCGCGCCGAGCGTCGCGCGGAGCGCAAAGCAGGCAGTGCGGAACGCAAAGCGGCGAGTGCTGAGCGCAAAGCCGGGGGTCGTGGGACCCCGCCCTCGAAGCGTCACTGACGAAGCGATGTTTCCCGTGAAACATGCGCCCCTTTGCGATCTTTGAGTCGCCTCGGGTGTGTCGTGGTGCGAAGCTGTGCGTTCAACTTCCGTATTGTGTCCTCTACTGGCAAGCTAATGAACGTCGAGCGATGAACGACTTCCAGCCGATTCCAGCCAGCCCTCAGTGACAACGCAGTGACGCGGCTGCCGCTGCCAGGCGCGCGAATTTCAGCTCGGCCACGTGTCTTTGAGTTCTCGGGGTTAGGAGCCTGTATGTCCAACGGTCCGGCGAATGTTTCACGGGAAACAACGTCTCGGGTTCCCGGCATGCTCGATAGCGGTCCCTTCGATACGGACGAGTTCAGCCGCACCCCCTACGGCAACATCTCCGCCGACACCCCGATTGCCGCCGAGGCGCAGCGCGCCAGCCAGGTGCTGTCGGGAACCAATGCCCACATCCCACGTCCCAAAGAACAGCGCGTCATCACCATCGCCAATCAGAAGGGCGGCGTGGGCAAGACCACCACGGCCGTGAATCTGGCTGCCGCGCTCGCCATCCAGGGCATGCGGGTGCTCGTCATCGACCTCGACCCGCAGGGCAATGCCAGCACCGCGCTCGGTATCCCCCACCAGTCGGGCACCCCGTCCAGCTATGAACTCCTCATCGGCGAGTGCTCGGTCAGCGACGCCATCCAGCAGAGCCCGCACAATGAACGACTGCTCTGCATCCCCGCCACCATCGACCTCGCCGGCGCCGAGATCGAACTCGTCTCCATGGTCGCCCGCGAGGGTCGCCTCAAGGCCGCCATCCAGGAAGCGAACCTCGCCGGGTACGACATCGACTACGTCATGATCGACTGCCCGCCGTCGCTGGGTCTGCTCACCGTCAATGCCATGGTCGCCGCCAAGGAAGTGTTGATCCCCATCCAGTGCGAGTACTACGCACTCGAGGGCGTGGGTCAGCTGCTCCGCAATATCGGTCTGGTGCAGGCGCACCTGAATCCCGGACTGCATGTCTCCACCGTCGTGCTCACCATGTACGACGGCCGCACCAAGCTCGCCGATCAGGTGGCCGAGGAAGTCCGCTCGCACTTCGGTGACGCGGTGCTGCGCTCGGTCATCCCCCGCAGCGTGAAGGTGTCGGAGGCTCCCGGGTACGGCATGACCGTCCTCGATTACGATCCGGGCTCGCGGGGTGCGATGAGCTACCTCGACGCCGGTCGTGAGATCGCGGCGCGGAACTCGGCGCGCCAAGCCGCGCCGGTGCCCGCTTCGGACGCACAATCCGGTGTGTAGATAAAGAATCTCGGTGGCGGTGACGGTGAACAATGGAAGGGGTCGGTAGGCCGATGAGTCAGGCGAAGAAGGGTGGACTGGGGCGCGGCCTCGCGGCATTGATTCCGACCGGACCGGCCACCACACCGGGCGGGCTGGGCAGTGCCGCGGCCAATGTCGTCATCGGCGTCGATCCGAGTGGGCCGCAACCCGCGTCGGCACACCTGCATCGGGTCCCCGATCCGGTCGAGGCGGTCGACGGCGCGGACCCGGGCGCGGTGTACCGGGAGATCCCGCCGCAGCAGATCGAGCCCAACCCGAAGCAGCCGCGCTCCGTCTTCGAAGAAGAGGCGCTGGCCGAACTGGTGCACTCCATCAAGGAATTCGGTCTGATGCAGCCCATCGTGGTGCGTCAGGTCGAGTCCGGGCCGGTCCCCCGCTATCAGCTCATCATGGGTGAGCGGCGTTGGCGGGCCAGCCAGGAGGCGGGGCTGGAGGCCATCCCGGCCATCGTGCGCGAGACCGCGGACGACTCCATGCTGCGGGATGCGTTGCTGGAGAACATCCATCGCGTGCAGCTGAACCCGCTCGAGGAGGCGGCCGCCTACCAGCAGCTGCTGGAGGAGTTCGGCGTCACCCACGAGGAACTGGCTTCGCGGATCGGCCGTTCGCGTCCGGTGGTGACGAATATGATTCGGCTGCTGAAGCTTCCGATTCCGGTGCAGCGCCGGGTGGCCGCGAACGTCTTGTCCGCCGGCCACGCGCGCGCTCTGCTGGCGCTGGAGGCGGGTGCCGATGCGCAGGAGGCATTGGCCGCGCGGATCGTCGCCGAGGGCATGTCGGTGCGGGCCACCGAGGAAGCGGTGACGCTGGCGAACCGGAATCCGGATGCGGCCGCTCCCCCGGCGCCGAAGCGGAAGCCGATTCAGATGCCGGGTCTGCAGGATGTGGCGGAGCGGTTGTCGGAGTCGTTCGACACTCGCGTCACGGTCAGCCTCGGCAAGCGCAAGGGAAAGATCACTGTCGAATTCGGCTCCATCGACGATCTGGAGCGGATTGTCAGCATGATGGAGCAGTCCAGGCCCTAAGGAGGGCCCATCCCGGAGGTCACAGTGGAAACGTCACTGTGACGTTCGGGTTTACGGCCCTGGAGAGGCGTAAAGCGTTGATCGCTTATTCTTGCTGGCGAGCACTGTGTGATGCGGCGTGAGTGTGGATGAATCAGACAGCTGGAGGCTGAGCAGAGCAGTGTCGACCAGCGTGACCGCACTTACCCTCGGCGGACTCGACAAACTTCCGGTGCATGCACGGCGATGCGTGTTCTGGGAGATCGATCCGGCGGTGGCGGCGGATTCCCATAGCTTCAGTGACCCGGTCTTCGAAAAGGAGGCTTGGCTCTCGACCGTCATGTTGCAGTGGGGGTTGTGCGGCCAGGTCGCCGTCGTCGAGGACAAACCGGCCGGCTGCGCCATCTACGCGCCACCGAGTGCGGTGCCGCGCGCGGGTCTGTTCCCCACGTCCCCGGTGAGCCCGGATGCGGTGCTGCTGACCACGCTGAGCGCCGAAATCCCGTTCCAAGGGGAGCAGGTTGGTCAGCAGCTGATCCAGGCCGTGGTGGGCGATCTGGTGCGTCGCGGTGTGCGGGCCATCGAGGCGTTCGGCATTCGCAAGGATCCGCCGACCAGTTCCATGCCCGCCGTGGGTTCCATGTCGCTGCGCGAGCGGATCGGTTCGCCGCTGCGCTCCCCCGCGCCGTCGCCCTCGGGGTGCTCCCCCGAGAACTGCATGATCGAGGCGGACTTCCTGGAGGACGTCGGCTTCAAGGTGGTCGCCTCGCATCACCGGTTCCCGCGCCTGCGGCTGGAATTGGATCACGAGCACCTGTGGAAGGAAGACGTCGAGCGTGCGCTCGATCAGCTCCTCGCGGCGGCGGCGCTCACCATGCCGACCCGCATCTCCACCCGCTGACCACTCCCCCGGCCGGTTCCACCGCAACGAAAAACCCCGCCTCCCGGAAGTTCGGGAGGCGGGGTTGTTTCATGTGAAACATTACAGCCGGTCTGCGGCCGCCAACTCTTCGGCGAGCAGTTCGGCGAATGTGTAAGTCCCGGTGGGCTGGTCGTCCTGGCCCAGCAGGTACAGCCGCTTCACCGAGATCAGGATGGCCTCGGCGATGACGTCGCGCATGCGCGGGTTGGTCAGCACCGACGCGTCGTAATCACTGGTGAGATAGCCGATGTCGACCTGCACGGTCGGCATCTTGGTGAGGCGCAGCAGGTCCCAGGTGCGGGCGTGGGTCCGGCAGTCCTGCAGCGAGGTACGGGCGACGATCTCGCGCTGGATGAACCCGGCCAGCACCTGACCGATCATCGAGGTCGAGCCGTGCGAGTTGCCGAAGTGGAAGCTGGCCACGCCGCTGGCGGAATCGTTGTCACTGCTGGCGCAGCGCAGCGAGATCATCAGGTCGGCGTCGAAGGTGTTGGAGGTCTCCGCCCGCTCGGCATCGGTGGGGTTGGCCCCCCACGGCCGCGACAGGAAGGTTTCCATACCCGTTGCCGCCATGCGGCCTTCGAGCCGGCTGGCCAGATCCCAGAGGATCTCCGATTCGTAGACGTCGCCGAATTCGGTCGGCACCGGCGAACCCTTGTCCGGCCCACCCAGACCCGGATCGATGACGATGCGCTTACCGGTGAGCTGCGGCCCGGCCCGGTGCACCACTTCTTCCTCGGCGATCCGATGCGGATTGCCGCCGGTGACGCGGGCGCCCAGCAGATCCAGCGAGCGCAGCGTGTCCGGACCGCAGATGCCGTCCGAGGAGAGCCCGATCTCCCGCTGGAACGCGGTGAGCGCGTCGTGGGTGTGCGGGCCGAAGTACCCGTCGACCCGGCCCACATAGAAGCCGAGATCCTGCAGCCGACGCTGCAGGGTGGCGACATCGTCGCCGTAGAGCGGGGCGGAGAGCTGGTAGATGAGAGTGCGGGCGCCGAGGCGGTACGAGGCCTCCTTCAGCGCACGGTAGGTGGCCGGGCCGACCACGCCATCGACCAGGAGACCGCGGTGCTGCTGAAAAGCGCGGACCGCGGAGTCCAGATCATGGTCGAAGGTGGCGTCGGCGTCCTTCCAGTACTCCCCGTCCAGACCCGCCGGATCGCTATTGGGATGAGTGTGCAGGAACCCGAGGCTTGCCAGGGTGCTCCGAACCTCTGCTACGGCTGGTCCTGTATCGCCGTGACGAAGTCGGTGCATGCGTGAGAGCCCTTTCCTTCCGCCAACCCGGGTACCCATTCGCGCGGTGGTTCACACCACCGCGCGACCGGAGCGTCGAACGATTGTTTCAGACCCGGACCGAATTTCGGCAACTGTCGAGTGCAGGGATACTAACCCCGGCGCCAGCGTCAGGGGCCGAAGGCGTCGCTCCGCCTCTCCGCGCTTGCCTGTGTAACCACGTAGGCCCCCGCTGGCGCCGAAATTCTATCCAGCGTCGCTAAAGAACTTCTTCGAGTTCGCGCAAGAGGGCGGCTTTGCCCTTTGCTCCGACGATCCGCTTGGTTTCCTTGCCCCCTTGGAACAGGACCATGGTAGGCAACGACAGGATCCCGTAGTGCTTCGAGGTCTCCGGGTTGTTGTCGGCGTCGAGCTTGGCGATGGTGATCTTGTCGGTGTTGGCCGCGATCTCCTCCAGCACGGGGGCGACCATCTTGCACGGGCCGCACCAGGCCGCCCAGAAGTCGACGAGCACGGGCTTCTCGCTGAGCAGAACTTCGTCGGCGAAGGTGGCGTCGGTGACCGTCTTGGTGGCACCGGTCTTGGCGTCGGACATTGCCAAACTCCTTAGTTGTTCACTTCCACCGGCTGACCGGCGTGATCGAGGGTGTTGCTGGTGATGTCACCCTGGTCGGCGAGCCAGCGCTCGGCGTCGATGGCCGCGCGGCAGCCGGTGCCGGCGGCGGTGATGGCCTGTCGGTAGGTGTGGTCCACCAGGTCGCCGGCGGCGAAGACGCCCGGCACCGAGGTGTAGGTGCTCTGGCCCTGGACCAGCACGTAGCCCTCGTCGTCCAGATCGACCTGGCCGCGCACCAGTTCGCTGCGCGGGTCGTGGCCGATGGCGACGAACAGGCCGGTGGCGGCCAGCTCGGAGGTCTCACCGGTGCGGGCGTCGCGCAGGGTCAGGCTGGTGACGCTCGAATCACCGTGCACCGCAGCGACTTCCGAGTTCAGGATGAAGCGGATCTTGTCGTTGTTCTTGGCCCGCTCCAGCATGATCCGGGAGGCGCGGAACTCCTCGCGGCGGTGGATGACGGTCACCGAGCTGGCGAACTTGGTGAGGAAGGTCGCCTCCTCCATGGCCGAGTCGCCGCCGCCGACCACCACGATGTCCTGGCCCTTGAAGAAGAAGCCGTCACAGGTGGCGCAGGCGCTGACGCCGCGGCCGAGCAGCTCCTGCTCGCCCGGGACATTCAGGTAGCGGGCCGCCGAACCCATGGCGAGGATCACGGCGTGCGCCTCGTACACCTCGCCGCCGACCGTCACCTTCTTGACCGGACCGGTCAGGTCGAGGGCGTCCACGTCCTCGGTGCGGATGTCGGTGCCGAAGCGCTTGGCCTGCTCCCGCATCTCCTCCATCAGGTCCGGGCCCATGATGCCCTCGCGGAAGCCGGGGAAGTTCTCGACCTCGGTGGTGGTCATGAGCGCGCCGCCGAACTGGGTGCCCTCGAACAGCAGCGGTTCCAGTTCCGCGCGGGCGGCGTACACCGCGGCGGTGTAGCCGGCCGGGCCGGAGCCGACGATGATCAGGTCGCGAACAGGCGTGCTCAAGATGGCCCTCCGAAGCTGTAGTACAGAATCTCGATCGCTCGAGCATGAGCGAACCGGTCAACAACAGCCTAAAGCCTGTCATTCCCGGGCTTGATTGCCTCCGCTCGCTGCGGCGGGTTCGGGGACGGCCTAGCCGATATCGGTGCGGCCGAGGACCTGCGGATGGCCGGGCGCGCAATTCGTTCCGAGGACGGCGGCTGTGATCTGTGGCGCTTTCGGGCCTTGGAGCAGGACCAGGACACCCGGGGTGCCGGAGAACACGACGCTGCGGCTGCCGAGGACCTGGCGGTCCAGATCGGCGGCGCGTAGGCAGTCGGTGAGGGCGGTGCCCGCGGCCAGGGGGCCGGTGATGTCGTGGCGGCCCATGGCGGTCAGGACGACGCCGGGTGAGAGGGCGGGGTCCAGTTCGTCGGCGGTGGGCTGGGCGGCCGGGGTGGTCGGGCGGCTGCTCAGGGCGTCCACGGCGACGACGGCACCCGCGGCCAGGGCGGCGGCGGCCGCGGCGGCGGTGAGCCAGCGCAGGCGGCGGGACGGGCGTTCGGTGAACTCGGCGGGCTCGGTCTCGTCCTCGTCCAGGTCCGGCGGGAGGAGCGGTTCCTCGAGTTCGCGGGGGTCGAGGCGGCCGGTGGCGAAGATGGAGCGGTCGAGGACCGGCATGGGCGCGGTGGGGATGGGGGTGTCCGCCGCCGCGAGGTCGTCGATCATGCGTTCCAAGCGGTCTGCCACGTCGGTGGGGATGGGGTGGGTGATGTTCTCGTCGCGTCCGAGTTCGCGGAGCCGGTCGTCGACGCCGTCGAGGGCGTCGATGTAGCGCATGGCCTCCGGGTCGCGCCGGACCGCGGGCCACAGCCGTGCGGACTGCTCCGGCGGCAGGCTGCCACCGTGCAGTTCGGCCAGCAGCTCGGTGGAGAAGGTTTCCTCCATTGCCCCTCCAGGGCGTCGAGTGGGAATCACAGACCTGTCTTCGTATCGGACGTACGGGAACCGTACAAGGTTCCCCCAATAGTGCGGTGTTCGAGCGGAATTCAGGTGTTCATTGCCCGGCTGTGTCGGTGTGCAAACGTCCTATTCGCGAAGTTTCATAGCGAGCCTCCGGCGGCCGCGGGCGCAGCGGCTCTTGACCGTGCCCTCCGGGATGCCCAGCAGGGCAGCGGCATCCGCGACGGAGTAGCCCTCGAGTTCCACCGCGACCAGTGCGGTGCGCTGGTCGGCGGGCAGGGTGAACAGCGCCGCGTCGACCAGCAGGCTGGCCTCCAGGGCCGCGAAATCGTCTCGCGGACAGGCGGGCTCGTCGGCGGTGTCCTCGGACAGCGGTTCGGTGCGGCGCAGTTTGTTGCGGCGGATGCGGTCCAGGCAGGCGTTGACCACGATGCGGTGCATCCAGCTGCGGACCTCGGCGTCGCCGCGGAATCCGGCCGCGCCGCGATGCGCGGACAGCAGGGCGTCCTGGAGCGAGTCGGCGGCGTCCTCGGGACTGTAGGAGGCGCGTAGCGCGGTTTGATAGAGGTGGTCGCGATGGCGGCGGAACAGTTCGGCGAAGGCGTGCGGTGCGCCTGCGGCGTGCGCGGCCAATAGTTCGCGATCGCTCGCGTTCGACGGTGACTCTGTCCTCGATGCTGACACTGCGTTCGGTGACGACAATGCATCCCCTCAGAGCGGCGAACTCCCCATGCCGAGAGTTCCAAGATCATATCGGGGACAACGATTCAGCAGCGGTGAATCGCGCGAGAATGCGCAGGTAGCGGGCGTTTGGTTCGTATCACGCGACCGGGTGCGGTCAGCGCTCAGGACGTCGGAGGGGCCCTTCAGACACTTGCTTCGAAGCGGATTTCGGCGATGGCCGACTGGAACTGGCCACCGTTGTTCGCGAGCTGGGTGATCCACAGGAGCACGTACCGGGCGGGCTGGTCGGCCCGCACCGGGATCTCGGTCGTGCCCTCCCCGAGCACCGCCGACCCGACCAGCTGGGTCTGGTCGAGAGTCGGCGAGGCGGTCGGCGAGGTGCGGATCTCGACCTGCGTTCCGGGCGAAGGCGATTCGATGCTCACCTTGGTCAGCTTGGACGGGCTGCCGAGGGTGGTGAGCACGCCCACGCCCTTCTTGAGGGCCGGGAACTGCTGGAAGTAGGCGTCGCTGCGCCAGGTGGTGGTGGGGTTGTTGTCCAGCACGGCCCCGACGCTGCCCATATTGTCCGGGGTGCCCTCCGGGGAGAACACCGTCGCGCCGGTGACCGGCACCGGCACACCGCCGACGGGCGGCGCGCCGACCGGCGTCTGGGTGGCCGCGCCCGGGCTGGGCGGCGGCGTCGCCGAGGTGGTGAGGCCGATATTGCGCTGTTCGTTGAGCGGCGCGTTGGAGGAGCCGGGCGCGAACACGCTCAGCAGCCACCAGATGATGACGCCGACCACGAGCGCCGCCAGCACGCCGAGCCCGACCAGGATCCACATCATCCGCTGCGAGCGTTCCTTCTCGGCGGCGAGCAGTTCCGGATCGGCGAGGGTCTCGTCGGGTGCGCTGGGCGGCTTCTGCCCGAGCCGGAGCACGGGGATGAAGTCGGTCTTCTGGTCCACCACCGACGCCTGCTCCAGCACGTGCTGGACGGTGGCGGCGGTGCGGACGCCCTTGTTGGACTCCAGCGAGCGCACCGCGACCGCGGAGATCTCGAAGGGCACCTCGGGCCGAATATTGCGGGGCTCCACCGGGGTTCCGTCGGGCCCGAAATCGGCCAGCGGCAGTCCGCCGACGGTGATCGCGGTGCCGGAGATGCCGCCGGGGCGGATGGGCCAGTGCGCGGTGATGAGCGCGTAGAGCATGGCGCCGAGCCCGCGCACATCGGACTGCGCGTCGGAGTCGGACAGGGTGCCGGGGAAGGCCAGCACGGCGTCGCCGGAGGCACTGATCCGCACCCGGTCGGGGTGGTCGATGGACAGTGAGCCGCCGCCGCGGTGCGCCATCTCGGCCGCGGCAGCCAGCGCCCGGATGGCGCGGGCCGCGCCGATCGGGGACGGCACGGTGTCGGCCATCTCCTTGAGCGAGCGGCCGGGCGTCCATTCGGCCACCACGATGCCGCCGGAGGAGCCGCGCACCACGTCCAGGACGCGGGCCAGGCCGGGTGAGTTGATCCGGCCCAGGCGCAGGGTGCGGGACAGGATGGCCTGCGGTCCGTCGTGCCCGGAGTTCTCGGTGGCCTCCTGGTCGGCGTCGACGAAGGTGAGGGCCACCTCGCGGTCGAGCTTCACGTCCAGGGCCTGCCAGAACCGCAGGCCGCGCGCGCCGCCGTGCCCGGCCAGCAGCCGGTAGCGGCCGCCCGCCACGGAGGCGCCGGGGGTCAGCTTGGGGCCGCGCTGAATCCGCTTGGTCGGCGATTCCACCCGCATGGGCGGCATCTGCGGCGAGATGGCCTCGTAGACACCGGTTTCGGGACCTGCGTGGTCCCGATCCTCCGGTAGTTCCTCCGGTCCGCCGGAACCGCTCTTGCGGTCCGCGGATTCGGCTCTGACCCCGGGCTTTCCGCCGGCCTCGCCGGCCGGAGGGGTGTCCGTGGAGAGCCCGCCGCCCGCGGCCTGTGCGGATTCGGCGGCCGGGACACCGCCCGCCGCGTCGTCGCTCACCCTCGTTCCTCCTTCGCCCTCATATGTCGAAGACCGATGTGTCGGCGCCGGACCCGCCGCTGCGGCCTCCGGAGTAGTGCGGAAGCCGCCGTCGGGGTTCCGGGCGACGTCCGGCGCGCCGCGGGAGCTGTCCGCGGGCAGGCCGGTTTGGGCAGTTGCGTTTGCCTGCCGAACAGGGTACGGGAACTCCACCTTCTCGGTGAGTTCAACCGCATCCGGTCGGATGACCGGAAGGACCATGGTCTGCGCGTCGAGGTACGGATCGAAGCGGTAGTAGTACGGCGCGGCGCGCAGGTCCGGTTTGGGCAGCAGGGTGGTCTCGTGGAGGTCCTCGAGCGGGGTGCCGTCGAGGTCCAGATCCGGGGCGGGCGGCGTGAAGCCGAGCCGCCGCGACACGGCGACGGTGATGGCCACGATCTCGGGGATGCCGAGCAGGCGCATCAGCCCGAAGGCCACGCCGAACATGACGATGGCGGTGATGCCGACCCGGATGAGTGAGCCGAAGCCGCCGAAGGAGTCCGAGAGCCGGTGCAGGCCCAGCACCTTGTCGACGATGAGCAGCACCGCGCCGCCGGCCAGCGAGGCGAGCACGACGCGCGTGATGGTCTGGCCGACATTGGCCATGCGCAGATCGCCGAGGCTGCGGTGCAGCAGCCAGCCGCCGATCATCGCGCCGGTCACGAAGCCGAGGCCGCGGGCCACGCCGAGCGCGATGACCACGTGTTCGGGCGAGAAGAACACCGGCGCCAGCGCCGACAGCGTGATCTGGACGCTGGTGATGCCGAGGATGATCCAGGTGGGCGTCCACGCCTGTTCGCGGGCGTAGAAGACGCGCAGGTGGATCAGCACCAGCGCGTACGGGATCAGGTTGAACGCGGACCAGGACACGGCTTCGCCGAGGCGGGCCGCGTCGCCGCCGAAGCGGCCGTATCCGTAGATGGCCTCACCGATCTGGGTGCCGGCGAAGGTCAGGAAGGTGACGATCGGCACCAGCGCGATCATGGTGAGCCGGGTGGCCGCGCTCAGATCGTCGACCACGGCCGGTGTGTCGTCGGCGGCGGCGTTGCGGCTGAGTCGCGGCATGATCGCGGTCAGCAGGGTCACGCCGAGCACGCCCCACGGCAGCTGCAGCAGCAGCCACGCGTTCTGGTAGATGGTCGGGCCCGCGACGTCGGCGTGCGAGGCCACGCGCAGGGTGAAGCTGAAGCCGATCTGGCTGATCAGCACGTACAGGATGATGGCCGCGGCCATGCCGCCGAACTGCTTGAGCCGGGCGTCGAGGCCCCACAGCGGCCGCAGGTCGATGCCTTCGCGGCGGATGGCGGGCAGCAGGGTGGCGACCTGGACGGCGACGCCGACGGTGGTGCCGATGCCGAGCAGCAGCAGTTTGGGTTCGCCCATCCGGACCGGGTTCAGCGTCAGCTCGCCGGGGAGCAGGGCGTAGAGCCCGAGCACGACCAGGGCGACGCAGTTGTTGAGCACGGGCGCCCAGGCGCCGGGTTTGAACACCTGGTGGGTGTTCAGGATCGCCATGAGCAGCGCCGACATGCCGTACAGCAGCACGGCGGGCACGAGCATGAAGGTCAGCGCGGTGGTGAGCGCGGAGTTGACCTTGCTGTCGCTGGACAGGAAGACGTGCTCGGTGAGCACCGGGGTCAGGATCAGCGCGATGACGGTTCCGGTGCCGAGCACGGTGAGCGCGGTGGTGAACAGCCGCCGGACGAAGGCCGCTCCCCCGTCGGCGTCCTCGCGTTCGGCGCGGACCAGGGTGGGCACCACGATGGCGGTGAGCACCGCGCCGAGCAGCAGCTCGGAGATCATGTTGGGGATCGAGCTGGCGATGGTGAAGGCACTGGCGATGGCCGGGCCGAGCACGGTCAGCAGCAGCGCCTGTTTCGCGAATCCGGTGATGCGGCTGATCAGCGTCGCCAGCGCGAGCGAGCCGGTGTCGCGCACGAGTTTGGCGTTGGAGTTGTCCGGCTTCTCCTCGGCGCGCGGTGCGGTGACCACGGCCTGCCGGCCCGAATCGGCGTGCCGCTGTGGCCCGGTCGGCGGTCCGGGGCGCGGTGCGGCCATCGGGCGCGGATTCGACATCGGGGGTGTCGGGTAGCGCTGGGAGCCCGGCGGCATCGAGGTGGGCCCGGTTCCGGGCGCGCGGTTGCCCGCGGCGCCGGGGTGTCCCCAGTGGTAGCGCTCTTCGGGCGGGACGTGTCCGGCGGCGGGTTCGGGGCGGCCCTGCTGCGGTCGTCGCATGATGGGCCCGGATTCGCCGGGTGCGGGGACGTGTCTTTGAGGACCGGTCGGTTGACCCGGATAGGGGCGGTTCGGATTGCCCTGCGGATTACCGGGAATCGCCCGCTGTGCTCCGGAGGCGGGGCCCTGCGGTCCGCGCGGTCCGGGGCGGGGCCCGCCGCGTTCCCACGGCGCCGAGGGGGCGCGGCGCGCCTGCGGCGGCCCGTCGGGCCCGTCCTGCCGCCCGCCCGGTCCTTCGTGATGTCCGGGGTGGCCCGCGGCCCGGCCCGATGAGTCCTCCGGTCGGCCGGATGAGCGTGGCCCGCCGTACTCGCTCACCGTGCCTCCTGTCGTTTCATGTCCTGCTTGCGCCCGTGGCCGTCCTGCTCGGGACCGTGGGCGGCGCCGCCGTCGAACCCCTCCTCGTCGGCCGGATCGGACTGTCCGCGGAAGCGGTGCCAGAGCCGGCGACCGACCAGCAGGAGCAGGAGTGCACAGGCGCTCGCCGTAATTATTGCCAACACCTGACCGTAGGCGTTGGATCGCACCGATACCGAGACCGCGTTGCCGAGCGGCACGCCGTCCGGTGTGCTGAGTCCGATCGGAATGGCCAGGTTTCGGCTGTCGGAGACCTCGGTCGGGATCTGGAAGGACCGGTTTCCCTTGGCGGGCAGCTGCTGTTCGCCGATATCGGTGATGTTCGTCTCGGCTGGTGCGTTGATCTTGAAGCGCACCCGGATGGCCACCGGCAGGTCGTTGCGGGCGACCAGCAGCAGGGGGCTCTGTTCGGAGGCGAGGGTGTAGACGCCGCCGGGCGGCAGCACGGTCACCGATCCGTACAGGTTGTCCATGGTTTTGGTGGTCTGGTCCAGCCGCCGCTGGGCATTGGTGTCGGCGGCGGCGCCCCCGGACCGGCGGTCGGTCAGCGACAGCACCCGGATCAGGTCGTCGCGCAGCGGGGTGAGGAAGGCGCGCGGGCTGAGTTCCTGCTGCGGCACGTCCACCAGCGCGCTCATCAGTTCGGTGATGCGCTGGCCCTGCTGGTGTACGGGTTCGGCGTAGTGCGCGGGGACCGCGTCGTCGGCGGCCTGTTCCAGATAGTCGAGTGTGTAGGGCTGCGGATCGGGCTGTTGCGCGAGCAGTTCGGTGAGCGGTCGCGGGGTGGCGAGGTTGTTGCGCAGCTGCAGGTCCAGCAGGGCGAGAACGGAGGAGGCCTCATCCCGGTTGGCCCCCCACTGCTGCGGCGGCACCAGCAGCGCGGAGCGCGGGCGGCCGGGCTGCGGGTTGAGCGCGGTCCAGGAGACGGCCCCGAGCGCGTCCTGCAACCGGGCGGCACGCGAGTCGACGGTGACGTCGTAGCGGGCCTTGTCCGGGGTGAAGGGCGGGGTGGGCGGGTTGGATCCGATGGCGGCGAGCGCGGTGGCGGCCCAGATGTCGAAGGTGGCGGCGTGCGGGGCGGCGGGTGCGGGCTGCGTGGTGGTGCCGCCGGCGGGCGGCGGGCTGACGTCGGCCAGGGTGACCATGTCGGGGGCGCCGGGTTCGGGTGTGCCGCCGGGCGCCGCGGGGGTCGCGGGCGGCGTCTTGGCGGTCAGCAGGTTGGAGCGGCCGTCGGCCGGTGCGACCGCGTTGTCGGCGAGCACGGTGGTGGTGAAGCCGTGGTGCGCGAAGAGCGCGGCGCCCTCGTTGTCGACGGTGCCCGCGTCCGGAATGGCCACGCCGCGCACCGATTTCACGCCGAGCACGGAGTCGACGAGGTCGGCGGGCGCGTTGAGCGCGCGGTCGGCGAGCGTGACGTCCCCGGCGGCGGCCAGCGCGTTCGGGTCGACCTGCGCGAACGGCAGTGCGGTCACGCACATTCCGGGCGCGAGCGTGCGCAGTCGTTCCAGCCATGCCTTGGCGGCCCGGCCGCCGCTGCCGGCCCGGGTGGGTCCTTCGGGGTCGGAGGGGCTGGCCAGCACCCGGTAGTCCCTGGTCATGTCGGACACGGTGATCAGCAGGTCCGGGTCGACGGCCAGGCAGACCGCGTTGATCAGGCTGCGATCGCGGGCGCTGTCGGGTTTGACGATGCTCTCCAGAGCCGAGAGCAGCTGGTCGAGTCGCCCGCCCTGGGCCAGTGAGGCCGCGAGGTCGTCGTCGGTGAGCAGGGCCTGCGCGTCGGGTGCGCCCGGCTGCCCGGCGACCAGGCGGGGCCGGTCGGCCAGCGGCCAGAGCAGGGTGGTGGCGACCGGCGGGGCGTCGACGACGGACGGGGCGGGCTGCCCGGGCGCGTGTTTGGGGTCGGCGGCGCCGGGCACGCCGAGCACGGGCAGCAGGAAGCGGGCGTCGTCGAGGCGCGCCTGGCCGCCGTAGGCGGGTTGCCCGTTCACATTGAGCAGCAGCGGGTAGACGCCGGGCGCGTCGATGTTCAGCGACGAGATGCCGCTGGGCAGCTCGGTTCCGGAGTGCAGGGCGACGGTGACGCTGAACTGCTTGCGCTGTCCGGCGGTCAATTGGTCTGCGACGTCCTGGAATTCACCGGCGACGTCGTAACTGGCCTGGTCCAGGCGCAGCGTGGTGCGCAGCGCGCTGGGGTTGGTGACGGCCGCGCCGCGCTGGATGCGCACGCTGACGTCGTCGACGGGCCGGTCGCCGATATTGGTCACGGTGCCCGACACCACGAAGTAGGGGTCGCTGGCGGCCGTGATGGCGGTCGGTGTCACCGAATCCAGTGACAGCTTCAGGAATTTGGGTCCACTGGTCTGTCCGCTACCGCTGCCGGTGGGCTCGGCGGCGGCAATGGGCGTGCCGATTCCCGGGCCGATTCCCAGTGACGTGAGCACCGCCAGCATTACCGCGACGAGTGACAGCAGCGTGCGCCGCGATCCCGCACGCGTCATTGTCTGCCGTTCTCCATCCGGTCGATCAGTCGGTTGGCGACCTCGGCCAGCCTGCGTTCGTCAGCGTAGGCGAGCCGGGAGTCCAGTTCGCTCAAGGGAACCCAGGCCACCTTGGTGACCTCGACGTCGGCGTCGGAGAGCTCACCGCCCAGTGAGCGCATCAGGTAATGGTGCACGGTCTTGTGTACCCGCCGGCCCTCGGTGACGAACCAGTAGTCGATGCTGCCGAGTTCGGCGACCACGGTGCCGTGGATGCCGGTCTCCTCCTGGACTTCCCGGATGGCGGTCTGCTCGGAGGTCTCGCCCTCTTCGATGTGTCCCTTGGGCAGGGACCAGAGCAGGCGTCCGCGCCGGTCGGTGCGCCCGATGAGGGCGGCGCAGCGCTTCTCGCTGGGGCCGTCGAGGCCGTCCACCACGAGTCCGCCCGCGGAGGTCTCGCGGACGGTGCGCATGCGCGGTTTCGCCGCGCCGGTAGCTTTCGCCGCATTACCGGCCGAACCACGCCGCCGGGGCTGGCGGCGTCGACTGTTCGCACGATCGGCCGGGGACACTGCGTCAGTCTATAGGGGAGGGCGGCTCTGCCCGCCCCAGCGCGGTGGCTCCTATATATACAGAGCTCTCATAGCAGGTAGACACCGGTCGTGACGCGGCACGCCGGATGCCCGTACCGGGTCGCGGGACACTATTCGGGGATTGCGCCCACGTGCGACTAAGCTGCGTCTTCGTGGTTTCGCCGAAGTCCGAGGAAGTAGCTGCTGTCGAGGATCGCCGTACTCGTTTGCTGGCGGCGGCAGCGATAACCCTCGGCACGCTCTCGGATGTTCTGACTCCCCTCGGCGAACTGTTCGCCGCGCACGGCCATCACCTGTATCTGGTCGGTGGCAGCGTCCGCGACGCGGTGCTGGGCCGGCTCGGCACCGATCTGGATTTCACCACCGACGCCCGCCCCGAAGTCGTGCAGGAGTTGATGCGCGGCTGGGCCGACAACCTGTGGGATACCGGCGGCCTGGCCTTCGGCACGGTGAGCGCGGCCAAGGACGGCCAGCAGCTGGAGATCACCACGTTCCGCAGCGACGCCTACGATCGGGTCTCCCGCAATCCGGAGGTCACTTTCGGCGACACGCTCGAGGGTGATCTGGTGCGCCGGGACTTCACGGTGAACGCCATGGCGGTGCGGATCGGCTCGCTGGGCGAGCTGGAGTTCGTGGACCCGCTGGGCGGTGTCGAGGCGTTGCTGGCCGGTGTCCTGGATACGCCTGCGCTGCCACAGGATTCGTTCGCCGACGATCCGCTGCGCATGCTGCGCGGCGCGCGTTTCGTCGCACAGCTGGGTTTCGAGCTGGCCCCGCGGGTGCGGGCGGCGATCGTGGAGATGGCTCCCGAGATCGACCGCATCACCGCCGAGCGGGTGCGCACCGAGCTGGACAAGCTGATCGGCGGCGAGTACCCGACAGACGGTATCGACATCATGGTCGAGACCGGTCTGGCCGAGCGGGTGCTGCCCGAGGTTCCGGCCATGCAGCTGGAGATCGACGAGCATCACCAGCACAAGGACGTCTACCAGCATTCGCTGACCGTGCTGCGCCAGGCGATCGACCAGGAGGACGGCGATCCGGACCTGGTGTTGCGCTGGGCGGCCCTGCTGCACGACATCGGCAAGCCGCCGACCAAGCGCAATGAGCCCGGTGGCGGCGTCAGCTTCCACCATCACGAGGTGGTGGGCGCGAAGATGGTGCGAAAGCGCCTGCGCGCCTTGAAGTATCCCAAGCAGTTCACCGAGGACGTGGCGCGGCTGGTGTACCTGCACCTGCGTTTCCACGGTTACGGCAAGGGCCAGTGGACCGATTCGGCGGTGCGCCGCTACGTGACCGACGGCGGCGACCTGCTCCCCCGCCTGCACAAGCTGGTCCGCGCCGACTGCACCACCCGCAACAAGCGCCGGGCCGCCGCGCTGCGTTCGACCTACGACGGCCTGGAGACGCGCATCGCGGCGCTGGCCGAGCAGGAGGATCTGGCGCGGGTGCGGCCGGACCTGGACGGCAACGCGATCATGGAGCTGCTGGATCTGAAGCCGGGCCCGGATGTCGGCAGGGCGTGGCGCTTCCTGAAGGAACTGCGCCTGGACCGCGGTCCGATGACCCGCGATGAAGCCGAGGCGGCGCTGCTCGAATGGTGGCCGACGCAGAAGTAGCGGTCCCAGCGGTAAGGCGTTGCGTCAGAAGATGATCAGCGTCGTCCCAGCGACGATGGCCGATCGGATCTGCGCGAGATCGAACGAGCCGGTGATGCCCGGTAGGTCGATGCGGAAGAACACGTGCGAGCCGACCAGTTCGGCCCGGCTGATCCGGGCCTGACTGGGCAGCCCGGTCAGCGGAATCGGGTTGAGCGTGGTGAATCGCTTGGGCGCGCGGACTTTTCGCCAGTGCGCCCGGTGCACGGTGATCGACAGGACGTTGTCGATGACCTCGGCGGAGGCCAGCGCCCGGATCCGGCGCCGCCGGTGCCGGGCCAGGATCAGCCCGTCGTCGGCGGGTTCCAGTTCCCAGTCGGGCTGCCAGCTGTTGATCCATTCCAGCAGTGCCGCAAGGGTTATCACGCCGGTGAGGTCGAGCTGTGAGGTGCGGACCTTGGTGGGGACGCCGGGGATGAGCCGCAGCCCGTGGGCGATGACGGTCAGTTCCTCGATCGGGTGGGTGTTCCAGAGCAGTCCGGTGAGCACGGTCTTGGCCTGGAAGTGCGCCCCGCGCCGCCGCACCTTGAGCGTGTGCAGGGTGGCCCGCATATCGCTGCCGAGCAGGGTGGCGCTGACCTCCTGGCCGCCGAACTGGCTGAGGATGCCTTCGGACAGCAGGGTCATGAGGACGTCGGGCATCAGCGCGGTGACGGTGCCGGACCCGAAGTCGGCGGCCGGTTCGAGCCAGGCGCTGGTGAAGCTCGTCCACTGCTCCACCCAGACCTGGTCGAACAAGCGTCTTCCGAGGTCCATGCCCAGGTCCACCGCGCGCAGGGGTGACCAGGCCTTCGGATCGAAATACGTGGCCATGATTGCTTCGAGCGTACTGGCCGCGTACCGGCGAACGCTAACGTGACGACCATGTCGCCGATCTTCGCCTCCCGTGCCGAGCGCATCGTCGATGCGCTGCTGACCGCCGATCCGCACCTGGCCGCCGAGGTCGGTGATCATCGCGCCGATGACCGGCTGCCGGATCTGTCGCCGGACGCGGTGGCCGAGCGGGTCGCGCTGCTGCGCGACGCCTCGCACACGCTGGCCGAGGTGGATCCCGACGACCTCGCGCCGGAGGACGGCGTCGATCTGGCGTTATTGCAGCAGCGGGTCGACGGCCTGCTCTTCGAGCTCACCGAGATCCGCGAGCACGAATGGAATCCGCTGGTGCACAATCCCGGTCCGCTGCTGCATCACCTGATCGCCCGGCCGTTCGCGCCCGCCGAGGTGCGGCTGGAGGCGCTGCGCGCCCGGCTCACCGCGCTGCCGGACGCGCTGGCCACGGCGCGCGCGGTGCTCGGTGACATGCCCGGCGTTCATGTCGGGACCGCGATCGGCCAGTTCGACGGGGTGGCCGCGCTGGTGCGCGACCAGGTGCCGGTGCTGGCCGCCGAGGCGCCCGGCTTCGCCATCGAGCCCGCCGCCGCCGGTGCGGTGTCGGCGCTGCAGGAGTTCACCTCCTGGCTGGCGGGTCGCATGGACGGCGCGGACCGTGATCCGCGGCTGGGCCGTCGGCTGTGGGAGGCCAAACTCTGGCACACGCTCGACACCGAACTGGGCTCGCGGGAGATCCTGGACCGCGCCCACCGTCATCTCGAGCAGCTGACCGGCGAAATCCGTTCGGCGGCGGGCGAACTGCTCGGCGTCGCGAACCCCGACGACGACACCGTGCGCCGCGCGCTGGAGCGGGTGTCGGCCGAACGCCCGTCGAACGACACGGTGGTGGCCGTGGCCACCGAAGCACTCGCCGAGGCCACCGCCTTCGTCCGTGAGCACGACCTGGCGTCGCTGGTCGAGGATCCGCTGGTGATCCAGGAGATGCCGGAATTCGCGCGCGGGGTGGCGGTGGCCTACTGCGATTCGGTGGGTCCGCTCGAAATCGCCGAGCTCCCCACCGTCTTCGCCATCGCCCCGACCCCGGCGGAGTGGTCGCCGGAGCGGGCGGCGTCGTTCTATCGCGAATACAACAACCACATGATGCGCAATCTGACCGTGCACGAGGCCATGCCCGGCCACTATCTCCAGTTGGCGCGGGCCCGCCGCTTCCGCGGTTCGACCGCGGCCCGCGCATTGTGCTCGAGCGGGACCTTCATCGAGGGCTGGGCCGTCTACACCGAGAAACTCATGGCCGACACCGGTTTCGGTGGGCTCCCGGTCCGGTTGCAGCAGTTGAAGTCCCACCTGCGCATGACCATCAACGCCATCCTGGACCAGTCGGTGCACTGCGACGCCATGACCGAGTCGGAGGCCATGCGCCTGATGCTCGACCGCGGCTTCCAGGAGGAGGGCGAGGCCGCCGGCAAATGGCGTCGCACCCTGCTCACCTCCACCCAGCTCTCCACCTATTTCGTCGGCTACACCGAGGTGGCCGCGCTGGCCGCCGCGCGCCCCGCCGCCACTCCCCTGCGGGACTGGCACGACGCGATGCTCGCGCACGGCTCCCCCGCGCCCCGTCACCTGGGTGCCCTGCTGGGAGAGCTGACGCCGTGACCGGGCTCCCCGCCCGGCCGGAACCGGCCGCACATCGCTGTGATCCATGACACAGTTTCTGTCGTGACATTCTTGTCGCCGGATGCGGGCGGGCCCACAATCGGATCACGACGACAGCGGGAGGACGCGGATGACGCTGGATCTGAACAGCGACCTCGGCGAGGGTTTCGGCGACTGGGCCATGGGCGATGACGCCGCCATGCTCGACGTGGTCACCAGCGCGAACATCGCCTGCGGTTTCCACGCGGGCGATCCGGCCATCATGCGCCGTACCTGCGCTCTGGCCGTGGAGAAGGGCGTCCGGATCGGCGCGCACGTGGGCCATCGCGATCTGGCCGGGTTCGGCCGCCGCGCCATCGCCGTCACCCCGGCCGACCTGCGGGACGAGACGCTGTATCAGATCGGCGCGCTGGCGGGCTTCGCCGTCGCGGCCGGGGACCGGGTCCGCTACGTGAAACCCCATGGCGCGCTGTATCACCAGGCGGCCGCGGACCGGGCGCTGGCCGATGCGATCGTCGCGGCGCTGCGCGACTTCGACACCGCTCTGGCCCTGCTGGGCCCGGCGGGCACGGAGCTCGAGCACGCCGCCCAGGCGGCCGGAACGCCGTTCGTGGGTGAGGGTTTCGCCGATCGTGCCTACACGCCGGAGGGTCTGCTCGCCCCGCGCGGGCTGCCGGGCGCCGTGCTCGGCGCGGACGCGGCGGTGGCGCAAGCGCTGTCGATCGCGCGGGACGGCAAGGCGGCGGCCGTGGACGGCGGCACGGTGGCGGTGACGGCGGCGAGCATCTGCGTGCACGGCGACACTCCGGCGGCGGTCGAGATGGCGGGCCGGATCCGCGCGGCACTCGACGAATCCGGCACGCCCGTGCGGGCTTTCACCTGATCGGGGCTGGTGCGCCATGACCGGTCCCGGGCAGATCGACGCCGCCGGCGAGGTGCGGGCGGCGGGTGACCGTGCGCTGCTGGTGATTCCACCGTCGCACGCCATGGTCGCCGAGCTGGTGTCCGCGCTGGAGCCGCGGCCGCGTGGCGTGCTGGATGTGCTGCCCGCCGCCGAAACCGTGCTGGTGACCCTGGATTCGCCGCGGTCGCTGGAGCCGGTGCGGAAGCGGTTGCTGGCCTTGCTGAACCGGCTGGACACGGCGGCCCGGGTCGGCGCCGGTGATCGGCGGTCACCGGCGCGAGGTTCCGCCCTCGACGGCTGGAGTCGTGACGATGTCGTGGGCGATCGGGGTGAGCGGGCCGCGCCACGCGAACCGGTCGTGATCCCGGTCCGCTACGACGGCGAGGATCTGCCCGAGGTCGCGCGCCTGCTCGGCTTGTCCGAGGCCGAGGTCGTCGCCCAGCACACGGGGACCGTATGGCGTTGCGCCTTCGTGGGTTTCGCGCCCGGTTTCGGCTATCTGGAATCACCCGACGCCCGGTTGACCGTGCCGCGGCGCACCCAGTCGCGGACCGCGATCCCGGCGGGCGCGGTGGCCCTGGCGGGCGGCTATTCGGCCGTCTACCCGCGCCGCAGCCCGGGCGGGTGGCAGTTGATCGGCACCACCGATTCATCGATGTGGGATGTGGACCGGGATCCGCCCGCCCTCGTGCGCGCGGGGACGCCGGTCCGGTTCGTCGACGCGGGGAGGTAAGTCATGAGCGCACTGCGGGTCGATCGGGTGGGGCCGCTGGCCACCATTCAGGATCTGGGCCGGCCGGGCTGGTTCGACTCGGGGGTGGGTGCGGCCGGGGCCGCGGACCGGGCCTCACTACGGCTGGCGAACCGACTGGTCGGCAACTCCGAAGGCGCGGCGGGCATCGAGGTGCTGCTGGGCGGACTGGAACTACTGGCCCAGCGGCATGTCACGGTGGCGGTGACCGGCGCGTCGGCTCCCGTCACCGTCGACGACCGTCCGATGGGCACGGCCAGCGTGCTGGAAATCGAGGAGGGCCAACGGCTTCGGCTGGGCTTCGCCGCCACCGGCCTGCGCAGTTATGTGGCGGTGCGCGGCGGGATCGAGGTCTCCCCGGTGCTGGGTTCCCGCAGCCGCGACACCCTCTCCGGCATCGGCCCCGAACCCCTGCGCCCGGGTGACCTGCTGCCGGTGGGCCCGCCGCCGCGCGCGCTGCCGATCGTGGACGTCGCGCCGGTTCCGGCGCTGGGCAACGACCTGCTCACGGTGCGCGCGGTGCCCGGCCCGCGCGCCGACTGGTTCGCCGATGCCGCAGCGCTTTTCGCGGGCGAGTGGTCGGTGTCCCAGGACACCGACCGGATCGGCGCGCGGCTGGACCGGCGGCGCGGGCCCGCCTTGCGGCGCAGCGTCGCCGGTGAATTGCCCACGGAGGGTATGGCCTTGGGTTCGGTGCAGGTGCCGCCCAGCGGTCAGCCCGTGGTCTTCCTCGCCGATCACCCGATCACCGGCGGCTATCCGGTGATCGCGGTGGTGGTGGACGCCGACGTGGACACGGTGGCGCAGGCCCGGCCGGGGCAGCCGCTGCGCTTCCGCCGCATCGAGTGACAGCGGCACGGATTCCGTTGCGCTACTTCAGCCTGGCGTGCATGAGGTACACGTTGTAGCTGTTCCACGCCGACATGGTGAAGTACAGATCGTTCCCACTCGACCAGGGATGGATGAATCCGCCGTAGGCGGTGGGATATTCGCGGGTGTCGACCAGCGTCACCGGATCGGTCCACGTCCCCTGCGGTTCGGCGGCGGTGCGTAGCACCAGCGCCCCTCGGTCGAGGTCCAGGTACAGCATCTGCCACCGCCGTGTCGACGCGTCGTACCGCACCGACACCTCCCCCGCCGTCCCGGAAACCACCGGCGTGGCGAGTAATTCGTCGGGTCCGAACGCGGGCACCCAGGTGTTGCCGATCCAGTATTGGTACGCCGACTTGTTGAGCACCTGATCGCTGGGCACCCGGGCCAGCGCGATGGTGCCGAACCGGCCGTTGGGCGTGCCGAACATGTAGGCGTACCCGTCGTGCGGGGCCATCGCCATGACCTGGAACCGCCCGAGTCCGAAAACGTTGTCCCAGCGCGCCCATTCGGATTTGGTCCAGGTGTCGCCGCCGTCGTCGGACCAGGCCAGCCCGCCCAGCGTGGTCCACCACATGCCAGGCTTGAGGCGGCTCCACCGCGCCACCGACATGTAGGTCAGGTACTGCCGGCCGTGCAGCGCGAATCCCGAGGTGGGGATGGTGGTGATCTCGAAGTTGTCGACCTTGCGGCTGGCCAGGATCTCGGCCGCGTGGCAGCGGCTGTCCTGGGCGAAGGCGTCCAGTACCAGGCCTTTGGACAGGTCGCGCTCGGTGCTGAAGGCGATGGCGTTGCTGCGCCAGTCCTGGTCGCCGTTGCCCGCCCCGACCGGCTCCCAGCCCTTGCCGAAGGTGTCGCCGAACACGACGGCGACCCGCCCGGGCTCGGTCTCCCACATCAAGCCGAGGTCGGTGCCGTCCACCGACCAGCGCATGTCGGTGCGGTTGCTGGAGCCGTGCCCGGTCACCTGGTTCACCAGCTCGAGTTCGTCGAGTGCGACGGGGGCGACGGGCGCGGCGACCGGCGCGGGCGCCAGCGACGGCACGGCCGGTGCGGGCTGCGGCTGCGGTTCGGGAGGCTCCCGGCCGGGGATCGGGATCGGGATGGTCTCGGGGACCTGATCGATCTGGAGCCGCGGCAACGGGATTCCGCCCGATCCGCTGTCGGCCGACGGCGGGGCCGCGGGTTCGGGCGCCGGCTCGGTGGCGGGCGGCTCGCCGGTGGCGTCCTCGTCGTCGCCCGGCTCGGCGGGCTCGGTCTCGGGTGGGAGGTTCTCGGGCCGGGGGCTCTGGTCGGTGCGAATGTCCGGGCACGGGTTGGTGCACGGGTCCGCGGGCAGTGGCGCCGGGTCGATGCGGGTGTTGTTCTGCCGGGGTCCGGGGATCGGGACCGGCGTGAACTTCGGGACCGGGAGCTGGATGTGGATGGTGGTGTCCACCGGCGGGGGTGGCGGCGGCGGGAGGTCCGGATTCGGTTCCCGGGCCAGCGGATCGAATCCCGTTTCGCCGCAGGCGTTCAGCGGCGGCGGGGCCCAGGGCGCCAGGGCGTTCGCGGTGGCGGGCACGCCGGGCAGCATCATGACCCCGGCCATCGCCAGGCTGGAGAGTGCCAGTGCCGCAGGTGCTTCGGAGCGCCGCGCAGTCATTGAATCCACGGTATCGGGCCCGGCCGTATCCGAAAGAGCGCTGCCGCGTGTCGCCGGGCCGGTGTGATCGAGCCGATACCTATGCCGCGGACGGACCGGTCCGTCGGCGGGAATTCGCCCCGATTGCGACGATTCCGCAGGCGTAGACGGCGGCCGCGGCCACCACCACCGCGGGGGAGCGCCCGTCGGCCGGGATCAGCAGCGCGGTGCCGGCCAGCGCCAGCACGAAGGTGATGTTGAAGACCGTGTCCTGCAGCGCGAACACCTGGCCGCGGTGGGTGTCGTCGATCTCGATCTGCATGGCCGCGTCGCCGGTCAGCTTGATCACCTGCCCGGCCAGCCCGAGCAGGAAGGCCGCCGCGAGCAGCAGCAGTTCGGCCCGCCGCTCGGTCTCGCCGGTGGCGACGGTGATCGGCGTGACCAGGGTCAGCTGCACGATGATCGCGGCCACCAGGCAGCTCACCACCGTGCGCGGGCGGCCCAGCCGCGGGATCAGGAAGGGGGCCACCACGGCCGCGGTCACCAGTCCCGCCCCGGTCGCGGTGATGGCCGCGCTGAACTTGGCGAGGTGGGTGCCGACCGCGGACTCGTCGCCGCGGCGCAGCGCCAGCACCATGAGCAGGGTGTCCGCGCCGAACACGATGCGATGCGCGCCGATCCCGAGGAAGGCGGTGGTCACGTCCCGCGACCCCCAGGCCGCGGTGGTGCCCCGGCGCAGTCCGGCCATGATGGCCCGGACGGTGGCGAGCCCGCCCGCGGTGTCGCCGGTGGGCCCGTCCCGGTCGGGACCCAGTGCCCGGGGCCGGAATCCGGCCACCACCAGCCCGCTCACGATCGAGCCCGAGGCGCTGGCGGCGGTCGCCACCGCGGACGCGAAGTCACCGGCCCCGATCAGCCCGATGAGCGAGAACCCCAGGCCCGCGCCGAGAATCGCGCACCCGGACGCCACCGTCGCCAGCACCGAGTTCATCGGGACCAGCCAGCGCTGGGACAGCACCTTGGGCAGCGACGCGGACACGCCCGCGCCGACGAAGCGGCTCACGCCGACCACGGCCAGTGCGCCCAGCAGGAGCGGCGTGGCCCGGATCCCGGCCAGCAGCCCGGCCGCGGTCGCCAGGATGAGCACCGCGCGCAGCAGGTTGGCGTACAGCAGCACCCGGCGGCGGTCCCAGCGGTCGAGCAGCGCGCCCGCGAACGGCCCGATGATCGAATACGGCAGCAGCAGCGCGGCGAAGCCCCCGGCGATGGCCAGCGGATCGGTCTGCCGCTCGGGGTTGAACAGGATCGCGCCTGACAGCGCGGCCTGGAACATGCCGTCGCCGAACTGCCCGGTGAGCCGGACCAGGGTCAGGCGCAGCGTGCCCGGGTTCTCGCGCAGCGCGGCCGTCACCGCGGCGAGCCGGGTGCGCGGCTCGGCGGGCGGGGGCGCGGTCACCGGGACGGGTGGGTGGTCACCAGGGCGAACACGGCGGCGCGCATGTCATCGGCCATGGGCAGGTTGTCGACGGTGTCGGAATCGATCCACTGGTAGCGGTCGTGCTCGAGCGGGTCGAGCCGGATCTCGCCGGGTTCGGCCTCGACCACGAAGCTGTATTTGCGGACCCGCGACTTGGTGCGGGTGGCGTAGTCGAAGCCGCCCAGCACGTCGGTGATGTTCACGACCCGCAGCCCGGTCTCCTCGAACAGCTCGCGGGCCACGCAGTCGGCGAAGGTCTCCCCCGATTCCACGCCGCCGCCCGGCAGTTCCCACATCCCCGCGTGCGAGCCTTCCTCGACACGCCGTACGACCAGGAGTTTGCCGTCCCGGAAGACGGCCACGCCCATGACGAAATGAGCGATCCCCTCGCTCTCGGCCTGCTGCCGGAGTTCGCGCTCGATGCCCGCGAGTACCTCGGGTCGCATCCCCCTGCTCTCCCTCCCGTTTCGCTTGCGGCACATCATGATACGGTCGCCGACCGAAACCCGCTGACGGTCGGGGCGGGATCCGGGAACGCGGCGACCGGGCGCCCGGACAATCGCCGGGCATTTGCCCGGGCCGATTGCCGGAAGCGTAGTACCTGGTCGGCGGCAGGTGGGGCAGCGCTGCCCGCACGCTAGAATTTAACCCGGAATTCAAGTTGGGCCGCTGTATCGGCCCCTACCCTGGAATCCGATCGGTGCTCGCCGGTGAGAGGAGTACGGCGGTGTCCACCCTCACGACACCACACATCGATATCCATCGTGGCGGCGACCGCATGAAAACCCGTGTGGCGTGGCTGGATTCGAAGCATTCTTTCTCCTTCGGAGAACACTACGATCCCGACAACACCCATCACGGCCTGCTGCTGGTCAACAACGAGGACATCGTCCTGCCGGGTGAGGGGTTCGAGACCCATCCGCACCGGGACATGGAGATCGTCACCTGGGTGCTCAGCGGCAGCCTGGTGCATCAGGATTCCCTGGGCCACAACGGCGTCATCTACCCGGGCCTGGCCCAGCGGATGAGCGCCGGCACCGGCATCCTGCACTCCGAGAAGAACGACTCCTGGCGGCTCAGCAATGCGCCCGAACACCAGGAGCCGGTGCATTTCGTGCAGATGTGGGTGGTGCCCGACGACTCCGGTCTGACCCCCGGCTACCAGCAGCTGGAGATCGACGCCGAACTCGCGAGCGGCGACCTGGTCACGGTGGCCTCGGGCCTGCCCCGCTACCGCGACCGCACGGCCATCGCCATCGCCAGCAGTCATTCCGCCATGCACGTGGCCCGGATGCCTGGTGAGGGCGCCGAGGTCCGCCTACCCGAGGCCCCCTACCTGCACGTTTTCGTCGCACGCGGCGAGGTGGAGATGGAGGGCGCGGGAACCCTGTACGAGGGTGACGCGGTCCGGCTGGCCCGCAGCGGCGGCCAGCGGGTCACGGCCAACCTGCCGTCGGAGATCCTGGTGTGGGAAATGCATGCCCGGCTCGGCGGGCAATAGCATCGGCCTATGAACCAGTACCCGCCGCCGGACCAGTACGGTCAGTACCCGCCGCCGCAGGGGCAGCCGGGGAACTACCCGCCGGGCGCGTACCCGCCGCCGGGCAACTATCCGCCGCCGGGCGGTGGGCAGTACTGGCAGGAGTCGCCGCAGCGCAAGGGCATGGCGATCACCGCCCTGGTGTTCGGCATCATCGGTCTGCTGACGTTCTGGACCGTCCTGTTCACCATCGTCGGCCTGATCTGCGGCGTGGTGGCCATCGTGCTGGGCCTGATCGCGGTGATGAAGGCGCGGCGCGGGGCGGCCGGCGGCTTCGGGATGGCGTTGACGGGCGCGATCATGGGTGTGATCAGCCTGATCGGCGGCGCGGTGATCGGCGTGCTGGTGTGGACGGTGTTCAAGGACACCGGCGCCACCGACTTCCTGGATTGTGTCCGCGACGCCAATGGCGATCAGGCCAAGGTCGATCAGTGCCAGCGCGAATTCAATCAGCGGCTGGAGGACAAGTTCAGCGTGACGCTCACACCGGTTCCGACGCGCTGACGCCGCCGGTGCTGGATCCGGCTGCCCCCGGGTGGCATTCGCGTACGGCGGCCAGTACTTCCGACAGTTCCGGGCGAAAGTCCCCTTCCGGCGGGTGAATCCAGGTGCGGTAGGCGGTGTGCTCGTCGGTGGGTGAGGGCAGCACGATGGTGCTGCCGGGCTGCGCAACGGATGCGCAATCGCGGAACAGATCCGAGAACAGCGCGATGTCGAGATACGAGTCGTCGCTGGGGCCGGTGAGGAAGGTCCAGCGGCCGGAGCGCGGATGGGCGATGACCGGACCGCGCCGCTCGCGCGCGGTGAGCTGGTCGCGGACCCTGCGGCCCAGCTCGGCGGGCATGGTCACGGCGCCGACGGCCCCGACCTCCAACATAATTCGGCCCAGCGTCGAATCCACCACGCCGTACAGCCCGTGGTCCTTGCGGTAGCGTCTGCACCGGGCCAGAGCTTCCTGGGTGGCGGTGTACGACGACGGGTCCAGCGCGCTCATGGCGAACCTCCTGCTACCGACAGTAAGCCCGCGCAATCACTATGACAATAGTCACACGCCAGCGAGTTTCGCGGCGTAGCATCGGTCGCCATGGCACCCGTCTCGCCTACCGTCGCCCGGTGGGAGCTGGTCCTGCGGCTGCGTGAATTACGCGAGCAGCGCGGCTTCGATTCGGCGACGTTCGCCAAGCGCGTCGGCTTCACCGCGGCCAACTGGTCGCATGTGGAGAAGGGTCGCCGCGTCCTCACCACGACCACCATCGGCCCGGTGCTGGCGCTGCTGGAGGTGGAGGGCGAGGAGCGCGACGAACTGCTGGAGCTGCTGCTGCTCAGCAAGGAGCGCGGCTGGTGGGCCAAGTCCTCGGCGCTGATCGGGCCTGAGCTGCAACGGTATTACGGCATGGAGCTGGGCGCGGAGAGCATCCTCAGCTACGACAGCCTGGTGGTGCCGGGCCTGCTCCAGACCGAGGAATACGCGAGGGCGCTGATCAGCGCCGACGTCATGATCCGCCCGGTGCAGGTGGAACAGCTGGTGGCGGTGCGGCTGAAACGACAGGAACGACTGCGCGGCGACGACCGGGTGGAGCTCACCGCGGTGATCGGCGAAGCCACCCTGTTGCAGCAGATCGGCGGCCCGAAAGTATTGCGCGGCCAACTCGAACATCTGGCAACACTGCTGGACGAACTGGATTCCATTTCGGTGCGGGTGATTCCGTTCACCGCGACAGGCGGCGCGATGCTGGGTGGCTCGAGTTTCCATCTGCTGGATTTCGCTTCCGAAAGTCTGCCCACGTTCACCTGGGTGGAGAGCGCGGTTTTCGGTGGGGCCGTGGAGGATCCGGATCAGATTCGCGATCTGCGGTTCGCATTTGTGCGTGCACTCGACCAATCCCTCGGTCGCGCAGAATCTTTGGAGCTCATCAAACGCTATTCGCAAGGGTAGGAGACGCATGCGTAACGGTAAAATGCTGCCCATGCTTACCACCGCAAAGTATCAGCCGGAATCCAGCGGCTGGTTCACGTCGACTCGTACCAATAACGGAAATCAGTGCGTGGAGGTTCGATTCGACGGTGATGCGGTGCTCATCCGCGACAGCAAGTACCGGCGCAATCCGGAACATCGCCCTGACGACGAGCCCATCATCACCGTCACCGCGGCCGAATGGATGACATTCCTGGCCGCCGTGCTGGGCCGCCATATCCACCGCACCGCGCTCGGCGTCCACCGCACAGAGCTCATCGCGGAGACCGGTGCGGACGGCCACACCTCACTCACGCACGGACCGATCACCCTGGTGTACACCCCCGGCGAATGGCGCGCTTTCGTCGACGGGGCCCGGGACGGGGAATTCGACCGGGTGCCGGTCGGCGCCTGAATCGGTGCGTTCACCCATCGTGAACGCAATGGGTGCGAAGTTCACACACCCCGCCCGGATGCCCGCCAAGTGGGCATACTGGGGATCGTGACTTCGCAGCTGACGCCTCCCTCCGGTATCGACCTGTCCTTCCGTGACGCGGACGTGCGGGTGCAGGACGACCTGTTCGCGCACGTCAACGGCAAATGGCTCGACACCTATGAAATACCGGCCGACCGGGCGGTCGACGGTGCCTTCCGCACGCTCTACGACCAGGCCGAACTGGATGTGCAGCAGATCATCCAGGACGCCTCGGCCGCCGACGCCGCGCCCGGCTCCGAAGAACGCAAGATCGGCGATCTGTACAACAGCTTCATGGCCGCCGAGGTCATCGAGGCCGCGGGCCTGACCCCGATCGCCGAGGAGCTGGCCGCCGTCGCCGCGGTCGCCGACCGTGCGGAGTTCGCCGCCCTCATCGGCCGCCTGCAGCGCACCGGAGTCGGCGGCGCGCTGGCCTTCTACGTCGACACCGACGACAAGAACTCCACCCGCTACCTGGTGCACGCCACCCAGTCCGGCATCGGCCTGCCCGACGAGTCGTACTACCACAAGGACGAATACGCGGAGATCCGCGCGAAGTACGTCGCCCACATGCGCCGCATGTTCGAGCTGGCGGGCCTGGACTACGACGCGCAGCGGGTCTTCGACCTGGAAGCCAAGCTGGCCGCGGGCCATTGGGACGTGGTGCGCCGTCGCGACGCCGAATTGAGCTACAACCTGGTGACTTTCGCGGACCTGGCCGCGGAGAACCCGGAATTCGACTGGACCGCCTGGACTTCCGCGCTCGCCGCCGGCCTGGACCGCCCGGGCGGGGAGCTGTTCGCGGAACTGGTGGTGCGCCAGCCCGATTACGTGCGCACCTTCGCCCAGACCTGGGCGTCGGAGTCGCTGGAGGACTGGAAGGGCTGGGCCGCCTGGCGAGTCGTGAAGGCCCGCGCCCCGTACCTGACCGAGGCCCTGGTCGAGGAGAGCTTCGACTTCTACGGCCGCACCCTGACCGGCGCGCAGGAGAACCGGGAACGCTGGAAGCGCGGCGTCTCCCTGGTGCAGGACCTGCTCGGCGAGGCGGTCGGCAAACTCTATGTGGCCCGGCACTTCCCGCCCGCGGCCAAGGCCCGCATGGTCGAGCTGGTGGAGAACCTGCAGGAGGCCTACCGCCGCAATATCTCCCAGCTGGAGTGGATGGGCCCCGACACCCGGCAGGCCGCGCTGGCCAAGCTGGAGAAGTTCACCCCCAAGATCGGCTACCCGGAGGAGTGGCGCGACTACGCCGCCGTCACCGTGGATCCCGCCGACGTGGTGGGCAACTACCGCAGCGGGTACGCCGCCGAGCACGACCGGGATCTGAACAAGCTGGGCGGCCCGGTGGATCGCGGTGAGTGGTTCATGACCCCGCAGACGGTGAACGCCTACTACAACCCGGGTATGAACGAGATCGTCTTCCCGGCCGCGATCCTGCAGCCCCCGTTCTTCGACATGAACGCCGACGACGCCGCCAACTACGGCGGGATCGGCGCGGTCATCGGCCACGAGATCGGCCACGGCTTCGACGATCAGGGTTCGAAGTACGACGGCGACGGCAACATGATCGACTGGTGGACCGAGTCGGACCGCACCGAGTTCGGCAAGCGCACCAAGGCGCTGATCGCCCAGTACAACACCTTCTCGCCCAAGGACCTGTCCGACGACCACACGGTCAACGGCGAGTTCACCATCGGTGAGAACATCGGCGATCTGGGCGGTCTCTCGATCGCGCTGGAGGCGTACAAGATCGCCATCGAGGGTCAGGACTCCCCCGTCCTCGACCAGCTGACCGGCCTGCAGCGCGTGTTCTTCGGCTGGGCGCAGGTGTGGCGCACCAAGGCTCGCTCGGAGGAGGCGATTCGCCGTCTCGCGGTCGATCCGCACTCTCCGCCGGAGTTCCGTTGCAATGGCGTCGTCCGCAACCTCGACAGCTTCCACGAAGCCTTCGAGGTCACTCCCGGCGATGCGCTCTACCTGGATCCCGCGGAGCGCGTGAAGATCTGGTGATCACTCACCTCCGAACACCTCGAGCCCCGTCCTGACGGGTGGGGCTCGAGGCGAGGGAGTGGTGGATCAGCGCAGGCGCTCTTCGGTTGCGGCGTCGAAGAAGAACAGTTCGTCCTGCTTGGGCGTGAGGTAGAGCCGGTCGCCGAGCGCGACCTGGAAGCGCCGGTCGACGCGCGCCACTACCCGGCCCGAACGGCTGGACCATTCGTCGGCCACGCCGTGCGAGTAGACGAACGACTCCGAGCCCAGCTCCTCGAGCAGCTCCACCTCGACCGCGAGCGCATCGCCGGCGTCGGTGATGACCTCCCACGATTCCGGCCGGATGCCGATGATGACGCTCGCGCCGTCGACGCTGTGCGGCAGCGGGATTCGCAGATCGTTCAGCACGGCCGCGCCCTCGCGCACGGGCGCGGTGAGCAGGTTCATGCCGGGCGATCCGATGAATCCGGCGACGAAGGTGTTGACTGGGTCGTCGTAGAGTTCCCGCGGCGCGGCGACCTGCTGCAGCTTCCCGTCCTTCATCACCGCCACCCGGTGTCCCATGGTCATGGCCTCGACCTGGTCGTGGGTGACGTAGACGGTGGTGGTGCCGAGCCGTTTCTGCAGCGCGGCGATCTGCGAGCGGGTCGAGACCCGCAGTTTCGCATCGAGATTCGACAGCGGTTCGTCCATGCAGAACACCTGCGGTCGCCGCACGATGGCCCGGCCCATGGCGACGCGCTGCCGCTGGCCGCCGGACAGCCGCGCGGGTTTGCGGTCCAGGAGCTCCTCGAGCTCCAGCATGGCCGCGGCCTCCTTGACCCGAACCAGGGTGTCGGCCTTGCTCATTCCGGCATTGCGCAGCGCGAATCCCATATTGTCGGCCACGGTCATGTTCGGATAGAGCGCGTAGCTCTGGAACACCATGGCCACGTCGCGCGAGCGCGGCGGCAGGCCGGTGACGTCCAGGCCGCCGATGCGCAGCCGCCCGGCGGTCACCGCTTCGAGACCCGCCAGCATGCGCAGACTGGTGGACTTGCCGCAGCCCGAAGGCCCGACCAGCACCAGGAATTCGCCGTCGGCGATCTCCAGGTTCAGGTCGTCGACCGCGGGGCCGGGCGCACCCGGATAGGTGAGGGAAACACCCTCGAACTGCACAGTCGCCATGGCGGGCGGGTCTCCTCGCTCGGTTCTTACTTGGGCAGCTTGGGCGTGATCTGCCGGTCGATGATGGTCTGCAGCTGGTTGCCGATATCGCCGAAAGCGGCTGCGACATCCCGGTTCTGCAGGCCGATCTGCTCGAGCCCGGTGCCGATGATCTGGTCGCCGCCCGGCACGAACACGCGGGCGTAGTTCTGCGGCTTGGTCAGCGGCAGCTGGTCGATGGCGGTCTTGAAGTTCGGGTTCTTGGACAGGAAGTCCGCCATGCTCGGATCCTGCTGCGCCGACTTGCGCACCGGAATGTAGCCGGTGGCCTGCGAGAAGTAGGAGGTGTTGGCCGCGTTGGTGATGAAGTCGATGAACTTCAGCGCGTTCTCCTTGCGGGCGTCGCTGATGCGCGACGGAATCGCCAGGCCCGCACCACCGGTGGTGGCGCCCGCCCCGTTCGGGTGCGGCAGGAAGCCGGTGCCGAATTCGGTCTTGCCCGCGGAGTTGGTCTTGATGCTCTTGAGGTCGCCGGTGGAACCGATGGCGGAGGCGATGATGCCGTTGCCGAAGTCGACCGCGTAGGTGGGCCGGATGCTGGCGTACTTCTTGGTGTTGATGGAGTCGCGCAGGTACTGGCCGGCCTTGATGGTGGCCGGGTCGGTGAACTTCAGCTTCCACTCGTCGGAGTACGCGCCGCCGAAGGTCCAGCACGGGCCCTGGAAGGTCCAGGCCAGGTAGTTCTTCGCGTCACCCCAGCCGTGCGCCCACTTGTCGCCGCCGAGCACGCCCTGGATCTTGGGGCCCCACTCGTCGAATTCGTCCCAGCTGTTCGGGGTGCGGTCGGGCAGTCCGGCCTTGGCCCAGACGTCCTTGTTGTAGTAGAAGATCTGCGTCGAGCGCGAGTAGGGCAGCGCCCAGGTCTTGCCGTTGAACTTGTAGTCGCCGATGAAGGTGTCCACATAGTCGGACACGTTCACCCCGGCGCTGGCGAAGTGGCTGTCCAGCGGCTCGATGGTGCCGTTGAGCGCGTAGTTGAACCACCACACGTCGGACAGGATGACCACGTCGGGCAGTTCGCCGCCGGAGAGCGCGGCATTGAACTTGGTCGCGACCTCCTCGTAGTTCTTGCCCGCGTCGACCAGGTTGACCTTCAGGTCCGGGTACTTGGCCTGGAACCGGTTGATCAGCTCGGTTTCCTGGTCCTTGGAGGTGCCCGGGTGGTTGGACCAGAAGGTGATGGTCTTCGAGTCGCCGCCCTGGGTGCCGCCGCCACCGGACCCGGCGCACGCGGTCAGGGCCGCGGCGCCGGCGGCCGCACCGGCCAGGCCGAGGAAGCCGCGACGCGAGAGCGCGGGAAATCGTGATTCGGACACGGGGATCTCCTTCTGGGACTTAACCCTTGACCGCACCGGAGGTGAGGCCCTTGATCATCTGGCGCTGGAGCACCAGGAAGACGATGAGGATGGGGAGCATGGTCAGGATGACCCCGGCCATGACGGGTCCCCAGTTGGTGACGCTGGGGTTCTCGGTGTTCTGCAGCAGGGTCAGGCCGACCGGCAGGGTGGCGACCCGCGCGTCGTCGGCCATCAGGAACGGCCACAGGTATTCGTTCCACTCGTTGACCAGGGTGACCACCGCGAACGCCACCATGGTGGGCCCGGACATGGGCAGCACCACCCGGGTGAGCAGCCGCCACCAGCCCGCGCCGTCCATCCGCGCCGCCTCGATCACCTCGGAGGGCAGCGACAGGAAGTGGTTGCGCATGAGGAAGGTGCCGAAGGCGACGCCGCAGAGCGGAACGATGATGCCCTGGAAGGTGTTCCGCCAGCCCAGCTGCGCGATGAGCGCGTAGTTGGAGATGATGGTGATCTGGTTGGGCACCATGAGCGCCGCGATGATCACCAGGAACACGATGTTCTTGCCGGGGAAGCGCAGGAACACCAGTCCGTAGGCGCTGAGCACGCCGAGCACGAACTTCACCGCGGACACGATGCTGGTCACGATGATGGAGTTGCGCAGGAACTGCCAGAACGGCAGCGTGGTGGTGGCGTCGTGGTAGTTGGAGGCCAGCCACTGTTTCGGCCAGTAGCTGACCGGCTGGGAGTAGACCTCCGCGTGCGCCATGAACGAGCGGGTGAGGATGTAGTACAGCGGGACGCCGATGATGATCAGCACGCACACCATGGCGGCGTAGCCGAACACCTTGGCCCACAGCTCCCGATCGTTGAATGCGCGCAGTAGGTTCAGCCGCTTCACTTCTCGTCCCCTCGGTCCATGACGCGCACCTGGATCAATGTCACGATCAGCAGCACCAGGAACATGATGGTGGCGACGGCCGCGCCGTAGCCCGCCCGCTGGTTCACCCAGGATTCGCGATAGACCTGGTAGATCATGGTGGTGGTGCCGGTGCCGATGGGCCCGCCGCGCGTCATCACATTGATGAGGTCGAAGACCTGCAACGAGTTGAGCAGCACCGTGATCGACAGGAAGTAGGTGGTGGGCCGCAGCTGCGGCAGCAACACCCGGGTGAAAGTGGTCCAGCGGCTCGCGCCGTCGATCTCGGCGGCCTCCATCAGGTCGGCCCGAACCCCTTGCAGCGCCGCCAGATAGATGACGAAGCTGTAGCCCAGGTTCTTCCAGATGTAGGTGACCGTGATCATGAACAGCGCCCAGTGCGGGTCCTGCGCGAAGTCGGGTGAGTGGATTCCCATCCGCTGCAGCAGGTCCGGGATCAGGCCGAAGCCGGGGTCGAAGATGAACTGGAAGCCCACGCCGATGGCCGCGCCGGAGATCACGTACGGCGCGAAGATGGCGGATCGAACCACATTGCGTCCGACCAGTTTGCGGTCCAGCAGCAGCGCGAGGGCCAGGCCCAGGATCATGCTGCCGAGCACCGCGGCGACGGTGAACACGACGGTATTGCCGACGATCTGCCAGGTGTCGTCGCGCCCGAACCATTCGGTGTAGTTGTCGAATCCGACCCAGTTCAGGGTGGTCGCGGAGATGTTCCAGTCGGTGAAGGACAGTCGCACGTTGTCGATCAGCGGCCGATAGACGAACAGCCCCAACAGGATCAGGTTGGGCGCGACCAGAACGGTGAAGAGGGCGTAGTCCCGCCAGGGTCTGTTTCGCCACCCGCGCCCGGGGGGCGTCGGGAGTACTCGTTCGGGCCAAGATCGCACCCGCGCAGCTTTACGGCCGATGGCAACTGTCTGGTTAATTCCGGATGGTAGCTCGCTGAACTGTCGGTCGGTCTCCGCCACCGACTGTTCACCGCTCACACCATCTAGGGGCGCGGACATGGGGCGAATCGTACGACCGCCCAAGATGTTTCGAGACCAAAACCGAATGAACGGTTAGCCAACAGAAAACAAGCGAGGGTCCCGCTCCGATCGAGCGGGACCCTCGCTGTGAGTGAGCGGCTCAGTGCCGCATCAGTTCCAGTCGCCCCAGCCGTCGCCGGTGTTCAGGGTGCCGCCGGCGGTGTTCTGCACGATGACCGGGTCGCCCTTCTGCACGTTCTCCTGGAACCACTTTGCGTCCTCGGTGGAGACGTTCAGGCAGCCGTGCGAGGCGTTGGAGACGCCCTGCTGCGCCACGCTCCACGGGGCGGCGTGCACGAAGATGCCGCTGTTGGACATGCGGGTCGCGTATTCGACCTCGAGCTTGTAGCCCTCGGGCGCGGTGGTCGGCACGCCGTAGGTGGACGAGTCCATGATCATCTTGCGGTTCTTCTCGCTGACGATGTAGGTCCCGTTCGGGGTCTCGTGACCCTTCTTGCCCATGGAGGTCGGCATGGTCTTCACGACCTCGCCGTTGCGGGTCACGGTGATCATGTGGGTGGTGTCGTCGGCGGTGGTGATGAACTCGTCGCCGATCGTGTAGGCCACGTCGGTGCCGCCGGCCTGCACGGTCACCTTGGAGCCGGCGGGCCAGAAGTTCTCGGGCCGCCAGCGGACCTGCTTGTCGCCCATCCAGTAGAAGTGGCCGTTCACCTTGTTGGTGGAGGTGATGCGGATCGACTTCTCGGCGGCGGCGTGGTCGCCGACCGGGTCCTTGAAGTTGATGATGACCGGCATGGCCACGCCGACCACGTCACCGTCGCCGGGGCTGATGTTCGGGGCCGTGAAGTTGGCGGGCGGAATCGGCGCCTTGGCGTTCGGATCGGTCGGCAGCGAGCCCGGCTCGGGCTGCGGCATGACCGCGGAGGGGGTGCCCGGGACGTCCGGGCCGCCCGGCCATAGCGGAGTCGCTGAGGCGGGTGCTGCCACCACTGCTCCGGTTGCCGCGATGGCGGCAAGGGCGATCAGTCCCGTCTTTCGATACCGGGTATGGCGCACAGCTTGGTCCTCTCAGATCTTTGTTCTTCACGCAGAACGCGGGCGCACTTCACCCGCAGTAGTCCCAACCCCGCGTCCATTACTACAGCGATCTGTCGAGTGCGCCAACCGCCTTCTGCGGGTTATTCGTACCGACTGCTAGGTGTGTGCCCGTTCACAACACCGTGGGTCGGTTCCTCGAGGGGCGTGTATGCGCCGATGGCGGCGGCGATTCACCGAAAGTGACACCGGTGCGGCCGCTTTCGGAGCGATTGCTTCCCAAAACCTACTTGTGATCGAGATCACCGACGTCGCTTCACGACTCGACGATGTCGAACGTGATGGCGCGCCGCGGTCCGACCGTGATGGTGTGCGGCACCGACATCGGCGCACCCCCGCGCGCGAACCGCGGCGAGAGCCGCATCCGCACCCCGCTCAGCACGGTTGCCAGCACGATGCGCAGCTCGTAATCGGCCAGGGTGGCGCCGATACAGCGCCGGTGACCGCCCCCGAACGGCGCGTACTCGAACGGGCCGAATTTGCGCTCCAGGAACCGTTCGGGACGGAAGCGCCGTGGTTCCGGCCACACCGCGGGATCTGTGTGCAGCAGGTGCACCGACACCCCCATGGTGTCCCCCGCCGCCAGTGGCTCGCCGAGCAGCGTGAAATCACCGGTGAGCCTGCGCAATACGATCGGCACCGGTGGATGCAGCCGCAGCGTCTCCTGGCAGACCGCGTCCAGGTAGGGCAGCTTCATCAGCTCGGCCGGATCGGGATCTGTTCCGGCGCGGGACAATTCGTCGCGCAGCCGGGCCAGCGTGTCCGGTTCCCGGTGCAGCCGGTACAGCGCCCACACCAGTGCGGTGGCGGTGGTTTCGTGCCCGGCGACCAGCAGCGTGCGCAACTGCTCGCGCAGGTCGGTGTCGGTGATGGCGTCGCCGTCCTCGTAGCGCGTATCCAGCAGCAGCGCCAGCAGATCCGTGCCGCCGCCCCCGTGTGCGCGCCGCCGCGTCACCTCGGCGTCGATGAGTTCGTCGAGCCGGTCCCGCGCGGCGGCGAACCGCTCCCACCCGGTCAGCCCGAACATATTGCGCCGCAGGCCCGGGGCCAGGAACAGCGTGCTGCCGAAGGATTCCAGGAAGGTGGTGGTGGCGGCGGTGTACTCGGCACGGCGCGCGGGCTCGTCGATGCCGAACACGGCCGCCAGGATCACCCGCAGCGTGAGCGCCCGGGCCGCGGCGCGGGCGTCGACGCGGGCGCCCGGCCGCCACGGCGTCCCGGTGCGTTCGCCGTCCAGCTCGGCGCGGGCGGCGTCGCGAATGGCGTTGCCGTAGGCGCTGATTCGATTGCGGTGGAAGGCGGGCGCGAGCAGGGCGCGCTCGCGCCGGTGCCGCTCGCCCCGGGCCAGGATGAGCGAGGCCGCGCCGACCATCGGCTCGATCGGATTGGGCAGCGGCGGTTCCAGCAGATCCATGGGCGCGCGGAACAGTTGCCGGGCGCCCGCGGCGGTGCCGGTGAAGAGCACCGAACCGAGGGTGGGCATGCGCACCCGGAAGGGATCGCCGTCGCGGGCCCGCCGCCAGGTGACGTACCGCTCCAGGATGTCGGTGCTCATGGCTTCCTATACGGGTGCCCGGATGAAATGGTTCGCGGCCTTGATTCGATCTTCTGGGTGCCCGTGGTGTACTCATGGGCGCACAACTCAAACCTGTTTGTTTCGAAATATAGGACTCGCCCGTGTTGCGTCAGCAGCTTTCCGTCCGGATCGTCGTGCCCGCGATCTCCGCCGTCGCCGCCCTGCTGCTCGCCGGCTGTGGGAGCACCGTCACCGGCCATCCGACGGCCGCCCCCGGCGATATCGTGCTCCCGACCACGACCAAGACCCCGGGGAACACGCCCACCAAGCCCGGTAAGCCCGGTGCGCCGACCACCACTCCGCGCGCGGATCGCGGTGGCAAGACCGACTTCCACGCCTCGATCGGCGACTGCGTGAAGCTGGGCGGCACCACCGAGAACGCCACCATCGACAAGGCGGTCTGCGGCAGCCAGGACTCCAACTACAAGGTGACCGGCAAGGCTCCGAAGAATGCCCAGTGCGGCAAGGACTCCGACCAGGTCTACTACGAGACCCTCAACGGTTCCGAGACCGGCGCGCTGTGCCTGACCATCGACTGGGTGGTGGGCGATTGCATGGAGGTCGGCGGCGACACCGCGCACCGCATCCCGTGCACCAGCAAGACGGCCACCGAGGGCGTGAAGGTGGTGTCGATCGTGCAGCACAGCACCAGCGTCGACGACTGCCCGGACGGTGATCAGGGCTACGTCTACGACGATCGCAACTTCGTCGTCTGCGTCAACACGCTCTAGGACCGGGCCGGAACGCTCCGGAAACGGTACGACGGAAAGCGGCGGTGATTCTCGAATCACCGCCGCTTTCAGCATTTCTCGCCTCGGATGACCGAGGGCCGGGTCAGACGGGCCGGTAGCCCGCGCCGACACCGCCCCGTCCGTTGACGTCATCCATGATCGCGCTCATGTTGGTGCCGACCTCCGGGCCGAAGCAGGCCACCGCCAGGTAGGCGTTGACCATGCCGACCAGGGTGGTGCCGACGACGACCGGCGCGCCGGAATCGCCCTCGACGACGCACATCTGGCTCCAGGTCTCGACATTGGTGTCGAAGACGTCGCCCCACGCGATGCCGCAGGTGTTGCCGGTGGTCCGGCCCTCCTTGCAGACGATGGCGGGGAAGGTCGCTGGGCCGCCCATGCCGGTGATGGTGACGCCGCCGACCCGGTTGACCGGGATGACCCGGTTCGGATCGAACTGGATGACGGCGTAGTCCAGATCGTGGTTGGAGTACACGAACTGCCCGATCTGCCCTGCGGCCCGGTCCTTCTCGGCCCAGACCTTGGAGCCCGCATCGCCACAGTGACCGGCGGTGAGGCCGACCAGACGACCTGCTCCGTCGTAACCGATGGTGGTGACGGTGCATTCGTATTGATCGTCGATGATGATCCCGGAGCCGCCGCCGATGACGGCGCCCCCATCGGCATGAGCGGCTCCGGCGCCGGTGAGCACGGTGCCGATAGCGACGGCGAACACGCCGGTCGCCCCGGCCAGTTTGTTGATCATGTCCCTCCAGGTGTCGGAAGCCGCACGAATCGCAACCTGCGGTTACACATCCTGTCAGTATTCGGGCCCGGTTGGCGGTTGTACTGCCTTGTGTTGCCGAGCCGTGTCCTGCTGGGCTTCGCGACACTTACCTAGTTGGATGGGGATATCGGGACAATGCACAATGGCTATCGAATTCCGATAAATTTGGTCCTACAAATTGATACCGGGTAGGTGTTCACATCTTCCGGAGTTAGTCGAAAACTAGAACAAGTTCTAGATATCTGCCAGGTTCTTTTGCACGAAAACCAACTCTGATGTGGCTGTTCACAGCCATAGCGTGAATGTGATCCGGCTCTATGATCGGAACCACAATCGGTGGTGTGTTTTTCCTAACTCCGTAGTAGGGTGCGTCAAGCAAACAGTCGCCGGAGGCGGGTAACTCCGGCGTCGAGAGGGGTAGTCAGTGCAGTCGACCACGATCCCGGGGGGACCGGGGAGTCCACCGCCGGCGTCACGGATGAATACGGCAGTGGATTGGGCCAAGGGGTACTGGCGGGACCATCCGAAACGATCGCTGGAAACCGGCGGCCGCATGATGGTGATGGGTGTCGCGGCGGTCACCGAGCTCTTCGTGGCCATCTTCCGCCGACGCTTCCCCTACGGTGAGTTCGTCCGGCAGTGCGCCTTCATGGCCAATGTCGCCGCCGCTCCCACCTTGCTGGTCGCCATTCCGATCGGCGTCATCGTCTCGATCCAGGTGGGTTCGGTTGCCGGGCAGGTCGGTGCGACCTCGTTCATCGGTGCGGCCAACGGCCTGGGCATCATTCAGCAGGGCGCGCCGCTGGTCACCTCGCTCATGATCGCCGGCGCGGTCGGTTCGGCCATCTGCGCCGACCTCGGCTCGCGGACCATCCGCGAGGAGATCGACGCCATGAAGGTGATGGGCGTCGACCCCATGCGGCGGCTGGTGGCCCCCCGGCTCGGCGCGGCCATGCTGGTCTCCGTACTGCTGTGCGGCTTCGTGGTTTTCGTCGGCTTCCTGACCGGCTACGTCTTCAATATCTTCGCGCAGAACGGCACGCCGGGCTCCTACATCGGCACCTTCTCGTCCTTCGCCGTCACGGCCGATCTGATTGCCGCCCTGCTGAAGTCGCTCATCTTCGGCCTGCTCGCCGCCATCATCGCCTGCGACTCCGGGCTCAATGCCAAGGGCGGCCCGGGCGGTGTCGCCAACGCGGTGAACACCGCCGTCGTCATGTCGGCGGTCATGCTCTTCGGCGTCAATCTGATCATCACGCAGCTGTACAACTCCTTCTTCCCCCCAGCGATGGTCTGAGCCGTGTCAGCTACTTACGTACCGCCGCTGCTGCGGCCGTTCAAACGCATCAAGGGCGCGGCCGGATGGCCGCGCGACTGGCTGGCGCGCATCGGCCACCAGGTCTTCTTCTTCCTACGCTCGATCGGCTCCATGCCGATGGCGTTCAAGCAGTACCCCAAAGAGGTGTGGCGGCTGCTGTCCGACGTCACCTGGGGCAACGGCAATCTCGTGGTCGGTGGCGGCACCATCGGCGTGGTGCTGATCCTGTCGGCGTTCGGCGGCATGACCGTCGCCATCCAGGGCTACACCTCGCTGAACCTGCTCGGGTTGAGCCCGCTGACCGGCGCCATCTCCGCCTTCGCCACCACGCGTGAGCTCGGGCCCATGCTCGCCACGGTCGCTTTCGCGGCGCAGGCGGGCTGCCGCTTCACCGCGCAGCTGGGCGCCATGCGCATCTCCGAGGAGATCGACGCGCTGGAATCGGTTGCCATCCGGCCGCTTCCGTACCTGGTCAGCACCCGCATGATCGCGGCCATGATCGCCATCGTGCCGCTGTACTGCCTGGCGCTGCCGCTGGCCTACATCTCCTGCTCGCTGACCGTATCCCTGGTGGGCGGCACCGCGACAGGCACTTTCCAGCACTACTTCTATCAGTTCCTGATCCCCCACGATGTGCTGTACTCACTGCTGAAGGCGATCATCTTCGTCGCGATCACCACCTTCATCCAGTGCTACTACGGGTATTTCGCCTCCGGCGGCCCGGAGGGCGTGGGTGTGGCCGCTGGTCGCGCGATCAAGTACTGCATCATCGCGGTCGTCTTCGCCGACCTGTTCATGACCTTGGCGATCTGGGGGGTCAACCCCGGTATCCGGATCTCGGGATAGGGGGCGCACACGATGATCATCGATCCGAGCGGGCGCGGACCGACGATGCGGCAGCTGCTCATCGCCGGTATCTGCGGCCTCACCGTCATGGCCGTCATCCTGGGATTCCTGATGGCGCGGTACAAGGGCTACTTCGTCGAGAAGGTCAATGTCACCGCGAATCTCACCACCACCGGTGACGGCCTGCCGGCCAACGCGGACGTGAAGTTCCGCGGCGTGCTGGTGGGCGCGGTCAAGGATGTGTCGGTGGCCGCCAAGGGCGAGCTGCAGCAGGTGCACATCGAGATGAAGCCCGAATACACCTCGGGCATCCCGGCCAATGTCACCGCGCGCGTGGTGCCGTCCAACCTGTTCGCCGTCACCTCGGTCGAACTGGTCTACAACGGAACCGATTCCGCGCACCTGAAAGAGGGCTCGCAGATCTCGGAGGACACCTCCAAGGGCACCATCGCCCTGCAGGACACCCTCACCACGGTCCGCAACATCCTCGGCAAGCTGGATCCGGTGCAGCTGGGCCGGGTGCTCGGCACCCTGTCCTACGCCCTCGACGGCAGCGGCCGGATGCCCGGCTCCACCATCGAGCGCGTCGACACCTGGCTCGCCGGGGTGCGCGGGGCGGTCCCGGATGTGGGCGGCTTCCTCGACGACTTCTCCACCTCCTTCCGCGCGCTCAACCAGTCCGCGCCGGAACTGATGGGGGTGCTGCAGGATTCGGTCAAGACCGCGCAGACCATCTCCGACCGCCGGGCCGAGCTGACCGCGCTGCTGGCCGGGACGTCCAACACCGTCGACAAGGTGAACGGCCTCTTCGCCCGCAACCCCAATGTCGGCAAGGACGTCACCACCGGCACCAGCGCCCTGTTCGGCGCGCTGTCCGACAACCCGGACGCGATCCCGCAGGCCATCGCGAACCTCAACGACTCGGTCCGCAAGCTGAAGTCGACGTTCCACTGGGGCACGCAGAACCAGATGATCTGGAACCTGGGCCTCACGTTCACGCCGTACAAGCCGTACACCCGCGAGGACTGCCCGCGCTACGGCGAGCTGGCCGCACCCAGCTGCGGCACCGCGCCGCTCACCTCGGATCCGGGCACGCTGCCGGACTCGTTGCGGCCCAGGTCCATCGATGCCGCGGCGGGTCTGCCGATCACCGCGCCGCCGCCGGGCTTCCCGCTGATCCCGGGCGTCACCGTCACCGGCACGCCCTCGACCCAGCCGGGCGATGCGCCGAAGCCGGGCAACGACCCGCTCGCGGGCACCCCGCTGCAGGGCATGTTCCCGAACCTGGTTCCCGCTGCCCCGGCGAGCCAGCCGGACGCGCCGGCGACCGGCAAGGACATCGCTCTCACCGGTGACGACGCCATCACCGCGATGCTCGGCCGGCGTCCCACCGCGGCGGAATACCTGCTGCTGAGCCCGATTCTGAAGGATGCGACCGTGCACCTGACGCAGAGCGAGGCCGGCCGATGAGCATTCGCAAACCGCTGATCGGCTTCGGCATCTTCGCCATCGTGTCCATCCTGGTGACCGCGGTCATCTGGAACACGCTGGCCCGCACGGTGCAGGGGTCCACCAACACCTACTCCGCGACCTTCACCGATGTGCTGGGTCTGCGTCCGGGCGATGACGTCCGGATGGCGGGCGTGCGCGTCGGCAAGGTGAACAAGATCGAACTGGACAGCAAGAACCAGGCCAAGGTGACCTTCATCGTGCAGCGCGATCAGACGCTGTTCGGCGACACCAAGGCGCTGGTCCGCTACCAGAACCTGATCGGTCAGCGGTATGTCGCGCTGACCCCGCCGGTCGCGGGCAAGCCGAAGACCGGTGATCACGTGGCGCTGAAGAACAATGGCGTGATCCCGATCGAGCGCACCGAGCCGTCCTTCGACGTCTCGGGTCTGCTCAACGGTTTCCAGCCGCTGTTCCAGGTGCTGCAGCCGGAGCAGGTGAACAACCTGTCCAACACCTTCATCCTGGCGTTGCAGGGCGACAATGTCTCGTTGAGCGCGTTCATCACCCAGGCCGCCGCGGTGGCCTCGGACTTCGAACGCCGCGACGGGATCCTCTCCGACGTGATCACCAACCTGTCCAGCGTCATGTCCGGCCTGGCCAAGCGCGGCGACGAACTGGAGACGCTGGTCACCCAGACCCGCGCCCTGATCGGTGGCCTGTACGCCCAGGGCCAGTCGCTGCAGGCGTCCACGGTCCAGATCGCCGACGCCACACTGGGTCTGGTCGACATGTTCGGCAAGATCCAGCCCAAGCTGGTGGCGGCCCAGGCCTCCAGCAACGACGCGCTCGCGCTGCTGCTGGCCAACGGCTCCAAGCTGGACCAGGCCGCGGTGGATCTGCCCGGCATCCTCTCCGATGTCGGCAAGTTCACCCAGAACGGCGCCTACGCCAATGCCTACCTGTGCGGCCTGGATGTCTCGCTGTACGGTGTCCTCTTCCCGCGCGGTCTGTTCTCGCAGATCGGCGGCAACTCCCACTCGGCGGTGTGCCGGCCATGATGTCGAAACTCAAGTCCCGCTTCAATTCCAACCGCAATTTCTGGCTCGGCGTACTCGGCGCCGCGGTGATCGTCGGGTTGCTGATGGGCTCCTCCATCTACAAGTCGGTCGGCATCGGCACCAAGAGCGTCAAGGCGGAGTTCGTGCAGACCGCCGGCATCAAGGTCGGTGACAAGGTGGACGTCTCCGGCGTCCCGGTCGGCACCGTCTCGGGCGCCGAGCTCGAGGGCGACCACGTGCTGATCACCCTGAGCGTCAACGACGATGTGAAGCTCGGCCAGGACGCCAAGGCGTCGATCAAGATGGCGACCCTGCTGGGCGCGCGCTACGTCGACCTCGTCCCGGGTGACGGCAAGGGCCTGAAGGGCAACCGGATCCCCAAGTCCAACACCGTGGTTCCCTACAACCTGGCCGACGTGGTCCAGGAGGGCACGCCGAAGTTCGAGGAGCTCGACACCAAGAAGCTGGCGGACTCGCTCAATCTGATCAATCAGCAGATGGGCGACACCCCCCAGATGACGGTGCAGGCCCTCGACGCCATCGGCGCGCTGGCCAAGACCATGAACAACCGCAAGGACCAGGTCGACCAGCTGCTCAAGGATCTGGACAAGGTCACCAAGATCCTCGGCGACAACCGCAACAGCGTGCTGCTGGTGATCACCCAGGGCGAGGCCATCGCCAACCGGGTGATGGAGCGGCAGAGCCTGCTCAAGAGCCTGCTGGACAATATCTCCACGCTCAGCAAGCAGTTGCAGCAGATCGGCGCGCAGAACGACAACCGGTTCGGCCCGACGCTGACGCAGCTCAACACCATGGCCGAGGGTCTGCAGAAGAACAAGGACAACCTGGACCGGCTGCTGTCGATCATGCCGCCGGCCGTGCGGCAGTTCAACAATGTCTTCGGCAACGGCAACTACGGTGAGGTCGCGCTGCCCTGGCTGTTCCCGGACAACTGGTTGTGCTTCGCGCAGGTGAACGAGGGGTGCCACCCATGATGCTGAAACGAATTGCCCAGGCGGCCATGATCGGTGTGGCGGCCGCCGCCGTCGGCTCGTGCTCGCTCGTTCCGCTCGGCGTGAAGGACGCCACGGGCCAGACCCAGCACTTCACCGCCGACTTCCTCAATATCGCGGGCATGTTCGAGGGCAACCCGATCACCGTGCTCGGCCTCGAGGTGGGCCGGGTCGACAAGATCGTGCCCAAGGGTCAGTACGTCGAGGTCCACATGACCGTGGACAAGGGCGTCGACATCCCGAAGAACGTTCAGGCCGCGCTGGTTTCGCCGTCCATCGTGACCGACCGGCACATCGAGCTCACCCCCCGCTACACCGGCGGTGACAAGCTGCGCGACGGCGCGCACCTGACCACCCAGCAGACCAAGACCCCGGTCGAGCTGGACACCATGATCAAGACCATCGACTCGTTCGCCGCCGCGCTCAAACCCCAAGAGGGACAGGACGGCATCGGCCCGCTCTCGGGCCGGGTGCTGTACCCGATGATGAACGGCAACGGCGAGAAGATGCGCGATGTGCTCAACTCGCTGTCCGGGGCGCTGAAGACCGGCCTGGACAACAAGGACGCCATCTCCACCATCATCATCAAGCTCAACGAGCTGACCACCATGCTCGCCGAGAACGACGATTCGGTGCGCGGATTCAGCAACAAGATCACCCAGATGACCGGGCTGCTGTCCGAGCAGGCCCCCGGCCTGCAGGCCACCCTCGATCAGCTGAACGCCTTCCTGGCCAACACCAGTGGCGCGTTCTCGCAGTACTCCGATCAGCTCAACGGCACCCTCACCGGGCTCACCGCGGTCACCAAGCAGCTGCGCGACAACGCGGCCGGGGTGACCGAGGTGGTCGACGTGACGCCGCTGCTCATGCAGAACCTGGACCGCTCGGTCAACCGGCAGGGCAACTTCATTCGCCTGCACGGCCTGATCGGCACCGCGCTCTCGGGTGAGATCGTCAGCGTGTTCTGCGAGCGTGTGCAGATGAAGGCGGACGGTTGCCGGACGGGCAAGATGGAGGACTTCGGACCCGACTTCGGTCTGATGGCGGCGGCGCTGGGGATGACCAAATGAGCAATCGAATGTCGGCCCTCTGGGGTGAGCGCACCGGCCGCCGGGCGCGGCGCGCGATCGTGGCGGTCGCGGTCACCGCGACGGCCGTGGTGGCGTCGGGCTGCGGTGTCACGGTGGAGAGCCTGCCGCTGCCCAAACCCGGTCCGGGCAGCGATACCTACACGATTCACGCGGCCTTCGACAATGCCCTGAACCTCCCGGACCAGGCCAAGGTCAAGATCGGTGGTTCCGACGTCGGGGTGGTCACCAAGATCACCACCAAGGACTTCAAGGCCAATGTCGACCTGGCCATCCGCAAGGACATCGAGTTGCCCCAGGGCAGCACGGCGGAACTGCGGCAGGCCACCCCGCTCGGTGACGTCTTCGTGGCGGTGTCCAAGCCCAAGACCCAGCCCGGCGCGGAAATGCTGAAGGACGGCGCCCGGATCGAGAACACCTCGGCCGGCGCCACCGTCGAAGAGCTGCTGATCTCGGTCTCGTTGCTGTTCAACGGCGGCGGCATCGCCAGCCTGTCCAAGCTGACCTCCGAGATGGACTCCATCGTCGGCGGCCGCGGGGAACAGCTCGGCCACGTGCTGACCCAGATGACCAGTGTGATGGCCAGTCTCAACAAGAACAGCGCGCGCGTCGACAATGTGCTGTCCGGCTTCAGCGCGCTGGCCAACACCATCGAGGCCAATCACCAGCAGCTCGGCCAGGTGGCCGACAGCCTGCCGGGCATGATCGGCGCCATCGCCGAGAACAACCAGGCCATCGGCGATCTGCTCAACAAGATCTCGACGACCAGTGCGGCCCTGGGCGATTACGCGAACACCACCTCGGACTCGCTGGGCAGCCTGCTCGACAATCTGAACCAGCTGATGTCGGCGCTGGCCCGGACCGATCAGACGCTCGGCCCGGCGCTCGACGCCCTGCACGAAATCCGGCCCGGGGTGGACGCCTCGTTCAAGGGCGACACGCTGGCCGTCGGCGCCGTCCTCACCATGCTCGACATCGGCCTGCTCACCGACCCGGCCAACAGCAAGTTCCCGGACGTGAAGGACCTCAACGATTTCGGCGGCAGCCTGATCCAGGTCCTGCAGATCATCTACGGCCGGATCAACGGGGGACACCGATGAACTGGGTATCGCGACACAAGAACCTGGTGTCCAATGCCGCGCTGGTGCTGATCCTGCTGGTGGGCGCGTCCTACCTGGCGATCAGCGTGATGCGGGTGAACCCGCTGCGCGAAACCTATACGGTGACGGTCAATCTGGACCGTTCCGGCGGGTTGCAGGCGGGCAATGACGTGACCCTGCGCGGCTTCCGCGTCGGCAAGGTCGACGACATCAAGCTGATCGACAACGGCGCGGCCATCGCGGCCACCGCCGAGATCGACAAGAAGTACTCCATCCCCGCGGACACCGTGGTCGCGGTGGGCGCGCTCTCCGGCGCGGGCGAGCAGTACATCGACTTCCGTCCGAACACCGAGAGCGGCCCCTTCCTGCACAACGGTTCGCTGGTGCAGTTCGATCCGGCCAAGGTCAAGACGCCCACCCCGGTGTGGTCGGTGCTCGACAATGCCAGCGCCCTGATCGCACAGGTGGATCCGGACAAGTTCAGCGTCATCCTGACCGAGCTGGACACCGCGCTGTCCGGCGGCCCGGACCAGCTGCGCTCGCTGATCAACGCGGTCAGCATCGCCACCAAGGGCCTGGACGATCTGCTCCCGCAGACCACCAACCTGCTCAAGAATTTGCAGGTCATTTCCGGCACCACCGCGCTCGCGCAACCGGACCTGGGTACGCTGACCCGTAATTCGAGTGTGTTGTTCAACCAGTTCAACGACGCGAATGCCGAACTCCAGAAGATCCTGGAGCAGGCCCCCGGCCAGATGCGGGACCTCGGCGCGGTGCTCGACCGGACCGCGGACCCGATGACCAGTCTGGCCACCAACTTCGCGGCCATCACCAGGGCCGCGCAGCTGCGCGCGCCGGCGCTGCGGGCACTGTTCCCGTCGCTGGTGATCGGCACCTCCGCCATGGGTGTGCCCGCGCACGACGGCGAGTTCTACACGATTCTCGACATCTGGCCGCGGTCCTTCTGCGACTACGTCACCAAGAAGGTGCGGCCGGATGCGGCCACCGAGAACACCTTCCCGCGGTGGGCGGGGTACTGCCAGAACCCGCCGCAGGACCAGCAGATCCGCGGATCGGCCAACGCACCGCGACCGGACGTGCCGAACAACGGCGCGCTCCCGCCCGCGGGCTCGGATCCGAACGAGCGGACCCTGCCGCCGGTCAAGTAGGGCCACAAACCAACACGGTGCGTCCGCAGCGCACCGGGAAAGTGATCGATAGATGTCGGACGACGCTGCCCAGGACAAGAAAACCGAAGACGATTCCATCGCCGAGGCCGATAGCCAGGGCAACGCCGAGCCGGTCACCGAGCCGAAGGCGGGCGAGGCCGCTGAATCGAAGGCGGCCGAGACCGCTGAGCCGAAGGCGGCCGACACTGCCGAGACGGTGGTGATGAGCAAGGACGCCGAGCCGAAGGCGAGTGTGGACGCCACGGCCGGTTCCGAGGCGGCCGCCGACCCGAAGGCCGGCGGCAAGTCGGGTCTGCTGTCCGCGGTGTCGCTGCCGCTGGCCGCGCTGGTCGCGCTCGGTGTGCTGCTGGTCGCGGCCGTCGCGGGCGCCGCCGGATTCTGGTGGCAGTCGCATTCGCGCGCACAGCAACTCGCCGACCGTGACGATGCCACCTCGGCGGCCTGCGGTTTCGTGCGCACCCTCACCGCGTACGACGAGAAGTCGCTGCCCGACTTCGCCGCCCGGATGAAGGCGCAGATCGCCGATGGCGGCGAGTTCGCGCAGAGCTTCGATCCGGTCGCCGCCGACCTGCAGGACCTGCTGATCAAGCAGCACGCCAAGGCGACGCTGGGCATGCTGCGCTGCGCCTACGAGTCCGGCGACGCGAACAAGGCGACCATCCTGGTGGACGTGCTCCAGACCGCCAATAACGATCTGCACGCCCAGCCGGTCGTGCTGCCGCTGCCCTCCTACGTCGAGTTGGAGAAGAAGGGCGACAAGTGGCTGGTCACCAAGTACCGCACGGTCTACGGCAACGATGACAGCGCCATCCCGGGCGCGGGTGGCGACAAGCAGGGCGTCCAGCCCTCGGGTCAGGCGACTCCCCCGGCGCAGCCCGCTCCGACGCCCGCGGCTCCCAAGCCCGGCAACTGAGTGGTCCGCCACAGCGCGAAAAGGGCCCGCCCCCGGATCTTTCCGGAGGCGGGCCCTTCTGGTTCTATCGCAGCGTCATCGTCGCAGGTAGGCGCGCTGCGCAGGATCCTCGGAGGCGGTTCTCAGAACAGTGTGAGTGCTTCGGTGACAGGCGCTTTGGCGGCGGCGGCCCGGCGGCGCGGGGTGGCGGGTGCGGAATGCGCGGTCGCGCCGATCTTCTCGGCCGGTTCCGCGGGCGCGGTCACCGGCAGCGGTTCGGTCTTGGGTTCCGCGATCGGGATCGGCGCGGTGGGCGGATCGAAGGGCTCCGGCTGCGCGGCATCGGAGTCGGTGGTCTGTCCGGTGGCGGCGGCCTGGCGGGCGGCTTGTCCGGCCAAGGTGTCGGCCTGCTCGTTGAAGTAGTTGCCGACGTGGCCGCGTACCCAGCGGAACCGGACCGGGCCGGGGCGGGTGGCGATGGCGCGGTCGATCTGCTGGATCAGTTCGACATTCTTGACCGCCGCGCCGGTCGAGGTCTTCCAGCCGTTGTTGCGCCAGCCGTTGATCCACTCGGAGGCGCATTTGATGGCGTAGAGCGAATCGCTCTCGATGAGTAGGGGTTCGGCGCTCGGATGGGCCCGGACGGCCTCGAGCAGCGCGCGTAGTTCCGCGATCTGATTGGTGCCCGAGGGCCCGCCGCCGCTGGCCGAGCCGCCCGCGTGATTGACCCAGGCCCAGCCGATCGCCCCGCCCGGATTGCGCAGGCATGATCCGTCGGTGCTCACGATGATCATGCGGCCTACCCTACGCGATCCGGCCGACAAGATCCGTGCCGTGGAATTCCTCTATCTCCCTGCGCAATTGCGATTCGGTCCGCCGGACCGTGGCCTGCACCAATGCGGCCAGCACCGCGGAGAGCAACTTGCCGGTGACGCCGCGTGGCGCCCAGTACTCGGTCTCCGAGGTCAGCACGGCGCGTCCGTACCCGAGCGGGTCGAAGCGCAGGGTGATGACACAGAGGTTGGAGCACGCCGACGCCGGCTTCCCCTTCCGGCGTCGGCGCAGTGTGTACTCGATGACCGCGTTGCGGCGGTAGTCGGTGATCTCACACTCGATCGTGGGATGCCACAGGCCGACGCGCAGCGTCGCGGCGAAGATCGCTCCGAGACCATGGTCGGAATCCCCGACCGGCTCGAAGGCGGCTACGCCGAACGCCCAGTCCGGCACGAACTGATGGTTGTCCGTATATGTGAACGCGACTTCCACCGGTGCGCCGACATCACTCGCGTACTTGAAATGGCCCATAGGCTGCTCCCTGTCCCACGGCTGCCATTAAAAGTACTACAGCAATCCTATTTATTGAACGGAGTCGTCCAATCGATCCACGATGTACTCGGCGATCGGCAGCGCGGAGGTGGCCGCCGGGGACGGTGCGTTGAGCACGTGCACCGAGCGCGGCGTGCGCTCGAGCAGGAAGTCGTGAGCCAGGCTACCGTCGCGCAGCACCGCCTGAGCGCGGATGCCGGCTTCCCGTGGCAACAGGTCGGCGACCGTCAACTCCGGGCAGTACCGGCGGCATTCGGCCAGGTAACCGCGCTTGAACAGGGAGTTGCGCAGCTCTCGCAGCCCGGTGCCGACATTGGCGGCGGCCACCTTGTGAAAACCGCGATAGCCCAGGATCTCCCGGGCGTCGCGCAGATTCACGCTCCCCTTCCGGTACCCCTCGCGGGCCAGGCCGAGCACGGCATTGGGTCCGACGGTCAGCGCGCCGTCGATGGTGGGGCTCAGATGCACCCCCAGGAACGGCAATTCGGGATCCGGGATCGGGTAGATGAGGGTGTTCACCAGATCTTTGCGGTGCGGCGGCAGCTGGTAGTACTCGCCGCGGAACGGCACGATGCGCAGATCGATGTCGAGTCGCGCCAGTCGCGCCATCCGGTCGGCCTGCAGGCCCGCGCACACCACCAGCCGCCGGGCCTGCCAGCTGCCGGTCGGACCGGAAATTGTTACCGCTGAGTCTGTTTCGGTGATGGCGGCGATCTCCGCGTTCAGCGCGATCTCGCCCCCGGCCGCGCGCACGTCCTCGGCCAGCGCCCGGGTCACCTTGCCGTAGTCGATGATGCCGGTGCTCGCCACGAACAGGGCCCCGACCCCGGTGATCCGCGGCTCCCGCCGCACCAGTTCGGCGGCGTCGAGCAATTCCACCTCGACGCCGTTGGCGACCGACCGCTCGTAGAGCGCGAGCATCCGCGCGTGCTCTGCCGCATCGGTGGCCACCAGCAGTTTTCCGCATTCCTCGAACGGAATGTGGTGTGCCGCCGCGAATTCCTTGGTCAGCTCCGCGCCGCGCACGCACAGCCGCGCCTTCAGGCTGCCGGGCTCGTAGTAGATGCCGGAATGGATGACCCCGCTGTTGTGCCCGGTCTGGTGCAGGCCCAGCTGTCCGGCCTTCTCCACCAGCAGCAGGCTCGCCCCCGGGTGACGCTCGAGAATGCGGTGCGCGGTCGCCACCCCGACGATGCCCCCGCCGATCACGCAGTAGTCGTACACACCGGAAGTCTCACACAGTGACGGTCGCGGAGTCTTCTCCATGGACGACGTTCGCATCGGCCGCGGCCGGGACCGGATGCCGGGCGATCTGCAGGCCGTAGGTGCCCAGCGCCGGATCCGACAGGGTCAGCGTCACGTCGCCGCGGCTGTCCACGTCGGTGCGCAGCCGGGTGTTGGCGGTCGGGTCGGCGGTGATCCCCAGCTGCTGCCCGAGCGGCGAGTTCAGCAGCACGTCGGCCACGGTGGCGAAGACGTTGGTGTCGAGGGTGAGGGTCACCGTCTCGTGCTGCGCCCCGGCCAGCTGCGCGCCCACATAGGTGGTGCCGAGCCGGAGCTGGCCGGCCAGCGGCCGCGGCGCCTCGGCGGCGGGAACACTGCCCGGGGTGTGGTCCGGAATCACCTGCGCCACCGTCGGATCCAGCGGATATCCGCTGAAAAGCGAGGTCAGCGTGATCTTCTCGGCGATCGGCGCGCCGAGCTGGACGCCCGGCCGATCGGTGGCGGGGCCGGGCGCGGCGAGCGCCGGGCGTCCGGCCGGTGTGGTGGTCGTGAGCTTGCCGGGCCGCTGGGCCATCTCGTTGGCGATGTACGAGCCCGCCGCGACGGTCAGCCCGATGCTGGCCATGCTGGCGGTGACGATGGCGCTGTAGCGGATCACCTGGGCCGTTCGCCGGGTCGACCGGGCGGCCTGGGTCGCCAATTGATGCGACATGACTGGTGCGTCCTCTCCCTCTCCCCTGGGGCCCCCTGCGCAGCGCAGACCCGCACCATTGAAAGTCGTACGCGCGTCCAGATTACGGTGGCCGCGGGTACCACATGCGGTAGGTGAGACCAGGATCACTATCGAGAAAGGTTGGGCATCATCAGGTTTTCGGCAGCGAAAGCCTGGGTAAAAACTTGTAAGCGGCGAGCGCCAACTCGACTGCCATCGAAGAGACCTCCGGCCAACGGCGTCCGGTCGGCACCAGGCACGGCGCACCCAGGCTGGCGCTCGCTCGCTCCCTCTCGGCCGGTCCGGCATTGCCCGGACCGCTGGGAGAAAAGCCCCTGTGGGAATTGGGGATTCTGGTCGGAGGCCGGGATCGACGGCGGGTCAGGCGAACTGGCCCGCCGTTCTGCCGCTTCCGGGCGGACCGGCGAAGGCCTGGGCCAGGCCCAGCCATTCCGACGCCTCCTCGCCTCGCACCTCGAGCGCGAGATCGTCGAGGTGGCGACGCTGGGTGACCGCCAGGCAGAAATCCAGGGCGGGTCCGGTGACCCGCTGCGCGGCGTCCTCCGGTCCCCAGGTCCACGCCGTCCCGTCGGGCGCGGCCAGTTCGATCCGGAACTCCTCGCCGGGCGCGGTCTTGCCGTGCGTCAGGTACGCGAAGTTCCGGGTCCGGACGCCGATGTGCGCGATGTGCCGCAGCCGCGCGGTGGGCTCCCGGGTGAGGCCGAGCGTATCGGCCACGTCCTGGCCGTGCGCCCAGGTCTCCATCAGGCGGGCGGTGACCATGGAGGCCGGGCTCATGGGCGGGCCGAACCAGGGCAGCTTGGTGCCGGCCGGGACCAGGCGCAGCGCCTCCACCAGGGCGGCGCGGTCGCGACGCCAGCCGGCGAGCAATTGCGGCGCAGGGGTTTTCGCGCCCTCCTCGGCGGCCTCGTCCACGAAGGTGAGGGCCTTCGGCAGCGCGGCCTGGACCAGCTTGTCGAATTCGGCCGCATCGGTGGCCGCGACGGCGGCGACCTGATCGGTCCAGTTCAGGTGGGCGATCTGGTGCGCGATGGTCCACCCGGCGGCGGGGGTGTCGCGCTCCCAGCCGGTCGGGTCCAGGTCTGCGATCAGCCGATCGAGATCGGCGCATTCGGCGGTGAAGTCGGCGAGCAATGCCTCGAGATCGGCCACGGGGTCAGCATCGCAGCCGTCCCGGAAAAATGCAAGCATGCGTGCTTGATTTATTGGGGCTGCCGGAGAGTTGCTCCGAAAGGGCCGTCTACCAGCCGAAAAGGATCAGATGCACGGCCCCGACCACCAGGCCCAGGGCGGCGCCGTGGAGATACAGCAGCCAGGCGTCCTGTTCGACGGAGGCGTAGAACATCTCCATGAACTCGCCGGGCGTGAGCTGCTGCAGTTTGCGGGCCGCGAACTCGTCGATCTTCTTGGCCTGCGCGGCCGCGAACTCCGGGTCGTCGGCCAGGCTCGGGGCCAGCCCCACCGCGGCGGTGGTCGCGCCGATCTTCAGATTGTCGAACTGCCGCTTGCCGAACACGGTCCGCACCACCGAGTGGGTCGGCCCGAGCTGACGGTGGATCTCCGTGGCGATGAGCCGTTCCAGCAGCTGCCGGGTCTTGTCACCGTTGGGCCCGCTGAGCAGTTCGCCCGCCAGGTTCGGCAGGGTCAGCACCTGGTAGGCCAGGATGTGGGCCAGATCGGCGGCGGCCTCGGGCTGCCGCTTGGCCAGCAGCGCCTGCTTCCACAGGTACTTGTACCAAGGCTGGGGATCGCCCGGCTCGAACACCATCTTGACGGCGATGACATTGACCAGCACGCCGATGGTCGCGGTCGCGGACAGGATGACCAGCCACGGCGGGATCCAGCCCAGCACCGGAATGTTCTGGTGCACATGCATGTACAGCGCCAGCAGCAGGCCGAACGGCGCGCCCAGCAGGCCGATGCGGACCATGAACTTGAGTTCCGGCGCGGCGATGGTGGTGGTCAGGTCCTTGAGGATCTCCGGGTTCTCCCGCAGATACCGGATGACGAAGTCCTTGATGTCGATCAGCTGGTCGACATTGTCGCCGAGCTGGTCGAAGGCGGTCCGGGCCAGCGACGGCAGTTCGCGTTCGATGCGCTGGTAGAGCGCGTTGCGCACGGACTTGGGCACCGCGCCCCACAGGTCGGGGTTCTCCTTGCTCATGATCTCGTCGACCATGCCCGGCACCTGTTTGCGGCCCACCTCGGCGATGTAGTCGGCGATGCCCTCGAGGTCGAGTTCGCGAATGAAGTCCTTGGGACTGCCGATTCGCATGATGGCCACGTCCACGCAGATGCTGGCCATCTTCTCGGCGCGCGCGGGGATGAACCCTTGGAAGCCGAGCTGCCTGCCGTCGCCGGAGAAGGTGGGCAGCACCTGGACGCGGCGCGGCAGGTAGGGGTAGAGGATCTCGAGGCCGGGGACTCGGAAACCCTTGAAGTAGACCGGCCAGAACAACATCAGCACGCCGGTCCAGTTGGTGAGCCAGCCGGCGATGGCGCTGAAGATGGGGAAGCTGATCAGATCGACCACGAGTTTCGACTGGCCCGTCAGTTGTTCCCAATCCAGGAACAGGCCCGAGGCCAGTGTCGTCATTGCGGGGTCCCCCTACGGCCGAGCTCGTGGTGAGAAATCAGATCCCCAACACTCTCATCGGGTCGAGTCGCTGTCAAAAGGTCCTGGCCTGGAAGAACGTGTCGTGTCGCGGCGGTGTGGGCGGGGTCATGGCGACGTACTCTGCGGCGGGACCGGGAGTTCGGAATACTGGTCAACCGACCAGGGTGGCAGCCGGGGAGTCCAGGGTGACAGGCAGGGAGCAGAGCATGACCGTCGATCGTCGGGCCTTCATCGGGGGCACCGCAGCCGCGGCCGTGGGCGGCGCCGCGGCGCTGACCGTGGGCGCTGCGCCCGCGCACGCCGAGAACGCCCCGCCCATCGGCAAATTCGCTTTCCCCGACGCGCAGCGGCTACGTGTGCTCGTCACCGGTGACGCCGGCACCGGCGCGCGCCCGCAGTGGCAGGTCGCCGACGCCATGCGCGAACAGCATGCGCGCGACCCGTTCTCGCTCGCTCTCGCCCTCGGCGACAATGTCTACGAGCAGGGCCCGTGGGCCGACGACGACGCCCAGTTCGCGGCCAAGTTCGAGAACCCCAATCACGACCTGGACTTCCCCTGGCTCATGGTGCAGGGCAATCACGACAACTCCTCGATCCTGCCCGGCGACGGCGGCTGGCTGCTGCGCGGCGATCACGAGGTGGCCTATCACGCCCGCTCGGCCCGCTGGTTCATGCCGTCGCGCTATTACTCGGTGCGGGTTCCGCAGGAGAACCCGGTCGTCGAGTTCTTCGTGCTCGACCTGAATCCCGTCGCCGCGTACCTGCCTCCGCTGTTCCAGCCCTACTGGGCGGCCGACGGCCAGTTCATGACCGAGCAGGCGGCCTGGCTGGATCGCGCTCTCGACGAGTCCCCCGCCCCCTGGAAGATCGCCTGCACCCATCACCCGTACCGCAACAACGGTCCGCACGGGAACGCCGGTGAATACGACGGGTTGACCATCGACCCGATCGACGGCCGCCACGCACGGGACTTCTTCGAGGCGCATGTGGTCGGCCGCTGTCAGTTCCTGCTGTCGGGCCACGATCATTCGCTGCAGGTGCTCGAACCCACCACCGCGTCGAAGGGCACCCGGCAGATCATCTCCGGCGCGGCCGCGAAATCCGTGCACGGCGAACCGTCCTCGGGCGCCAAGGGCAGCCCCAACGGCGCGCTGTACGAGAACTACACCGACCTCGGCTTCATGGTCCTGGACCTGACCCCCACGTCCGCGGACCTGGGGGTCTACACCGTCGACCTCTCGAACGGCCAGTCCGCCAACGTCTTCCAGCGTCGGCTCGGGTAGCCCGCCGACCGGCCCTGCGAGTCGATTACGGCTTCAGGACGATCCGGATCGGGTTGCCTTCCTTGGCCTCCAGGGCGTGCACGGCCTTGGGGGCGTCGGCGAGCGGCACCACGGCGCTCACCGAGCGCGCGAAGTCGATGCGTTGCAGCCCTTGGAGTTTCACCAGCTGGGTGACGTGCTCCGGTGCGGACCCGTAGTGCCCGCGCAGCTGCTGCTGGAAGAAGCTGAACGCGGTGCCGCCGGTGATGGTGATCGGCTTGTCGGTGAGCCCGACCAGTACCAGGCGGCCCTGCGGCGCGAGGCAGGTGACCGCCTGTTCGCGCACCGGCGCCACACCCGCGAAGTCGAAGGCCGCGGCCAGACCGGTGCCGCTGGCCTGGAAGATCTTGGCGCGCAGGTCCGGATCGGCGGGATCGAAGGCGAGATCCGCGCCGAAGGACAGCGCGCGTTCGCGGGCGGCCGGCAGCGGATCGATCGCGATGATGGGCGCGGCCCCGACCAGGCGCAGCAGCTGGATCCCGTGCGCGCCGAGCCCGCCGACGCCCCAGACGCCGACGGCCTCACCGGCTTTCACCTCGGCGGTGGCGGTGATGGCCGCCCACGGCGTGGACACCGCGTCGGGGATGAAGCAGGCCTGCTCGAAGGGCAGTTCGTCGGGAATCGGGACCAGGGTGTCGACGCGGGCCAGGGTGTATTCGGCCCAGCCGCCGTCGTAGTCGACGCCGCGGGTGAAGGTGGCCCCGCCGCGCAGTTCGCCCGCCTGCAGCAGGACTCGATCGCCGATCTTGGCGGTGGTGACGCCCGGTCCGAGGGTGTGGACGGTGCCCGCGACCTCGTGGCCCAGGGTCACCACATCGCCGCGCAGGAACAGCGGGGTCAGGGTGCCGTCGATGAGATGCACGTCGGACAGGCACACACCGGCGGCCTCGACCTTGATCAGGACGTGGTCCGGGCCGGGTTCCGGGATCGGCACCCGGTCCAGTTCGAGTCGGCGTTCGGGTCCCAGATGGAGTCGTGCGGCCAGCATCGTCATCGGCTCATCGTAGGCCGATGTCGGTGAGTCCACGGTCGAGAAAACGGATCATCCAGACGAAACTCTGCTCGGCGTCGTCGCTCCACTGGAAGCCGTCGGAGGCCTGCAGGCTGGCGAAACCGTGGAAGGTGGAGCGCAGCGTGCGCAGCGCGTGCACCATCTCGTCGGCGTCGATGCCGTAGCCGCGCAGCACCGCCTCCATGGATTCCAGCAGTCGCGAACCCGATTGCAGCAGTGGGTCGTCCGGCCCGGTGAAGCGCGCGCCCACGGTGGCGGCGTATCGGCCCGGATGTTCGACCACGTAGCCGCGGAAGGCGTTGGCGAAGGCGGTGAGCGCGTCGCGGCCCGCGAGTCCGTGCATGGCGTCGCGGACCCGGGTGTCGAGTTCGGCCATGGCGAGCGCGGCGATGCCGTGCTGCAGGTCGGCCAGGCTCTCGATGTGCTTGTACAGCGAGGGCGTGCGCACCCCGAGCCGCTGCGCGAGCGCGCCCAGCGCCAGGTCGCCGAAGCCGACCTCATCGGCGAGGGCGGCGCCGGCGGCGATGACGTCGGTCCGGTTCAGCCCGACCCTAGGCATGATGTTCCTTCAGGAACGGCAGCATCAGTTCGGCGGTGCGCTCGGCGGCCTCGAACTGCGGGTAGTGGCCGGTGCCCTCGATCAGGCCCAGGCTGCCCAGTCCGGCGGGCAGGGCGGCGACGATGCGCTGGCCCTCGGCCTCGGGGCTCGGGAAGTCCGGGTCGGCCGTTCCCATCAGGATGAGTGCGGGGCGGGTCACGTTGGGCACCTGGGCTTCCGCGTCGGCCGGGGTGGACTTGCCGCACTTCATGAACTCGGCCATGCGGCCGGGCTCGTTCAGCTTGGCCTCCACCTCGCCCAGGTAGGCGTCGAGGTCGGCGGGCTGGGACGGCATGGCCACCCGCAGGTACTTCAGCCACTGCCCGATGCTCTTGAACATCATGGTCCCCATCAGCGGCAGCATGCCGCGGCGGTGGCGCGCGTTGGTGAAAAGCGCTCCCACATCGGCCTTCTGGGTGAGGGTGAAGGGGTTGATCTCCACGATGGCCCGCACCAGATCGGGCCGCAGCGCGGCGGCGATGGTGGCCGATCCGCCCGAGAGCGAGTGGCCCACCACGATGGCGGGGCCGCCGCCCAGCTTCTCGATGACGGCCAGCAGGTCGTGGGCGACGTCGGTGCGGCTGATGGCGGCCTTGCCGGTCTCCGACGCCCAGTCCAGGCTGGATTCGCCGTGGCCGCGCAGATCGGTGTTGACCACCCGGTATCCGGCCGCCGCCAGCAGCGGGGCGAGGTGCCGGTTCACGGTGCGGTCGATGCCCATCCCGTGGGACAGCACCACCAGCGGGCCGGTGCCCTGCTCGTCGTATGCGATCCGGCCGCCGTCGATGTCCACGTACTGCGTCATGGTCTTGTCGCTCTCTGGGAGTAGCTAACTGCGATAGCCATAAAGCTAATCGAGTTAGCCAATCGCGTCAACCCCTGACTTCGTAGAGTTCGTCGATCTCCTTCGCGTACTTCGCGGCGATGGCCTTGCGCTTGAGCTTCATGGTCAGCGTGATCTCGTCGCCGCCCGCTTCCCAGAAGGTCGGCAGCACCACGAACCGCTTGATCTGCTCCACCCGGGACAGGCGTTCGTTCCCGGCGGTCACCCCGGCCGCGATCGCCTCGAGCACCGCCGGGTCGGCGAATCGCGCCCCGGTCTCCTCGTCGAGCACGATCAGCGCCGTGTTGTACGGCCGCCCGTCACCGATCACCGCCATGGCCCCGATCAGCGGGGTGGCGGCCTTCACCGTGTTCTCGATGTGGGTAGGCGACATGTTCTTGCCCGCCGCGTTGATGATCAGTTCCTTCTTGCGGTCCACCACCGTGAGGTAGCCGTCCGCGTCGACGGTGATGATGTCGCCGGTGGACAGCCAGCCCTCCGAGTCGATGGCCTCCGCGGTCTGCTCGGGCAGCCCGCGATAGCCCTTCATCACCAGCGGTCCACGCACCTGGAGCTCACCATCGGCGGTGTGCCGGGCCGCCATGCCGGGCAACAGTTTTCCGACCGTACCGAGTCTCGCGTCGTCCGGATGGGAGACGCTGCAGATGCACGACAGCTCCGACATGCCCCAGATCTCCGCGATCGGAATACCCAGTCCGGCAAAGAATCCCAGGGTCTGCGGCGGAATCGGCGCCGCTCCCGACAACGCCCAGCGCAGCCGATCGAAACCCAGAGCGGCCCGCAGATGCCGCAGCACCATGTCGTCGGCGCGCTTCCAATCCGCGGCGACATCCTCGGGCACGGCTGCACCGGCCAGCTGGTAGCCGCTGCGGGTGGCTGCCACCGACAGCGCCCACTCCATCGCCGACCGCCGGTCCACATCCGGTTCGCCCGCGACCTCGAGTTCGATTGCGGCCTTCAGCTTCTCCCACACTCGGGGCACCGCGCCCCACACGGTCGGCTTCAGATCGACGAGCGCGGACGCGATCGCCTTGGCGTCGCCTACGCAGGTGACCTGGGTGCCGAGCACTTCCTGCACGTACAGCGCGGTGAGCCGGTCGGCGATGTGCGCGGTCGGCATGAACGAGGTGATGGTGTCGCCGAATACGAACCCCAGCACCTCGGCGATCCCGCGTACCTGGAACAACAGATTGGCGTGCGTGGTCTCCACGCCCTTGGGATTGCCGGTGGTCCCCGACGTGTAGATCAGGGTGGCGATGTCCTCCGGACGGACGGCCCGCCACGCGGCCTCGAAGTCGAAATCCACTGCCCCGGCGGCGATCAGCTCGGCGACCGCCATGGTTCCGTCGGGCGCGTCGTCCACGCAGACGATCCGATCGAGTTCGACCCCGCAGCTCCGCAACCGCTCGACATATTGCGACTCGCACATCACCACCCGAGCCCCCGCGTTGCCGAGCACGTGCGCCAGCTGCTCGGCGGGCAGCGTGTTGTACACCGAGAACGAGGTCGCTCCCAGATGCTGCGCACCGACTTCGAGGGGATAGAACTCGACCCGGTTGCTCATCATCAACGCCACGGTGTCCCCGCGCCTGACGCCGATGGCGGCGAGTCCGGCGGCGACCTCCCGCACCTGACGGGCGTAGTCGCGCCAGCTCAGAGTCCGGGTGTCGCCGGGAGTGCGGAGGGCGATCGCGTCGGGGTCGATGGCGGCGGTGTGCTGGAAGGCCGCGGGCAGGGTGTCGGTCATCGGCGGTCCTCGATCGCGTGAATGAGCTGGTGGACAGTGGGATTCGCGGCCAGGCGGCCGTCGAGTACGACATTGATCGCGCCGCGCAGCAGGGCGTAGGGCGTCCATCCGCGCGGCGCGATGGTGCGGGCGGCGCGGTGCGCGATGCCGTCGGCGATGGTGCGCGCGGCCTGGTCGGCGGTGATGCGCACGCTCAGCGGCCAGGGCAGCAGTGCGTCCAGGCGGCGGCCGAGGTCGTCGGCGTCGAGCATGTCGTGGGTCATGGCGGTCTCGACGATGCCGAAGTAGGCGACCCCGGCGGTGGCCCCGCTCGCGGCGAGCTCCACCCGCAGGGCACGGCCCAGCTGCTCGACCGCGGCCTTGCTCATCATGTACGGCGAACCGCCCATGCCGGGGGCGAAGGCGGCGCAGGAGGACACCACGACGACGTGGCCGCGGGCGCGGACGACGTGGTCGAGGGCGGGGTGCACGGTATTGAAGACGCCGGTCAGGTTGATGCCGAGGACGCGGTCGAAGTCGCGGGGGTCCATGGTGCGCACGGTGGCGGGCACCGGTGTCACGCCCGCATTGGCGACGACCACGTCCAGGCCGCCGAACCGCTCGACCGCTTCGGCGACCACGGCCGCCATCCGCGCCCGATCGGTGACGTCGGCGGTGACGGCGTGGGCGTTCGCACCGAGGTCGAGTGCGGTTCGCCGTGCTGCGGTTTCGTCGATATCGGCGACGATCACCCGCGCCCCGCGCCGGTACAGGATGGCGGCGAGGGCCCGTCCGATGCCCTGGCCCGCGCCCGTGATCAGGACGACCTTGCCGTCGATGTCGTACTCCATCAGGCGCTCACCTCGTACGCGTCGGAATCGAACTGCTGTGTGCGCCTGCGGTACTCGAAACTCCAGCCCGGATACAACCCGGCATTGCCGCCGTCCGGCGTCGTGTAATACGTCTCGCAGCCGCCGGTGAGCCACACCGTCGCCGCACTGCGCCGGTGCATCTCGGCCACGAACGCGTCCTGCTGCGTGGCCCGCACCTCCACCCGGCGTGCGCCGCGGTCGCGCACGGTGGTGAGGGCGTCGACGATGTAGGCGATCTGCGACTCGATCATGTAGACGGCCGACTGGTTGCCCGCCGCGCCGAACGGGCCGAGGGTGCAGAAGAAGTTGGGGAAACCCGCCACCGCCGTCCCGAGGTAGGTGCGCGGCTGCTTGCGATACAGCTCGGCGATGCTGAGACCGTCGCGGCCGGTGATGTGTTCGAAGGCGGCGGCGAGAGGTTCGAAGCCGGTGCCGAAAACGATGGTGTCGACCGGGATTTCGACGCCGGCGCGCGTCACCACCGAGTGCGGGCGGACTTCCGCGATACCGTCGGTGACGACCTCGACATTGTCCCGCTCCAGCGCGGGCAGATAGGCGTCGGAGAAGATCGCCCGCTTGCAGCCGATCATGTAGTCCGGGGTCACCTTCGCGCGCAGCTCCGGATCGCGGATCTGCCGTCGCAACTGGATCCGCCCGAGCGTCTCGAACGGGTGCCGGAACCGGTTGTCCACGAATCCGACCAGGCCGAAGCTCTCGATCAGCGCGTACCAGGTGCCGCGAACCAGCCGTTGCGTCAGGGGAATCCGGCGCAGCAGCGCTCGTTCCATCCCGAGTGTCCGACGGTCCATGCGCGGCACGATCCAGGGCGCGGAACGCTGGAACACGGTCAACCACGCGACCTTCGGCTGGATCTCGGGAATGAACTGCACCGCCGACGCGCCGGTCCCGATCACCGCGACCCGCTCCCCGGTCAGATCGTGGGAGTGGTCCCAGTGCAGGGAGTGGAATGCCTTGCCCTCGAAGGTGTCCAGTCCCGGCAGGTCCGGATACTTCGCCTCCGCGAAGATTCCCGCCGCCGCGATGAAGTAGTCCGCCGTGATCGGCCCGCGCGAGGTCTCGATCAACCAGTGCGAACGCTCCTCGTCCCACCGGGCGTCCAGCACGTCGGTTTCGAGCCGGATGTGCCGCACCACATCGTGTTCGGTGGCCACAGCCCGGATGTACTCGAGAATCTCCGGCTGCCGCCCATAGGTGCGCGACCAGTCGGGATTCGGTGCGAACGAGTAGCTGTACAACTGCGACGGCACATCGCACGCGCACCCGGGATAGGTATTGGCCTGCCAGGTCCCACCCAGATCCGACGCGCGTTCCAGCAGCACCACATCCTCGAATCCGGCCTCCCGCAACTTGATCGCGAGCCCGATCCCGCCGAAGCCCGCGCCGAGGATGACGATATTCCGGTGTTCGATGGAGTCGGTCATCGTCGGGCCTCCGCGGACGCCGGCTGCGCCCGGCGGGCGATGCCCCGGGCGATCGTCCGGGTGACGTACCGCTGGAGGGGGTTCGCCGCGGTGAGCAGGGGCCGCAGCGCCGGGGTTCCTTCGAGCGCGAACGTCCAGGTCAGCCGGGTTCCCGTCGAGATGGGCTCGAGCTGAATGTCTTCGGCGAAGTGCTTCAGGCCGGGGATCGACGCGGCGTCGACCGTGAAGGTCATCCGCGAACCGGGCTCCCAGCGGTAGAACCGCTCCAGCAGGCTGACGACGCCGCCGAGCGTGACCACCCGGGTGGTGCCCGCCCGGAAGGGCCGGGGCGACATCCATTCGACCGCGGTGACCGCCGCCGACCAGGAGGCCAGGGCGTCGTCGGCGATCAGCAGCTGCCAGACCGCCTGCGGGGTGCCGGGGAGATCGACCACGTGGACGTAGCGGTGCGCGGCGGTGGTCAGGAAGGTGTCGTCGGTGGGCGTGAGCGGGAAGCGAGTGAGCATGAGACCGTTCGGCCTTTCACTGGTCAGAGGTCGAGCACGAGCGGGCCGTCGACCGCGCGGGACACACACGTGAGCATGTGACCGGGTCGTTCGGCCTCGGTGAGCAGACGGTCGCGATGGTCGACCGCGCCGGACAGCACGCGCGTCCTGCACGTGCCGCAGAAGCCTTGGCGGCAGGAGTACGCGACGTCGGATCGCACCCGGCGGATGGCGTCCAGGGCGGTTTCGGCGCTGCCGACCCGCACCTGGATTCCGCTGCGCGCCAGGGTCAGATCGAACTCGCGGCCGTCGAGCACCGGGAGCGCGGAGAAGCGTTCGGTGTGCAGGGACGCCGTCGGATTCAGTGCGAACAGCGTGCGCTGCGCGGCCTCCAGGACCGGCGGCGGGCCGCAGACGTAGACGGCCGCGCCGGGCAGCGCGGTCCGCAGGATCGCCGCGATATCGGGCGCGCCGCACTCGTCATCGGGGCGGATATCGGTGTCGCCGGGCAGTTCGTCGAGGAACGGCATGGTTTCCCGGGACCTCCCCAGATACACGAGGTGGCCGCGGTTTCCGGCCGCGTGCACCATCGGCAGGATCGGCGTGATGCCGATTCCGGCGGCGAGGAAGAGATAGGAAGGCGCGCGCTCGACGAACGTGAACGCGTTGCGGGGGCCGCGAATTCGCACGAGATCGCCGGGGCGTAGCGCGTGCGTCTCCAGTGATCCGCCGTCGCCGTCGGGCAGGCGGCGCACCGCGATCCGATAGCAGTGCTGGTCGACGGGATCGCCGCACAGCGAGTACTGCCGCTGCCGGCCCGACGGCAGGAACACGTCCAGATGCGACCCGGGCCGCCACGCGGGCAACCGTTCCCGGCCGGGCCGCACCAGGGTCAGGCTCACCACATCCTCGGCTTCCGCCTCGACCGTCTCGACGACGACGTCCATGTCGAAGCCGTTGTGGCGCACCGGGTGCGGGCGCGACAACGCGGGAGTGGTGAACACCTTCTTGTACGCGTCCACCGCCGCGCCCAGCGCCCGCAGGCCGAAGGTCGGCGCGGCCGTCATGCGCGTGCCGCCGGCGAGTGCGCCAGGTAGCGCAGCGCGTTGTCCATCGAACCCAGTTGGGAGGGATGGAATCTCCGGTCCAGGTAGCGCGGCATCTCGGTGACGAAGGTGGTGAAGTTCGGAATCACCTGCCGCCGGGTGGCGCTCACGAACTGCTTCAGCCAGAAGCGGCCCTTGTCCGGGCTCGGATCGCGGCGGTACAGGTACGCGGTCGACATCACGAACAGCGGCAGCAGCAGTCCACTGGCCAGCAGCCCGGTCCGGGCCCGCCGCCCGTATCCGCCGTCGACGTGCATGTACGCGTCGAACACCACGCTGCGGTGCTCGACCTCCTCGGCGCCGTGCCACCGGACCAGATCGAGCATGGTCGGATCCATTCCGGCGCGTTGCATCGCGTCGGTTTCCAGCAGCCACTCGCCGATGACCGCGGTGAAATGCTCCATCCCCGCGAACAATCCGAGCCGCTCCTTCAGCCACTCCTGCTTCGCGCGCCCGGTGAGGCCGTGATCGCCGAGCACCCGATCGGTGAGCCACGCGATCTTCGAGACATACGACTCGACGTCGAGTCCGATCTCCTGCAGGTGTTTCCGCGCCCCTTCGTGGCTGCTCGCGTGCATCGACTCCTGTCCGACGAACCCCGCGACCTCTTCCCGCAACCGCTCGTCGTCGATCAATGGCAGCGCCTCGGCCAGGCAGGCCGCCATGGCCCGCTCCCCCTCCGGCAGCACCAGGTGCATGACGTTCACGACGTGCGTCGCCAGCACCTCCCCGGGGATGTAGTGCATCGGCACCGACGAGAAGTCGAAATGCACGTCCCGAGCCTGAATCGCGTGGGCTTCGTCCTGATAGGAGCGCCTCGTCGCACTGTCCTCAGCCATGGGCCGACCGTAACAAAGCAACAAACACCATGGCAATGTTGCAGCCACAAATCACCGCAAATTGTTGCATCGCCGCACCCGGCTGTTAGCCTCGAACCGTGCCCCCGACAGCCGCCACCTCGAAAAACGCCCCCGGAACGGACTCCATCGAGGACCGCATCCTCGACGCCGCCCTGGTGCAATTCGGCCGCGTCGGGGTCAAGAAGACGACGATCGAGGACGTGGCCCGCCAAGCCGAGGTCGACCGCGTCACCGTCTACCGCCGCATCGGCTCCCGGGACGAACTGGTCCGGGCCGTCACCGCCCGCGAGGTCCGCCGCCTCCTCGAAGACCTCGAGGACATCCCGTCCCGCCACGACACCTTCGCCGACACGGTCGCCGCCGTCTTCTCCACCGTCGTCACCCGCTGGCGCACCCACCCCCTGGTCGAGCGCCTCATGACTCTCGAACCCGAGCGTCTCCTCCCCCAATTCACCACCGACGGCGCCGCCCCCTTCGTCCTCGCCGTCGTCTCCGCCACCGACCTCCTCCGAAAAGTTCTGAGCGGCAACGACCTACCGGAACCCCCCGACCTCGCCGCCCGCACCGAGATCGTCTGCCGAATCGTCCACTCGGTCATCCTGCAACCGACCGGCGGCATCGACCTCGATTCCGAGGCCGCGCTCACCACCTTCGCCAAGACCTACCTGGTCCCGATCCTCATCCCTTAGCCGGGTCGAGTCCGACGCGAGCGAGGAACTGCCGGACCGCGGATGCGGTCGCGAAGACACCGGACGAAACGTCCACGGTGAGACCGTTTTCGGTGTTGTCGTACACGAAGGCATAGTGTCCGGGCGACTGGGCGGAGATGGTGACGCCGATCGTCTCGGCGGGGTTGAGGACGACGTCATCGCCCGGCTTCGTGTGGTTCTTCATCTGGTCGAGACCGTGTGCGGCGGTCTGCCCGTTGATAGTGGTGAAGACCGAGAACCAGTCGTGCACGTTGTCGACGAGGGCTATCCCGGCGAGGGTCGGGTCGGTGAGTTCGAGGGTGCAGTGGACGTCCGCCGAACCGTTGGACATGTCCTTCGCCTCGCACTTCGCGTCGGGTAGGGCCGTGTGCAGCGGCGCGGGGAATTTCGCTGTCACCTCGGCGAGGGTGCGGCCCGGCGCGATGTCGGCGCTGCCGGAGGGATCGGTGGCGGACTTCGTGGAGCCGCCCACGCACATCGCGGGGACGATCCGCGGGTAGGTATAGGTCTTCTCGGCAACGACTTCGCCGTCGATCGAGACGCGGCAGACAACCGTGCCTTCCCCGATGCCGTTGCCCGCGCTCACCTTGTGGTCGTTGTAGTTGTCCACGGGGTTTGCGCCGGAGTCGACGGTGAGGCTGTAGGAGGGCCGGTCGGAGGTGTCGTCGAGGGTCACGCTCCAATGCGACTGGTTGGTCGACAGGGTTCCGCTCGGGCCCCCTGTGGAGAAATAGTTGATTCTCATCGTCGCTCCATAGGTGGAGCTCGCTTGGAGTACGACCTTGTGATGGTGGACGGGTTTCTCGGATGCGCATCCCGCGGCGGTGATCGACGCGGCGGCGGCGAGCGCACTGACGGCGAGTATCGCTGAGGCGGAACGTGATCGGGTGTTGTGTGGCATGGCGAGGTCCTCTCCGCGTGGTCTATTTCGGTGGCGTGAAGTCCGGCAGTGCGGTGACCCTTGCCCTATTGGCGATGGCTTGTTGCAGCATCCGGTCGACTTCGTCCTGCCCGTATCCGGTTCCGTCCGCGGTCAGCTCGGCGTATACCCAACCGGAGGACGACGTGGCGGTGAACGTGAAGGTGCATGACAGCTCCACCGACGAATTCGGGCTCATGTCAACGATTCCCGAGCATCCCGCGCCCCGCTCGGCCTGAACGCCGTTCACGGTGCCGGTGATCGAGTAGGTGACGCGAACGTGTCGAATATGGCCCTGCGGGTCGTCGACGACCCAGTTCTTCAACGTGAATGTGAACGAGCACGCCCCGGGCGCACAGGGACCCTCATGGCTGTTCGAAGACAGCTTGATCTTCGGGTCGACAGCACCGATGACAGCGTTGGGAACGGTGTTGCGCAAGCCGCTGTACAGGTCGTCGATTTCCCGGCGCGTCATTCTGACCAGTGCGACCGACAGCCACAATGCCTGGTCAGCACCCGTGTCGCTGCTGAGGCCGGAGGTCGGCGAGGCATCGGCGAACGGCGAGAAGTCGATCTTGTCGATCGTGTCCTGACCGTCGGCGTCGTGACCGACATGGACGGTCATGTCACCGGTGTGGATGGATGTGGATGAATCGGCGTCGCGGTCGGGACGGCTCGTCTCCAGTGCCTTGGCCAGCGCGGCCGAGCCGAGGGTTTGGACCAGCCCGTTGGCGAACAGTCCGGTGGGCAGCCCCACCCAGCGGTCGCCGTAGAGCTTGGCTTGATCTTCCTTGCTACCCAATGCCTGCCACGCCGCGGTGTCGCCCCGCAGGAATTCGACGTTGTCCACCGCCACGTAGTTCATCGGTCGTCCGCCTACGGTCAGCGTTCCGGTTGCGTCACCGGTGTTGCTGATCTCGATGTCGAGGTCGGCCTTCCGACCCGAGGTCGTGACGGCGTAGCCGGTGACATGGAGTCCCTGGGTCGAGGCGATCTGTTTGGACAGTGACGACAGCTGCGCTCTGGCATCGGGTGCGGAAGCCTTGTGACCTTCGGAACATCCGCCCAGCAAGACCGCGGCCGCGGTGATGGCCGTGACGTGCCGCGTAGTGAACTTCATGCCGATGACGCTAGGAAGAAAACGATCTCGAAAAACCCCGATTGGCCCGGCGGACGACGCATATCCGCAGGTCCACGCGTCGCGATGGGAATTCCGGTCCGGAATTCCGGAAGTCCGGAGCCTGTTCACCCCAGGCGAACGGTGGGGCGGAACAATCGGTATACCTCCAGGGTTGACTGGGTAACGCTCAACCTTGGAAGGGGTCGAAGACGTGACTACACCTCAGAACCTGCCGGTCCTGTTCCTGACCGATCCGATCGTGCTGCCGGGCATGGTCGTGCCGATCGAGCTGGACGAGTCGTCGCAGGCCGCCATCGATGCCGCCCGCGCGGGCAAGGTCAACCAGGTGCTGGTCGCGCCTCGCCTCGATGAGGGATATGCCGCCTACGGCGTGGTGGCCACCATCGAACAGGTCGGCCGGATGCGCGGTGGCGCGCCCGCGGCGGTGCTGAAGGCGGAGAGCCGGGCCAAGATCGGGCACGGCGTGACCGGACCCGGCGCGGCGCTCTGGGTCGAGGCCGAGCCGGTCGAGATTCCGGCCGCCGACGGACGCACCAAAGAGCTTGCGGCCGAATACAAGAAGCTGGTCGTGTCGGTCCTGCAGCGCCGTGAGGCCTGGCAGGTCATCGACGCGGTCAATCAGATGAACGATCCGTCCACGCTGGCCGACGCGGCCGGATGGGCCTCGTACCTGAGCAACGAGCAGAAGCGCGAGATCCTGGACACCCCGGATACCCAAGCGCGACTGAACAAGCTGATCGACTGGACCACCCAGCACATCGCCGAGACCGAGATCAGCGAGAAGATCAGCGAGGACGTCCGCGAGGGGATGGAGAAGACCCAGCGCGAATTCCTGCTGCGCCAGCAGCTCAACGCGATTCGCAAGGAGCTGGGCGAGGACGAGCCGGACGGCGCCGAGGACTACCGCACCCGCGTCGAGAACGCCGACCTGCCCGACGACATCCGTGAGGCCGCGCTGCGCGAGGTCGGACGGCTGGAACGCTCCAGTGATCAGAGCCCGGAGACGGGCTGGATCCGCACCTGGCTGGACACGGTGCTGGAACTGCCGTGGACGGTGAAAACCACCGACTCCGCGGATGTTTCGGCCGCCCGCGCGGTGCTGGACGCCGACCACCACGGCCTGGACGAGGTCAAGGACCGCATGGTCGAGTACCTGGCCGTGCGTTCCCGCCGGGCCGCCCGCGGCCTGGAGGTCGTCGGCGGCCGCGGCTCCGGCGCGGTGCTGGTGCTGGTCGGTCCGCCCGGCGTCGGCAAGACCTCGCTGGGCGAGTCCGTGGCACGGGCGTTGGGCCGCAAGTTCGTTCGCGTCGCCCTGGGTGGCGTGCGCGACGAGGCCGAGATCCGCGGTCACCGGCGCACCTACGTGGGCGCGCTGCCCGGCCGCATCGTCCGCGCCATGAAGGAGGCGGGATCGATGAATCCCGTTGTCCTGCTGGACGAGATCGACAAGGTCGGCAGCGACTTCCGCGGCGATCCCGCGGCGGCCCTGCTGGAGGTGCTGGACCCGGCGCAGAACCACACGTTCCGCGACCACTACCTGGACCTGGATCTGGACCTGTCCGACGTGCTGTTCATCGCGACCGCGAACGTCCTGGAGACGATCCCCGGCCCGCTGCTGGACCGCATGGAACTGATCAGCGTCGACGGCTACACCGAGGCCGACAAGGTGGCCATCGCCCGCGACTTCCTGATCCCGCGGCAGCTGGAGCGCAACGCCCTGACCGCCGAGGAGGTCTCGATCACGGACGAGGCGCTGCGTGAGGTCGCCGCCAACTACACCCGGGAAGCCGGTGTGCGCCAGATGGAGCGGCTGATCGCGAAGGCGCTGCGCAAGGCGGCCACCAAGCTGTCGGAGTCGGCGGACATCTCGGACACCGAAAGCCTGGTCAGCAAGGGCGAATTCGTGCCGGAGGGCCTGGGGTACGACAAGGACCTGGGCTACGACACCGACGCGGCCGCGTCCGGCAAGCTGGTGATCGGACTCGGTGACCTGAAGGACTACCTGGGCCGTCCGCGCTTCACCCCCGACGGGGTGGAACGCACCGCGGTCCCCGGTGTCGCAACGGGTTTGGCCGTGACCGGCGCGGGCGGCGACGTCCTCTACATCGAGGCCAATGCCGCCGAGGGCGACCGCTCGCTGACCCTGACCGGCCAGCTGGGCGATGTCATGAAGGAGTCCGCGCAGATCGCCCTGACCTACGTCCGCTCCCACCTGGAAGAGATCGGCATCGAGCCGAGCGTGCTGGATCGCAATATCCACATCCACTTCCCGGCGGGCGCGGTTCCGAAGGACGGACCGTCCGCGGGTGTCACCATGGTCACCGCCCTGGTGTCGCTGGCCCTGGGGCGTCAGGTCCGCGCGGATGTCGGCATGACCGGTGAGGTCACGCTGAACGGACGGGTGCTGCCGATCGGCGGCGTGAAGCAGAAGCTGCTCGCCGCCCAGCGCGCCGGCCTGAAGACCGTGTTCATCCCGGCCCGCAACGAGCCGGACCTGGACGAGGTCCCCGCCGAGGTGCTGGCCGCCCTGGATGTCCGCCCCGTCGCCGACGTGGCCGAGATCCTGGCCTACGCCATCGAGCCGGTCGCCGAACCGGCCTACGACGGACGGCAGCTGAGCGCCACCGCGTAAGTGCTCGAGCGGGAGCCGTGGGTCTGCTGTGCGGACCCACGGCTCCTGTCGTTTCGGCAGGCCGCGAGGGTGTTCCGGTCGTACCCTCGGGGAGGGATCCAACCGGGATCCGACGGAGGGTGAACAGCATGCAACCCAACCAGCCGAGTCAGCCGCAGCAGCTCGATCAGGTCGCGGGCGAACGTCTCTCGCACGCGAACCGCATCTTCACCTCCGACCTGTCGGTCAACGAGTTCGCGCTGCTGCACGGCGCCGGATTCGAACCCATCGACCTGGTGATGGGCGTATCCGTCTATCACGTCGGCTTCCAGTTCACCGGCATCCGCCAGCAGCAGGAACTCCCGGTCCTGACCGAGGCCACCTACCGCGCCCGCTGGAATGCCATGTCCCGCATGCAGGCCGAGGCCGACGCCCTCCAGGCCGACGGCGTCGTGGGCGTCCGCCTGGAATGGCGCCAGCACGGCGAATCCCTCGAACACCTGGAATTCATCGCGGTCGGCACGGCGGTCCGCTACGCGAAGGCGCCCGGCAGCTACCGCCGCCCCAACGGCCAGGCCTTCACCAGCCACCTCTCCGGCCAGGACATGGTGACCCTGATGCGGACCGGCTACGCCCCCATCGCCTTCGTCATGGGCAACTGCGTCTTCCACGTGGCCGTCCAGGGCTTCCGCCAGATGCTCAGCCAGATGGGGCGCAATATGGAGATGCCCCAATGGACCCAGGGCAACTACCAGGCCCGCGAACTCGCCATGTCCCGCATGCAAGCCGAAGCGGAACGCGACGGCGCCACCGGTGTCACCGGCGTCAGCGTCGATATCTCGAATTACGCCTGGGGGTATCACACCGTCGAGTTCTACGCCTCCGGCACGGCCATCCGCCGTATCGACGAGGGCGACCCCATCACCCCACAGTTCACCCTCGGAATGAACCAGTGACCGCCGACTTCGACTCCGACGCCGCCGCCCGGGCCATCGCCGCCGCCCTGGACGGCCCCGGCGGCCTGTCCATGGTCTTCACCGTCTTCACCAATGTCCCCGGTGTGACTCGAACCCCACCCCGGAAATCCCTCTTCCGCTCCACCCCCGAACGCGTCCAAATCGGTTCCTGGCGATACGAACTCACCCGCGACCAGCGCATCAAGGCCGACCACATAGTCGGCGGCATAGTGCTCGCCGAGGAACTCCTCCCGGCATCGGGCATCGCTCCGCATCTGGCCCGGGCGCTGGCCGAGATCGCCTCGTCCTACGGGCCCACCGCGTTGCCGCACCTGTCCGCCGCTCTCGACGTGCTGGCGGGCTGACTGCGGCAACCGGTGGGCAACGCTACTTGTTTCACATGAAACGGTGCACCGCTGGTCAGAACTCCCCGGCCACGCCGAGAACCGTTCGGCCGGAGTGGGTTCCATCGAGGATGGAGCGGAGGACGGACTCGGCTTCGGTGATGGGTGCGTAATTTTCCAGCAACGAGAGGTGCTGAGGTTTCAGGTCTTTGGCGAGGCGGGACCAGAGGTCGCGGCGGTCGGCGATGGGGAAGTGGGCGGAGTCGATGCCGAGCAGGGAGACGCCGCGCAGGATGAAGGGCATGACGGTGGTCGGGAGATCGGCGCCGCCGGTGAGACCGGAGACGGCCACCGCGCCACCGTATTTGACGGTGCTGAGGATGTGGGCGAGGGATTCGCCGCCGACGCTGTCCACGGCGGCGGCCCATTGGGCCTTGCCGAGGGCTCGGAGCTTCTCGCCTTCGGCGGGGAGGCGGCCGATGACCGAGGACGCGCCGAGGGTGGAGAGGAGTTCGGTCGCACCGAGTTTGCCGGTGGAGGCGATGACCTCGAAGCCGAGGCCGGCGAGGATGTCGACGGCCACGGTGCCTACGCCGCCGGTGGCGCCGGTGACCAGGACCGGGCCGGAGTCCGGGGTCACGCCGCGGTCGAGGAGTGCCTGCACGCTCATGGCGGCGGTGTAGCCCGCGGTGCCGATGGCGGCGGCCTCGCGCGGGGTGAGGCCGTCCAGTTTCACCACCCAGCCGGCGGGCACGCGGGCGTATTCGGCGAAGCCGCCGTGGTGGGCGACGCCGATGTCGTAGCCGTGGGCGACCACCAGGTCGCCGGGCGTGAACTCCGGATCGGTGGAGCTGACCACCTCGCCGGTGAGGTCGATGCCGGGGATGAGCGGGTACTGCCGCACCACGCCGCCGCGCGGGGTGATGGCCAGTCCGTCCTTGTAGTTGGCGCTCGAGAAGTGCACCTTGATCGTCACGTCACCCGGCATGAGGAAGTCGTCGGCGACTTCCTCCCGGATGAGGGCGATCCCGTTGTCCGATTCGTGTGCCACCATCGCCTGGAAACCCATGGTCCGAGCATAGGGTGCGGAGCTCCGGCCGGATCGGGGCTTGAATCTATTTCGAAGATGCGGCCGGGCTCAGACGAATCCGGACGTCAGGCGTACTTCGGGGCGCGCTTCCCGGTGAAGGCGGCGATACCCTCCTGGCCATCCGCCGACTCCGAGTTGCGGGTGATGAAGGCCGCCTCGGTGTTGAGCTGCTCCTCCAGGTTGTGCTGCCCGGAGACCAGCAGCAGCTTCTTCACCGCCGCGTTCGACGCCTTGGGACCGGCCGCGAACTCCTGGGCGAGCGCCTCGACCGCCCCGGCCAGCTCGTCGTCGGCGACCACGCGGTGCAGCAGACCCCACTCCAGGGCCTCGGCCGCGCGCAGGGTGCGGTTGGTGAGCATGAGCTCCTGGGTCTTGCGCAGGCCGATCAGACGCGGCAGGTAGTAGGACGCGCCGCCGTCCGGGCTCAGGCCGATCTTGGTGTACGCCATGGTGAAGGCGGCGGACTCGGCGGCCACCACCAGGTCACCGGCCACCGCGAGGCTCATGCCCGCGCCCGCGGCGGTGCCGTTCACGCCCACGATGAGCAGCGCGTCCATCCGGGCCAGCGCGGACACCGCGCGGTGCAGGGTCCCGGCCAGCTTCTCGATGAACGCGCCGGTGTCGCCGCTGGCCGCCATGGCCCGCACGTCGCCGCCCGCGGAGAAGAACCGCCCGGCGCCGGTCAGCACCACGACCTTCACGGCCGGATCCTCCGAGCAGTAGGTGGCCGCGCGCTCCAGCTCCTCGGCGAGCGCCTGATCGATGCCATTGGCGGCGTTCGGCCGGTTCAGCGTGATGCGGGCGATCGGGCCGTCATGCTCGAACAGGATGTTCTCGTAGTTGTCGCTCATCGAGAGGATGCCTTCCGTCGGTAGACCTGATCACAGCATGGCGTACTCGACCCGGACCCCGAGCAACCGGATCGGCCGATCCAGCTCGAAGGCGTGCAACACCTCCAACGCGGTCTGCGCGATCTCGTCCACGTCGGTGGTCGGCGCGGGCAGTTTCCGCTGCTTGCTGCGGGTGAAGAAGGTCTTGGTCCGCACCGTCACGCTCACCCGCCCGACGGCTCGCCCGGCCGCGAAGGTCTCTTCCGCCACCTGGGTGGCCAGCCGCACCACCGCCGCGTCGATCTCGTCGCGTTCGGTGAGATCGCGCGGGAAGGTCTCGGAGCGGCTGTGCCCCACCGGTTCTCGCGGCTCGGCGATCTCGGTGTCCCCGGCACCGTGCCCGAGTACCCACAGGTAGGGGCCGGTATTGGGCCCGAACTCGGCCGCCAGCACGGCCCGGTCGGCGGCGGCCAGATCGGCCACGGTCTCGATGCCCAACCCGCTCATGCGTTTCGCGATGCGCGCGCCGATCCCCCACAGCGCGGTCGTCGGCCGGTGGGCCATCAACTCGACCCAGTTGGCGCTGGTCAGCCGGAAGATGCCGGTCCCCTGGTCCTGTTCCGGGGGCGGTTCGTCGGCCGCCGGCAGCGACTTGCCCACGGCCTTGGCGAACCCGGTGGCCAGCTTGGCCCGGGTCTTGTTGTCTCCGATGCCGACCGCGCAGGTCAGATCCAATTCCGCGATGGCCGACCGGATCTCGCGCGCCAGTTCCTCGGGATCCTCGGTGTCGACCGCGAGGAACGCCTCGTCGAAGCCGAGCACCTCCACCTGTCCGGGGAAGGTGCGCAACAGCGCCATGATCTCCTCGGACGCCTCGGCGTAGGTGGCCAGATCCTGCGGCAGGAAGACCCCGTCCGGGCAGACCCGCGCGGCGGTGCGCAGCGGCATGCCCGCGCGCACCCCGAATGCCCGCGCCGGATACGAGGCGCAGGACACCACTTTGCGAGGTTCGGTGGGATCGCCGTTCCCGCCCACGATGACCGGCTGCCCGCGCAGCTCCGGGTGCCGCCGGAATTCGACCGCGGCCTGGAATTGGTCGAGGTCGACGTGCAGCAGCCAGCGCGTCACTCTTCCGTCATACCGCATGGTCTCCCGGATTGCCGGGATCCGCGGAATCGGCCGGGTGGCAGCGCGCCCGGGTCAGCGGGAGCGGCGCAGCAGCCCGATGGGCGAGCGGTAGGCGTAGCGCGCTTTCACCGCACCCGAATCGGCCTCCCCGGTGACCCGGATCAGCGGGGCGCCCGGGAACCGTGGCAGTTTGACCCGATTGGCGACGGTGCCGTTGCCGGGCCGCACGCCGTCCGTGTCGACCCGCCAGCCGCGCGGCACGATCAGCACGATGGCGCCCGCACCGGCCGCGACCCGGATGTCGATCTCGCGCCGGGAGCACCGGGCCTGGGTGAAGTCCACCACCAGCTTGCCCGAAACGCATTCGGCGACGAGCTGTTTGGGGACCGTCCAGTCCTCGTCGGTGCGTTTGGTGCCGCTGGTCACCCGTAGTTCCAGGGGAGGCGCGTCCATCGAGGGCCGATATCGGCGTGCACCGAGCACGCCCTCGATATCGTCGACGCGGGTCGCGGCCGTCTGCCGCTGCTCCTTGGTACGGGTCACCGAAACTCCTCCCCCGGCATGTGAAACGATCATGTGGGTTATGCCATGGGAGCTCGAATTATGCCGCATAGCAGGGCATTTCGGGAGGTCGGAGCGGGTTCTGCGGCCACAACACGGTGTCGGTTCGGGCACGGCCAGATCACGACCGCACCCGACCGACATGTCGTCCCGCGGCGTGGCGGGAGCCGGATCAGCGGCGGCCGACGAACACCGTGGTGGCCCCGAGAATGTAAATATCCTCGCGCGCACCGATATACGTGTCGGCGTCGCGATCCAGCAGGGCCGCGATAGTGGCCCGGTCCGCCGCGTCGAGGCGTTCGCCGACCCGCTCGCTCAGTCCGGTCAGCCACGCCACCACACTGTCGCGCACGGCCGGGGCGGGCGGCGCGGGGTGATCGGTGAGCACGCTGAAGGAGGTGGCGTCGGCCAGCCCGGCCCGGGTCAGCGCCACATTCCAGCCGTAAGGCATGGAGACCGCGCCGGTGATGTCGGTGCGCATCTGCGCGAAGCCCGCGTCGCGCAGGCCCAGCAGCCGATCCTGCAGGCCGGGCGCGCCGATGCCGAGTTCCCACGGCAGGCACCGCACGCTCACGCCGCCCTCGGCCAGCGCCAGCCGCCCGCCGGGCCGCAGCAGTCCGGCGAAGCGGGCCACGCCCGCCTGCTGATCGGGCAGGTGATGCACCATGCGGGAGGCCCACACCAGATCCGCCGCGGGAAGTCCCGCACCGAAATCCTCGGCCGCCGCATCGGCGGTCACCGTCTCGACGTGGACCCGGTCGTCGCCGTCGAGCGCGACCTTCACGGCCTGCTGGGCGACCTCGAGCAGTTCGGGCACGGCGTCGACGATCACCAGCCGGCCGCCGCCGCGGGCGAGCAGTTCGCGCGCGAACGCCACGCTCTGACCGCCCGCGCCCGCACCGATGTCGAGGACGACCGCCTCGGTCCCGGCGGGAATCGACCCGACCAGTCGGCGCGCGATCTCGGCATTGGTGGCGGCCGACATGGCGTCGTCGCGCCGCAGGTCGGGAATCATGGTCGCCCAGTCGATTCCGTCGTGCGTGTGGCCGTGACCGTGCGCATGCCCGTGGGAATGCTGGTGTCCGTGCGTGCCTGCCTGTTCGTGGGAGTGAGCGCTCATGCCCCGACGCTATCGGGGAGCGCCCACCCGCCTCGAATCCTTTTGCCGATCCGGCAACGTGTCCGGTCCGATCAGGCCGGCCCTGCCGAGCCCGATCAGGCCGTCGCGGGCACGCTCGAATCGGCGAACTGGGTGCGGTAGAGCTCGGTGTAGCGGCCGTCCGCGGCGAGCAGTTCGGTGTGGGTGCCGCGTTCCACGATCCGGCCGTGCTCGAGCACGACGATCTGGTCGGCATTGCGGATGGTGGACAGCCGGTGCGCGATCACCAAGGCCGTGCGGCCGTCGAGCGCCTCGGCCAGCGCTTCCTGCACGGCCGCCTCCGAGGTGGAGTCCAGCGAGGCGGTGGCCTCGTCGAGGATCACCACGCGCGGCTGCTTGAGCAGCAGCCGGGCGATGGTGAGCCGCTGCCGTTCACCGCCGGACAGGCGGTAGCCGCGCTCGCCGACCACGGTGTCCAGACCGTCGGGCAACGATTCGATGAGGTCGCGCAGCCGGGCCCGCCGCAGTGCGTCCCAGAGGTCGTCCTCGGTGGCCTCGGGCCGCGCGAGCAGCAGGTTGGCGCGAATGCTGTCGTGGAACAGGTGCCCGTCCTGGGTGACCAGGCCGACGGTGTCCTGGATGGACTGCCCGGTCAGTTCGCGCACATCCTTGCCGCCCAGCAGCACCGCGCCCGAGTCCACGTCGTAGAGCCGCGAAACCAATTGCGCGATGGTCGATTTACCGGCCCCGGAGGAGCCGACCAGCGCCACCATCTGCCCGGGTTCGGCGCGCAGCGACACCTCGTGCAGCACCTCCTCACCGCCCCGGGTGTCCAGGGTGGCCACATCCTCGAGCGAGGCCAGCGACACCTTGTCCGCCGACGGGTAGCCGAAGCTCACGCCGTCCAGCTCGACCGCCACCGGACCCGGCGGCACCGGCCCGGCCAGCGGCGAATCCTCGATCAGCGGCTTCAGATCCAGCACCTCGAAGACCCGCTCGAAGCTCACCAGCGCCGACATCACGTCCACCCGGGCGCTGGCCAGTGCGGTGAGCGGCGAGTACAGCCGGGTCAGCAGCAGCGAGAGCGCGACGACCGAACCGGGTTCCATCTGTCCCTGCAGCGCGAGGTAGCCGCCGAGCCCGTAGACGAGCGCCAGCGCGAGCGCCGAGACCAGGGTGAGCGCGGTGACGAAGACCGTCTGCAGCATGGCGGTGCGCACCCCGATATCGCGCACCCGCCCGGCCCGCAGCCCGAACTCCGACGACTCCTGCCGCGGCCGGCCGAACAGTTTGACCAGGGTGGCGCCGGGCGCGGAGAAGCGTTCGGTCATCTGGGTGCTCATGGCCGCGTCGAGCCCGGCCGCCTCGCGCTGGATCCCGGCCAGCCGTTCGCCCATGCGCCGCGCGGGCAGGACGAACACCGGCAGCAGCACCAGCGCGAGCAGGGTGATCTGCCAGGACAGCCGCAGCATTACGGCCAGGGTCAGCGCGAGCGTCACCACATTGGTGACGACGCCGGACAAGGTGGTGCTGAAGGCCCGTTGCGCCCCGATGACGTCGTTGTTCAACCGGCTCACCAGTGCGCCGGTCCGGGTACGCGTGAAGAAGGCGATCGGCATCTTCTGGACATGGTCGAAAACCGCGGTGCGCAAATCGAAGATGAGCCCCTCTCCGATGCGCGCCGACAGCCACCGGATGACCAGTCCCAGTCCGGCGTCGAGTACTGCGACGATGGCGATGATCACCGCGAGCACGATCACCGTGCGCGGCGCGCCGTGCGAAACGATCGCGTCGACCACGCGCCCCGCCAGTACCGGCGTCGCCACCGCGAGGAGCGCGGAGACGATGCTGAAGATCAGGAACGAGACCAGCTGCCGGTGATGCGGGCGCGCGAAAGCGAGAATTCGCTTCGCCGTCGCCATCCGCAGCGGCCGCTGTTCCGTGGGCGCGTGGATCTGCCGATAGAGCTGATTCCACGCCACCGATTCGATACTCATCCCCGCTCCTCACCTGTCGGGGTCCAGCCAACCCCGTACCACCGACACTAAGACCTCAACAAAGGTTGAGGGCAAGTCCTTCCGGCCTGGTCAGGAGTTCGCTCGCAGTGAAACCGGCCTAGGGTTGGACCCGTGAAACGAGGTCGGGACGTGAGCGCGGCGTGGGAGCGGGCATTGCGCGGGTCGATCACCGGCGAGGTCGACACCGGCCCGCGCCGGCGCGCCGAGTACGCCTCGGACGCGTCGAACTACCGGGTGCCACCCGCGGCCGTCGTGTTTCCGCGTGACGCGGCCGATGTGATGGCCGCCCTCGATATCGCCCGGGCGGAGGGACTGTCGGTGACCGCGCGCGGGGCGGGCACCTCGGTCGCGGGCAATGCCATCGGACCGGGCCTGGTCCTCGACTTCAGCCGCCACCTGACCGAGATCCTCGACCTCGACCCCGAGCGGCGGACCGCGCGTGTGCAGCCGGGCGTGGTGCTGGCCGCGTTGCAGCGGCGCGCGGGTGCGCACGGGCTGCGGTTCGGCCCGGATCCGTCCACCCAGAACCGGTGCACCCTGGGCGGGATGATCGGCAACAATGCCTGCGGCCCGCACGCCGTGGCCTGGGGCCGGACCTCGGATACCGTGCGGGAGTTGCGGATTCTCGACGGGCGCGGCGTGGAGCGGACCCTCGCGGGCGACCCGTCGGTACTCGCCGGACTGCCCGAATTCACCCGGGAGCACCTGGCCTTGATCCGCACCGAACTCGGCAGATTCGAGAGGCAGGCGTCCGGCTACGCCCTGGAACATCTGCTGCCGGAACGCGGTTCGTCGGTCGCCAAGGCTTTCGTCGGCACCGAGGGAACCTGTGGACTACTGCTCGACGCCACCGTCGAGCTGGTCCCGGTGCCCGCCGCGACGGTGCTGGTGGTGCTCGGCTACCCGGATATGCCCACGGCCGCCGACGATATCGCCACGATCATGGCGGTCGGCCCGATCGCGGTCGAGGGGATGGACGCCCGCTTGGTCGATGTGGTGCGGGTGCACCGGGGCGCGGTGCCCGAACTGCCGCGCGGCGGCGGCTGGCTCATGATCGAAATAGACGGCGACACCACGGAACAGGCGCGCGACAAGGCCGAGGCATTGCGCGCCGCCGCCCACGCCCTCGATGCCCGGCTGGTTACCGACGCGGCCGAGGCCCGCGCGCTGTGGGGCATCCGAGCCGATGGCGCGGGCCTGGCCGGACGCACGCCGGACGGTCATCCGGCCTGGCCCGGCTGGGAGGACGCCGCGGTGCCGCCCGCCCGCCTGGGCGACTACCTGCGCGACTTCGAGCGACTCACCCACGAGCACGGCGTGGACGGCCTGCTGTACGGGCATTTCGGCGACGGCTGCGTCCATGTGCGTCTGGATCTGCCGATAGCCGATGCGCCGCAACGGTTCCGCGCCTTCCTCGAGGACGCCGCCCGGCAGGTGGTGGGTTTCGGCGGCTCGCTGTCGGGCGAGCACGGCGACGGCCGTGCCCGCTCGGATCTGTTGCGGCTCATGTACTCCCAGGACGCGCTCGACGCCTTCGCGGGCTTCAAGGCGCTGTTCGACCCGGACGCCGTCCTGAATCCCGGTGTCCTCGTCCATCCCCGCCCGCTCGACGCCGACCTGCGCCTGGCGGGTCTGCGCCCATTGCCCACCACGGGTGGATTCTCCTTCCCGGCCGACGGCGATCTGGCCACCGCGGTGCACCGCTGTGTCGGTATCGGCAAGTGCCGCGCGGACACCCCCGGCGGTGTCATGTGCCCGTCGTATCTGGCGACCGCCGACGAGAAGGACAGCACCCGCGGCCGCGCCCGAGTTCTCCAGGATGTCGTCCGGGGCGCGCTGGATTGGCGGTCGGAGGCCGTCGCGGAGTCCTTGGACCTGTGTTTGTCCTGCAAGGCCTGCCATTCCGAGTGTCCGGCCGGGATCGACATGGCCACCTACAAGTCGGAGACGCTGTATCGCCGCTATCGAGGCAGGCCCCGCCCGATCGATCACTACACCCTCGGCCAGCTGCCGCGCTGGCTCACCGCGGCGTCGCGGCTGCCCGGCCTGGTCAACCGGCTCAGCGGTGCCGGTCCGCTGCGGAAACTCGGATTGCGTGCGGCCGGAATGGATTCCCGCCGCACGGTGCCGACCCTGGCGAAGAAGAGCTTCCGCCGGTCCTGGCGTCCTTCGGCATCCGGGAAGGACGGGCCGGGCGTTCTGCTGTGGACGGATACCTTCACGGACGCCTTCGACCCCGAGATAGCCACCGCCACGGTCGAATTGATCGAATCGCTGGGCCATCACGTGCACATCCCGGACCGCCACGTCTGCTGCGGTCTGACCTGGATCAGCACCGGCCAATTGGACGGCGCGCGAAAGCGACTGCGCGCCACCGTCGACGCGCTCGCCGCCCACGTCCGATCCGGCGGCGTGGTCGTCGGCATGGAGCCGTCCTGCACCGCCGCCCTTCGCGACGACCTGCCCCGGCTGCTCCCGGACGATCCACGCGCCGCCGCCGTCGCGGCCGCGGTGCACACCCTCGCCGAGTTCCTCGAGACCCAGCCCGGCTGGCGGCCTCCGGACCGCACCGGCCGCACGGTGCTGGTGCAGCCGCACTGCCATCAACACGCCGTGTTCGGTTTCGCCGCCGACCGCAGGATCCTGGACCGCACCGGCGCGCAGGTGCTCGAGGTCACCGGCTGCTGCGGGCTCGCGGGCAACTTCGGCATGCAGCGCGGCCACTACGACGTGTCGGTCGCGGTCGCCGAGCGCGGCCTGCTCCCGGCCCTGCGCACCGCGCCGGCGCACGCGATCCTGCTCGCCGACGGCTTCTCCTGCCGCACCCAGGCCGCCGAGCTGACCGGGCGTTCCGCCCGCCATCTCGCCCAGTTCCTGCTGGACGGATGAGGCGTCCCTAGAATGACGCGGTGACTTCCGCGCCGCCCGCCCAGCCCGCTCGCGGGCCGGTGGCTGTCACCGCGGCGGGCAGCCGCGCACTGAGCTCGGACCGGCCCCTGGATCTGGCCGCCACCATCTCCCCGCTGCGGCGTGGGTTCGGCGACCCCTGTCACCGCGAGACCCCCGACGGCTCGCACTGGCACGCCTCGCGGATGCCGTCCGGTGAGGTGACCTACCGGCTGCGGCAGCGCGATCGGCACACCGTCGACGCCCGTGCCTGGGGTCCGGGCAGCGAGGAATTCCTCGAGCAGCTGCCGCGCATGCTGTGCCTGGACGAGGACGTCAGCGACTTCGCCCCCGAGCATCCCAAGATCGTCGAGGCGCACCGCCGCAATCCGGGCCTGCGGATGCTGCGGACGGGCCTGGTGTGGGAGGCGCTGGTCCCCACGGTGCTGGAACAGAAGGTGCACACCAAGACCGCCCACGACTCCTGGCGGAAACTGGTGTGGCGCTACGGGACTCCCGCGCCCGGACCCGCGCCGGACGGCCTGCGCGTCATGCCGGATGCCGAGACCTGGCGGCACATCCCGTCGTGGGTCTACCACCGCGCCAATGTCGGGCCGCAGCGCTCGAAGACCATTGTGCTGGCGGCCCGGATCGCGCCGAAGCTGGAGCAGGCCGCCACCCTGAGCCACGCCGACGCCGCGCACCGGCTGCGCACGGTGCCGGGAATCGGAATCTGGACCGCCGCCGAGATCGCGCAGCGCGCCTTCGGCGATCCGGATGCCTTGTCGGTGGGCGATTTCCATCTCGCCGCCACGGTCGGCTGGACCCTGCTGGGCGAGCCGATCGACGACGACGCCATGGTCGACTACCTGGAACCGCTACGCCCGCACCGGTATCGGGCGGTGCGGCTGCTCGGACTGGCCGGTTTCGCGCACAAGCCGAAGTTCGGTCCGCGCACGCCCTACACCGATCACAGCCGCATCTGAACGCTGATCACCGCTGTGTGGCCGCGGACTCCGCCGCCTGCTGCGCGCGGGTCAGGGCCTCGGGCACCGGGATACGGCCCAGGTACATCTCATCGAAGATCGGCGTGACCGCTTGCAGGGCTGCCGGGAATCCGGGCCCACCACCGGCGCTGATCGCCCGGCCGCGCAGCACGTCGAAGAACGGCGACACGTCCACGCCGTGGCGCGCCCAGAAGTCGCGATATACCCGCTGCTCCGACACCACCGCCGGAATCGTGTTCCCGTCCAAGCCGAGGTAGCGGTTGCCGGCGGCGCTCCCCAGCCACGCCAGAACGCGACGCACCGCGTCCGGATGCGCGGTGGCGGCATTGCCCGCGACACCGATGGCATTGTTGGCGCTGACCCGACCGCCCGGTCCCTCGGGAATCATGGCCAATCCCCAAGGGAATCCGGCGTTCTGCGCGATGGTCGCCAGATTGAAGGTGCCGGACTGGAACAACGCCATGCGGCCCTGCACGAAGGCGTTCTTGGCGAAGTCGCCGCTGGTATTGGTGTCGGCGGCCGAGGGTGACAGCCGGTCGGCCACCAGACCCACGGTGTATCCGTAGGCGTCGCGCCCCTGCGGAGAGTCGAACGAGAACCGCCCGTCCCGCTGGAACTGCCCGCCCGCCGAGCCCAGATACGGCAGTGAGATCGATTGAAAGTCGTTGGCGGCGTTGTACGGCCACGCCGAGACCGCGGCCAGTCGCCGCAGGACGGGACGGAAGGTGTCCTGCCCCGGATCCGGATTCCACCGCAGCCCGGCCAGCTCACCCGGATCCACTCCGGCCCGCCCGAGCAGGTCCCGATTGACGTAGACCGCGGTACCGCCGTCCACGAATTGCGGTACCGCCCAGAGCGTCCCGTTCCGGGTGAACTGCGTGACGGCCTGGGGATCCCAGCCGTGCGCGGCCTCCGGCCCCAGCACGGCACCGATATCCATCAGGTGACCGCTGTCGGCGTAGTCCTCGTAGAGGTTGGTCCAGAACAGGTCGTCGGCGATCCCGCCCGCCACGTCCAGCCGCAGTTTCTGCGCGTAGGACGCCCACGGCACCAACGTTATTCGTACCTCGACATCCGGGTTGGCGCGCTGGAACTCGTCCAGCGAGGCCCGGTAGGCGGTGACGAAACTCTGGTCCCAGATCCGCAGCCGCACCACCGTCCGCCCGCCGCTCTCCGCGTCGCGCCCGAGCCACAACGCCGCGCTCACCAGCAGCACCGCGACCACGATGATCCCGAGGACCGTCCGGGTCGAATCCTTCACGCGGAGGCTCCTCATTTGAGTCCCGTCACCGCGACGGATCGCAGTACCTGCCGCTGGAAGACCACGAACAGCAGCACCAGCGGCGCGATGGCCAGCGTGGTGGCGGCCATGATCAGCGTCCACTGCGCGTTGTACCGGGTCTGCATAGTGGCCGTCGCCACGGTCAGCACCTGCCACTTCGCCCCGGACGCGGCGACCAACGGCCACATGAAGCTGTTCCACTGCGAGACCACGGTGATGACGGCGAGGGTGGCCAGAATCGGCCGGCTCATCGGCACCACCACGCCGAACAGGATGTCGAGAGTGTTCGCGCCGTCGACCCGCGCCGCGTCGATGATCTCCCCCGGAATGGCCAGGAAGTACTGGCGCAGCAGGAAGATCGCGTACGGCGACCCGAACAGGAACGGCAGCACCAACGCCCAGAAGGTGTTGAGCCACCCCAGTTTCGCGAACATCAGGTACAGCGGTACGAGGGTGACCGCGCTGGGCACCATCATGGTCCCGAGGTACACCCAGAACAGCACGTCCCGTCCGGGAAACCTGGTGCGCGCGAACGCGTATGCCGCCATGATCGACGTCACGAGTTGTCCACAGGTTATGCACACCGTCATCAGTGCGGTGACCGCGACTGCCCGGCCGAGCCCCTGATCCAGGACGGTGCGGAAGTTATCCACAGTCACTGGATCCGGTGTGGCCAAGGCGGATTCCGCCGCGAACTGCTTCGGTGTCTTCAATGCCGTCATGGCGCTCAACACCAAGGGTGCGACCGTCACCAGCGCGCCGATAATCAATACCCCGTACGCGGCGACCGTCCGCGCCATGGCCCGCCGGTCAGTACTCATAGCTGGTCCGATTCCGGAAGTACCGGTGCTGCGCCACCGTGATCACGAACATCACCGCGAACACCACCACCGCCATGACCGCGGCCCGCCCCGGATGCGCGGCGTCGAACGCCTCCGAATAGATCCGCATGGCAACGACATCCGTGTGATGTCCCGGCCCGCCCTTGGTCAGCGCGTACACCGCGTCGAAGGTCTGGAAAACGCTGAGCACCCCGGTGACCAGCACGAAGAACATGGTCGGCCGCAACAGCGGCAGGATCAGCCAGCGCACCCGCCGCCACCCGACGGCCCCGTCCAAGGCGCCCGCGTCGAGGATCTCGGGCGGTATGGCCCGAATCCCGGCCACGAAGAACAAAGCCACATATCCAACATTCATCCATACGATGACCGAGGCGACGGCGGGCAGCGCCAGGCTCGGCGAGCTCAACCACTCCACCCGCCGGCCGAGCAGGGCGTTCAGCGCCCCACCGGTCGGCGCGAAGATCCACTGCCACACCACGCCCACGGCCACGGGCGCGCACATCCACGGCAGCGCGTACACCACCCGCAGCACTGTCCCGGCCCGCCCGCGGCGGGCCAGCAGCGCGGCCACCGTGAATCCCAACACCGTCTGCACGGGCACCACCAGCGCCGTCAATGCCAGCGTCACCAGGATGGAATGTCCGAATTGCCGGTCGGTGAGCACTGATCGCCAGTTGTCCCACCCGGTGAAGCGTATGGGCCCCAGCAGATTCCAGCTGTGCAGGCTGAGCCACAGCACCACCGCGATCGGCAGCAGCAGGAAGCAGCCGACCCCGAGCAGGCTGGGCAGCAGCAGCGCGTAGCCGACCGCGGCGTGCCTGGTGCCGGCTGTGGCGCGGCGGGCCGTCCGGTCCATGTCGGGCGACGCTACCGGCCCGGTGCGGGTGCGCGCGCCACCCCACGCCCGACTTGCCCGATATTGTGTGATGTCCGATATTGCGCTGTGCGCGACGCGATTTCGAGCCCGCTTTCCACCCGGTGCGCGGCGTCGGCGCATGATAGTTTGTGCCGCGCTCGTACATTGCGATGACGGCGAGGCTGGCCACGACAGGGCAGGGGACGGCGTCGATGAGAATCAAGCCACGGGAGCAGATCCTCGGAGTCTGGCGGTCGCTGCTGACCGCGTGCTACCAGGACGAGGCCTGGGTCTGGGGCGGCCGCAACGGCTCCAACTCGATCAGCGACGCCGAACAGCTGCTGTGCCTGCTGTATCCGGCCACCGAGATCGACGGGTTCGGGCTGGAGACGCCCGACGAGATCGCCAAGGACATCCTCGCGGTGCTGTCCCCGCTGGGCGATGACGGCCTGCGGATCGGCGAGCGGGTGGTGTGGCTGCTCGAGCAGTACGTCGAACGGCACACCGACCACGATCCGGGCACCGGCAAGGAACTGCCGAACTTCGCCGCGGGCAGCTACCTGGCCTCCTCGGACGGCGCCGAGCCCACCGCGGAACAGCACGCGCTCGAGGTCGTCGACTCCTATTCGATGTCGCTGACCCTGTGCCTGGCCGCCCTGAAGTTCCTGCGCGGCTTCAGCGGTCCGGTGTCGGCGCTGGCGGTGGGCCGGCGGAACCGGCTCGCCATCGACCTGGGCCCGCGCATCGACCGCCTGGACGCCCACATCAATACCCGTCTGACCGCCGCCATGGTGGGGCTGATCCGCAGTTTCGTGGTGAACACGGTGACGCCCAAATCCCCGGCCGGCCAGGCCATGCTGTCGATGCTGAATCAGACGGGCGGTTCCACCGACGCGGTCGTGCGGGCCGTACGGGACCGCCTGGACCGGGTGCGGATCCGACTACGCAACGACGCCACGCTGAGCCAGATCGAGGGCGTCGACCTGGACAGCTCGGACATGCTGTTCGAATGCGGCTGGAGCTGGGCCATCGTTCGCAAGGCCGCCGACATCGACTTCGTGGACCTGCCCATCGCGCAGCAGCGCGGCCACGCCGTCGCCCGGCCCTACCTGCATTTCACCGTGGTGGCGCTGGACGGCATCAACGACCTCACCTCGCAGCGCACCCGCGAACTCGACCTGCTCGATACCGAGCAGCGCCGCCTGGCCGAGGCGCTGCAGCTGCGCTGGGATCTGGCCCAGCGGTACTGGGCGGCGGTGGCGCGCTTCGGCAATGGCCGCTGGCCGCTGGAGGACATTCCGTGGCGCACCTCCGACGGCGAGGAGTCCGACTACTTCAGTCTCATCGTGTCCGCGGTGCTCATGCAGGATCTGCTCAACCGCGAAGCCAATGACGACGACCTGGATCGCGCCGCCACCATCTTCGACGAACTGGCCCGCCGCGGCCGCATCATCCGCCGCTTCACCGCCGGGGACCCGGCCCGCACCATGCACACCCCGGGCGTGAGCCTGCGCCTGCTGGGCAGCGAGGAGCTGGACGGCCCGCTGCTGCTGTGGACCGTATCCGATTACGCCACGGTGCTTTTGAAGCGCACCCTGCAGGCGGCCCGGCTCTCCGGCACCATCGAGACCCGGGATCAGCTGATGGCACTGGCCCAGGCCACCATGGACCACCTCGATCTGCGCGCCTTCCGCGAGGGACCGGCCACCGGCCTCTGGGACGACCCCAGCCGGATCTTCGGCGGCAGCGATTCGCATCTGCCGTCCTGGTATCTCACCGAGCGCGTGGTCGAGTGCATGGTGACCGCCGCCCGCATGTACCGGGAACCGCCGCTGCGCGCGCCGAACTCGGTGACCCGCGCGATGGAACTGCTCACCGAGGCCGAACACCTGCTCAACCGGGAGATGCTGGAGCTCAGCGAAACCGACGTCTCCGCGGGCCGCACCGCTCTGGCGCTGGCCGAACAACGCTTGGAACGGGCCCGCACACTCATCGACGAGCGCCCGGGCACCGCCGTCAGTCTGGCCTCGCAGGCCCTCATGGAGCTGGACGAACTCGCCTACGCCCGGCTCGACGCCACCAGGAGCGAATGACCGTGCTCGTGTTCTCCGCGTCCGACAAGGGCGGCACCGGCCGCTCGGTCACCAGCTGCAATATGGCGTACTGGCTGAGCATGAAGGGCCACAAGGTCGCCTATCTGGACTTCGATTTCGGATCGCCCACCGCGGGTGGCACTTTCGAGATCAGTCGCATCGACAACGGGGTGCGCGACGGCACCGGCCTGCACGCGTACCTGCTCGACGAGAACGGCTCCCCCGCCCGGCTGAGCGTGCGTTCGGAGACCGACCGCATGGAACTGAGCCGGTCCCGGCATCCCTCGGGCCGCCTGGTGCTGTTCCCCGGCGATCTCGGCGGCTCCGAGTTCACCACCCTCGACGAGCGCATGATCGACCGCTGCGCCGCCCTGTTCGCCACCTGCGAGCAGGAATTCGACGTGACGTTCGTGGATCTGAGCGCGGGCCGCTCCATCGCCCTGGCGCTCGCGCTCAGCGCGACCAAACAGTCGCAGTTGTCGCGCGCGGTGTGCCGGTGGCTCATCTTCCATCGCTGGACCCGCCAGCACATCGCCGCCGCCCGCGGCCTGGTGCACGACGACCACGGGGTGCTGGCCACCGGGGAGGCGTGGGGACACGACCGCACCGGACTGCTGAACTCGCTGCGCTTCGTCCGCATCGCGGTCCCCGAACTGAACCGCACCGCCGGGCTGCGTCCGGCCCAGGCCGCCTGGCTCCAGGAACAACACAACACCCTGACCCGCGCGGCCAACCGGCACGGAATGGGTCCGAGCGGGATACTGGGCCAGACCCCGGTGGAACCGATGCTGCAATGCCGGGAGCAGGTGATCCTGGATGTGGATGTCGCCGCCCACGTCGCCAATGCCGAGACCGTGGACGCGTTCCGCACGCTCACCGAGAAACTCATGAACGACGCCGTCTGGGAACAGGTGGAGGTACGCAGATGAGCTCCGCGACCGATTACAGCGAGGCCGGTGAACGCAATCGCGTGGCCGGGCAGCCGCTCTCGCACCTGTCCATCGAGGTCGGGCACTTCTACATGGACGAGCTGGTGAACGGGGTCGACCGGATCCGCGCGCAACTGCGCAAGGTCGCGCCCATCGTCGAGACCCAGATCGCCGCCGCCGAAAAGGAATTCGGGCCGGGCGCCCGGGTCAGCACCTGCTTCCTGGTCGACGACTACTTCTGGGGCCGCACCCCGGGCCGCGGCCGCGACGCCCGCCGCGTCGCCGACCCCCGGCACGTGCTCGAGAAACTGCTGACCGCCGCGGAGGAATGCGAGGTCCGCATCGACTACCTGGCCCGCGAGGCCGGATGCGCGGAGGTGCCGTCGTTCCTGGACGGCGAACCCGTGGGCGAACCGGTGCGGCTGGCCGAGATGATGGCGGCGCGCATCGTCGCCGAGCCCGAACGCGACAGCACCGGCCGGCGCCCGCCCACCGTCGAATCCGGCTGGCTGTGCAACGGCCGCCGCTCCTCGGAATACGATGCCGGCCAGGCCATGCGGATCGCGCGATACCGGCCGCCCGAGGAGTTCGGGGCGCGCAACCACTCCATCTTCCTGGACGTGCAGCTGTGGAGCCGGCAGCTCGAGGAGGTGGCCGGACAGCAGGAGGAGCGCATCCTCTGGTCCTGCCCGTTCCTCGCCTCCATCTGGCAGTTGTTGCGGCTGGGGCTGATTCGCGACGAGGGCGCCATGGTCGCCGCCCCGGTGGCGTGGGACGACCCGTGGCCCGAGGAGTGGTCGCGGCTGCCCGCGGTGGTGCAGCTGAATCCGCAGGCCAAACCGTTCGCCGCCTATCGGGCGCTGTCGGTGCTGCCCTACAGCTACCTGGGCATCGAGCACGCGGTGCGGGTGATCCTGGACCACCTGCAACTCGACGACGACGTACACGCCAAGCTCGCCGAACGCGGTGCGGGCGAACGGATTCCGGTCGAGGTGCCGCGTCAGGCCACCCGCCGGTTGAACCATCTGTTCCTCGGTGACGTCTGAGGTGGCCGTCGTATGAGCGATCCGCTGGTCCTGCTGGGGGAGGTGCGCACGGCGCTGCTGCCGAACGCGGGGGGATTGGCGGCGCGGGAGGCGACGGCGCTGCTCGCGCTGCTGCCCGGGCAGCGGGTTCTGATGCGGGAACGCCCACTGGCGCTGGCCATCTCGCCGACCACACCGGTGGGCGTGGACTGCCGGCTGGCGACGGTCTCGCGGTCCGACAGCCGGGCCATCGGCACGGTCGCCGCGCACGCCGTGCTGGTGGGCGGCCGGGTGATCCAGAGTTCGGCCTGCTCCGGTGTGGTGCGGGCGGTCAATCAGAACCGGCGGCCCTGGTCGCACTATCTGAACCGGGTCGGGACCGTCGAACTGGTGCACCGCATCGGCGACGACACCGCCACGGCGGTCGACCTCACCGAGGGCTTCCTGGAGGCGTCCAGCGCCACCACCCTCGACCTCGGCTCGATCAGCGAACGACTGCTCACCCGGGTGCGCACCGATCCACGGCTGGACCAGGACCCGCCGGTGCACTCCGGGGTGACCCGGCTGCGCTGGGCCGCCCGGGTGGCGCCGCCGGTGGACGGGAGCGCCCGGGGGCGGACGCTGTTCGCCTTCCGGCTGGAGGACGAGAACACCCGATCGGTCCGGATCATGGTGCCGACCGTCCGGGATCTGGCCGGGGTGCAGCGCTTCTGCGAAGACCTCGCCGTCCACGACTGGCTGCTGTCCACCCTCGCCGCGGCGCTGTCGGGCGCGAATCGTCCCGTGCTCGAGCGGGATCCCACCGGAGAACTGGCTCCCCTGCTCGAACAGCTGGTGCACCTGTGGATGCCGGGCGCGCACACCCCGCCCCGGCTGCGCGAACTGTGGACCCGGCTGGAATCCGATCCCGGCTTCACCCGGCAGTGGACCGCGCAGGTCGGGCACCTGCGGGACCGGCTGGCGGTGGCCACCCTGGAGGCGCTGCGCAGCTCCAAGATCAGCACGGTGCAGTGGTGATGGCTGTTCTCAGAGCCGGAACCAGCGACGCACCAAGAGGGCGAAGAACACCGACATGGTGACCGCGCCGGTGTACGCCTCGGTGACGAACACCGCGCGGCCGCCCACCCGCAGGTGATCGGTGTCGCCGATACCCAGCGGGTTCAGATAGTTCATCAGCACCTGGTACACGGTCACGGCCACCGGCTGCTCCGCGCGCAACGCCACCGCGCCGGTGAAGACCAGGAGCTGGAACACCACGAACCACAGCATCCGGAACGGCCGATACCCGTAGCCGCAGACCAGATCCGGGACCAGGCCGCCGAGCCGCCGCCAGGCCTGCGGCTGCGCCTGCCGCCGGGCGCGGGCCAGCGCGAGACCGCAGCGGTCCTCGGCGTCGGTGTCCTCGTCGATGCGGTACAGACTGCCCGCGCGCCGATAGGCCAGGGCGGCATGGCCGGGTAGTCCGGCCTGTACCAGCGGACGGCCCAGCCGTTCGTACGCCTCGGCGAGCAGCCGATTCTGGGTACGGCTCAGCCGGAGCGGACCCCGGAACTCGACCTCTGCGGCGATGAGCGCCGCGAGCAGCTGGTTGACCGGCACGGCCTGCGGATCCGGCCCGGCCGGGCGGCGCAGCGCGGGCGCGTAGACGTGACCGAAGACGAGACTGTCACCGGCCCGACGGATTCCGGGCGGATCGTAGGTGGCGACCACCGCCTCGGTGTGCCGGGTGAACAGATCCAGCAGGGGTTGTTCGGTGGCGCGCCGGCGCAATCCGTGCGGCTGGGCCAGGAATTCGGTGACGCTCTCGCCGTAGGCGTCGGCGTGGCGCTCGATCCGCATGCTCATATCGGCCACGAAGGGTGACGACGGCGCGCTTCTCTCGAGCATGATCAATGATAGATCCTGTGCACCAGCACATCTCGGGGCTCGTCGGCGCCGAAGTAGGTGGGCTCGTGGTCCGCCCAGGCGAACCCGACCTCCTTGTACAGGTGGTAGGCGGTGCGATTGCCCGGCTTCACGGTCACGTAGACCTGTTCGGCGTGGACCTTGCGGCATTGGGCCAGTGCGGCTTCCAGCAGGACTCGGCCGAAACCGCGACCGCGGCACGCGGAAGCCACGGCGAAGCCGAGGAACCACGCCGTGCTGTCGCCGTCGACGGCGGTGAGGACATAGCCGCACACCGCCCCCGCATCTTCAGCAACCGTCCAGTTTGCTCCGTGTAATTCGAACAACTGCCGCAGAACGAAATACGGATACGCGAGATGCTCGAACTCGACCACCTCGAGCGCGCGAATGGCGTCGAGATCCGCCAGCGACGCAGTCCGACATACCGGAATATCCGGCTCTTCGAAGGCCAACAACGGTGTTCCCCTCCACCCCGGGCGCACAGTGCGATGGATTCCAGGGTAAGCGTCACGCCGAGGGTTGGGTGCGGTTCGGCCCGCCCGCCGTCTGTGGAACGAACGGGCCGAACCGCGCTGCTGCACGCGGTGGGGACCACACCGCCGCTGCCCGGAGGTTAGGCGCGGGGCGTTCGAAAGCGCTGTGCTGCAGCGTTCATCGCGGCCGGGGGCCTTCCCCGGTATGTCCCGGGCCGCGAAATCTTCCGGGTGCGATAGCGCGTGGAACGGGCGTCGAGCACCAGCCACAACAGCCGATATACGACCCGGTCGATGCCCGAGTGCGCCGGATCGACGGCCGTCATGGCAACGCGCGCTCGTCGAGCACGCACCGTCCCTCCTCCACCAGGGTGGCCCGGGCTCGTCGACGCACCTTGCAGGTCTGCACGGTGCAATCGAGGTGCAATTGCATTGCTGCGTGCGCCTGTTCGGCGGTCATCACCCCCGGATCCCGGCGGCAGCGCGACAAAACGGCGATGTGCAAATTGAGGGACGTCAGTTGCATGTCCAGACCACTCCTCGTTCCCGCTGGTTCCTGAAGTGCCCGGAGGTTCAGGAAAGGAAAGGGGCCTAGCTACACCGCTCCGGGCACACATCTAGCACACCACGAGCAGACGCCAAGCGGGCGAATTTCGACAAGGAGAACGCAAAATTGCGCGAATTCCCAGCAGCGAATCCACTTGGGAGAGGACGATTCTCCATAGTGGACGAACTTCGCGTCCCCCGATCCATGCCCGCGAACGCGAATGGAGCGTGTTGTGTCAGAAGGTCCCGCGTCATCCACCCTGCCGCGCCGTCAGCTCGGCCGCTACCTACGGGACTGGCGTATCCAGGCAGGATTGACCATCGCCGAGGCCGCCAAGCTGATGGAGTGGGGCGCCAGCACCCTGCAGCGGCTGGAGAAGGGCAACGCGGACCGCATCCGCACCATCGACATCCAGGAGCTGTGCCGGATCTACGGGATCCCCGTCCAGATCGCCGACGGACTCAAGGGTTTGGCGCAACAGGCGGCCGTCAAGAGCTGGTGGCACTCCTACGGCGACCTGATTCCCGAGAACTTCGACGTCTACGTGGGTTTGGAGGCATCCGCGCAGCAGTTGTCCTGCTACCAATCGGAATTGGTGCCCGGCCTGCTGCAGACCTCCGACTACGCAAGGGCCCTGAACCGGCTCGGATACCCGGAAGAGACGGCGGCCGAGGTGGATCGGCGCGTTCAGCTGCGCATGCAGCGCCAGGCCATGATCACCCGGCGTATGCACCCGGCGGCCATCGCCATGGTGTTGCACGAATCGGTATTGCGCCGCCTGGTGGGAGGTGCAAGGGTGATGGCGGCGCAGGTGCGGCACTTGGCGGAACTGAGTACCCGGTCCAATGTCGTCCTGCGTATCCTGCCCTTCGCCGCCGGTGTCCCCCTGGGACTTTCGACCGGCCCGTTCGTGATCCTGGAGTTCGGATCCGACAGCAAGGGGCAGCCGGTGGAGCCCCCGGTGGTCTACGTGGAGGGGTTCACCGGCGATCTGTATCTCGAGAGACAGGGCGACGTTCAGCGTTATCGCCGGGCCCAGGAGGGCCTGGAACGCTGCGCGTTGGACGTCCAGGACAGCAGAAGCCTGCTGCGGCAGGTGGCGAAGGAGTATTCGGCATGAGTGTGGAGCTTTCCGGGGCCCGCTGGTTCAAGAGCAGCCGCAGCGGGGCCGGTAAGGAATGCGTCGAAGTGGCGTTCCTGCCCGCGGGCCGGGTCGGTGTGCGGGACAGCAAGAATCCGCAGGGGCCGGCGCTGGTGTTCGGCGCCGCGGAGTGGTCGTCGTTCACCGCCGGCCTCGAAAACGGGCGCTTCGACAGGTGATTCGCGTGCGGCGGACGATTCGCGAGCGTTGAGAGAACTGAACGAGGTGGGCGGGGGGGGGGGGGCCCCCCCCCCCCCCCCCCGCGGGGGGAATAAAAAACAAAGAAAACCGACAACAACGACAGCGGCGGCCGCCCCCCCCACCCCCAAAGAAAGGGAA